>JAEZXX010000001.1 GCA_023419535.1 Pseudomonadota bacterium | reverse complement strand
CGGCCCGCCGCAGCACGCCCTCCCCCGCCCCGCGTTCGGCCACCGTCATGGCGATGCGCACCGCCGCATTGTCCTTCGAGGCGCGCGTCCAGGGATGGTCGGGAATCGCGAGGACCAGGTGGATCGCGTCATCCCCGGCGAGATGGCGCTCGACGACGCGACGTTGGAAGACCTGCGCGATCGAGTTTGTGGTGACGAAGCCGAAGCGCCTCAGCCGGCCGTCCCTCCTCGCCAGGATCGCGGCCGCACGGTCCCACCACTGCATGACGAGATCGGCCGAGGGCGCGACGTCGGGATTGGCCTTGCCCAGCGCTTGCGCATAGGACGCGCCGAGGCGCTCGCGGATGTCCTTTCCGCCGACGAAGGGCGGATTGCCGACGATGAAGTCGGCCGCCGGCCATTCGGCGACCCGTGCGTTCGGGTAGGCGTAGGCCTCGCGGCCCGACGCGTCGACGACCGGTCGGCCGAGCCGGTCGCGCTTCAGCTGCTTCTCCGGGTCGCCGTCCCAGGTCAGGAGAGCGTCGCGCGACAGGATGTGGTCGGCATCCTTCACGATCGGTTCGGGCGGGGCCTCGCCATAGGTCGCCATGTGCCATTGGATCGAGCCGATCCACAGGACGGGCTCGGCGATCTCGACCGCCCGCGGATTGATCTCGATGCCCGCGAACTGGTCCGGCTGCACCGTCGCATGCCCGAGCGCCCCCGCGCGCTCGCCACGGATCTCCCGCAGGAGCTTCACCGCCTCGCCCTCGAGTTGCTTCATGCGGCGCAGCGCGACATAGAGGAAATTGCCCGTGCCGCAGGCGGGATCGAGGACGCGGACGCTCGACAGGCGCGCGAGGAAGGCTTCGACCTCCCCTGCGGCGAGCGTGCGCGAGCCGAGCCGCATCGCCTGTTCGGCGGCGGCCTGGGCGGCCACCCAGTCGCGCTTGAGCGGCTCCATGATCGTGGCATCCACGACGATCTCGACATAGGCCCGCGGCGTATAATGCGCGCCGACGCGGCGGCGCTCGACCGGATCGAGGGCCTGCTCGAACAGCGTGCCGAAGATCGCGGGTTCGAGGTCCTTCCAGTCCGCCAGCGAAGCCTCGTGCAGCTTCTCGATCTCGCCCGCCGTCAGGTCGAGCGGCATCGCCGCCTTGAAGAGCTTGCCGTTGAAGCGCAGGACGCGCTGGCCAAGGCCCGGCGAATAGTCGCCGACATCCATGCGGCGCCAGAGATCGCCGATCTCGAAGACGAAGCTCGCGCCCTCGCGCAGACAGCGGTGAAGGATGCGGGTGAAGCCGTCCGCCTTCAGGAGACCGATGTTCTCCACGAACATCGTGAACAGGCAGCGCATCAGGAACAGGGCCACCTGGCGCGGCTCGAAGCCGCGGGCCTCCAGCGTGCGGGACAGCTCCGCGAGCGCGCCCGCGATCTCGCGCGTGACGGCGGCCGAGCGCCGCGCCGGGTCGAGGCTGGAGGGCGTGTTCCACACCGCCCGAAGTCGTTCGCGGATGGCGGGGTGGCGAAGCTCGTGCAGCTCGATCCGTGCGCCACGCGCATCCGGGAACTGGGCATAGTGGCGCCCGTGTCCGGAAAAGTCGGCGTAGAGCTCGATCGCCCGTCCGACGTCGCAGGCGATGACGAAGGGCGGATAGGGGTGATCCGGCGGCAGCGCCGTCGCATAGCGCTCGGCCTGACGCCGCGCCTGGATCATCACGCGGTCGAGACCGTCGAGGGCGGGCTCCTCCGGCGGCTCGCTGCGGAACAGATCGCCCTGCCCCGCCGGGCGAACCCTCCGCTTGGCGCTCTGCTTGGCCTCGAGGATGAAGCAGCCGCGCTTGTAGAGATCGATGCGGCCGGCGCTCTGTCCGTCGGCGTCCCGCCATTCGACGCGGCGCTCGAAGACGTAGTCGTTGAGTTCGTGGGCCTTGCGGGCGGGATCGGGACGTTCGACGCCGATCAGATCGCAAAGCTCGGACAAAAAGAGCGCGTAGTTGGCGCGCTCCTGCCCGCCATCGAGGCCCGACCAACGGCGGATGAAACGCTCGGCCTCCATGCACCCCTCCACCCGCATGGAGGGAAAGATTGCAATCTAAGGATTAACAATCCTTAGTAGAAAACTTTCGAGCGCATAACCTTTTCGTGTGGTCGCTCATGATGGGCGACCACACGAACATGCGCTCTGGATCAGCCCGCCGCCTTCACCTGATCGACGTAGTCGCCGTAGCCCGCGGCCTCCATCTCCTCCAGCGGCACGAAGCGCAGGGCGGCGGAGTTGATGCAGTAGCGAAGCCCGCCGCGATCCAACGGCCCGTCCTCGAAGACGTGGCCGAGATGGCTGTCGCCGCCGGCCGAGCGGACCTCGGTGCGCACCATGCCGTGGCTCGTATCCCTTAGCTCGGCGACGTTCGCGGGCTCGATCGGGCGCGTGAAGCTCGGCCAGCCGCAATGGGAGTCGAACTTGTCCGCGGAGGCGAAGAGCGGCTCGCCGGAGACGACGTCGACGTAGAGGCCGGGCTGCTTGTTGTGCAGGTACTTGCCGGTGCCGGGGCGCTCCGTGCCGCTCTGCTGCGTCACGTAGAACTCCTCGGGCGTCAGGGCGGCGACGGCCTCTTCGGTCTTGCGGTAGTCCTTCATGTCTCGTCCTTTCCCTCGCGGGGCGTCCGTTCGAGGCGCCGCCGGCGATGCGTTCGAAGGCCCGGATATAGGGAGCGCGGGGCTCGGCCGGAACCACCGGCACCCGACCTACTCGGCTCCGTCGAGTTCGGGGTAGTGCCGGAAGATTCCGTCCTCGCTGAAGGCCTGGCGGCGGTCGCTGGCGAGATAGGCCGCGACGCGCTCATGCCGCCGGACGGTATCGACCAGGCCCGACACCCCCGGCACAGCGGGCTCCACGCTCCTCATCCTTTTGGGAAAGGCGTAGCGCAGACCCTCGACCAGCTGGAACAGGCCGAGGTCGCAATAGGTCATCCGATCGCCGATCAGGAAGCCGGAGCCATCCGGGTTCGCCTCGATCAGCACCTGGTACCATTGGAGGAACTTCGGGATGCGCTCGGCGCGGAACTCCTTCGCCCGGCGCAGCGCCTCGGCCTTCTGATCCTCGTAGTAGAGGCCGACGCCGACCGGGTGGTGGACGTCGTGCGACTCGGCGACGGCGTCGGCCGTCGTCAAGGCGAGGGATCGCGCGAAGATGCGCTGCGGCTCGCTCGTCGGGGCCAGACCGTAGGTCTCGCCGAGATAGGCCGAGACCGCCCCCGCCTGCGAGACGAGCGTATCTCCGTCGACGACGAAGGGCGGGGCGAAGGGGATCGGATGGCCCCGTCGCCCTTCCAGGAAGGCCTGCATCGCCGGAACGCCGCCGCCGTCCGACTCGGGCCACTGCGCCATCTCGCGATAGGGAACGCCGGCGGCTTCCAGGACGAGGCGCGGAAACTCGCCGCGGCCCTGGATGCCCGGCCAGTACCAGAGATCGACGCTCATGCGGCGTGGTCCGCCACGTCGGCCGCGCCGATCTCGGCCGCCTTGCGCGGCTCGTGCAGCGGGCAGCCGTTGAAGCGGCGCCGCTCGGTGGACGACATCTCGTAGGCGGGTTTCCTCACCCGCATGATGGAGCCCAGCGGGCGATGCGCCGCGAGCCCATGCCAGACGGAGAAGGAAAGTTCGTCGTCAAGCCTGGCCGTCCGCTCCTCGCCCCAGCTCGTCTGAGGGTCAATCACGATGCGCGCGACCGGGACGTACGGGCTCCGGTCCTCCGGCCAGATCACCGACGCGTCCTCGATCGGCATGGTCTGCGGGTCGGTGAGGAGCTGGACGCGCAGCTCCCACTCGCCGCCCTGCTCCGCGAAGAATTTCGCCACCTCCTCGCGCAGGGCGTCGGGGCGGCCGAAGACGTCGACCCGCTCGTCCTTCAAAGCCCGCAACGCCTCTGTCACGGGGACGATCTGGATCTTGCCCATGTGGGGTCCGACGAGCAGAGGCGCCTGGCTGAAGAAGGTCTCGCCGAGGATGTGGGTCGCGGGATGCCCGCCCATGGATTTGAGCGTCGGGCTCTCCAGCCCGACGGCGGAGAGCGCCGACCCGACACCGCGCAGGATGGTCGACAACCCCTTCTTGAGAGCCTGCGGCGTGTCGGTCGTCCGTGACAGGAGCTTCAGGCTCTGCAGGAAGGCGGCTCCGCTCGGCGCGACGAAGGCCGGACCGTTCGCGGTCACGAAATCCTGCGTCACCTCGCCCTCCGACCCCGGCAGGCGCTCGCCTTCGACGCCCAGCACCTTCACCGCGAGCCCGCGCGGGACCGACACCGAATCGTCCAGGATGTCGCCGGGATTGGTGGAGAAGCGCAGGACCGCCGGATAGGACTTCGCCTGGGAGAACAGCCCGTGCGCGAGTTCCGCCGGCAAATCCGGCAGCACCTCGAACCGGCCCGTGATAATGCCGTGCGCCTTGGCGTGCACGGTGCGAACACCATGCCCGTAGTCCTTCTTCGTGATCTCGATGATGCGGCGCATCTCGCGAACGATGCCGTCCGCCACCTCCCTCTCGTCGGGCTCCTCGATCTCGAAGGCCGGATCGTAGGCCACGGCGCGGATGTTCAGCTTCTCGTAGATGGACGGCACGCGCCTTCGCTCCCCTTGCAACGTTCAGGTGAACGGCGCGGGCAAGCCGGCGTTCCGGCAGGAACGGGAAGGCCCGGCCGGCGGGGCGCCGGCCGGGCCTTCCCGTCATGGCGAGGGAGGGTTCGACGCGTCTCAGTCGACTTCGTTGATGCGCCCGTCGAGATAGGGCTCGTAGGGTCCGTCCCGGCCGGAGAGGTACTCGGCGAGCACGGTGTCGAGGGTCGGCCCGAAATCATAGGCGTTCTGCGCATCGACGAAGCTCTCGTAGCCGTCGCCGCCGTTGCGCATGAAGTTGTTGGAGGCGACGAGATAGGTGCCCGAAGGGTCGATCGGCTCCCACTCGCCTTCGGCGTTCTCCACGCGCACCTCGCGGATGCGGCTTCCCGGCGCGGCGGTCCGCGACCAGTCGTACTGGAGCCCGGCGACCTGCGGGAAGCGCCCGGCGCCCTCCTCCACCTGCCCGACGCCGTTCTCCAGCGCCTGAACGATCGCCTCGCCGGACACCTCGAAGGTGGAGAGCGTGTTGAGGAAGGGCAGGACCGTCAGAACCTCGCCCTGCGTCACCTCGCCCTCGTCGATCGAGGCGCGAAGCCCGCCGCCGTTGATGATGACGATCTGCGTGCCCTGGCTCGACGTGTGGTCCAGCATGGCGTCGGCGACGAGGTTGCCCATCTCGCACTCGCCGGCCCGGCAGGTCTCGCGCGAGCCGTCGATCGGCGCCGAGGTCTCGCCGACCACGCGGTTGCGGATCTCGTCGAGTCCTTCGGAGAGCTCGGCGATCCGGGCCTTGATCTCCTCGTTCTCCGGCATCGTGTCGACGAGCTGGATCGGGTCGCCGGACGCGGCGGTGACCACGCCGTTCTCGTCGAAGGTGACCTTCAGCTCGCCCAGATACTGGGTGTAGGCCGCGGCCTGCACGATCGGAACCTGCGTCCCGTCCGGCCCTGCCACCATCGTCGGATAGGGGCCCACCGCGCCCTCGACGTCGTTGGCCAGAAGCGTGTGCGAATGGCCGCCGACGATCACGTCGATGCCTTCCACCGCGGCGGCGAGCGCCTGGTCGGCCACGTAGCCGATGTGCGAGAGGACGACGATCTTGTTCACGCCCTCGCCGGTCAGCGTCTCCACTTCGGCCCGCACCGCATCCGTGACGGAGGAGAAGGCGACCTCGCCGGTGGAGGCGAGTTCGGGCGTGTCCTCCGCGACGACGCCGATGATGCCGATCCTCTCGCCGCCGACCTCGACGACCGTCGACGGCTCGATCAGCCCGTCCTCGAGATCGGGCTCGGCCGAGACGTCGATGTTGGCGGAGAGGAGCGGCACGTCGAGCGCGTTGACGAAGTCGTCGAGCCCTTCCGGCCCGTTGTCGAACTCGTGGTTGCCGACGGCGACCGCGTCGAAGCCGATGGTGTTGACCATCTCGGCGGCGACCGAGCCGCCGTACTGGACGAAGAAGAGCGTGCCCTGGAACCAGTCGCCGGCGTCGAGCACCAGTGCGTTCTCGGCCGCCTCGCGCCGCTCCTCGATGGCGCTCGCCAGTCGCGCGATCCCGCCGAAGCACTCGCCGGCCTCGGCCAGTTGCTCCTCGGAGCACGTCGAGCCGGAGGAGGTGATCGGCTCGAACCGGTCGTGGACGTCGTTGGTGTGGATGATCGTCAGCTCGAAGGCGTGCGCGGGCAGCGCCACGCCCGCCATCAGAAGAGCCAGTGCCGCGCCGCGTCTCGTCGTCTTCGTCATGTCCTCTGATCCTTCGTCTTCGGCTTCGTCTTGAACGGCCCGTGCCGGCCCCGCCTGTCCCCAGGCGCCCAGTTGCACCGGCCCGGGCCCGCCGAGTCAAGGCGGCCGGCGCTTCGATAGCACGGCGCGGGTGTCGTCCATTTGACAAGAGCCAAGCGGATGGTCGATCTCCGAGAAGACCGCACGGCCGCGAAGGGGGAAGCGATGAGCCAGATGATCGAGTTGCACGGGCTGCAGGTCGCACCCGAGCTGAAGGAATTCACGGAAGCCCGGGCCCTGCCGGGCACCGGAATCGAGCCGGACGCCTTCTGGACGGCGCTGTCGGATCTTCTCCACGACCTCGCCCCGCGCAATCGCGAGCTTCTCGCCGTGCGCGACGATCTCCAGGCGAAGATCGACGAATGGTGCCGCGCCCGAAAGGGAGGCAGCGTCGACGGCGCGGAGTACGAGGCCTTCCTGCGCGAGATCGGCTATCTCGTCGAGGACAAGGGCGGCGTGAAGGTCGAGACCACGAATGTCGATCCGGAGATCGCCGGCGTCGCCGGCCCTCAGCTCGTCGTGCCCGTCACCAATGCGCGCTACGCGCTGAACGCGGCGAACGCGCGCTGGGGTTCGCTCTACGACGCCCTGTACGGCACGGATGCGATCGCGGAAGACGGAGGCGCCGAGAAGGGCCGCGGCTACAACCCCAAGCGCGGCGAACGCGTGATCGCCTGGGCGCGCGAGTTCCTCGACGCCTCCGCCCCCGTCTCGGGCGCGGCCTGGAGCGAGGCGACCGGCCTGCATGTCGAGAACGGCCGGCTCGAGATCCTGACGGCCGACGGGCGTCACCTGCCGCTCGCCGACCCGAAGCAGTTCGCCGGCTATCGCGGCGCGCCCGATGCGCCCACCGCCGTTCTCCTGCGCACCAACGGCCTCCACGCCGAGATCGTGATCGACCGCTCCTCCCCCATCGGCTCCACCGATGGAGCGGGCATTTCGGACGTCGTTCTGGAGTCCGCGCTGACGACCATCCAGGACTGCGAGGATTCGGTCGCAGCCGTCGACGCGGAGGACAAGGTCCTCGTCTATTCCAACTGGCTCGGCCTGATGAAGGGCGATCTGGCGGACACGTTCGAGAAGGGCGGCCAGACGGTCACCCGGCGTCTGGAGGACGACCGCGACTACACCGCGCCGGACGGCTCCGTCCTGACGCTGCCCGGCCGCTCGCTGATGCTCGTGCGCAATGTCGGGCACCTGATGACGAACCCCGCCATTCGCCTGAAGGACGGTTCGGAGGCGCCCGAGGGTCTGATGGACGCGATGTTCACCACCCTCATCGCCATGCACGACCTGAACAAGACGGACGGCCCGAAGAACTCGAGAGCCGGCTCGGTCTACATCGTCAAGCCGAAGATGCACGGCCCGGACGAGGTCGCCTTCGCAAACGAGACCTTCGGTCGCGTGGAGGACGCGCTCAGGCTGGAGCGCTACACGGTCAAGATGGGCATCATGGACGAGGAGCGCCGCACCACGGTGAACCTCGCCGAATGCATCCGCCAGGCCCGCCACCGCGTCGTCTTCATCAACACGGGCTTCCTCGACCGCACCGGCGACGAGATGCACACCTCGATGGAGCTCGGTCCGATGATCCGCAAGGGCGACATGAAGTCGTCCACCTGGATCAAGGCCTACGAGGACCGCAACGTCGATGTGGGTCTGGCCTGCGGCCTCAAGGGTCATGCCCAGATCGGCAAGGGCATGTGGGCGATGCCGGACCGCATGGCCGAGATGCTGGAGGTCAAGATCGGCCACCCGAAGGCCGGCGCGAACACGGCCTGGGTGCCCTCGCCGACGGCCGCGACGCTGCACGCCACGCACTATCACCGCGTCTCGGTCGCCGAGCGTCAGGCCGAACTCGAGGGGCAGAGCCGCGCCAAGCTCTCGGAGGTGCTGTCGATCCCCGTCGCCGTTCGCCCCAACTGGAGCGAAGCGGACATCCAGGCCGAGCTCGACAACAACGCGCAGGGCATCCTCGGCTACGTGGTGCGCTGGGTGGATGCCGGCGTCGGCTGTTCCAAGGTGCCGGACATCAACGATGTGGGGCTGATGGAGGACCGCGCCACCTGCCGGATCTCCTCCCAGCACATCGCCAACTGGCTGCGGCACGGCGTCGTGTCGAAGGATCAGGTCGTCGAGACCATGCAGCGCATGGCCAAAATCGTGGACGGGCAGAACGCGAACGATGCGACCTACGAGCAGATGGCGCCGGACTTCGAGCGCTCCATCGCCTTCCAGGCGGCCCTCGACCTCGTCCTGAAGGGGACCGAGCAGCCGAGCGGCTATACCGAGCCGGTGCTCCACCGCCGACGGCTGGAGAAGAAGGCGCGGGGCCGCGCCTCCGCTTGACGCCGGCAGACCGGAGGGGCGCTCAGCGCCCCTCTCGGCTGAGGATCAAGGCGAGGCCGGCGCGGTAGTCAGGGTGGCGCAGCGCGTAGCCGGTCGCCTTCAGCGCGTCGTTGCCGACGCGCTTGTTCTCGCCCCAGAAGGAGCGGGCCATCGCCGACAGGGCCTCCGGCTCGAAGGGCGCGTCGGGCGGCACCGGCAGGCCGGCGAGGCGCGCGGCGTGCTCGATCACGTCCTGCGGCGGTGCCGGCTCGTCGTCGGTCACGTTGAAGACCCCGCCGATCCGGTTCGTCGCCAGATGGAAAGCGGCGCCCGCGATGTCCTCCACGTGGATGCGGTTGAAGACCTGTCCGGGCTTCACGACGCGCCGCGCCTTGCCCTCGCGCAGCTTGTCGAAGGCGCTGCGGCCGGGCCCGTAGATCCCGGACAGGCGCAGGATCGCGACGGGCACATCCGCCTCATCCCCAGCCTCCATCCAGGCGCGTTCGGCCGCGATTCGCTCGCGCCCGCGCTCGGACGTCGAGGCGAGATCGGCGCTCTCGTCGATCCAGGCGCCGTCATGATCGCCATAGACGCCGATGGTCGACAGATAGCCGATCCAGGCGAGATCCGGCGCGCCATGCACGATCGCGTCGCGATACCAGCGCAGCACCGGATCGCCGGGAGTGGCGTTGGCGCCGCCGACCGAAGCCCCCGGCGGGGCCGCATGTCCGGGCGGGATGGAGACGAGGATGTGCGTCGCCCGGTGAAGGGCCGCGTCGATCCCCTCCCCCGGCGTCTCGCCGTCGAAGACGTGCGGTCTCAGCCCCCGCGCGGCAAGGCTCGCCGCCTTCCCGGCCGAGCGCGTCGTCACGCCTTCGACCGCGGCCAACCCCGCTTCCTGCACGAAGGCGCCGGCCGAGTAGCCGCAGCCGAAGACGAAGGCGCGCATGGACGCGCCCTCCGCATGCCGTCCGTCGTCGTTGGCGGCGGCAAGGCTCAGCGCCACGAAGGCAGCCTCGCCGCCAGGCGGTCGACGAATTCCGGACGCGTCAGCGACTGGACCTCCAGCTCGCCGATCGTCAGCTTGCCGATCCGGGCGTCGCCGATCGACATGCGCCCGACCGAAAGCCGCCCGATCGCGAAGGCTCCGATGGCGACCGCCCCGAAGGCGCAGGCGCCGATCGCCAGCGCGCCGAGGGCACGGGTGTCGCGGAACGCCTCCGGCAGGCCGACGCCTGCCGCCGAGAGCGACGCCTTCGCCTTCTCCAGATCCCCCTCGCCGACGTGCCGGAACGCGCTCGCGACCGCCGCACCCTTCTCTTCCACAGCGGTCTTCACCGCGTCAGCCTGGCGACCCCAGAGCATGCCATTCGCTCCTGACGATTGATTCCTCCTCCCTATCAAGTGCGTCCGCCCGCCGCGCCAAGGCCTCGTCCGGGTCGAGCCGATGGAGCGCCCAGACCGCCATGGCGCGCACCAGCGGAGCCTCGTCCCCGGCGAGGGCGCGCACGGAGGCCAGAAGGCGGAGGTCGGCGCTGTTGCCCGCCGCGATCAGGCAGTTGGAGACGAACTTGTCCCGCCCGATCCGCTTGATCGGCGAGCCGGAGAAGAGTGCCCGGAATCCGGAATCGTCGAGCGCCAGGAGATCGGCCAGCGCCGGGCTCTTCAGATCCTCCCGCGCCTTGAGCTTCGCCTCCCGCGCCTCGCGGGCGAACTTGTTCCAGGGGCAGACGGCGAGGCAGTCGTCGCAGCCGTAGATGCGGTTGCCCATGGCCGTCCGGAATTCGGCCGGCACCACCGCCTTGGTCTCGATCGTCAGATAGGAGATGCAGCGTCGGGCATCGAGCTTGTAGGGCGCGGGGAAGGCGCCGGTCGGGCAGGCGTCCTGGCAGGCCCGGCAGGAGCCGCAGAGGTCGCGGCCCGGCTCGTCCTCGGAAAGGTCGAGCGTCGTCAGGATCGAGCCAAGGAAGAGCCAGGAGCCGAAGTCGCGGGCGACGAGATTGGTGTGCTTGCCCTGCCAGCCGAGCCCGGCCGCCTGCCCCAGCGGCTTCTCCATGAGCGGGGCGGTATCGACGAAGACCTTGGCATCATGTTCCCCCAGCCCGTCGCGGCGCGCCCTGGCGATCAGCCGTCCGGCCAGCTCCTTCAGCTTGCCCTTCACGACGTCGTGGTAGTCGCGGTTCCGGGCGTAGACGGAGATCGTGCCCCGGTCGACGCGCGAGAGATTGGCGAGCGGATCCTCGCCCGGTCCGTAGTTCAGCCCGAGGACGACGACGCTGCGGGCCTGCGGCCAGAGACTCGTCGCCGAGCGGCGTCGTTCGGCGGTCTCGGGCATCCAGCCCATCGTGCCGTAGCGCCCCTTCTCGATGAACTCGTCGAGGCCGCCCGCGGCGACGGCGTCTTCGCGCGCCCGCGCCACGCCCACGGCGTCGAAGCCGAGACGGGCGGCGTCCTCGTCCAGGAAGCGTCGGAGCGCGGCAGTCATGGCGCCTATATGCGCCGGAGCCTTCGACGAAGAAAGGCGGCCGGAGCCGCCTTTCGATCGCCGGACGGAACGGTCCGTCAGTTCATCGGCGGGACGTCGGTCTGGATGCCCATCGCCTCGGCGGTGGCGCGGAAGACGTCGGTGTTGTCGACATAGACCTGCGCCTCCTGCGGAACCTCGTAGGCGGCCAGACCGGGATCGCTCTGCGCGACGCGCGAGAAGAAGTCGGCGCCGTGGCCGTGGGCCCAGAGCGGGACGAGCTCGCGCGTGTGGGTGTCCGAATGCCAGCGCACCAGCGGCATCGCGCCCGCGCCTTGGTTGACGATGCCCTCATAGGCCTCACGATGCGAGTTCGGGCCCTGAAGGAGGCCGTTGCCGTGGTCGGTGGTGACGATGATCAGCGTCTCGTCGAAGGAGGAGTTCTCCTCCACCCACTCGACCGCCGCCTCGACCGCGATGTCGAAATCGACCTGCTCCTCGATGAGGCGCGGCAGGTTGTTGGCGTGCGCGGCCCAGTCGACCGCACCGCCCTCGACCATCAGGAAGAAGCCGTTCTCGTTGCCGGACAGGACCTCCAGCGCGCCGGTGGTCATCAGCGCCAGTTCGGGCACGTTCTCGATGCGGTCCCCGAGCGCGACGCCCTCGCGGTTGAACTGGAGGGTCGCGGCGGCCTGCGCCGTGCCGAGCACCTTCTCCTTGCCCTGCATGTCGAGCTCGCCGGCGGCCAGCGCGGTGAAGTCCTCGGCGCTCTCGATCAGGCGATAGTCGGTCTCGCCCGCGACGAGACGCTCCCAGATCTCGGAGCCTCCCACGAATTCGTAGTACTCCTCGTCCTCGATCGGGCGCGCGACGCCGTTGTCATCGAAGCCCGGATGGCCGGCGCCCATGACGACGGTCGCCAGACCGCTCTCGACGATCTGCCGGCCCATCGCGGCATATTCGTTGCGGTTGGCGTTGTGCGCCAGGAAGGCGGCCGGGGTCGCGTGCGTCCACTGGACCGAGGAGACGACGCCGAGCGCACGCCCGCTCTCCACGACATACTCGCCGATGTGCTTCATCGGCTCGTCGTCGTTCGACCAGTTGATGGCGCTGTTGTAGGTCTTGCGGCCCGAGGCGAGCGCCGTGCCGGCGGCGGCCGAGTCCGTATACTGGTCGCGCGAGTAGTCGTAGCCGTCGAAAAACCCCTTGTAGTCCCCGAGACGCCCTTCGAACACGGTGTCGACCTCGCCGCTCGTCCAGAGCTGGGCCGGGTCGAACTCGACGCGGCCCTCGTCGGACTTGGTGGGCGTGGTGGACGTGTTCAGCGGATGGGTCGAGCTGAAGACCTTCACGTCGAACTCGTCGTAGGCCTGATGGCCGAGCGCGCCGAAGCGGTAGTAGCTCGCCGCGCGCCAGGTCTCGATGCCCGTGCCGTCGGAGATCATCAGGATCACGTTGCGGGCCGTGGCGGGAGTGGCCGTCTCCTGCGCGGCGGCACCGGTGGAAAGGGCGGTGCCCATGACGAGCGCGATGGCGGTGCGCTTCAGGATCATCATCGTCGGTCCTCTCAGATGTCGGTTTGCCCCTCGGGCGACGACGCCGAACTAGGATCGCCCTGTCACAACCGTATGACGACGCGCCCGGTTTTGAGAAGGAGGCGGCCGGAACGAAAGAACCCCGCCCTTTGCAGGGCGGGGTTCGCGCAACGTCCCGTCGGGGAGACCCGGTCAGTGCGGGGTCGAGGCCCAGACTTTGCGCTTCACCGCATAGAGCAGACCGCCGAAGATGATGAGGAAGAGCATCACCACGAAACCGGTCGCCTTGCGCTCCACGAGGTGCGGCTCTGCGGCCCACATCATGAAGGCGGACACGTCCCGCGCGTACTGGTCGACCGTCTGCGGGGCACCGTCGTCATAGGTGACGACGTCGTCCGACAGGGGCGCGGCCATCGCCAGCGCGATGCCGCCAGTGAAGTACGGGTTGAAGTGCGTGCCCGGCTGGATCTCGTAGTAGTCCGGCACCTCCTGCCCGTAGCCGGTCAGGAGCGAGTAGATGTAGTCCGGCCCGTTCTCGGCATACTGCGTGAAGATGTCGAAGACGAAGAGCGGGAAGCCGCGCTCCACCGCGCGTGCCTTGGCCATGAGCGACAGGTCGGGCGGCACCGCCCCGCCGTTCGAGGCCGCAGCCTGCTCGGGGTTGGCGTAGGGGTTCGGGAAGCGGTCCGACGGAATGCCGGGGCGCTCGAACATCTCGCCCTCCGCATTCGGTAGGGGGTCCTCGATCTGGTACTCGGCCGCGAGGGCGCGGACCTGCGGGTCCGAATAGCCGAGGTCCTCGAGGTTGCGGAACGCGACGAGGTCGAGCCCGTGGCAGGCGGCGCAGACCTCGCGATAGACCTTGAGGCCGCGCTGCAGCTGGCCGATGTCCCAGTGGCCGAACGGCCCGGCGAAGCTCCAGTCGACGTGGCGCGGCTTGTTGATCGGATAGTGCGGCGTGCCGTGTTCCTCGGCCGCCTCGTCGTGCTCGGCGTCCGCGCCCGCGACAGCCTCCTCGGTGCCGGAGGAGGCCTGCGGCGCCTCGCCCGGTGCCGGGCCCTCGATCACGCCGTCGGCGGCTTCGCCGGCCGCGTCCTCGCCCTCGGCGGGTTCGGTCGTCGCCTCGGCCTCACCCTCCCGGGCAGCCTCGGCCTCCTGTGCCGCGTCGGCACCCTCGGCCGGGGCCACCGGGTCGAGCCCTTCGGCCGGAGCCTCGGCGGCCGGGGCTTGCGCTGCCGGAGCCTGCGCTTCCTGCGCGGCCGCGGGCAGCGTCAGGATGCCGGCCAGGGCCGCCGACAGGAGCAGTCTCATCGGGATATCCTTGATGCGCATCGTCAGCCCTTGTGCTCCGGAGCAGCGGCAGCGCCGGCCGGGACGCGCTTGGCGCCGGCCTTGGCGAGCACCGCCTCGGTGATCGAGTTCGGCAGCTTCTTCGGCGTCTCGATGAGGCCGAGCACGGGCATCACGACCAGGAAGTGGCCGAAATAGTAGATCGTGCCGATGAGCGAGAGCAGCGGGTAGATGCCCTCGGCCGGGCGCGAGCCGAGCCAGCCGAGGAGGACGGCGTTCGCCGCGAAGATCCAGAAGAAGATCTTGTACATCGGGCGGTAGGAGGTCGAGCGCACGCGGCTCGTGTCCAGCCAGGGCACGAAGAACAGGATGATGATCGCGCCGAACATCACGAGGACGCCGCCGAGCTGCGCCGTGATCGGGCCGATGTCGAAGGTGATCGCGCGCAGCATCGCGTAGAAGGGCAGGAAGTACCATTCCGGCACGATGTGCGACGGCGTCACCAGCGAGTTCGCCGGGATGTAGTTGTCCGCGTGGCCGAGATAGTTCGGCATGTAGAAGACGAACCAGCAGAAGGCGATCAGGAAGACGATCATGGCGAAGCCGTCCTTGATCGTCGCGTGCGGGGTGAACGGAACCGTGTCGCGCTCGTCCTTCACCTCGACGCCGGTCGGGTTCGTCTGGCCCGTCACGTGCAGCGCCCAGACGTGCAGGACGACGAGTCCGGCGATCATGAAGGGCAGGAGGTAGTGCAGCGAGAAGAAGCGGTTGAGCGTCGCGTTGTCGACCGCGAAGCCGCCGAGGAGCAGCGTCTGGATCGGCTCGCCGACGATCGGGAAGGCGACGAAGAAGGAGGTGATGACCGTCGCGCCCCAGAAGGACATCTGGCCCCAGGGCAGGACGTAGCCCATGAAGGCGGTGGCCATCATCAGGAGGTAGATGATGACGCCGAGGATCCACAGCACCTCGCGCGGCGCCTTGTAGGAGCCGTAGTAGAGGCCGCGGGCGATGTGGAGATAGACGGCGATGAAGAAGAAGGACGCGCCGTTGGCGTGCATGTAGCGCAGCATCCAGCCCCAGTTCACGTCGCGCATGATGCGCTCGACGGAGCCGAAGGCCAGCTCGGTGTTGGCCGCGTAATGCATGGCCAGGACGACGCCGGTCAGGATCTGGATGCCGAGGAACAGCGCCAGGATGCCGCCGAACGTATAGGCGTAGTTCAGGTTGCGCGGCACCGGGTAGGCGATGAAGCTGTCATAGACCAGGCGCGGCAACGGCAGGCGCGCGTCCAGCCAGCGCATCACGCCGGAGGTGGGAACGTAAGTCGAGTGACCAGACATGTCTCGCGCGCCCCTCAGCCGATGCGGATGGTTGTGTCGGAAACGAATTCGAAGAGCGGCACGTGCATGTTCTGCGGCGCGGGGCCCTGCCGGATGCGGCCGGCCGTGTCGTAGTGCGAGCCGTGGCAGGGGCAGAACCAGCCGTTGAAGTCGCCGGCCTGTCCGAGCGGCACGCAGCCCAGATGCGTGCACACGCCCACCATCACGAGCCACTGCTCGGCCCCTTCGGCCGCGCGGTTCTCGTCGGTGGCCGGCGCATCGGACGGCAGGTTCTCGTTGCGCGCGATCGGATCGGGCAGCGCCGCGGGATCGACGCCGCGCGCGGCCTCGATCTCGGCCGCGGTGCGATGGCGCACGAAGATCGGGCGGCCGCGCCAGCGGGCCGTGATGGACTGCCCCTCGGCGATCGGGCCGACGTCGACGTCGATCTGCGCGAGGGCGAGCGTTCCGGCGTCGGGGTTCATCTGGTCGATGAAGGGCCAGGCCGCGAGGGCCGCACCGACGGCGCCGGCCGCACCCGTCGCGATATAGAGGAAATCCCGGCGGGTGGGTTCGTCGGTATGGGGAACGCTCACGGGAATCGACACTCCTTGACGGTCAGGCGGAACCGGGGCTCCGCCGCTCGCTATGGCTGTCGGCCGGTGTAGACACGAAGCGCGCCCCCTCCCCGACGTTTCGAACGCCACACGCGCGGTTTTCTAAGCGGCGCCTTGGAACTTGTCCAGACTGTGACGCGGCTTGTGGGCAACAGGTCGCGGCCCTTCGGGACCCGTCCTCCCGTCCGGGGCGAAGGGTCGCGAGCGACTGCGGCGCAGGCGATCCGGGGATCATACAGGTTCCACGATCGCAGAGCCCGCCTGGCCTTTCAAATCATCGTTGCCCTCGACCGCGATCGGCGGAAAGGTGGAGCGACGGGAACGCCTCCGCGAACACGCCGCGACGGGAATCGAGTATGAGCCTGACCAATCACGACATCGTCGCCGCGACCGAGTTCCGCCGCGAACTCCACCGATTTCCCGAAGTCTCGAACGAGGAGGCGCAGACGGCCGCGCGCGTCGTCGCCTTGGTCGAGGAGACCCGGCCCGACCGCATCCTGACGGGCCTTGGCGGCCACGGGGTCGCGGCGGTCTACGAGGGGCCCGAACCGGGCCCGACGATCCTGTTCCGCGCGGAGCTCGACGCGCTGCCGATCGAGGAGCTGTCCGGCGCCGAGCACGCCTCCACCATCCCGGGCACGTCGCACATGTGCGGGCACGACGGCCACACGGCGATCCTGGCGCTGCTGGCGCGCGTCTTCGGGCGCATTCGTCCGACGCGCGGCCGCATCGTCCTGATGTTCCAGCCGGCCGAGGAGACCGGCGACGGCGCGGCGGGGGTGACCGCCGACCCGCGCTACGCCGACATCCGACCCGATTTCGCTTTTTCGCTGCACAACCTTCCCGGCGTGCCGCTCGGCCATGTCCGGCTGAAGGAGGGCGTGGTCAACTGCGCGTCCCGAGGCCTGCGGATCGAGCTGACCGGCAGGACGGCGCACTCCTCGATGCCCGAGACCGGGACGTCGCCGATGCTCGCCCTCGCCGAACTCATGCCGAAGCTCCAGGCGCTCGGCGGCGCCACATTCGCATCCGACGATTTCGCGATGGCGACGGTCACGCATTGCCGGATGGGCGAGGCGGTCTTCGGCGTCGCGCCGGGCCATGCCGAGATCCGCGTGACGCTGCGGACCCGGCTCGACGAGCGGATGGCCGAGCTCTGCGCCGGGGCCGAAGGTCTCGTCCGGGACGTCGCGCGGAACAACGAGCTCGACCTCGCCTTCGACTATCACGAGATCTTCCCGGCGAGCCTCAACGCGCCGGAGGCCGCGGCAGTCCTTCGGGCGGCGTTGGACGCGGAGGGCGTTCCGCACGACGAGCGCGGCCTGCCGATGCGCGCCTCGGAGGATTTCGGGCGTTTCGGGCACGATTCGAAGTCGGCGATGTTCTTCCTGGGCGCCGGCGAGGCGCATCCCCAGCTCCACAACCCCGACTACGACTTTCCCGACGATCTCATCCCGGTCGGCGCGCGGATCTTCCTTCGCGTCTCGCACGATCTCCTCGGCTGAGGGTTTGCCTGCCGCATCGCCCGACGCCGATGCCGCTCCCCGGCCGACCGGACATGCCTACTCGGCCGCGGCCGCCTCGCCGAGGAAGCCGCCCGACTGCCGGTGCCAGAGCGAGGCGTAGAGGCCGCCGCGCGCCAGAAGCTCGCGGTGGGTCCCCTCTTCCACGATGCGCCCCTCGTCCAGGACGACGAGGCGGTCGAGATGGGCGATGGTGGAGAGACGGTGCGCGATGGCGATGACCGTCTTGCCCTCCATCAGCTCCGTCAGGCTTTCCTGGATCGCCTGCTCGACCTCCGAATCGAGCGCGCTCGTCGCCTCGTCGAGGACGAGGATGGGCGCGTTCTTCAACAGGACGCGCGCGATGGCGATGCGCTGGCGCTGGCCGCCGGACAGCTTGATGCCGCGCTCGCCCACATGGGCGTCGAAGCCCTCGCGGCCCTTCGGGTCCCGCAGGCTCGGGATGAAGCCGAGCGCGTTGGCCCGGCGCGCCGCCGCCTCGACGGCCGACGCCTGAGCGTCGTCGCTGCCGTAGCGGATGTTGTCGCGGATGGAGCGGTGGAGCAGCGAGGTGTCCTGCGTCACCATGCCGATCGCCGCGCGCAGCGATCCCTGGCTGACGCGGGAGATATCCTGCCCGTCGACCAGGATGCGGCCACCCTCCAGGTCGTAGAGCCGCAGGAGCAGGTTGACGAGCGTCGACTTGCCGGCGCCCGAGCGCCCGACGAGGCCGAGCTTCTCCCCCGGCCGGATGGTCAGCGACAGGTTCTCGACGATGCCGCCGCCCTTGCCGTAGTGGAAGGTGACGTTCTCGAAGCGGATCTCGCCGAGCGGCGCCTGAAGCGTCGGCGCATCCGGCCGGTCCACCAGCGCCGGCGGCACGGTGACGGTCGCCACCGCATCCTGGATCGTCCCGTAATTGCGAACGAGGCCGTTGATGTTGAACATCATCCAGCCCGACATCTGGTTGAGCCGCAGGACAAGGCCCAGCGCGGTGGCCACGCCGCCGGAGGAGACGCTGCCGCCCTGCCAGCCCAGGATCGCGACCGCGCCGACGCCGGTGATGAGAAGCCCGTTGAGGATCGCGACCGCGCCGCGCACCGTCGTCAGCGCCCGGCAGAGCCGGAAGACGGCGTCGAGATTGAGCTGGAACCCCTCGCGCACGAAGCGGTCCTGGCTGCGCGTGGCGTCGAAGAGCTTCACCGACAGGATGTTGGTGAAGGCGTCGACGACGCGTCCCGTCCAGATGGAATTGGCGTTCGCCCGCTCGCGGCCGAGTTCGCGGATTCGGGGCAGGAGGGCGTAGATGATCCAGACATAGCCGAGCGCCCAGCCGACCATGACCAGGATCATGCGCCCGTCGATCGATCCGAGGATCGTCACGGTCAGAAGCACGAAGGCGACGAAGGTCCAGAAGGTCTGGAGCAGCGTGACGACGAAGTCGCCGGTCGCCTGCCCCACCTGCTGCACCTTGGTGGCGAGGCGTCCGGCGAAGTCGTTCTGGAAGAACGTGTAGCTCTGGTCCATCAGCCGCCGGTAGCTCTCCCAGCGGATGCGGTTGTAGAAGCTCGGTGCGACGATCTGCTCCTCGAGGATCGAGGCGGCGATGAGGACGGCGGCGCGCCCGACCAGGGTCAGGGCGGCGAGGCCGAACAGCAGCCAGCCATGCTCGGCGAAGAGGCGGTCGGGTGTGGTCGTTTCCAGAGCGTCGACGATCCAGCCGACACCGGTGAACAGCAGGGCGTCGACGAGGGCGGTCAGCCCGCCGACGAACAGGATGCCGAGGAGTGGACCCTTGGCCTGCTTGGCGAAGTGCCAGATGAACCGGTTGGTGTCGGGCGGCAGCGGCGGCAGATGGCCGACGAGCGGCTGACGCCCGGCGTCCGCTTGCGTCCCCTCGCCCCCTCTCCTGTCGCCGAACGGGTCGAGGACCCGTTCGAACCGCTGCAGCAGCCGGTCGATCACTCCGCGGCCCTCGCCTCGCCGGCCGGCGCGTCCTCGTCCGCCCCGCAGTCGAGAAAGCCGCCCGCCTGCCGCTGCCAGAGCTGGGCGTAGATGCCGCCATGGCCGATCAGTTCGCCGTGGGTGCCTTCCTCGACGATCCGGCCTTTGTCGAGGACGACGAGCCGGTCGAGCGCGGCGATGGTCGACAGACGGTGCGCGACGGCGATCACCGTCTTGCCCTCCATGAGGCGGTAGAGGTTCTCGGCGATTGCCGCCTCGACCTCCGAATCGAGCGCCGAGGTCGCCTCGTCGAGGAGGAGGATCGGCGCGTCCTTCAGCATCACGCGGGCGATGGCGATGCGCTGGCGCTGGCCGCCGGAGAGCTTGACGCCGCGCTCGCCGACCTCCGCGTCGAGCCCGTGCCGGCCCTCCCGGTCGGTGAGACTCTCGATGAAGCCTTCCGCCTCGGCCCGCCGGATGGCGCGCCGCACGTCCTCCTCGGACGCGTCGGGCCGGCCGTAGAGGATGTTCTCGCGGATGGTGCGGTGGAGGAGCGAGGTGTCCTGCGTCACCATGCCGATATTGGCGCGCAGCGAATGCTGCGTGACGTGGCGGATGTCCTGCCCGTCGATGAGGATGCGGCCGGACTGGACGTCGTAGAAGCGCAGAAGAAGGTTCAGCAGCGTCGACTTGCCGGCGCCCGAGCGCCCGACGAGGCCGATTTTCTCCCCCGGCCGAATGGTGAGGTCGAAGCCGTCGACGACAGGGCCGGCGGCCCGGTGAGGCCTGGCGCCCGCATAGGCGAAGCCGACCTTCTCGAAACGCACCTCGCCCTCGTCGACCTTCAGCTCGCGGGCGTCCTTTGCATCCGTGAGCGCGACCTCCTGGGTGAAGGTCGCCATGCCGTCGCGGATCGTGCCGATGTTCTCGAACAGCGCGGACGCCTCCCACATGATCCACTGGCTCATGCCGTTGAGGCGCAGGACGAGACCGATCGCCACCGCGATGGCGCCCACGGTGACCAGTTCGCCGAGCCATAGCCAGATGCCCAGCGCGCCGATGACGAAGAGCAGCACCGAGTTCAGGAGGTAGAGGCAGACGTAGAGCTTGTTGATCAGCCGGGCCTGGCCGTAGACCGTGCCCAGGAACGGCTCCATCGAGTTCTTCGCATAGGCGGCTTCGCGCGCCGTGTGGGCGAAGAGCTTGACCGTCCCGATGTTGGAATAGGCGTCGACGACGCGCCCCGTCATCAGGGCGCGCGCGTCGGCCTGATCCTCCGCGACGACCATCAGCCGCGGGATGAAGTGCCGCAGGATCAGGACGTAGCCCACCAGCCAGACCGTGAACGGCAAGGCGAGCTGCCAGTCGGCCGCCGCGATCATCACGATGATGCCGGTGAAGTAGACGACGACGTAAAGGAACACCTCGATCAGCTTCATCACCGTCTCGCGCACGGCGAGCGCGGTCTGCATGACCTTGGTGGAGACGCGGCCGGCGAACTCGTCCTGGAAGAAGCCGAGCGTCTGTTCGAGCAGCCAGTTGTGGACGCTCCAGCGGAAGCGCATCGGGAAGTTGCCGAACAGCGCCTGGAGCGAGACGAGCCCCGACAGGAACACGATCGCCGGCAGGCCGACGAGAACGAGGAGGCCGATGAGGGCCAGCCGGCCCCCTTCTTCGGCCAGGAACGTCTCGCGGTCGGCCGCCGAGAGCCAGTCCACGAGGGTCCCGAGGAAGCCGAACAGCGAGACCTCGATGATCGAGATCGCCGCCGTCGTCAGCGCCATCAGGAGGAGCAGCGGCCAGACCGGCCTGGCGTAGTGCCAGACGAAGCGCCAGAGCGAAGCGGGCGGGTTCTCGATCCCCTTCGGAAAGGGGTCGACGAGCCGCTCGAAGAAGGAAAACATCTCGAACTCGTCCCGTTCGTGCGAAGGCGTCGCGCTCGCGCCGCGACAGGCCGTCTCTCGGCCGCGTGAAGCCGTCATATAGGCGGTCAGGCGACGCTTTCACGACGCGGCGGGCGCTTCAGGGCGCGCCGTCGGCGCGCTATGGAAGGCGATGGCCCCCTCGATCGCACTCTACCAGCCCGACATCGCCGGCAACACCGGCACGCTCCTGCGCCTCGGCGCATGCCTGTCGGTCGACGTCGAGATCGTCGAGCCGGCGGGCTTCGACCTGACCGATCGTGCGTTGAAGCGCGCGGGAATGGACTATCTGGAAATGGCGCGCCTGAAGCGGCATGTCGACTTCGCCGCGTTCGAAGAGGCCCGTCGTGCAGGCGGCCGGCGCCTCGTCCTGCTGACGACCAGGGCCGAGGAGGACTACCGGGATTTCGCCTATCGGGGCGACGACGTGCTCCTCTTCGGCCGCGAGAGCGCCGGGGTCCCGGACCGGATCCACGATCTCGCCGATGCCCGCCTGACGATCCCGATGGCACCGGGCACGCGGTCGTTGAATCTCGCCGTCTCGGCCGCCGTGGTGATCGGCGAGGCGCTGCGGCAGCTTCGAGAGAGCTGACGCCGTTCCAACTTGCCGTCCTTCTCCCCTCGGCGAGAGCCCGAAGGACGGGCGGGACGAGCGGACCGCCTCTGCCGGCAGGCGGTTGAGGGCATCGAAGGACGCGGGCGTTCGTGCGTCACACCTTCGGCGCGAGCATCGGAGCCGATACTCGGAAAGCCTGTTGCGTCGCTTCGGGAGGATGCAGCGACCTTCATGCGTCCGAACGGCCGCTCTGAGACGCCCTCATCCGGCGCTTCGCGCCACCTTCTTCCGGCCGCGGGAGAAGGTGGGGAGACCCTTTCGGAACCGAACGAAGGTCATCCTGCCTGCGGCACGTTTCCCATCGAACGCGGTCTCCGAGCGCGCTTGGAGGGTCGCGGTCCGGCTTCTCCCGTTCAGTCGGCGCTCGGCAGGCGGCGCATCGTGAACTCCACCTCGTCGCCCGGGAGCAGGCGCCAGCTCTCGACCTCCGTCCAGTAGGCCGCCTTCGGATAGCGCTCCAGCCATTCACGCGCCTTCGCCCGCGCCTCCTGGCGCGGAAGCGTGAAGGTCTCGCGCAGAAAGCTGTCGCGAACCGGTCCGCGTCCCTCGCGCCGGTCGCGAAGGATGCGCCTCAAATTCTCCAACGGGGGCTTTTGCGTGCGCGGCATGGGGTCGTTCCGGGAACGCCTCGAGGTCTCAGGAAAGATAGGACGTCCGCACGCGCCTGGCGAATCCCGCCGACGCGCGTCTTGCCTTCCGCCCCGCCCGCGTTCCTGTTAGGCGCGGGACGCGAATGCGGGCTTCACCCTTCGAGGACGAACGGCATGGAACGACCGGAACTGCCGAAGGGCCTGCCCGAGGACATCGAGGGCAAGAAGGACGCCGCCCGGACCTGGTTCGAGGCGTTGCGCGACCGCATCGTCCAGATCTTCGAAGGGCTGGAGGACGAGTTCGGCGAGGAGACCGGCCTCGCCCCCGGCCGCTTCGAGCGCAAGCCCTGGGCGCGCGGCGAGAACGGCGGCGGCGGAATCATGTCGATGATGCACGGGCGCGTCTTCGAAAAGGTCGGGGTTCACACCTCCACGGTCCACGGCGAGTTCTCGCCCGATTTCGCCAAGCAGATCCCGGGCGCGGCCGACGATCCGGTCTTCTGGGCGTCCGGCATCTCGCTGATCGCCCACATGCGCAATCCGAACGTGCCGGCCGTCCACATGAACACCCGCATGGTGGTGACCACCAGCCAGTGGTTCGGCGGCGGGGCGGACCTGACTCCGGTCCTCGACCGCCGGCGCACGCAGGAGGACCGGGACAGCCAGGCCTTCCACAAGGCGCTGCAGTTCGTCTGCGAGCGCCATTCGGGTATCGTCGACTACCCCGCCTTGAAGACCTGGTGCGACGAGTACTTCTTCCTGCCCCACCGCAACGAGGCGCGCGGGATCGGCGGCATCTTCTACGACTGGCTCCATTCGCCGCAGGAGAAGGGTGGCTGGGACGCCGACTTCGCCTTCACGCGCGACGTCGGCAAGGCCTTCGCGGTGGTCTATCCGCACATCGTGCGCCAGAACGCCGCCCTGCCCTTCACGCCCCAGGATCGCGAGGAGCAGCTGATCCGCCGCGGCCGCTACGTCGAGTACAATCTTCTCTACGATCGCGGCACGCTGTTCGGGCTGAAGACCGGCGGCAACGTCGATTCCATCCTCTCCTCCCTGCCGCCGGAGGTCCGCTGGCCCTGACGAAGACGTGTAGATGGGCGCTGGCGTTTCAACTTGCCGCGGTGAGCCCTTCGCTCGATAGTCGTGCATGAAATGCCGCATTGACCGTCACCCGAAATCCACACATGACTGGTCATCGACACGGGAGGCAGGCATGTACGAACTCGATTGTGCAGGCGTCATTCCGGGCTGTGCGCGGGTGATCCGCGCGGAAAGCCAGGCGGAAGTGGTTCGCCGGGCCGTTGCGCAGGCCAAGCAGATGGGCGTGGAGCGGATTTCGCCGACCATGCTGGAGGCGTTTCGCACCGGAACGACGGAGCGGCCGCAGTAGCTTCCAGTCCGCGAGACGAGCCAGCGATGGGGCCTCCGGGCCCCATTTTCGTTTCTGCAAACCGTCCGCTCGTCCAAGGGCCGTGGAAGGCTGCGATCTCAGCCCTTCAAGCGCGCCAGCAGCGCATCGCGACCGAGAACGAAGCCGCTCTCGACCCACGCGGTCTCCAGGCGGCGCAGTTCGGCTCCCATTTGCGGACCTGCGGACAACCCCGCCGCAGCGAGATCGGCGCCCGAAACCGGCAGCTTCGGCCGTTCGAACCGCTCGGCCGCCAAGAGGAGCGAGTCGAGCCGAAGCTTCGATGCCGCGGCCTCGGCGCTTCCGCCCCCGACGGCGCAAACCGCCAGGCGCAGCCGATCGACGACCGCCTGGGGTTCGCCGAAATACAGGGCGGCCCGCAAGGCCGAATCGCTCGTCGTCTCGGAGACGGGAGCGCTCAGGGCCCAGGCGGTCAGCCGGTCGCGATCCGCCTTGGACAGCTTCAGCCGTGCGGCGAGCTCGCCCATGCGCGCGGCGTCCGGCGGCACGATCGCCATCAGCCGGAACAGCGGGTCGGCAGGCCATCCGCGCTGCGCTTCCTCGCGCATGACGCCGTGCACCGCATCGATGCCCCAGCGCTCGCTTTCGGGCAGGACCGCCGAGAGCACGCCGGCCTGCCGCATCCACAGGAGCGCGCGCGAGGGGTCGGGCGCAGCGAGAAGCTTGCGCAGCTCGGCCCACACGCGCTCGACCGAAAGACGCGACAGCCCGTTCTTCAGACGGGCCGTCGCGCGGATGCCGTCCGCGTCCGGCCGCCCCTCGCCGTACCAGGCGAAGAAGCGGTAGAAGCGCAGGATGCGCAGATAGTCCTCCTCGATCCGCTCCGCGGCATCGCCGATGAAGCGAACCGTCCGGCTCTCGATGTCGCGGGTCCCGCCGACGAGGTCGAGGACATGGCCCTGCGCGTCGCAATAGAGGGCGTTGATGGTGAAGTCCCGGCGACGGGCGTCGGCCTCCCAGTCCCGCCCGAAGATCACTTTAGCGCGGCGCCCGTCGGTCTCGTGGTCGCGCCGCAGCGTCGTCACCTCGAAGGGCCGGCCGCCGGCGACCAGCGTCACCGTCCCGTGTGCGATGCCGGTCGGCACAGGCTTGAAGCCGGCCGCGCGCCCCCGCTCGATCACCGTCTCGGGCAGCGCGGTCGTGGCGATGTCGACGTCGGTGATCGGCCGGCCCATCAGATGGTTGCGCACCGCACCGCCGACCACGCGCGCCTCGTCGCCCTCCACCGAAAGCGCAGCGAGCGCGCGCTGGAGATCGGGATCGCGAAGCCAGTCGGCCTCGATCCGTGCCGTCATGCGTAGAGCCTTTCGTAGAGCGTTCGGATGATGCCGGCGGTCACGCCCCAGATGAAGCGGTCGCCGAAGGGCATCACGTAGTAGTGGCGTTCCCTGCCCTGCCACATGCGGCTTTCGCGCACGTGGTTGGCGCGGTCCATCAGAAAGGAGAGCGGCACCTCGAAGACGTCCTCCACTTCGCCCGGATCGGGCGCCAGGGCGAAGCCGGGCCGCACGATCGCGAGGACCGGCGTGATGCGAAAGCCCGTCGTCGTCACGTAGCGGGGCAGCCGGCCGATCGGCTCGACGAAGCGCTCCTCCAGCGCGATCTCCTCCCGCGCCTCGCGAAGCGCCGCGGCCTCGGGCGAGGCGTCGCCCGGATCGATCGAGCCGCCGGGGAAGGCGACCTGCCCGCCATGCTTGCGCAGCGCCTTGGATCTGGTGGTCAGGATGACGCCCGCCTCCCCGCCCCGATCGACGATCGGCACCAGGACCGCCGCCTCCCGGGCGCCGGCGCGTTCGATCAGCTGATCCATGTCGGGGTTGAGGACGTGGTCGCCCCGGTCCTCGTCGAGCCCCTCGACGCCGCGGCGCTTGACGCGGGCCCGGAAATCGCCGGCGTCGAAGACGTCCCGCCGGGTCTCAAGCATGGGGAAGGTCGAACCGCGCGCCGCGCGAGCGGACGAAGGCGCGTCCACGGTCGTCCTCCTCGATCTGGTCGGCCAGCTCGTAGGCGAGCGCGCGCGTCAGCCGCGCCTCCAGCCGGCCGCGGACCTGCAGATAGGGCACGAAGCCGCCCTCGCCGGTCTCGAATCGCAACCGATGCCGGGCGTCGGCGACGACGACGTCGCCCACATTGGTGCGGAAGGTCAGGACCGGCTCGCCCGCCTCCTCGTCCCGCGCCATCTCGACGGCCGCGAAGGCGGCGTCCTCGACCCGGATGCGCATCTTCTCGACGGGCGTGACGAGGTAGGTCTCGCCATCCTCGTCCTTGCGCAGCACGCTGGAGAAGAGTCGCACGAGCGCGGGCCGGCCGATCGGCGAGCCCTCGTGCGACCAGGAACCGTCGGCGTGGATCACCATGTCGATGTCGCCGCAGGCCGCCGGATGCCAACGCTCGACCGGCGGCGCGCCCTGTCCGGCGCGTTCGGCCCTCGCGATCAGCGCCGCAAGGCCGGGCGAGGGCCGATCGCGGTCGACGGAGGGTTCGGAATGGTCCAAGGGTGCACCGTCCGTTCTGTCGTGTTCGTGCCGGGTCCCCGGCGGGACTGGGCGGGAGGCCATGCGAGGAGACCCGCGGGAAGTCTCAATTTCGCCGGGCTTGCCCCCCACCAGATAGTTTGCCGGACGGCGCTTGCCAGACGGGCCGGCGGACGGCTTCATGGGCCGGTGCGCCCGGCCCGCCGATCCGCCCGACACCACGGAGCTGACCCATGACCATCCATCAGACGCCGCCCGCGACCCTCGACGCGGACGCGATGGTCGGCCTCGCAGAGCGGGCGCTCTCCGACATCTCGGAGGTCCGGGCCTCGGTCGGGCGGGTGATCTTCGGGCAGGAAAGCGTCGTCGAGCAGAGCCTCGTCGCGATTCTCGCCGGCGGCCACGCGCTCCTCGTCGGCGTGCCGGGCCTTGCCAAGACCAAGCTGGTGGAGACGCTGGGCATCGCGCTCGGGCTCGACGCGCGCCGCATCCAGTTCACGCCGGACCTGATGCCCTCCGACATCGTCGGCACCGAAGTCATGGATCAGGACGAGAGCGGCCGGCGCTCCTTCCGCTTCGTGAGGGGCCCCGTCTTCGCCCAGCTCCTGATGGCGGACGAGATCAACCGCGCCTCGCCGCGCACCCAGTCGGCTCTTCTGCAGTCCATGCAGGAATACCACGTCACGGTCGCCGGCGAGCGGCACGACCTGCCGGCGCCCTTCCACGTGCTGGCGACGCAGAACCCGCTGGAGCAGGAGGGAACCTACCCGCTGCCCGAGGCGCAGCTCGACCGCTTCCTCTGCCAGATCGACGTCCGCTATCCCGATCTGGACGCCGAGCGCCGCATCCTTCTCGCCACGACCGGAGCGGCGGAGGAGAAGGCCGCCGCGGTGATGACCGCCGGGCGCCTGTCGGAGATCCAGGCGCTGGTGCGCCGCATGCCCGTGACGGAAAGCGTCGTCGAGGCGATCCTGACGCTCGTTCGCTCGGCGCGCCCGGGCCACGGCTCGGCGGAGGCGGACGCCCACGTCGCATGGGGCCCCGGTCCGCGGGCCTCCCAGGCGCTGATGACCTGCGTTCGCGCCAGAGCCCTCTATGACGGCCGCCTCGCGCCCTCGATCGACGACGTGCGCGCGCTCGCCGAACCCATCCTCCAGCACCGCATGGCGCTGAACTTTTCGGCGCGCGCCGAGGGCATGTCGGTGCGCGACGTCGTCGGCAAGCTCGCGCGCCGGGTCGGCTGAGACGCGCCGGATGTCCCCGATCGGTTCTCTGACCGAGCCGACGGTCCCGCGCGAGGCGCTCGGCCGCGCGAAGGACCGGGCCGGCGCCATGCCGGATCTCCTCGTGGAGGCGCGCCGCATCGCCGCCAACGTCACGGCCGGCTGGCACGGGCGGCGGCGCCGGGGTCCGGGCGAGAACTTCTGGCAGTTCCGTCCCTTCGTGGAGGGCGAAGCGGTGAGCCGCATCGACTGGCGGCGCTCGGCACGCGACGACCATGTCTACCTGCGCGACCGCGAATGGGAGGCGGCCCAGACCGTCTGGCTCTGGGCGGATCCCTCGGCCTCCATGCGCTATCGCTCCAACGCGGCGCCCGTTTCCAAGGAATCGCGCGCGCTCGTCCTCGTCCTCGCCCTCGCCGAGCTCCTGTCGCGCTCGGGCGAACGGATCGGCTATCCGGGCGTCCTCGACCCCGTCTCGGCGCGCAACGCCGCCGAGCGCATCGCCGCCAGCCTTGCGATCGCGCGGCCGGACGCCGGCCTGCCCGATCCGGCGCGCCTGCGCCGCTTCTCCGAGCTCGTCCTCGTCTCGGACTTCCTCGACGATCCGGACGCCATCGCGGCGCGGCTCGACAGGCTGGCCGCGACCGGCGTGCGCGGTCATCTCGTGCAGGTTTTCGACCCGGCCGAAGAGACCTTCCCCTATTCCGGGCGGACCGAGTTCCGCGATCCCGAGACGGGCATGAAGCTCACCGCCGGCCGGGCGGAAGCCCTCCGCGAGGGCTACGCGAACCTCTACGCCGCGCATCGCGCCGCCATCGCGGCCACTTGCGCGCGGCTCGGCTGGAGCTTCACCGTCCACCGCACCGACCGCCTCGCCTCCGAGGCCCTGATCGCGCTGCACGGCCGCCTTTCCGGCATGCCGCAGACGGCCCGGGACCGCGCCTGATGGGAGCACTTTCCTTCGGCGCCCCGCTGGTCCTCGTCGGCCTCCTCGCCCTGCCCGCCATCTGGTGGCTGCTGCGCCTCACCCCGCCGCGCCCGCAGGCCGAGGCCTTTCCCCCGCTCGCGATCCTGGCGCGGGTCGCGCGGCCTGAGGAGACGCCGGCGCAGAGCCCATGGTGGCTGACGCTGCTCCGTCTGCTGCTGGCCGCCGCGATCGTCGCGGCGCTCGCCGCGCCGGTCCTCAATCCGCGCGCGGCGGCGCTCGAAGGCGATGGTCCGGTGGCGATCCTCCTCGACAACGGCTGGGCGACCGCGTCCGGCTGGGACGCGCGGCGCGCCGACGCCGAAATCCTGATCCGCGAGGCCGGAGACGCCGGGCGACCGGTTTCGCTGGTGCTGTCCGCCGAGGGCGCGGGCGACGACGCGGCGCCGATGCAGGCCGGAACGGCTCTCGAACGACTTGCGGCCGCACAGCCTCGCCCGGTGCGGGTGGACCGCGAAGCGGCCGCCGAGCGCCTCGTCGGCGCTCTTTCGGGAATGCCTGCGGGAAGTCTGGTGCTTCTGACAGACGGGCTCGACGCCCCTGGAACGGCGCAGGCGCTGGAGCGGCTCGCCGCGATCGAACCGCGACAGACGCTGCTGTTCCGCGACGAGCCCGCCGACCGGCTGGCGCTGACCGGCGCCGACAACGCCACCGGCGCTCTGATGGCTGCGGCCGTCCGGCCGAGCGACGAGGCCGCGCCCCTCTCCCGCACGCTGCGCGCCCTCGACGAACAGGGCCGCGAGATCGCCCGCGCCCCGCTGTCGTTCGAGGCGGGGGCCGCGAGGGCCGAGGCGCGGTTCGACATTCCGGTGGAGCTGCGCAACGACGTCGCCCGGATCGAGGTCGAGGGCGTCTCGAACGCAGCCGAAGTCCGCCTGGTCGACGACAGCTTCCAGCGGCGGCGCGTGGCGCTCGTCTCCGGCGAGGCGTCGGATCTGGCCCAGCCGCTGCTGTCGCCGCTCTACTACATCACCCGTGCGCTGGAGCCCTTCGCCGATCTCGTGCGCGCCGACAGCGCCGATCTCTCGGTCGCGATCCCCCGCCTCCTCGAACAGGACCCGTCGATCGTCGTACTCGCCGATATCGGCGTCCTGCCGGACGCCGCGCGCGAGGGTCTGGATCGTTTCGTCGAGAACGGCGGCACGCTTCTGCGCTTCGCCGGACCCCGCCTCGCGGCGACGACGGGCGAGGACACGCTGGTGCCGGTGCGGCTCCGCGGCGGCGAGCGCCAGCTCGGCGGCGCCCTCTCCTGGTCGGAGCCGCAGCGCATGGCGCCGATGACGCAGGGCAGCCCCTTCGCGGGCATTGAGGTGCCGGCCGACGTCACGGTCTCGCGGCAGGTGCTGGCCGAACCGTCCGCCGACCTGGCCGCCGCGACCTGGGCGAGCTTGGCCGACGGCACGCCCATCGTGACCGCCGCCGCCCGCGGCGCCGGCACCATCGTCCTCGTCCACACGACCGCCGAGGCGACGTGGTCGAACCTGCCGATCTCGGGCGTCTTCGTCGACATGCTGCGCCGGATCGTGACGCTCTCGAGGACCGGCGGCGGCGGCGCGGCGGCGCAGGCCGTCAGCCTTGCGCCCTACCGGGCTCTCGACGCGCGCGGCTTCCTCGGCTCGCCCCCGGCCGACGCCCGCCCGCTGTCGCTGGAGGCCGGCGCCACCCCACTCGTCACCCGCGAGAACCCGCCGGGCCTCTACGGCACCGAGGAGGGCGTCTACGCGCTCAACCTCATGGGAGCCGAGGCCACGCTCGAACCGCTTCCCGCGGTCGGCGTCGCAGCCGGTGCGGAGGCTCGCGCCTACGGCGGCGGAGAGGCCCGCGACCTCGCCCCCTGGCTCTTCGCCCTCGCGCTCCTCCTCCTCGCGCTCGACGCGATCGCCCTCCTCTGGCTGAACGGAGCCTTTTCCCGCATGTCGCGTCTGGCGTCCCGTCGCCCCACCGGAGCGGCGGCGGCCCTCCTGCTCGCCGCTCTCCTCTGGCTTCCGTCCGAGCCGCGGGCGCAGGTCCTGGACGACCTCGACGGGGTCGACATGGAGCGGGCGCTGGCCGCGACCGGGACGACGCATCTGGCCTATGTCGTCACCGGGGACGCGGCCCGGGACGAGGTGTCCCGGCAGGGCCTGCAGGGGCTCTCGCATTTCATCGCGGCCAAGACCGCGCTGGAGCCCGGCGAGCCGATGGCGGTCGACATCGAGACCGACGAGCTCTCCTTCTTCCCGGTGCTCTACTGGCCGGTCGACGCGGGTGCCGAGATGCCGAGCACGGCGGCCGTCAGCCGCATCGATGCCTACATGAAGCAGGGCGGCACCGTCCTCTTCGACGTCGCGGGCGACGCCATGGGCGCTCTGGGCGGCGGCATGGTCTCGGACGGGCAGCGGCGGCTGCGCGACATCCTGGCCGACCTCGACATCCCGCCGCTGGAGCCGGTCCCCGCGGACCACGTGCTGACCAAGGCGTTCTACATCATGGACGAGTTTCCCGGCCGGCACGCGGGCTCGGACCTCTGGGTCGAGGCGAGCGCGCGCGGCGACGGCGCGCTCGAAGGGCGTCCCGCCAGCGTCGGCGACGGCGTGTCCTCGATCATGATCACGTCGAACGATCTGGCCGGCGCCTGGGCCGTCGATGACGGCGGTCTCTTCGTCTACCCGACCGACACCAGCGATCCGCGCCAGCGCGAATGGGCCTACCGGGCGGGCGTCAACATCGTGATGTACGTGCTGACCGGCAACTACAAGGCCGACCAGGTCCACGTCCCGGCGATCCTCGAGCGGCTCGGCCAATGAGCTGGTCGATCGATGTCAGCCCCATCCTGCCGCTCTGGGCGGTCGCGGCGCTCGCCGTCCCGGCCCTCCTCCTCGCGCTGGCGCTTCTTGCCGCCCGCGCGCGCGGCGCGGTCCTGCGCGTTCTCGCCGTCGGCGCGCTGGCGCTCGCGCTCCTCAACCCCGTGATCCTTCGCGAGGACCGCGAGCCCCTGTCGAGCGTCGTCGCCCTCGTCGTCGACCGATCGCAGAGCCAGTCGATCGAGGACCGCACCGCGCAGACCGAGACGGCGCTCGCCGCCCTTCGCGCGGAGCTTGCCGAACACCCCGAGTTCGAGGTCCGCGTCGTCGAGGCGCGCTCGGACGCCGGCGGCGACGCGGACCGCACGACCGCGCTCTTCTCCGCACTCGACACGGCGCTGCGCGACGTCTCGCCGGCCCGTGTCGGAGGCGCGGTGATGATCACCGACGGGCAGGTCCACGACGTCCCGGCAAACGCGGAGGCGCTCGGCTTCGACGCGCCGGTCCACGGCCTCGTCACGGGCCGCGAGGACGAGTTCGACCGGCGGATCGAGGTCGTCTCCTCGCCCCGCTTCGGCGTCGTCGGCGAAGAGCAGAGCCTCGCCTTCCGCGTCGTCGAGGAGGGCGCGGGCGCCACGCAAACCCCCGTCGAGGTGCGCGCCTATTTGAACGGCGAACTCCTGACGCGCCTTCCCGCGACACCGGGCGAGGAGACTCAACTCCCGTTCCAGCTGCCGCGCGCGGGCGAAAGCATCCTGGAGCTGTCCGTCGCCTCGCGACCCGACGAGATCACCGGGATCAACAACCGCGCCATCGCGCTCGTCGACGGCATCCGCGAGAATCTGCGCGTGCTCCTCGTGTCCGGCGAGCCGCATGCGGGCGAGCGCACGTGGCGCAATCTCCTGAAGTCGGACGCGGCCGTCGACCTCGTCCACTTCACCATCCTGCGGCCGCCCGAGAAGCAGGACGGCACGCCCATCGACGAATTGTCGCTGATCGCCTTTCCGACGCGCGAGCTCTTCGTCGAGCGGATCGACGATTTCGACCTCATCATCTTCGACCGCTACCAGCGGCGCGGCGTCCTGCCGACGCTCTACTACGACTACATCGCTCAATACGTGACGAACGGCGGTGCGGTGCTGGTCGCCTCCGGTCCCGAATATGCGGGCCCGGACTCGATCGCGAGTTCGCCGCTCGCCTCTGTCCTGCCCGCCCTGCCGACCGGCGGCGTCGACGAGCGGGCCTTCCGCCCCATGCTGTCGGACCTCGGGCGCCGCCACCCCGTGACGCGCGATCTGCCGGGCGCGGAGGCCACCCCCGCCGACTGGAGCCCCTGGTTCCGCTCGATCGACGTCGGCACCACGCAGGGCGAGACGGTGATGGAGGGGCCGGACGGCAAGCCGCTCCTCGTCCTCGACCGGGCGGGCGAAGGGCGCGTCGCCTTGCTTCTCTCCGATCACGGCTGGCTCTGGAGCCGCGGCTTTGCGGGCGGCGGCCCTCACGTGCCGCTCTTCCGGCGCCTCGCGCACTGGCTGATGCAGGAGCCGGAGCTGGAGGAGGAGGCGCTGCGCGCCTCCGCCGAGGGCGCTCAGCTGACGGTCGTGCGCACCACCCTCGGCGAGGATCCCGGGCCCGCGACGATCATCACGCCGTCGGGCGGGACGCTCTCGCTCGCCCTGTCGGATGCCGGCGACGGCGAATGGACGGGCACGAGCCCGGCGGACGAGCTCGGCCTCTACCAGATCGCCAACGGCGACCTGTCGACCCTCGTCAATGTGGGGCCGGTCAATCCGCGCGAGTACCGCGAGGCGATCTCGACGCCCGACCTCCTCGCCCCGATCGCGGAAGGCTCCGGCGGAAGCGTGCGACGGCTCGGCGCGGACGCGGAGGTTCCGGCCGTCCGCCCGGTCTCCGGCCGCTCGGCCGCGAGCGGATCGAATTTCATCGGCCTTCGCCAGACGCAGGAATCGCTCCTCGTCGGGATCGACCGCACGCCGCTCTTCGCGGGCTTCCTCGGCCTCGCCGGGCTGCTTCTCGCCGTTTCGGCGACATGGTGGCGCGAGGGCCGCTGATCGCGGGCTTGAAGCGCGCGTCTGCTGGCCCATTGTCTCGCTCGTCACGCAACGAGGCAGGATCCTTCATGGCCAAGCCCGTCAGCCTCGCCCTGCAGGGCGGCGGCGCCCACGGCGCCTTCACCTGGGGCGTGCTCGACCATCTCCTGGAGAACGACGCCATCGATCCACGCGCCGTCTCCGGCACCAGCGCCGGCGCGCTGAACGCGGCCGCCCTCGTCTCCGGCCTGTGCCGGAACGGCGCCGAAGGGGCCCGCGAGACGTTGGAACGGATGTGGCGGCTCGTCGCCAAGCGCTCGCCGCTCGGCGCCGCCGAGCGCTACAATCCCTTCGTCCCGGACGCCTTCCTCGGCGCCTGGCTCGAAGGGGCCAAGGTGCTCGGCCAGCTCTTCTCGCCCTATCGGTCCGCCCTTCCCGCCGCAACACTCCTGCGCAACGTCGTGGAGGAGGCGATCGAGTTCGACCGCCTCTCGGCCCCCGAGGCCATTCCCCTCTTCGTCGGAGCGACGGACGTCGAGAGCGGGCGCGCCCGCGTCTTCTCGCGCGCCGAAGTGACGGCGGACGCACTCCTCGCCTCGGCCTGCCTGCCGAACCTCTTCAAGGCGGTCGAGATCGGCGGGCGGTCCTATTGGGACGGCGGCTACATGGGCAATCCGGTCCTGACGCCCCTCTTCTCGAACCGCTGCGAGGCGAGCGACCTTTTGATCGTGCAGGTGACGCCCTTCGAGACCGACGGCGTGCCGACGCGGCCGGGCGACATCATGAACCGCGTCAACGAGATCACCTTCAATTCGTCGCTGATGCGCGACCTTCGCACCATCCGCGACATCCAGCGGCTGGCGCGCGACGAGGACTTCGTCGACCCGACGCTGCGCAACATCGCCGACCTTCGCATCCACATGATCGTCGCGGGTCCGGAGCTCGCCGAGGGCGGGTCGGCCGGCAAGCTCGACACCCGCTTCTCGACCCTCTCGCGCCTGCGCGGGCTCGGGCGGGACGCGGCGGCGCGCTGGCTCGACGAGGCCTTCGACGGCGTCGGCACGCGCAGCACCGCGCGTTCCACCATGGACGGGTTCGCGGAGGTCTGAGACCGCCGGTCAGCGCGGGCCGACGGCGCCCGACAGTCCATCCAACGCCCCGGCCGCGAGAGGCAAAGCGAGGATGCGCCGCTCGTCGACCGGCCCCGGCATCGACACCGAGCCCGGCGCCAGCGGCTGGTAGCCGAGCGGCATGTAGTAGGCGCGGTCGCCGACGAGGAAGACCACGCTCTCGCCGGCCGCCGCCGCCGCTTCGGCCGCGAGCGCCATCAGCGCCCGGCCGACGCCCCGCCCCATCAGCGCGGGGCGCCCCCCGCGCGGGCCGCGCATCAC
>JAEZXX010000120.1 GCA_023419535.1 Pseudomonadota bacterium | reverse complement strand
CGCCATTCCTCTCCCGCTTGCGGGAGAGGAATGGCGCGAAGCGACGGACGGGTGACGGGCTTCGGAGGGCTCCGGCGCCCCACTCTCTCACCCGCCCAGCAAGAGCTTGCCTGCGATCGCGAACATCACCGCCGCGATGCCGCCCTCCAGCACGCGCCAGGTTCCGGGGCGGGCAAAAAGCGGGCGCAGCAGCCGCGCGCCGAAGCCGAGGGTGAAGAAGAAGGCGAAGGACGCCGTCACCGCGCCCGCCCCGAAGGACAGGCGATCCTGCGCGAACCGCGTCGAGATGGATCCCAGGAGCACGACGGTGTCGAGATAGACGTGCGGGTTGGCCCAGGTGAGCGCCAGCGCCGTCAGTACCGCGTCCTTGCGCCCGCCCGCCGCCTGCTCGGCCGCCTTCAGCGCGTCCGTCGAGGTCAGCGCCGCGCGCAGGCTGCGCAGGCCGAACCAGATCAGGAAGGCCGCCCCCGCCACCCGCATCGCCGGCTCGATCCAGGGGAGGGCCTCGGCGACGGTCCGAAAGCCGACGATTCCCACGCTGATCAGCAACGCGTCCGAAACCGCGCAGACGAGGACGACGGCCATCACATGGCGTCCGAGCAGCCCCTGGCGTAGGACGAAGGCGTTCTGCGCGCCGATCGCCAGGATCAGCCCGAGCGAGGTCGCAAAGCCGGTGAGGAAGACGGGAAGGCTCAAGACGGGGCTCCGGGGGGTGGGCTCCGATCTCTCGCGCATCCTCGGAAGAAGCGCTACTGAAGATCCCTCATCTCGATGAAGCGGAGCTTATCCAAGGCGTGCTGGACTATCCCGCCATCCGCACGGTCGCCGCCGTCGTTCGCACGGGTTCGTTCGAACGCGCGGCCGAGGCGCTCGGCATCACCCCTTCGGCGGTCTCCCAGCGCGTCCGAGGGCTGGAGGAGCGGGTGGGCGCGCGGCTGATCGTGCGGGCGGTACCGTGCCGGGCGACCGACGCCGGCGAGGCGGTCTGCCGGCACGCCGAGGCGGTCGGCCTTCTGGAGGGCGACCTTTTCGCGGCCCTGCCGGGGCTTTCCGGACCGCGCGGTTCCGGGCGGCCGACGGTCAGCCTCGCGGTCAATTCGGACAGCCTCGCGAGCTGGTTCCTTCCCGCCCTGGCCTCCCTGCCGGACGAGGCGCGCGATCTCTACGCCCTGTCCCTCGACGACGAAGGGCATACGGCGACCTGGCTGGAGGAGGGCCGGGTGCTGGCGGCGGTCACCGCGATCGAGCGACCCGTGCCCGGTTGCCGCGTCGTTCCCTTGGGCGCCCAGCGCTATCTGGCGACGGCGAGCCCGGGCTTCATGGCGCGGCATTTCGCGGACGGCGTCACGGCGGAGGCGCTGGCAGAGGCGCCGGCCCTGACCTTCGACGCCAAAGACCGGCTTCAGGAGCACTTTGCGGCACGGGCGGCCGGCCGGCCGGTCCCGATGCCGACCCACGGGCTGCCCTCCAGCGAAGGCTTTGTGGAGGCCGCGCGGCTCGGGCTCGGCTGGGGCATGAACGTCGAGGCGATGGTCAGGCCGCTGATCGAGGCCGGCGAACTGGTCGAGCTCCTGCCCGGCTCGCCGCTCGACGTGCCGCTCTACTGGCAGGTCGCCCGACGGGTCGAGACGTCCCTCGTCCGGCTGACGCGCGCCATCAGGGAGAGCGCGCGTCGAAGCCTCGTCCAGCGATGAGCCGGCGGCGCGAAGGCCGCCGGGCCGGTCAGATGACGTAGCTCTTCAGCGGCTCGAAGCCGTTGAAGGCGACGGCCGAATAGGTCGTCGTATAGGCGCCGGTCCCTTCGATCAGCACCTCGTCGCCCACCGTCAGCGAGATCGGCAGCGGGTAGGGCGTCTTCTCGTAGAGGACGTCCGCCGAATCGCAGGTCGGTCCGGCGAGGACGCACGGGGCCTTGGCGTCACCGTCGCGCGCGGTGACGATCGGGTAGCGGATCGCCTCGTCCATCGTCTCGGCAAGGCCGCCGAACTTGCCGATGTCGAGATAGACCCAGCGGTTCTCGTCGGCCGCCGACTTCTTCGACACGAGCACGACCTCGGCCTTGATGACCCCCGCGTCGCCCACCATGCCGCGACCCGGCTCGATGATCGTCTCCGGCAACTGGTTGCCGAAATGGCGCTTCAGCCCCTCGAAGATCGAATGGCCGTAGGCCTGCGCGCTCGGCACGTCCTTGAGGTAGCGCGTCGGGAAGCCGCCGCCCATGTTGACGAGCGTCAGCACGATCCCGCGCTCGGCGAGCTCCTGGAAGACGTGGGCGGCATCGGCCAGCGCGCCGTCCCAGGCCTCGGTGTCCGTCTGCTGCGAGCCGACGTGGAAGGAGACGCCGGTGGCGCGCAGGCCGAGCCGGTGGGCGTGCTCCAGTACCTCGATCGCCATGGCCGGCACGCAGCCGAACTTGCGGCTGAGAGGCCATTCGGCGCCGGCCCCGTCGGTGAGGACGCGGCAGAAGACGCGCGCGCCGGGCGCGGCGCGGGCGATCTTCTCGACCTCCTCCACGCAATCGACCGCAAAGAGCGAAACTCCGTGGGCATGCGCCGCGGCGACGTCGCGCTCCTTCTTGATGGTGTTCCCGTAGGAGATGCGCGCCGGAGTCGCACCCGCGGCGAGCGCCATCTCGATCTCCGCCACCGAGGCGCAGTCGAAATTGGAGCCGAGCGAGGCGAGCAGCGTCAGGATCTCGGGGGCCGGATTGGCCTTCACCGCGTAGTAGATTGCCGAATCGGGGAGCGCGCGGCGGAACGCCGAGAAGTTCTCCTCCACGACATCGAGGTCGACGACGAGGCAAGGGCCGTCGGGTCGTCGGGTGGCGAGGAAGTCGACGATGCGCTGGGTGGCCATGGCAGCTCTCCCGGAATCAAGGTGCACGGAACCGAGCTCGCGGATCTCCGGCCATTTCCGGCGCGAAGACGCGCGCGAAAAGACCGTGGAGCCACGGGCAGGACGAATGTTCGAACGCGCCGCACGGATGCGACGGATTCAGCGTTCAGGCTGCCGTTGATTGGAGGGCTTGGACCCGCCGCACTTCAGGCAAGGATGGTGTGCCTCTTCAGTTTTCCCGGTGGTGGAGACCGGGAGAGACCAGAAAGGCCCGGACCGTCGTTGCTTCAAGGCGTCCTCGCGTTCCGCCAGCAGCGGAGGCGACTGGATGTGTTACGTCCAGGTACCGTCCCGGTTGCCCTCGCGTTCGAGGATCGGGGGACGCCCACAGGCACGTGCGACATGGGGCAAACGCGATATAGAAAGACGGACTGTCATACACAACCGTTAAATCGCGGGACGACGCGATTTCGCGGCAGGTCCGGCGGCCCTCGCGCAAGCTTCGGTCGGACGCCTCGGACGGGGGAGGGAAGATGGACACGCTGACCCGCATGCGGGCCTTCATCGCGGTGATCGAGCACGACGGCTTCTCGGCCGCGGCACGGCGCACCGGCCGCTCCAAGGCGCTCGTCTCCAAATATGTGCGCGAGCTCGAGGACGAGCTTGGCGTCCTTCTCATCAACCGCACCACGCGCCAGGTCGCGCTGACGGCGGCGGGTTCGGTCTACCACGCGCGCGCGGCGGCGATCCTGGCGGATTTCGACGCGTTGAACGAGGAGGCGCGCGAGGCGTCGGGCGACGCGCGCGGCACCGTGCGCGTCTCGGCGGCACGCACCTTCGGCGATTCGGACCTCGGACGCTGCCTCGTCGACTTCGCGCTCGCCCATCCCCAGATCGCGCTCGACATCCATCTCGACGACGCCTTCGTCGACCTCGTGGAGGAGGGCTTCGACGTCGCCATCCGCATGACGCGGCTCGACGATTCGGCGATGATCGCGCGGCGCCTCGCCGATCTCGACTTCGTCGTCTACGCCAGCCCCGATCTGATCGCCCGGCACGGTACCCCCTCGCACCCCTCCGACCTGTCCCGCCTGCCGGTCGTGATCGACACCAACGCGCGCTCGCCGGCCAGCTGGAGCTTCCTCGAGCCCGCGAGCGGGGAGCGGATCGCCGTCGCGGTCTCCTCCAACTTCAGCGCCAACTCGCCGCTCGCGGTGCGGGCCGCGGTGCGCGCGGGCCTGGGCTTCTCGACGGCCCCCGAATTCATCGTGCGCGAGGACGTGGCGAGCGGACGCCTCGTGCGGGTGCTGGACGATTTCATGCCGCGGGACGCCGGCATCCACGCCGTCTTTCCGCACCGCCGCCACCTGCCGGCGCGAACCCGCGTCTTCGTTGACTTCTTGGCAAGTTGGTTCCGCAACAATGGGGAGGCGCGCGGGGCCGATCCCGCGTGAGGCGTCGCGCCCGTCCTTGCGCCGACCGTCCGCAGGAGCCTTGTCTTGTCGCGTATCCTCGCCGCCCTCGCTCTCTCGCTTCTCTTCGCCGGGCCGGCCCTTTCGGCGGGCGCCGCCTCCGGCGGCCCGCGCGAGACCGTCTTCATCGGCGACTACGAGCCGGGCACGGTCGTCATCATGACGGGCGCGCGCCAGCTCTTCCTCGTCACCGACGAGGACACCGCCCTGCAGTATGACATCGCCGTCGGCAAGCCGAGCGAGCAGTGGTTCGGCACGAGCTGGGTCTCCAAGAAGCGCGTCGACCCGACCTGGGTGCCGACCGCGTCCATGCGCCAGAAGAACCCGCGCCTGCCGCAGTCGGTCGGCCCCGGCCCGTCCAATCCGCTGGGCGTGCGCGCTCTCAATCTGGGCTGGGGCACCTACCGCATCCACGGCACCAACTCGCCGAACTCCATCGGCTCGGCGGCCTCCGCCGGCTGCTTCCGCATGCGCAACGCCGACGTGACGGACCTCTTCGAGCGCGTCCATGTCGGCGCGCAGGTCGTCGTCCTCCAATGACGAACGCCGCGCCGGCAGGGGACAGGACGCGATGAGCGAGGCGGCGAGCGAGGCGGCCGGCCGCATCCGCAGTCGGACCGCCGACGGCGTCTGCCGGATCGTCATCGACCACCCGCGCCGCCGCAACGCCATGTCCTTCTCCATGTGGGGCGCCCTCGCCGACGCCGTCGAAGCCGCGAACGCGAGCCCCGATGCGCGCGTCCTCGTCCTGTCCGGAGCGGGCGAGGCCGCCTTCGTGTCGGGCGCCGACATCTCCGAGTTCGGTGCGGCTCGAAGCAGCCCCGAGGCCGTGGCGCGCTACGAGATCGACGTGACGCGCGCGCAGGTCGCCCTGATGTCGAGCCCGCGCCCCACGCTCGCCGCGATCCGCGGCGTCTGCATGGGCGGGGGGATGACGCTCGCGCTCGCCTGCGACCTTCGCTATGCGGCGGCCGATGCGCGATTCCGCATGCCGGCCGGCCGGCTCGGCGTCGGCTACGAGCGCGGCGGCCTGAAGCGCTTCGCCGACATGCTCGGCCCGGCTCGGACCGCCGACCTCTTCCTCACGGCCCGCATCTTCGACGGGCGGGAGGCCGCGCGGATCGGCTTCGTGCAGGAGGTCTTCGAAGCCGCAGATTTCGCCGATGCGGTCGAGGAGCGGATCGCGCAGATCGCGGCCAACGCGCCGCTGACGCTTTCGGCCGTCAAGGCGACGCTGCGCCACCTGACGGGCGAGGCGGGCGCGCCGGACGCGGCCGCCGTCGACGCAGCCGTGCAGGCCTGCTTCGACAGTGCCGACTACGCCGAGGGGCGTGCGGCCTTCGCCGCCCGGCGCCCGCCGCGCTTCTCCGGCGTCTGAGGGGACGGCTCGTGGACGAGGACCGCGCGCGCCGGCGCTTCGAGGACGCGATCTCGACCTACGAGCAGGCCTTCGGGACGTTCTTCCTTGCCCGGCTGCTCGATCTCTCGATCACCTATCCGCAGGATTGCTGCCGCATCGAGTTCGAGATCCACGACTTCATGTTCAACCCGCAGGGCACGCTCCATGGCGGCCTGATCGCGACCGTCATGGACATCTCCATGGGCCACCTCCTGAAGCATCGGAACGGGCGCGGCGGGGCGACGCTGGAGATGAAGGTGCAGTATCTGCGTCCCCTGCGCGCCGGGACCGCGCGCTGCGAGGGGCGGATGCTGCGCGAGGGCCGCAGCGTCGCCTTCCTGGAATCGCGCCTCTACGACGGCGAGGACCGGCTTGCGGCCATGGCCAGCTCCACCTGGAAGCCGGCCGACGCCTGAACCGCCTCAGCCCTTGAGCGCCTCGCCCGCCTCCGCGAAGCGCTCGACGAGCCAGGCCTGGGCCGGGTTCCCCTCGTGGCGGCGGTGCCAGTAGACGCACCAGTCGAAGGCGTCGGAGGGAAAGGGCAGGGGGCGCGACACGAAGCCCGGGCCGAACCGGCGCATCAGGCTTTCGGGCACGACGGAGACGAGGTCGGTGTCCTCGAGGACGCTCGGAAGAAGCGTCCAGTAGGGCAGCTGCAGGGCCACCTCGCGCTGCAGCGTCATCTGCGAGAGCGTGTGATCGACGAAGCGCTGATCGTTGGCGCTGACAGAGACCCGCACGTGGCGCTGCGCCAGGAAGCGCTCGGTGTCGAACTCGCCCCGTTCCGCCTCGTGCCCGGCCCGCATGACGCAGACCATGCGCTCGCGCAGGATCGGACGCGAGAGGATCGAGCGGCCGTGCTCCAGTCCCATGCTCACGGCGAGATCCAGCCGGTCGGCCTCAAGCGCGTCCAGGGTCTCGTGCGGCGGCAGATGGGTGATCTTCATCGACGCCTGGGGCGCCAGACGCAGGAAGCTCGGCGTGACGAGCGGCAGAAACAGGGCGACGAGCACGTCCGACATGCGCACCGAGAAGCTGCGCGTGGTCGTGGCCGGGTCGAAGGCGAGGCGGGACTCGAACAGGCGCTCCATGCCGCGCAGGATCGGCACCAGCGCCTCGTGCAGCTCCCGCGCCCGCTCGGTCGGCTGCATGCCGCTGGAGGTCCGCACCAGGAGCGGATCCTCGAAGAGCACCCGCAGCCGCGACAGCATGTTGCTCGCCGCCGGCTGGCTGAGGCCGAGCCGCGCCGCCGCCCGCGTCACGCTGGGCTCGGCGACGAAGGCGTCGAGCGCGACCAGAAGATTGAGATCGACCGAGCGAAGGTTCCTCATGACACATGAGTAGGGTCAATAATGCCATTGTGACAATCCATTTGATCAATAGCTGTCGCTGCGGGAGATCGTAGGGCGGGCGTACGTTCCGGTCCGCCTTTCGGGGAGGAGACCGACCATGCCGATGCCTGTGGGAACGATGTCGACGGACGAGTTGAAGTCCACGCTGAGCGTCCTGACCTTCGACCTCTACGGGACGATCGTCGACATGCAGGCCGGCCTGACGGAGGCCGTCACGCCGTTCCTCCGGGCCAAGGGCTGGGCGGGAAAACCGGGCTCGCTGGTCACGTGGTGGCGCCGCACCCATTTCGAGAACTCGATGATCGACGCGCTGCTCGACCGGGGGCACACGCCCTACCGCGAGATCGGCCGGCGCGCGGTGTCGCTGACGCTGGAGCGCGCCGGCATCGAGCACACGCAAGACGAGGCGCGGGCGCTGGTCGCAGAGATCGAGCGCCTGAAGCCCTTTGCGGACGCGCACGAAGCGCTCGCCCGGCTGCACAAGCGCTACCGGCTGGTCATCCTCTCCAACGGCGATCCCGACATGCTGGAGAACGCCAGGCCGCACATCGGCTATCCCTTCGACGATGTCATCTCGATCGCGACCTCCGGCTACTTCAAGCCGCATGCCGCGACCTACCGCACGGCCGCCGAGATCCTGCGGACCGATCCGTCCCGGATCATGCATGTCGCCAACCACGCCTTCGACTGCATCGGCGCGCAGGCGCAGGGGATGAAGGGCGGCTATGTCAACCGGCGCGACCGTCCCTACGAGGACACGCCCCACCGGCCCCATCTCGTCGTGCGCAATTTGAAGGAGCTGGCAGACGCGCTGTGCTGAGCCTGTCCGCCCCGCGTCGGCTCGGCCTATGAAGCCGCTCGGCGACATCCGGGTCCTCGACCTGTCGCGGGTCGTCTCCGGCCCGTTCTGCACCATGCAGCTCGCCGACATGGGGGCGGACGTGGTGAAGGTCGAGGAGCCCGCCCACGGCGACGATTCGCGCGCCTTCGGGCCGCCCTTCCGGGGCGGGGAATCGGCCTACTACCTCTCGGTCAACCGCAACAAGCGCAGCCTGGCGCTCGACCTCAAGCATCCGCTGGCGCGCGGCGTGCTGAAGACCCTGGTCGAGTCCTGCGACGTCGTCGTCGAGAACTTCCGGCCGGGCACGGCCGAGCGGCTCGGTCTGGGCTACGACACCGTCTCGGCCTGGAACCCGCGCATCGTCTACTGCTCGATCTCCGGCTTCGGCGCCGAGGGGCCGGAACGGGACCGGCCCGGCTACGACCTCGTGGTGCAGGGCGCCTCCGGCATCATGGACATCACCGGCCATGCGGACGGGCCGCCGACGAAGGTCGGCACCTCCATCGCCGACCTCGTGACCGGGCTCTACGCGGCACAGGGGATCCTGCTGGCCCTCCGCGCCCGGGAGACGACCGGCGTCGGCCAGCGGGTCGAGATCGCGATGATCGACGCCATGGCCTCGCTCCTCACCTTCAACGCCGGCATCGTCTTCGAGAGTGGCCGCTCGCCGGTCCGGAGGGGCAACGCCCATCCGACGATCGTTCCCTACGAGGCGTTCCGGGCCTCCGATGGCTGGCTGAACCTCGCAGTCGCCAACGACGCGCTCTGGGTCCGGTTCTGCGAGGCCTGCAGCCGGTCCGAGCTTTCCTCGGACGACAGGTTCCGCCGCGCGCCCGACCGCGTGGCGAACCGCGAGATCCTCGTGCCGATCGTGGCCGGCGTCATCGCGGAGCATTCCAGGGCCCACTGGACCGAAACGCTCGGGCGGGCGGGCGTGCCCTGCGGCGAGATCCGCACCGTGGAGGAGGTTTGCACCAACGCGGCGCTGATCCGGCGCGGCGTGGTGAGGGACCTGCCGCACGACACGCTCGGAACCGTGCGCACGATCGACACGCCCATGCGCCTGTCGGCGACGCCGGGCGGAGGAGAAGTCGCCGCACCGCGCCTCGGCCAGCACAGCCGCGAGATCCTGTCCGACATCGCCGGCCTCGACGCCGACGCGATCGAGCGGCTGGCCGCGGCCGGCGCGGTCCGCCTCGGCTGACCGGACGGGCTCAGGCGATGGCGGCGGCGAAGCGCTCGACGTCGCGCTCCTGCGTCGACCACGAGGTGACGAGGCGCACCAGCACCTCGTTCCGGTCGACCAGCGAGGGCGAGCCGTGCGGCGGGTTCCAGTCGTAGAAGACCGCCCCCTCGGCGCGGAGCCGCTCGGCGACGGGGCGCTCCAGGATGGCGAAGACCTCGTTGGTGCGCGTCGCCCAGGCCTCACGCGCATGGGTGGAATGGCGCACGCCCTCGCGCAGCGCGTCCGCCATGGCGTTGGCATGGGCGGCGAGCTCCAGCCACAGCCCGTCCTTGAGGTACGGCATGAACTGCGCGGCGATGAAGCGCGTCTTGGAGAAGAGCTGTGCCCCGCGCTTGCGGATGTAGGGGAACTGGCGCGCCTTCTCCGGATCGAAGAAGACGACGGCCTCGGCGCACCAGCAGCCGTTCTTGGTCGCGCCGAAGGAGAGGATGTCGACGCCGAGCTTCCACGTCATCTCGGCGGGGCTGGCCCCCGTCGCGGCGAGCGCGTTGGGCAGGCGGGCGCCGTCCATGTGAAGCGACAGGCCGTGCTCGTGCGCGATGCGGCCGATCGTCTCGATCTCGGGCAGCGGATAGAGCGTGCCGGCCTCGCTCGGCTGCGAGATCGAGATCGCCATGGGCTGGCCGGCATGGATGAAGTCGGGCCGGAAGCGCGCCAGCTCGCGCTTCAGATTGTAGGCGTCGATCAGGCCGCCGGCGCCGTCGACCGGGGCCATGCGCGCGCCGTGCGTGAAGAATTCCGGCGCCCCGCACTCGTCCTCGATGACGTGGGCCTCGCGGTGGCAGAGGACGACGCCGCCCGGCCGGTTGACGGCCGCGAAGGACAGCGAGTTCGCCGCCGTCCCGGTGCCGACGAAGAAGACGGCGACCTCGCGCTCGAAGATCTCGTTGAAGCGGGCCTCGACCTGTCTGTCGAGTTCGCTGGAGCCGTAGGCGCTCGCCATGCCCTCGGAATTCGCGGCGAGCGAGGCGGTGATGGCGGGATGGACGCCGGACCAGTTGTCGGATGCGAAGATCATGCCGCCGGCTTAGACCGAGCTTGGAGAACGGTAAAGCACACGGCCGCGGAACCGTCGGGTACGGCTCACTTGCCTGCCGTTCCGAACTCTGGCATAGACTGGAAATAGGTCAGCATCACTGCCGTAATATTTGCTTGCGCCGTCCGGGCCGGGCGGGGGAAAACGGCCGGAGCATGCTGCCGGGGAGGGCGGCGGCGCCGTGGAGGGCTCGGGGAGACGAGCCGGCGATCCGCGACGCGCCATCCAGGAAGACGACACGGGTTTGAACGCGCCGCGCGGGTCCCTCGGGCCCGCCGGCGAACGAACGGAGACGCAAGCGATGACGATGACGCCATTCCAGACGGGATACGCGGCCGCCACCATCACGGATTCCGCGTCGGTCAAAGCCCGCACCAATCCGGGGCGCGTCGGTCTGTACGACCCGCGCAACGAGCACGACGCCTGCGGCGTCGGCTTCATCGCGCATATGAAGAACGAGAAGTCCCACTCGATCGTCGAGAAGGGGTTGAAGATCCTGGAGAACCTCACCCATCGCGGCGCGGTGGGCGCCGATCCGCTGATGGGCGACGGCGCGGGCATGCTCGTCCAGATCCCGCACCGCTTCTTCCAGGAGGAGATGGCGGGACAGGGCGTCGAGCTTCCCGAGCCGGGCCATTACGGTGTCGGCTTCGTCTTCATGCCGCAGGAGGAGGCGCGCCGCCTGCACTTCAAGGAGCTGTTCGAGCAGGCGGCCGTGGAAGAGGGCTGCCAGGTGCTCGGCTGGCGCGAGGTGCCGGTCGACAACGCCTCGCTGTCCAAGGCCCCGGAGATCGCGGCGACCGAGCCGGTGCACCGGCAGGTCTTCATTCAGCGGCCCGCCTCCTGCGCGGACGACGAGGCCTTCGAGCGCAAGCTCTATCTCATCCGCAAGGTCGTTTCGAACCGGGTCTATCAGCAGGCGCAGTCCGTCGACACGGACTTCTACGTCGTCTCGCTCTCCTGCCGGACGGTCGTCTACAAGGGCATGTTCCTGGCCTACCAGGTCGGCGCCTATTACGCCGACCTGAAGGACCCGCGCTTCGAGAGCGCGCTCGCGCTCGTCCACCAGCGCTTCTCGACCAACACCTTCCCGTCCTGGCGGCTCGCGCACCCCTACCGGATGGTGGCCCACAACGGCGAGATCAACACGCTGCGCGGCAACGTCAACTGGATGGCGGCGCGGCAGGCCTCGGTCGATTCCGAACTCTTCGGCAACGACATCGGGAAGCTCTGGCCGATCTCCTACGAGGGCCAGTCGGACACGGCCTGCTTCGACAACGCGCTCGAGTTCCTGACGCAGGGCGGCTACCCGCTGTCCCACGCCATGATGATGCTGATCCCGGAGGCCTGGGCCGGCAACAAGCAGATGAGCGAGGAGCGCCGGGCGTTCTACGAGTACCATGCGGCGCTGATGGAGCCCTGGGACGGGCCGGCGGCCGTCTGCTTCACCGACGGCGTCCAGATCGGCGCGACGCTCGACCGCAACGGCCTGCGCCCGGCGCGCTACGTCGTCACGGACGACGACCTCGTGATCCTCGCCTCCGAGGCGGGGACGCTGGAGGTGGCCGAGGAGCGGATCGTCAAGAAGTGGCGGCTTCAGCCGGGTCGCATGCTGCTGATCGATCTCCAGAAGGGCCGCATCGTCTCCGACGAAGAGGTCAAGACCGAGATCGCCAGCGCCAATCCCTATCGCGACTGGCTGAAGTCCACCCAGCTGATCCTGGAGGATCTGAAGCCCGTGGCGCCCCGGGCCTCGCGCTCCGACGTCTCGCTGCTCGATCGCCAGCAGGTCTTCGGCTACAGCCAGGAGGATCTGAAGCTCCTGATGGCGCCGATGGCGGTGACGGGCCAGGAGGCGATCGGCTCCATGGGCACCGACACGCCCATCTCGGCGATGAGCGAGAAGTCCAAGCTCCTCTACACCTACTTCAAGCAGAACTTCGCGCAGGTCACCAACCCGCCGATCGACCCGATCCGCGAAGAGCTGGTGATGAGCCTCGTCTCCTTCATCGGCCCCCGCCCGAACATCTTCGACCTGGAAGGCAACTCGCGCCGCAAGCGGCTGGAGGTGCGCCAGCCGATCCTGACCAACGGCGATCTGGAGAAGATCCGCACCATCGGCCACACCGAGGACCGGTTCGACACCAAGACGATCGACACGACCTATCCGGCCGAGCAGGGCGCGGCCGGCATGGCGGGCGCGATCGACCGCCTCTGCGAACGCTCCGAGGCCGCCGTCGTCGGCGGCTACAACATCATCATCCTGTCGGACCGGCAGATGGGGCCGGACCGCATTCCTATCCCGGCGCTGCTCGCGGTCGCGGCGGTCCACCACCATCTGATCCGCAAGGGCCTGCGCACGGCCGTCGGGCTCGTGGTGGAGTCGGGCGAGCCGCGCGAGGTGCACCATTTCGCGTGCCTCGCCGGCTACGGCGCGGAAGCGATCAACCCCTATCTCGCCTTCGACACGCTCCTCGACATGCACCGGCGCAAGGAGTTTCCGCCGGAGGTGTCGAGCGACGAGGTGGTCTACCGCTTCATCAAGTCGGTGGGGAAGGGTCTCCTCAAGGTCATGTCCAAGATGGGCATCTCGACCTACCAGTCCTATTGCGGCGCACAGATCTTCGACGCGGTGGGCCTGCGGCAGGAGTTCGTCGACCGCTTCTTCTTCGGCACGGCGACGACCATCGAGGGCGTCGGGCAGGAGGAGGTCGCGCGCGAGACCGCCGAGCGGCATGCGCTCGCCTTCTCCGACGATCCGGTGCTGGCGCGTTCTCTGGAGGTCGGCGGCGAATACGCCTACCGCATCCGCGGCGAGGCCCACATCTGGTCGCCGGACGCGGTGGCGACGCTCCAGCACGCCGTGCGCCTGGAAAGCTACGACAAGTACAAGGAGTACGCCGCCCTCGTGAATCAGAGCGCCGTGGAGTCCTCGGCGATCCGCGGCCTCTTCCGCATCAAGATGGCGGAGGAGGTGGGCCTGCGCCCCGTGCCGCTCGACGAGGTCGAGCCGGCCAAGGAGATCGTCAAGCGCTTCGCCACCGGCGCCATGTCCTTCGGCTCGATCAGCCGGGAGGCGCATTCGACGCTCGCCATCGCCATGAACCGGATCGGCGGCAAGTCGAACACGGGCGAGGGCGGGGAGGAGCCCGACCGCTACCAGCTCCTCCACGACGGATCGCCCAATCCCGAGCGCTCGGCGATCAAGCAGATCGCGAGCGGACGCTTCGGCGTGACGACCGACTATCTCGTCAACGCCGACATGCTGCAGATCAAGGTGGCGCAGGGTGCCAAGCCCGGCGAGGGCGGGCAGCTGCCGGGGCACAAGGTGGACGCGACGATCGCCAAGACGCGGCACTCGACGCCGGGCGTCGGCCTCATCTCGCCGCCGCCGCACCACGACATCTACTCCATCGAGGATCTGGCGCAGCTCATCTACGACCTGAAGAACGTCAATCCGGCGGCCGACATCTCGGTCAAGCTCGTCTCCGAGGTCGGCGTCGGCACGGTCGCGGCGGGCGTCGCCAAGGCGCGCGCCGACCACATCATCGTCGCCGGCTTCGACGGCGGCACGGGCGCCTCGCCGCTGACCTCGATCAAGCACGCCGGCTCCCCTTGGGAGATGGGGCTGGCCGAGACGCAGCAGACGCTCGTCCTGAACGGTCTCCGGTCGCGGGTCTGCCTGCAGGTCGACGGGGGGCTGCGTTCGGGGCGGGACGTCATCATCGGGGCGCTCTTGGGCGCCGACGAGTTCGGCTTCTCCACGGGTCCGCTGATCGCGGCGGGCTGCATCATGATGCGCAAGTGCCACCTCAACACCTGCCCGGTCGGCGTCGCGACGCAGGACCCGGTCCTGCGCAAGCGCTTCAAGGGCACGCCCGAGCACGTCGTCAACTTCTTCTTCTACGTGGCCGAAGAGGTGCGCGAGCTGATGGCGGCGATGGGCGTGCGCACGCTTGCCGAGCTGACGGGGCGCTCCGAGCGGCTCGACAAGCGCCCGCTCGTCGACCACTGGAAGGCCAAGGGCCTCGACTTCTCCAAGCTCTTCTACAAGCCGGAGGCGGAGGCCGGAGAGTATCTCTGGACCAAGCGCCAGGAGCATCCGATCGACGACGTCCTCGACCGCAAGCTGATCGCGCAGGCGCAGGATGCGCTGGTGAGCCGTCAGCAGGTCTCGATCGAGACGGAGATCACCAATGTCGACCGCTCGGCCGGCGCCATGCTGTCGGGCGAGGTCGCCAAGCGCTTCGGCCTGAAGGGCCTCGCGGACGACACGATCCGCGTCAAGCTCACCGGCACCGCCGGCCAGAGCTTCGGGGCCTTCCTGACGCGCGGCGTGACCTTCGACCTCGTCGGCGACGGCAACGACTATGTCGGCAAGGGCCTTTCGGGCGGCAGGATTATCGTGCGACCGCGCGAGGACACGCGGGTGGTGCCCGAGGAATCGATCATCATCGGCAACACGGTGCTCTACGGCGCGATCTCGGGCGAATGCTACTTCCGGGGCGTGGCGGGCGAGCGCTTCGCGGTGCGCAACTCCGGCGCCGTCGCGGTGGTCGAGGGCGTCGGCGACCACGGCTGCGAGTACATGACGGGCGGCGTCGTCGTCATCCTCGGCCAGACGGGCCGCAACTTCGCGGCCGGCATGTCGGGCGGCGTCGCCTATGTCTACGACGAGAGCGGCGACTTCGCCGAGCGCTGCAACATGGCGATGGTCGAGCTGGAGCCCGTCCCGGAGGAGGACGAGCTCCTGGAGAAGCGCTACCATTCGGGCGGCGACGTCCAGCACAAGGGCCGCGTCGACGTCTCGTCCGACATGACGCGCCACGACGACGAACGCCTGAAGAGCCTCGTCCAGAACCATGCCGGCTACACCGGCTCGGGCCTCGCCCGGCGCATGCTGGCGGACTGGGAAAGCTATCGGCCGAAATTCGTGAAGGTCATGCCGGTCGAGTATCGCCGCGCCCTTCTGGAGATGGAGCGCATGCGCATGGGGGTCGCGGCGGAATGATTGCGCGTTGCGAACGGCGCTCCTACGGCATATTCTGTGTAATATGCCGTAGGAGGCGCTGATGGTCGGGATCGCGAAGCAGGAGCAGCGGGCGAAAGTCTTCCGCAACGGACGCAGCCGTGCGGTCCGGATTCCAAAGGAGTTCGACTTCGAGGGCGACGAGGTCACCATCCGCCGCGAGGCGGACGGCGTTCTGTCGATCGTACCGGACAGGAAGGTCATGACGCCGGCCGAACTGGTCGAATGGTTGCGGACACAACCGCTCCCGGACGAGGATTTCCCCGAAATCGAGGACTTCCCTCCGCCGCCCTTCGATCTGGACCGGTCGTGAAATATCTTCTCGACACGAACATCCTGTCCGCGCTCACGAAACGCCCGGAGGGTCCGGTCCATCAGATGCTCCGACGTACGGCCCGGGAGGATGTCGGGACCAGCATTATCGCGGCAGCCGAGCTTCGATACGGCTATGTGAAGATCGGTTCGTTGAGATGGGAACGGATCATCGAGACGATCTTGGAATCGATCGTGGTCGTTCCCTGGGATAGGCCGGCGGACATCGCCTACGCGCGGTTGAGAGCAGCGACCGAGAGACGAGGCATCACCGTCTCTCAGAATGACATGCTGATCGCGGCGCACGCCGTCGCGCTCGGAGCGATCCTGGTCTCGGACGATCGCGTGTTCCCGCGGATCGACGGCCTGCGGATTGAGAACTGGCTTCGGCCCGAGAACGACGAACTTTAGGCGGATGGCATCATGGGCAAGGTAACGGGTTTCCTCGAGATCGACCGGCAGACGGCGAAGTACCAGCCGGCGTCGGACCGCATCCGCCACTTCCGCGAGTTCACCCTGCCCATGTCGCAGGAGGAGGTCGGCCGGCAGGCGGCGCGCTGCATGGATTGCGGCATCCCCTACTGCCACGGGCCGACGGGCTGCCCCGTCCACAACCAGATTCCGGACTGGAACGACCTCGTCTATTCGGGCGACTGGGAGGGGGCGGTCCGCAACCTGCACTCCACCAACAACTTCCCCGAGTTCACCGGCCGCATCTGCCCCGCTCCCTGCGAGGAGGCCTGCACGCTGAATCTGGAAGACATGCCCGTCGCGATCAAGACGGTGGAGCAGGCGATCGCCGACAAGGCCTACCAGCTCGGCCTCGTGAAGCCGCAGCCGGCCAAGATGCAGACCGGAAAGCGGGTGGCGATCGTGGGCTCCGGCCCGGCCGGCATGGCCGCCGCACAGCAGCTCGGCCGCGCCGGCCACGCGGTCGACGTCTACGAGCGCGAGTCCAAGCCCGGCGGCCTGCTCCGCTACGGCATCCCCGACTTCAAGATGGAGAAGCACTGGATCGACCGCCGCGTCGAGCAGATGAAGGCCGAGGGCGTCACCTTCCATTGCGGGGTCAACGTCGGCACGGACCGGACGCTCGCCGATCTGACGGCCGAGTACGACGCCGTCCTCTACTGCGGCGGCGCCGAGCGCCCGCGCGACGCGGGCATCCCCTCGGAGGGCCTGCACGGCATCCACGACGCCATGCCCTATCTCGTGCAGCAGAACCGTCGCGTCGGCGGCGAGGCGATCCAGTCGACCGGCTGGGCCTCGGAGGAGATCTGGGCGGGCGGCAAGCACGTCGTCGTCGTCGGCGGCGGCGACACGGCGTCCGACTGCGTCGGCACCGCCTTCCGCCAGGGCGCGGTGAAGGTCACGCAGCTCGACATCCGCCCGCAGCCCCCCAAGACCGAGAACAAGCTGGAGGTCTGGCCCTATTGGGCGACCAAGATGCGCACCTCCTCGAGCCAGGCCGAGGGCGCGGTGCGCGAGTTCCAGGTGGCCACCCTCGCCTTCGTCGGCGAGGACGGCCAGCTGACCGGCGTGAAGTGCGCCGAGGTCGACGAGAAGCGCCGTCCCATCGAGGGCACCGAGTTCGTCATCAAGGCGGACCTCGCCTTCATCGCCATCGGCTTCGCCGGCCCCTTCGCGGACGGCTTCCTGACGGATGCGGGCGAGGCGCTGGCGCTGGAGACCGACCGGCGCGGCAACGTCTCGGTGAAGGCCGACGACAAGGGCTACCGCACCTCCGTGGAGAAGCTCTATGCGGCGGGCGACGTGCGCCGCGGGCAGTCGCTGGTCGTCTGGGCGATCCGCGAAGGCCGGCAGGCCGCGCGCGCCATCGACCTGGAGCTCATGGGCGTCACCACGCTGCCGCGCTGACGAGAAGGGGCGGCTCCGACGCCGCCCCCGATCTCTTCTGCGCATCAGGCTTTCCGAAAGCCGGCCGGCATTCGGGCCGAGGCTGTCCTCAGAAGACGCTGGCGCCTTCGTCGGCGCGCCCGACCGCGTTGCGGAAGACCGCGAAGAGCTCGCGCCCGAGCCCGTGCTCGTTGTGCGAGAGGTCCGCCGTCGCGATCTCGCGGGCGGCGAACTCCGCCTCGTCCACCAGCACCCGCAGCTCCCCGAGTTCGCCGTCGAGCCGGATCATGTCGCCGTCGCGGATGCGCCCGATGGCGCCGCCGTCCTTGGCCTCCGGCGTCACGTGGATCGCCGCCGGCACCTTGCCGGAGGCGCCCGACATGCGCCCGTCGGTGACGAGCGCCACGCGCTGCCCGCGGTCCTGCAGGACGCCGAGCGAGGGCGTCAGCTTGTGCAGCTCCGGCATGCCGTTCGACTGCGGCCCCTGGAAGCGCACCACCGCCACGAAGTCGCCGGTGAGATCGCCCGCCTTGAAGGCCGCGATCAGCGCGTTCTGGTCGTCGAAGACCTTGGCCGGCGCCTCGACAACGCGCCGATCCGGCTTCACCGCCGAGACCTTGATGACGGCCTTGCCAAGATTGCCGTTGAGGACGCGAAGGCCCCCGTTGGAGGAGAACGGCCTGTCGGCTGTCGTCAGCACCTTGTCGTCGCCGCTCGCCTCCGGCACAGGGCGTCGCGCCACCGTGCCGTCCTCGGCGAGCCCGGCTTCCACCGTGTAGCCCGAAAGGCCTGTGCCCCAGGCCGTGCGCACGTCCTCGTGCAGGAGACCGGCCGACAGGAGTTCGCGGATCAGGAAGCCCATGCCCCCGGCGGCCTGGAAGTGGTTCACGTCGGCCAGCCCGTTCGGATAGACCCGCGCGAGAAGCGGCGTCGCGTCGGAGAGGTCCGAAATGTCCTGCCAGGTCAGCTTGATGCCCGCCGCCCTGGCGATCGCGACGAGGTGCATCGCGTGATTGGTCGAGCCGCCCGTGGCGTGGAGGCCGACGACGCCGTTGACGACCGCCTTCTCGTCCACCACCAGACCCGCCGGCGTGTACTCGTTGCCGAGCGCGGTGATGGCGAGCGCGCGCGTCGCCGCCTCGCGCGTCAGCGCCTCGCGCAGCGGCGTGCCCGGATTGACGAAGGAGGCGCCCGGCATGTGCAGGCCCATGATCTCCATCAGCATCTGGTTGGAATTGGCTGTGCCGTAGAAGGTACAGGTGCCCGGCCCGTGATAGCTTTTCGCCTCGGACTGCAGGAGTTCGGCGCGCCCGACCTTCCCTTCGGCGTAGAGCTGGCGTGTCTTGGCTTTCTCGTCGTTCGGCAGGCCGCTCGTCATCGGACCGGCGGGCACGAAGATCGCCGGCAGATGGCCGAAGGTGAGGGCCGCGATGGCGAGGCCCGGCACGATCTTGTCGCAGATGCCGAGATAGACGGCCGCGTCGTACATGTCGTGGGAGAGGCCGACGGCCGCGGCCATGGCGATCACGTCGCGCGAGAAGAGCGACAGCTCCATGCCCGCCTGCCCCTGCGTGACGCCGTCGCACATGGCCGGCACGCCGCCGGCCACCTGCGCCGTCGCGCCGATCGCCCGGGCCGCCTGCCGGATGATCTCCGGATAGGTCTCGTAGGGCTGATGGGCCGAGAGCATGTCGTTGTAGGCGGTGACGATGCCGAGATTGGGCGTCACGTCGCCGGAAAGGCGGGCCTTGTCGCCGGGCGCGCAGGCCGCGAAGCCGTGGGCGAGATTGCCGCAGTCGAGCCGGTTGCGCTTCGGCCCCTCCGCCCCCTTGGCCGCCAGGCGCTCCAGATAGAGCTCACGCGTGGCGCGCGATCGCTCCGCGATGCGGTCGGTGACGTCTTGGATGCGGCGGTCGACGCTCATGGCGGTCCGTGTCCTTCTCCGTCGGCAGGGGGCTCAGGGCGCCCAGAACGCCTGCAAGGGCGTCTGGCGCGGCGCGCGCAGCATGGCGCGGACCGGCAGCTCTTCGACCGGGCCGTCCCGGAGCGCGCGTTCCAGCACCTGGCGCTTCTCCTCGCCCTCGATATGGAGCGCCAGAAGCCGCGCGTCGGCCAACCACGGTAAAGTCAGCGTGAGGCGGGGCTCGCCCGCGCCCGGCGCCTCGATCGCGATGATCGGCTCGCTCCCCTCGGGGTCGATCGCCTCGGCGAGCCGGTCGGCGCCGGGAAAGAAGGAGGCCGTGTGCCCGTCCGTCCCCATGCCGAGGATGGCGACGTCGAAGGGACGCGGCAGGACCGCGAGGCGCGGCGCGATGCGTGGCGCCGCGCCTGCCGCATCGAAGCCCTCCTCGAAGAAGGGCTCGAGCCGGGCGCGCGCCGCCGGCCCCTGCAGCAGGTTGGCGCGAACGAGCCGCGCGTTGGAGCGCTCGTGCGTGCCCGGAACGTAGCGCTCGTCGACGAGGACGACCGTGACCGATCCCCAGTCGATCTCCGTCTTCGACAGCGCCTGGAACAGGCGCTTCGGCGTCGAGCCGCCGGAGACGGCGAGGACGGCCTGTCCGCGCGTGGCGATCCCGCCGGCGAGCACCGCGGCGACGCCGCCGGCCAGGCCCTCGGCGAGCGCCTCGCGCGTCTCGTACTCGTGCCGCTTGATCGCCATCATTCGGGCTCGTGCCAGGTGCGGCCGTCGCGCTCGATGAGCGCGATCGAGCCGGAGGGGCCCCATGTGCCGGAGGTGTAGCCCTGAGGGCGCATCGAGACCTCGTCCCAGGCCGACAGGATGGGGTCGATCCACCCCCAGGCCGCTTCCACCTCGTCCTTGCGCATGAACAGGGTCTGGTTGCCCCGCACGACGTCCATCAGCAGCCGCTCGTAGGCATCCGGGTTGCGCACCCCGAAGCTCTCGGCGAAGCTCATGTCGAGCGGCACGTGGCGCAGGCGCATGCCGCCGGGGCCGGGGTCCTTGATCATCAGCCACTGCTTGACGCCCTCGTCGGGCTGCAGGCGCATGACGAGCTGGTTCTGGACCACGTGGCCGCCGGCCGGGCCGAAGATCGAATGCGGGATCTTGCGGAAGGTGACCACGATCTCGCTCATGCGCTGCGTCAGGCGCTTGCCGGTGCGCAGGTAGAAGGGCACGCCCGCCCAGCGCCAGTTGGCGATCTCGGCCTTGATGGCGACGAAGGTCTCGGTGTCGCTCGTGTCTTCGCCCAGATCCTCCAGATAGCCCTTCACGGCACCGCCGTTGGAGGCGCCGGCGCGGTACTGGCCGCGAACGGTGAGGTTCTCGACATTGGAGCCGTCGATGCGCTTGAGCGCGCGCAGAACCTTCAGCTTCTCGTCGCGCAGCGCGTCGGCCGACAGCGCGGACGGCGGCTCCAGAGCGACCAGGCACATCAGCTGCACGAGATGGTTCTGCACCATGTCGCGCAGCGCACCGGCCTTGTCGTAATAGCCCGCGCGCCCCTCCAGGCCGACGCTCTCGGCGACGGTGATCTGGACGTGGTCGATATAGGCGGAGTTCCAGACCGGCTCGTAGAGGACGTTGGCGAAGCGCAGCGCCATCAGGTTCTGCACCGTCTCCTTGCCGAGATAGTGGTCGATGCGGAAGACCTGATCCTCGCGGAAATGCGTGCCGATCACCTCGTTCAGCTGCCGTGCCGACTGGAGGTCGCGGCCCACCGGCTTCTCGACGACGAGGCGGGTGTTCTCGTTGGCGAGACCCATCGCGTTGATGCGCGAGGCGAGATCGCCGAAGAGGGCCGGACCGACGGCGAGGTAGAAGGCGCGGATCCGTCCGTCGCCCGCCTCGTCCAGCAGCGACTTCAGATCGGCCCAGCCGGCGTCGTCCTTGGCGTCGACCGTGCGGTAGTGGAGGCGATCCAGGAAGCGCTCGACGGCCTGCGCGTCGAGGTCCGATGCGGCGACATGCGTCTCCAGGGCCTTGCGGGCGAAATCGCGGTACTCCTGCGTGGACAGGGGAGAGCGCGAGGCGCCGACGATGCGGGCCCCGGCCGGGATCTGGCCGTCGTGGTCGCGATGGTAGAGCGCTGGCAGGAGCTTGCGCTCCGCGAGATCGCCGCTGCCGCCGAAGACGACGTAGTCGAACAGTTCGACGGGGATGATCTGGCTGGACACGTCCACTCCTCGCTTCCGGTCGGGGCGCTCAACCGCATCTAATCGATTAGAGCGTGCATTTAAAGGGCACTTGATCGCCCCTTCCGGCCTGTTCTAGCGGGCGTCAGGCCGGTTCGTCACCCGTCGGCTTGCCGGTGGCTTCGGCGAGGGCGCCCAGAAGCTGGTCGCTGGCGAAGGGCTTCTTGATCGCCCGCGCGCCGCGCACCTCGGCGGGGAAGTCGATCTGTTCGCCGTAGCCGGTGACGAAGAAGAACGGGACCTGCCGGGCCCTCAGATCCTGCACGAGCGGAAAGCTCGTCTCGTGGCCGAGATTGACATCGAGCACCGCCACGTCGAGCGTCTCGCGCTCGATGATCTTGCGGGCCTCGCCGATGCTGGCGGCGACGAAGACCTCGGCCATGCCGTTGTCGATCATCAGCTGCTCGGCGTCGAGCGAGATGATCATGTTGTCTTCGACGATCAGCCCCCGCAGACCCGACAGGGATCCGGCCTTCATCGGCGGCGCGGCGCGCGGCAGGGTCGCCGGGACCGGGGCTCCGTTCCGGCCGGCCGGGGCCCGTTCGAGATGGAACACCCGGGCGGGCAGGGCGAAGCTCGCCTCCAGCCCGGCGAGCTTGTAGTCGACGCGCGCCTCGCCGCCGAGATCGTGCGGGATGGAACGCTCGATGATGGTCGAGCCGAAGCCGCGGCGCGTGGGGGCCATGACGGCCGGTCCCCCGCGCTCGCGCCATTCGATCCGGCAGGTGCCGTCCGTCCCCACCGTCCAGTCGACCGCGACGCTGCCCGAGGAATCGGAAAGGGCGCCGTACTTCGCCGAGTTCGTCACCATCTCGTGGAAGACGAGGGCGAGGGTGGAGAAGGTGTTCGCCTCGACCTTCACCTCCGGGCCGGTGACGATGACGCGCGAGGCCTTCTCGCCGATATAGGCCGAGACCTCGGTCTGGATGATGTCGCGCAGGGCGACCGGGTGGAAGTTCTCGCTGGTGATCTGGTCGTGCGCGCGCGCCAGCGCCTGGACGCGCCCGCCGATGATGCGGGCGAGATCGTCCACGTCCTTGGCGCCGGGCTTGGACTGGGCGACGAGGCCGCGGATCAGGCCGAGGATGTTGCGCACGCGGTGGTTCAGCTCGGCGATGAGCAGCTCCTGGCGCTGGTTGGCGAGCGTCTGCTGGCGCTCGCTCTCCTCGTTGAAGCGAAGGAGCACCTCCAGGATCGAGACGCGCAGCGCTTCGGCGGCGCGCCGGTCGGCGTCGGTCCAGGGCAGGGAGTGGCCGCGCACCTCTTCCTGCCAGGTCTCGAAGCTCTTGCGCGGCGTCAGGCGCACCCCGTTCGGACCGACGGTGCGCTCCTTGGTGTGCGGATCGCCCGCCCAGGCGACGGTCTTCACGATCTCGCGTCGGAAGAAGAGGATGTAGTCGCGCGGGGAGCGCGAAATCGGCACCGCGAGGACGCCCGCCACGTCCCCGTCGAACTCGCCCGCGGGCGGGAAGACCTTGGAGAGTTCGCTCGTCGCATAGACGCGGCTCGCGCCCGCCCGGTTCAGGAACTTCGAGAGATCGACCAACTCGTCGACGCCGGGGCAGTTGCCGAAGAGGCTGGCCTTGCCCTTCGCCCAGACGGCGAAGCCGTCGCAGGCGATGATCTCGCGCAGCTCGTCGGCGAAATCGGCCAGCGACTCGACCGAGCGGGTCGTGGCGATGATGCGGGCGACGAACTGGTCGTGCAGCTTGCGCGCCACCTCCTCGGCCCGTCGCTGCTCCTTGGCCAGGCGCCCTTCGACGATGAGCGAGAGCATCTGCCCGAAGAGCTCGACGGCCGAGCGCAGCTCCATGGGCAGATGCCGCGGCGCGTAGTGATGCAGCGCGAACAACCCCCAGAGCCGTCCGTCGATCACGATGGAGACCGACATGGAGGCCGAGACGCCCATGTTCGCCAGATACTCGATGTGGATCGGCGAGACCGAGCGCAGCGTCGAGAGCGACAGGTCCAGCGGCTCGCCGTGCGGATCGAGCGTGGGCTCGACCGCGACGGGCTCGCCGCCGACATCCGAGATGATGCGGATCTGGTTGCGGATGTAGAGGGCGCGCGCCTGCGAGGGGATGTCGCTCGCGGGATAGTTCAGGCCGAGGAAGGAGCCGATGCCGGTGCGCGCCGATTCGGCGATCACCGCGCCCGAATCGCGGTCGTTGAACCGGTACAGCATCACCCGGTCGAAGCCGGTGATGCCGCGCAGCTGGCGCACCGATTCCCGGAACAGGGCGTCGAGGTCGGCGGTCTTCTGGACGCGCGCGATCATCGTCTTCAGGAGGGCGCCCTGGTTGACGGCCTCCTCCCTCGACGAGGGCTCGGCCTCGATGACGATCGACTTGCCCGACAGATGGACCGCGACGTCGAAGAGGCGGCCGTCGGCGAAGAGATCGGTGCGGAAAAGGCGTTCCGTGCCCTCGTTCGAGGACAGGATCTGCAGGCGGCCGCGGATCGAGTGGATCGAGTTCTCGGGAAAAAGGTCGGTCAGCGGCTCGCCGGGCAGCTGCCGTGCGTCGCGGTCGACGAATCGGCCGATGTTGAGCGAGACGCGCTCGATCAGCCAGTCCGCGGAGACGGCAACGAGGAAGCCCACGTCCTGGATCCGTCCGAGGAGGTGGATCGGCTCGCGGTCGCAATTGGTCAGGTCGACCTGAAAGTCGGCCGGGTTGGCGAAATCGGTCATGCCCGGGTCCCCGAGGGCTCGGCAGCCGAGGCGAGCGGATTCGCGGGCGCGCGCGGGGCGAGCGCGGATTCCACCCCGGCGAGCCGGGCGGCGAGCGCGAACTGGTCGAACGTCGCCGCCGCGGCCTGCGCGGCGTCGTTCAGATCGTCTTCGGTCCAGTCCAGCGCCGCCAGCCCGTCCATCAGCACCGCGAATGCCTTAGGCTCGGCGCTGTCGGTCAGATAGTCGCGCGACCGCTCGCCTTCGCCGGCGCGCGCGGCGGCTTCGAGGCGGCGCGAGATGACCGTCGCGCCCAGGCGCGAGCCCTCGATCACGTAGACCACGCCCGCAGCCTGCGCCAGGCTGGGCGCCTGCAGGGCGAAGGGCGGCAGCTCGAGCGGCGCGAGGGCCAGCCGGTCCATGTCCCGGCGAAGTGCCGCCAGACGGGACGAGGCCGGGTCGAGCGCCACGACAGCCGCCAGCGGGCTCGCCTCTAGGATCGGCTCGATCTGTGCGTGGCAGGCATGGTTCATGCGCACGAAGGCGTCGTACAGCGCCGTCTCGCGCGGGTCGACGACCCGCACGAACAGCGCGTCGAGCGCGGCGTGGCTATCGCGCGTCGACCAGCGCAGCGTCTCGCGGAGCGAGCGCCGGGCACCCGGGGTGACCTTCAAGACTTCCACGTCTGTCCTTCCGAACGAGTCCCGCCCCTTCGCCGAACCGCTCCGATTTCCCCCCCGCCGCGCTCCACCCCCGTCCGGGTGCGGCACTCGACGCCCGAGATGTCGTCTGATGCGCCCGATACCGTCGCCGGTCCGCGGATGCGGGCGTCTCCAGGGCATATGAAACTTTTTGTTGAGTCTTTCAAACCCTGTCCCGGAGCGAGAACCATGTCATGGCGAGGAAGAGCAGCGGCGCGCGCAGTCGCCGCCCGCCGGGGAAGGCCGGCACGTTCAATTCGCGCAGGATGGACAGGCGGTCCGGCCCGCCCGCGACATGCTCGGCATAGAGCCGTCCGCAGAAGTGGGACAGCATCACCCCATGCCCGGACCAGCCGCCGAGCGCGGTGATACCGGGCGCGACGACCGCGGCGTAGGGCATGCGCGTGCGCGTGACCGCGACCGAGCCGCCCCAGGCGTGGCTGATCGAAACACCCTTCAGGTGCGGCCAGGTCGCCTCGATCTGCCGGCGGATCTGCGGCTCTATGGCGCGCCCCGCCCCGCCGTAGGCCTCGCGCCCGCCGAAGAGCAGCCGCCCGTCCGGGCTCTTGCGCACGTAGCGCACGACGAAGCGGGAATCGTCCATCGCCTCGCCGCCCGGCAGGACGCGCTCCGGCTCGGCGAGCGGCTCGGTCGCGCCGATGAAGGACTGGATCGGCAGCATGTGGGCGCGCGCGCGCGCATTCAGCGAGCCCCCATGGGCGTTGGTGGCCAGAAGCGCGTGGTCCGCCCGCACCGTGCCGAACGGCGTTTGCGCCTCGACGCGCCCGCCGACCGACTTCAGCGAGGTGACCGGCGTCTCCTCGTGGAGCCGCGCGCCGGCGTCGGCCGCGGCGCGGGCGGTGCCGACGAGGAGCTTCAGCGGGTGGACGTGACCGGTGCCGGTGTCGCGGATGCCGCAGAGATAGGCCGTCGAGCCGAGGCGCTCGGCCGTCTCGGCCGCGTTCATGAAGGCGAGATGGGGATAGGAATAGCGGGTCGCCATCGCCTCGACATGGGCGCGGTAATCCGCCTCGAAGCGCGGGCGATGGGCGACGGAGAGCTGGCCCGGGCGGAACTGCGCGTCGATGCCGTTCGTCTCGCAAAGATCCAGGAGGTGCGCCTTGGCGTCCTCGGCCAGATCGAACAAGGCCTTGGTGCGCTCATAGCCGAACTCGGGCTCCAGCTCGTCCACCCAGAGCCGGTGGCCGGTACCCATCTGCCCGCCGTTGCGGCCCGAGGCGCCGTCGCCGAAGCGGTGCGCCTCCAGAACGGCCACGGAGAGGCCCGCCTTGGCGAGATGCAGGCCCGCCGACAGGCCCGTGAAGCCGCCGCCGACGATGACGACGTCGACGTCCGTCGAACCGTCGAGGCGGGGATAGCGCGGCCGCGCGCCGACGCTGTCCTCGTACCAGGACAGGCCCGGCGAGATGGGCGAGCGGTAGGCCTCAGACATTGAGAAGCAGGAACTCGCGCTCCCACGGGCTGATGACCTGCATGAAGGTCTCGTGCTCGCCCCGCTTGATGCCGGCGAAGGTCGCGACGAACTCGTCGGAGAGCGCGCGGCGAAGGTCGGTCTCGGCCTCGAAGGCGGCGACGGCTTCCAGAAGCCCGCGCGGCAGCGAGATGATGCCGTCCTCGTTCACCGTCTTGTCGGTCGGCTGGTCGGGGCGCAGCCCTTGCGTCATGCCGAGCCAGCCGGCGGCGAGCGAGCCGGCGAGCGCCAGATAGGGGTTGGCGTCGGAGGAGGGGAGGCGGTTCTCCACCCGCCGTCCCGCCGGGTCGGACGAGGGGACGCGAAAGGCGGTCGTGCGGTTGTCGTAGCCCCAGGCGTTGTTGGTGGGCGCCGACATGCCGTGCGTCAGGCGCCGGTAGGAGTTCACGTAAGGCGCCATCATGATGATGGCGGCGGGCACGTAGCGCTGCATGCCGCCGACGAACTGCAGGAAGAGCTCCGAAGGCGAGCCGTCCTCGTTGGAGAAGACGTTGCGGCCGCTGCCTGCGTCCACCACGGACTGGTGGATGTGCATGGCCGAGCCCGGCTGGCCCTGGATCGGCTTGGCCATGAAGGTGGCGTAGATGCCGTGCTTGAGCGCCGCCTCGCGGATGGTGCGCTTGAACATGAAGACCTGATCGGCGAGCTCGATCGGGTCGCCGTGCCGCAGATTGATCTCCAGCTGCGCCGCACCCTCCTCGTGGATCAGCGTGTCGATCTCCAGCCCCTGCTGGTCGGAGAAGTCGTAGATGTCGTCGATGAGCTCGTCGAACTCGTTGACGCCGCCGATGGAATAGGCCTGCCCGCCCTGGATCTGACGGCCGGACCGCCCGATCGGCGGGGTCAGCGGATAGTCCGGGTCGATGTTCTTGGAGACGAGGTAGAACTCGATCTCGGGCGCCACGACCGGCCGCCAGCCGCGCTCCGTGTAGAGCCGGACGACGCGCTTGAGCACGTTGCGCGGCGTGTAGGGAACGTCATTGCCGCTGGTGTCGACGACGTCGCAGATGATCTGCGCCGTCGGGTCGCCCTCCCACGGCACCGGACAGAGCGTCGACAGGTCCGGCATCAGGCGCAGGTCGCCGTCGGTCGGCGCGTAGCGGAAGCCGCCTGTCTCCTCCGGATAGTCGCCGGAGATCGTCTGCATGAAGAGCGCGGAGGGCAGGGCCAGCGAGGTGTTGGCGGTGAACTTCTTGGCCGGCATCATCTTGCCGCGCGCCACGCCCGCCAGATCGGGCGTGATGCACTCGACGTCCTCGATCCCGCGGTGGCGCAACCATTGCGCCGCCTCAGCCATGGAGGACACGCCGCGCGCGTTCTCGAGGAATTCGGGCGCCGGCGCGTCCTGGAAGCGCTGCCGCTCCTCGGCCTCCCGCTCCTGGCGCAGCGTGCGCGGACCCTTCACCGGCGGCGTCTCGCGCTGGAACTTCGACGGCGCGTTGGCCTCTTCCTTCGGAATCTTCGGCCGGTCGGCCATCGGATGGTCCTGACACGAGAAACGGGGACGGGAGGCAAGATAGCCTCCCGTCCCTTTACGTCAAAGGCATTCCCGTCCCGTCAGCCTCGGCGGAATGGGTCTCAGCGCCCCGGGTGGATGACGACGGGCACGAGCAGGTCGCCCCAGGAGCCCGTGCCGGAATGGTGGCGCGAGGAGCGCACCAGCTCGACGCTGACCCCCGCCTCGACCGCCGTCATCACGGCCTGGTTCAGGCGGTGCAGATCGTTGGCGAGGATGCGGATGGCGGTCTGCTGCTCCTCCGTCATCGCGGTGATCTGCTCCTCGGACCGCTCCTTGACCCGGGTGCGGGGCCGTTCGATCTCGCGGACTGCGCTCATGATGCTCTCCTTCACGTCTCGATGGGGGATGGCTGGGGTCACTCGGCCGCGACGCCGTAGGCGGGTGCGGGCTCGAACTGGTCGTGTTCGGTGGAGTCGTGCATGGCGGTGGTGGAGGACTGGCCGCCGGTGATCGCCATGGAGACGGCGTCGAAATAGCCGGTGCCGACCTCGCGCTGGTGCTTGGTGGCCGTGTAGCCGTCCTTCTCGGCGCCGAACTCGGCCTCCTGCAGCTCCGAATAGGCCGCCATCTGGCGGTCCCTGTAGCCGCGGGCCAGCTCGAACATGCCGTAGTTGAGCTGGTGGAAGCCGGCGAGCGTGATGAACTGGAACTTGTAGCCCATCGCGCCGAGCTCGCGCTGGAACTTGGCGATGGTCGCCTCGTCGAGGTTCTTGCGCCAGTTGAAGGAGGGCGAGCAATTGTAGGCCAGAAGCTGGTCGGGATGCTCGCGGCGCACCCCTTCGGCGAAGCGCTTGGCCTGTTCCAGATCGGGCTTGGACGTCTCGCACCAGATGAGATCGGCATGCGGGGCGTAGGCGATCGCGCGGGCGATGCAGGGCTCGAGCCCGTTCTTCACCCGGTAGAAGCCCTCCGGCGTGCGGTCCGCCTCGTAGTCGACGAAGGGCCGGTCGCGCTCGTCGATGTCCGAGGTCAGGAGCTTGGCGGCCTCGGCGTCGGTGCGGGCGATGACGAGCGAGGGCACGCTCATGACGTCGGCGGCGAGCCGCGCGGCGGTGAGGTTGCGGATGTGGGCCGCGGTCGGGATCAGGACCTTGCCGCCCAGATGCCCGCACTTCTTCTCCGAGGCCAGCTGGTCCTCGAAATGGACGCCCGCAGCGCCCGCCTCGATGAAGGCCTTCATGATCTCGAAGGCGTTCAGCGGCCCGCCGAAGCCGGCCTCGGCGTCGGCGACGATCGGCGCGAACCAGGTGTCGACCGACAGGCCTTCGCCTTCCGAATGCTCGATCTGGTCGGCGCGCTGGAGCGTGCGGTTGATGCGCCGGCACAGCTCGGGCGCGGCGTTCGCCGGGTAGAGCGACTGGTCCGGATACATGGAGGAGGCGGTGTTGGAATCGGCGGCGACCTGCCAGCCGGAGAGGTAGATCGCCTTCAGGCCGGCGCGGACCTGCTGCATCGCCTGATTGCCCGTCATGGCGCCGAGCGCGTTGACGTAGTCTTCCGAGTGCAGGAGCTCCCAGAGCCGGTTGGCGCCGCGCTCGGCCAGCGTATAGCGGATCTCGATGGAGCCGCGCAGGCGCTCCACGTCGGCCGCGGAATAGGTGCGCACGGTGCGGTCGAAGCGGCCCTTCGGAGCGGCGGGAACGAGCTTGTCAAAATCGGTCACGGGGTCTGCCTTCCTTGCCGTGGTTCGCCAGGCGCCGATCGCGGCGTCCTCGGACCCATGTTTTGACAATGCAGCGCAGCAGCGCCAGAATTTGCCTTGTTCCTCGGCCTTGGTTTCGGGTCATGCTGTCGCGTTCGTGACAGACGGCGCCTGTCGATCGGTCAAGACTTGTCAAAGCCGCAGGGCGGTGCCGACGTGTAAAGGATGCGACAGCTGGCCGAGTCCAAGATATTCGCGGGACCCCGCATCCGCCGGCTTCGCCAGCGCGAGAAGCTGACGCAGACGGCGATGGCGGCCGCGCTCGGCATCTCGCCCTCCTACCTGAACCTCATCGAGCGCAACCAGCGGCCTCTGACGGTGCAGCTTCTCCTGAAGCTCTCCGAGGTCTATGCCGTCGACCTTGCCGGGCTGAAGGCGTCGGGCGAGGCGCAGGCGACGCTCGCCGAGCTCAAGGCGGTCTTCGCCGAGCCGCTGCTCGCCGGCGAGCTTCCGGGCGACGGGGAACTGGTCGAGATCGCGGACGCGGCGCCCAACGCGGCCGCCGGCCTCCTCAAGCTCCACCGCGCCTATCGCGAGATGGAGGAGCGTCTGTCGGCGATGCTGGCCGCCAGCGGACAGGCCCCGGCCGAGACGGGGCGCCTGCCCATCGACGAGGTGCGCGAGGCCTTCGAGGAGCGGCCGCACCATTTCGCGCCGATCGACCATGCGGCCGAGACCATCGCGCAATCCCTAGCCTTCGGCGACGATCCGGCGGCCGCGCTGCGGCTGCACCTGCGCGAGCGACACGACGTGGCGGTGCGCGTCCTGCCCGCCGACGCGATGCCGCTCTGGCGCCGCCGCTTCGACCGCCATTCGCGACGCCTCTTCCTCAACGAGCGCCTGCCGTCCGCGGCCCGTCTGATGGAGATGGCGGCCGAAGCGATGGCGCACGGCGCCTTCGAGGCGATCGACAGCGAGGCGCGGGCCTTCGGCTTTTCCAGCGACGAGGCGCTGCGGCTCGCGCGAACCGAACTCCTCGCCTACGGCGCACGCGCCCTCGCCATGCCCTACGCGCCCTTCCAGGCGCTGGCTCGGCGGCTCTCCTACGACATCGAGCTTCTGGCCCTCCGTTCGCAGACGGGCTTCGCGGACGCCGCCTTCCGGCTGGCGAGCCTCCGCCGGGCCGGCGCGCCGGCGCCGCCGGTCTTCGTCATGGAGGTCGATCAGGCCGGCCATCCCGTCCGGCGCGCGGGTGCGCAAGGCTTTCCCGCCAAGCGGTTCGGCGGCGGATGCGTGAAGCTTCCGGTCTTCGAGGCCTTCGCCGAGCCCGGCCGCACGCTGGTCGAGGCGGCCGAGGGGCCCGACGGCTCGGCCTGGCTGCTCGTCGCGCGCACCGAGGAGCCGCTGGTCGCCGGCTTCGGCGAGCGGGTGCGGCGCACCGCGGTCCTCGTCGGACTCGATCTCTCGCACTCGCCCGAGACCGTCTATCATCGGCGTCTGGCGCAGGGCGCGCCGCGCCTTGCCATCGGCCCGGCCTGCCGGCTCTGCGAGCGCGCCGACTGCGCCGCACGCGCCGCGCCCCCGCTCACCCGGCCGCTCGCGCCCGACCTTCACACCGGGGCGCTGTCGCCCTTCGATTTTCGCTGAGGTTCGAAGATGCGCTGGCGTCCCATGCGCGAGGAGGACATGGCGGCCGTGCTCGCCGTCTCGGTCGAGATCCATCCGGGCTTTCCCGAAGGCGAGGCCATGTTCCGCAACCGCCTGGCGCTGTTCCCGGCCGGCTGCCTCGTTCTGGACGACGGCCTGCGGCTCCTCGGCTACGCCGTCTCGCACCCCTCGCGCCGATACGCGCCCCCCGCGCTCGACGTGATCCTCGACGCCCTGCCGGAGGACGCGGACGACTACTACGTCCACGACGTGGCTCTTCTGGCCGACGCACGCGGCGGCGGGCAGGCACGGGCCGGCATCGAGGCGATCCTGAAGAACGCGGCGCCCTTCGGCACGGCCTCCCTCGTCTCCGTCTACGGGACCGCGCCCTTCTGGTCGCGCTTCGGTTTCGCGCCGGTGGGCGAACCCGACATGCGCGCCAAGCTGGCCCCCTATGGCGAGGGCGCGGTTTACATGCTGCGCGCCGCAATGTGATGTTTGCCGGGCGAGCCTTCCCTTCCTTTCGCACCGCGAAATATGGTGCAGGCCGACCATCACCGAAGACGCCATGACGAAGGGTGACGCCATGACGAAGATTTCCACCGCCGCTCTGGTGCTCGCCGCCGCCCTGACGGCGCCGTGTGCCGCCCACGCGCAGGACCGCGTCGTCAACGTCTACAACTGGTCGGACTATATCGACGCCTCGATCCTGGAGGAGTTCACCGCCGAGACGGGCATCCGCGTCGTCTACGACGTCTACGATTCCAACGAGATCCTGGAGACGCGCCTCTTCGCGGGCTCGTCCGGCTACGACGTGGTGGTGCCGACGGGCACCTTCCTGCTGCGCCAGATCCAGGCGGACATCTACCAGCCGCTCGACACCTCGCTCCTCACCAACCTGCCGAACATGTGGGACGTCGTCACCGAGCGGGCCGCGGCCTTCGACCCGGGCAACGCGCACTCGGTCAACTACATGTGGGGCACGACGGGCCTCGGCTACAATTCCGACCGCGTCGCCGAACTCCTGCCCGACGCGCCGGTCGATTCCTGGGCGTTGATCTTCGACCCCGCGAACGCGGAAGTGCTGTCGCAGTGCGGCATCGACGTGCTCGACACCGCCGACGAGCTGATTCCGGCCGCGCTCGCCTATCTCGGGCTCGACCCGAACTCGACGGATGCGGGCGAACTGGAGCAGGCGCAGGAACTCTGGATGTCGGTACGGCCCCACATCCGCCGCTTCCACAATTCCGAGTACATCAACGCACTCGCCAACGGCGACATCTGCGTGGCGCTCGGCTATTCGGGCGACATCTTCCAGGCGCGCGACCGCGCCGAGGAGGCCGGCAACGGCGTCTCGATCGAGTATCGCATCCCGCAGGAGGGGGCGACCATGTGGTTCGACCAGATGGCGATCCCCGCGGACGCCCCGAACGTCGCGGAAGCCCACGAGTTCATCAACTACATGATGCGCCCTGAGGTCATCGCGAAGGCGACCAACTACGTCGTCTACGCCAACGGCAACGAGGCCTCGAAGGCGTTCGTTGAGGAGGAGATCCTGAACGATCCCGGCGTCTATCCGGACGACGCGACGATCGCCAACCTCTTCACCAAGCTGCCCTACGACGCCCGCACGCAGCGCAGCGTCCAGCGCATCTTCACCACCATCCGCACCGGCCAGTAGGGGCGAGCCCGATGGCGGCGGCGGGAAAGTCGCTCGGCAACATCCGCCGCGCCTTCGAGCCCTGGAACGATCCGGCGCAGAAGCCTCTGATCGGGATCGACCGGGTCACCAAGCGCTTCGGCGACCAGACCGCCGTCGACGACCTCTCGCTCGGCATCTACGAGCGCGAGTTCTTCGCGCTCCTCGGCCCCTCCGGCTGCGGGAAGTCGACGCTGCTCCGCATGCTCGCGGGCTTCGAGCAGCCGACCTCCGGCGACGTCCGCCTCGCCGGCCAGAGCCTCAACGGCGTGCCGCCGCACAAGCGGCCGCTGAACATGATGTTCCAGTCCTACGCGCTCTTCCCGCATATGAGCGTGGAGAAGAACATCGCCTTCGGCCTCCGCCAAGACGGCATGGCGCGCACCGATATCGAGGCGCGTGTCAAGGAGATGCTGCGGCTGACCAAGCTGGAGCGTTTCGCCTCCCGCAAGCCGCAGCAATTGTCGGGCGGCCAGCAGCAGCGCGTGGCGCTCGCCCGCTCTCTCGCCAAGCGGCCGAAGGTGCTGCTCCTCGACGAGCCGCTCGGCGCGCTGGACAAGAAGCTACGCGAGGAGACGCAGTTCGAGCTGATGGACCTGCAGCAGGATCTCGGCCTCACCTTCGTCGTCGTGACGCACGACCAGGAGGAGGCGATGACCATGTCGGACCGCATCGCCGTGATGCGCGACGGGCGCATCGAGCAGGTCGCGACGCCCGCCATCCTCTACGAGGCGCCCGGAAGCCGCTACGTCGCCGACTTCGTCGGCAACGTCACGATCCTCGAAGGCACCGTCGCAGAGACCGCGCCCGGCCGGGTGAGGATCGAGGCGGACGGCCATCCGCTCTGGGTCGAGACCGACCGGGCACCGGGCGTGGGCGAGGCGCGCGCCGTCGCGGTGCGGCCCGAGAAGATGCGGCTGATCAAGAGCGGCACGCCGCGCGACGGCGAGAACGTGCTCACCGGCAAGGTCTGGGACATCGCCTATCTCGGCGACGTGACGCTCTTCAACGTGCAGCTTCCCTCCGGCGCGATCGTGCGCGCCACGGTGATGAACGCGACGCGCGCGGCCGAGGAGCAGATCACCTGGGACGACGAGGTGAAACTCGCCTTCCGGCCGGACGCGGCCGTCCTTCTGGAGCACTGAGGGCGATGGCGCGCGCGGCCGGCGGAGCGGGCGACAAGGCGAGGCCGGCGGGCGGGCTGTTCCGGGCGCTGGTGATCGCGATCCCCTTCATCTGGCTGATCGCGCTCTTCCTGATCCCGTTCGTCACCGTCTTCCGCATCTCGCTCTCGGAAACCGCACTCGCCCAGCCGCCCTACCTGCCGGTCTTTTCGCTGGAGAGCTGGGACGCCTTCACCTCGGCGCTCTCCGAGTTGTCCTTCGAGACCTACGCCTGGCTCGCCGGCGACCCGCTCTACCGCAACGCCTATCTGTCGAGCCTTCGCATCGCGGCGATCTCGACGGTCTTCGCGCTTCTCATCGGCTATCCGCTCGCCTACGCCATGGCGAAGGCGCCGCAGGGCTGGAAGCCGATCCTTCTGATGCTGGTGATCCTGCCGTTCTGGACGAGCTTCCTGATCCGCGTCTACGCCTGGATCGGCATCCTGCGCGGGGAGGGCTATCTCAACCAGTTCCTGGCGCTGTTCGGCCTGCCGGCGACCTCGTTCCTCAACACCGACACCGGCATCGTGATCGGCATCGTCTATTCGTACCTGCCCTTCATGGTGCTGCCGATCTATGCCAGCCTCGACCGCATGGACCACCGGCTGATCGAGGCGGCGAGCGATCTCGGCTGCCCGCCGACGAAGGCGTTCTGGCAGATCACGCTGCCGATCTCGATGCCGGGCGTGATCGCGGGCTCCTTCCTGGTCTTCATCCCGGCCGTCGGCGAGTTCGTGATCCCCGACCTCCTCGGCGGCTCGCAGACGCTGATGATCGGCAAGGTCCTGTGGGAGGAGTTCTTCGCCAACCGGGACTGGCCCGTCGCCTCCGCGGTGGCGATCCTGCTCCTGATCCTTCTCGTCGTGCCGATGGTCATCTTCCAGCGCTACCAGGACGCGCGCCGATGAACCGCCTGTCGCCCTTCAACGTCGTCTCGCTGGTGGTCGGCTTCGCCTTCCTCTACGTGCCGATCCTGCTTCTGGTCGCCTACTCCTTCAACGCCTCGCGGCTCGTCACCGTCTGGGGCGGGTTCTCCACGCAATGGTACGCGGCGCTCTGGAACAACCAGCAGATGATCGACGCGGCCTTCGTCACGCTGCGCGTCGGCCTGCTCTCGGCGACGATCGCGACCGTGCTCGGCACCTGCGCGGCGCTGGCGCTGGTGCGCTATGCGAACTTCCGCGGCAACCTCCTGTTCTCCGCGATGGTCTTCGCGCCGCTCGTCATGCCGGAGGTCATCACCGGCCTGTCGCTGCTCCTGCTCTTCGTCTCGATCGGGATGGACCGGGGCTTCTGGACGATCACGCTGGCCCACACGACCTTCGCCATGTGCTTCGTCGCGGTCGTCGTGCAGTCGCGCCTCGTCTCCTTCGACCGGAGCCTGGAGGAGGCCGCGCAGGATCTCGGCTGCCCGCCGCTGAAGGCCTTCCTCGTCGTCACGCTGCCGGTCATCTGGCCGGCGGTCGCGGCCGGCTGGATGCTCGCCTTCACGCTCTCGCTCGACGATCTCGTTATCGCGAGCTTCACCTCGGGGCCGGGCGCGACGACGCTGCCGATGCGCATCTACAGCCAGGTCCGGCTCGGCGTGACGCCCGAGATCAACGCCATCTCCACGATCCTGATCGGCATCGTGGCCGTCGGCGTCATCAGCGCGACTCTGGTGACGAAGAGCCGCGAGGTGCGGCGCCTGCGCGACGAGCGGCTCGCGGCGGAAGGCGCCTGATCGCCCGTCAGTCGGTGCAGGTGCAGCTTTGCGCGTGCGCGGTCTCGATCGCGCCCATCGTGCCGTACATGGCCGAGACCAGCGGATCGCCCGAGCCGTTCTCGGCCGCGCGCAGATAGTCGAGGATCTCCAGATCGAAGAGCGCGCGCTCGAGCGAGGTGCGCACGATCGGATCGGCAACCCGGCCCTCCGGCCGGTTCATGTGGGCGGAGATCGAAGCCAGCCGGGCGAGGACGGGGCGCGCCTCGGGCGCCTGCCCGCGGAGCGGCCCGGCCTCGGCGAGAAAGCCGCCGCGCGCGGCCGTGCCGAGAAGCGCGGTCAGCGCGCGCATCACGTCCGCATCGCCCTCGAGAGCTCGCACGGCGGCGGGATCGAGCGGCGGCAGGTCGGGGTCCGTCTGGCTGGAGGAGATCTGCGAGCGCACGCCGCGATCGGCGAAGCGCGTCGGAGACGGCTCGGCCTTCGGCTCGCGGAAGCTGGCGTCGAGGGCGAGGCGCAGGCCCTCGGCCGGCCCGGTCGGGCGGTCGGCCGGTGCGAAGCGGGGCAGAGGCGGCGTGCGCATCGCCCGGAAGGCGGCGTCCAGACTGGCAGAGGCGAGGATGCGCTGGGCGGCGAGATCCTCGTTCACGCGCGCCGGGTCGGGCGAACCCTGCGCCGCGTAGTCCTTCAGCGTCGAGACATAGGGCGCCATGCCGGCGCAGAGGAACGGGCTCGGCTTCTGGCGCAGATAGTCCGTCAGATCCTCGCGGATGCGCTCGGCGATCCATCGCGTGTTGGCGTCGCGCGCAAAGCTCGTGCGGCCCTGCGCCCGCACGAGGCGCTGGCCGGCCTCGACCGCGCGGCTCGCCTCGGGCGACAGATCCGGGCGGCGTGGCGCGGCGAAGATCGGACGGCCGGGGAGGGTCGGATCCACCGCGCCGATCGCGGTTCCCGCCTCGCGGTAGGCGACGAGCTCGCGGCCCGCGATCTCGCTCAGGCGGGAATGGTAGTCCGCCGCGCAGCTTTCGACGCCCGCGCCCGCAGCCGGCTCCTGCGCCAGCGCCGGGCCCGCGAGGCCGATGAGGACGGCCAGGCCGAGAAGCGGGAGGGGACGGATGTTCGGGCGCTGTGTCACGGGCGCGGCTCCTTCCGGAAGCGCGCGGGGGTCGGCTTCCTAGATCGGCTGGCTGTCTCGCCGGGTCGCCACCGAAAGGGTGGGCGTCGGCCATTCTCCGTGCATCCTGAAGGGAACCGGTTGCGATGTGGTGAAGAGATCGTTTCCGGCGCCAGATTCTCCGGCCGGGCGGAACAGCCCTTCGACGAAGACGCGGTCGTCGAGGAAGGAGAGGAAGCCGCCGGCCTCGAACCGCCCGGCCTCGGCCGCCATGGCGAAGGCGTCGAGCGTGGCATAGGGGCCGCGCGTTCCGAAGCTCGCCTCCAGAGAGCGGAACGGGACCGCCGCGCCCGCCGGCGAGATGGACAGCGGCCGCTCGCCGGGTGCGGCGAACAGGTCGGCCGACAGGCCCGAGACGCTTCCCTGGGACAGCGTCAGCTGCGCGCTGGAGGAATTGTCGCGAAGGATCTCGGCCCAGTTCGTGGCCGGCACCTCGAAGCGGGCGTCGAGGCTGGCGCGGCCCGTCAGCCCGACCGCGTTCAACCCGACGATCGCCGCCAGGTCCCCGGCCTCGACGCCGGTGAGAGCGACGCGGCCGCCGGCCGTCGGTCGCCCGCCCGAAAGATCGAGGAAGAACCGCCCCTGGGCGCGCCCGCCGAAGAGCTCCGAATCGCCGATGTCGAGCGTGGCGCGCGCGCCGGACACCATCAGCGAGGCGGCGAGGCGCCTGAGCGGCATCGTTCCCAGGCCCGCATCGTCCGCCGATACGCGCAGATCGAGGTCGAAATCCTCGATGAAGGAGACCGTCATCGGGCGCTGATAATCGAGCGCGTGGCGGGGCAGAGGCGCGATACCGGCCGCGAAGCGGTCGAGGTCGAGCGCGGGAAAGGCGAGCGTGCCCGAGAAGCTCGGCCGCCCGTCGCGGAACACCGCCTCGATCGCTCCGTGCCCGGCCTCCCGGCCGAGCGCGATCCGCACCGGGTCGAGCGCGGTCTTCTGGCCCGGCCGGTGGACGAGACGCGTCTCCAGCGACATCTGCCCGAAATCGGGTGCGTTGGACGCCGTGCCCATCCAGCGCGCAGCCCGGGCGAGCGAGGGCGTGGCGATGCGTAGGGCCCCGTCGAAGGCGAGCGTCTCGCCGGCCGCGCCCTCGCCCTCGAACCCGATCTCCAACGCGGGGGAGGCGAGGGTGAACCGCAGAGGGCCGAGCTCGCCCGCCAGGAACCTCTCCGGCCGGCCGAGCCGCGTCTCCACCTGTGCCGGCTGGCCGTTCCAGACGAAGGACCCCGACAGCTCCGCCGGCGCCTCGCGGGAGGGCCAGTTCATCCTCAGATTGACGCTGGTGAGATCCGCCGCCGGCGACTGGCCCCGAAAGGCGCCCTCGCGCAGCTCGATGTTCCGCACGCCGTCGAAACGCTCCAGGATCGCGCGCCCGTAGGCGAGCGCCTCGTCATAGGCGCGCGGCCCGCCTGCGGCGGGCATGGCGGACGAGGCGGCAGGCGCCGCGGAGGAGGGTCGGCGGCCGGGGACCGCCGCACCGGGCTCCAGCGAGGAGACCTCCGGGCGCACGAGGACGAGACGGGCGATGTCGGCCTGTCCGAACAGGGCGTCCGACAGGTCGAGTTCGGCGTGGAGCTGATCGATCGAGAGCACATGGCCGGGCTCGGCGCCGCCCACGCGCAGGTCGTACAGCGAAAGACGCGGGCGGGGCAGGAAGCTGAACTCGGTGCGGCCCTCCACGAGGACGGGCTGGCCGGTCAGTTCGCCGAGCCGCGCCTCGATCTCGGCACGCGCCGCGTTGGCACCGAGCGACAGCGTGGAGGTCCCTGCGAGCCACAGGGCGCCCACGCCGGCGAATGCGCCGAGCGCGAGCCAGGTTCGGCGGCGTCCGCGGGATCGCGGCATGCGCGCTGGCTCGGCTGGGGCGTCGATACGGCTCGGCAAACGGGCTGTTCCTCGTCGTTCCGGTTCGTCACGGCGCCGGCGACCGGCGGATGGGCACCGCATGGCAATGCAGGACGGCGACGCCGTCCGAGGCCGCACCCCCCTTTGCTCAGTCTGTCAGGCCGGGGGCCCCAGGGGAATGGCGCATCGCAATGGCGCCATCAAGGCGAAGGGCGCCGACACTCCGCTCCAGCTCGGGCTTGAGGGCCGGAAAGCGCCGCCCGGCGCCGAGGACGCCGCGCTCCGCGGCCCGGCGGACGTTCAGTGCGCGAGCACCCTCTGGGCCGGGAAGGTGATCTCGATCATCGTGCCCTCGCCGGGCGTCGAGGCGATGTGGAACTGGGCCTTGTTCGCCTCCACCATGGCCTTGGTGAGCGGCAGGCCGAGGCCGGTGCCGTCGCCGCGCTCCTTGGCCGCCGAATTCACCTGCTCGAACGGGGTCAGCGCGATGCCGATCTCGGTCTCCGTCATCCCGATGCCGCTGTCGCGGAAGCGCAGGGTGACGCTGCCGTCCTCGCCGTAACCGGTGGACGCGACGATCTGCCCGCCGGCCGGGGTGAAGCGGATGGCGTTGGAGATGAGGTTCAGGGCGATCTGGCGCAGCGTGCGCCGGTCCGCGACGACGGGGGGCACGGCCGCCGGCAGGGTGGAGCGCACCAGCACCCGCTCGCGATTGGCCTGCGGCTGCATCAGGGAGACGATCTCCCCGACGATCTCGTTCAACGAGACCGCCTCGAAGGAGAGGTCGACCTTGCCGGCCTCGATCTTGGAGATGTCGAGAAGGTCGTTGACGAGGTCGAGCACGTGGTGGCCCGAGCGCTTGATGTCGCGCAGATACTCCATGTAGCGGTCGTGGCCGATCGGCCCGTAGGTCTCGGCCGTCATCACGTCCGCAAAACCGATGATGGCGTTCAGCGGCGTGCGCAGCTCGTGGCTGATGTTGGCGAGGAACCGGCTCTTGGTCAGGCTCGCGTCCTCGGCCTGCTTGCGGGCGGCGACGAGCTCCTCTTCGGCCGCCTTCCAGTTCGCGATGTCGCGCAACAGGACGCACCAGCCGCGCTCGCCCGACAGGCGCCCGATGGTGATGAAGAGCGGGATCGTGCCGCGGTCGGCGACCTCCGCCGTCACCTCGCGCCCGTCGTTGAGGATGCCGGCCAGCCCCTCGTCGCGCAGGGAGTCCAGATAGCCGGTCGCGGCGGCGCGGCTGGCGGGGGCGAGGAAGTCGGTGAAGCGGCGCCCGGCATAGGCGTCCGCCTTGACGCCGAGGAGCGACTGCGCCGATCCGTTCATCGAGCGCACGAGGCCGTTCGGATCGGTCAGGACGATGCCGTCGGTGGCCGTGTCGAGGACCGATCGAAGCTCCTCGACCTCGCCCTTCAACCGTTCGATCTCGCGGCCCTCGGCCGCCACCGGCGCGTTCTCGTTCGCGTGCGCCGCGGCCAGGGAGAAGGCGATGGAGGAGCGGCCGCCGAGCGCGACGCGCTGGATCTGGACGCGGGCGTCCAGGGGCGAGCCGTCGGCCCGCCGCAGCCGCACCGTCTCGCCGCCCTCGCCAGGGCGCGCGCTGTCGTCGAAGAGCGCGTCGAGACCGCCGGCCTCGACCAGCTCGTCGAGATCCTCGTAGCCGGTCATCGCGAGGAAGGCGGCGTTGGCGAAGACGAGCCGCCCCTTGGTCTCGATCAGAAGGCCGGAGGGCAGGGTGGAGAGCAGCGCTTCGAGATCGCGGTCGAAGCCGGCCCGCGCGGCGTCGGTCGGCTCCGGCGCGGGCGCAGCCGGGGCGAGCTCGACGCCGATCGCCTTGAAGGCGTCGGCTTCGGCATCGGAGAGATTGGCGTCGCGCCGTCGCTCCCGCAGGGGCACGACGACCCCGCCGTCCGCCTCCGCAGGCCCGGAGCGCTCCGGCCGCTGGCCGAAGGCCGCGATCGCGTCCGTGGCGGCCGCGCGCTCGGACGGCGCGTTCGCAGGCTCGGCCCGGCGGCCGAGCGCGCGGCCCGTGGCGAGCGGGTCCTCCACATGCTCGGCCGGGCGCACGATGCCGAAGCCGCGGAATCCTTCGAAGACCCGGTCGCGGCCGTAGGTGGGCAGCGCGGCGAGATCGACCGAGACCCGGCGGTCGGTGCCCTCGACGGGCCAGAAGACGGTGCGGCCGGCGAAGGTGTCGCGCCGCTCCAGGAGTGCGGCGATCTCGCCCTCCTCGTCGAACCCGAAGGCCTCGGCGACGTCGGCGAAGGCGAGGCCGCAGACATCGGCGGCGGCGGGGCCGACCACCTCGGCGAACTCCGGCGAGAGCTGCCGGAAGCGTCCTTCCTCGTCGGTCTGCCAAACGAAGCGCACCGGCTCGCCCCCGAACATCGGCGGCGGGACCTCCGCGGGCATCGCTTCTATGGGAGCGACGGGCACCGGGGGGTCGGGTGCGGGCGCGGCGGCGAACTGGGCCGCGCCGCGCCCCCGCAGGCGCTCGATCAGCGCCGCGATGTCGTTGCCCTCGGACGCCGAAGATGCATGGGGCGCGGGCTGTTCGACCCGTTCGACGAGAACGAGGTCCGAGGCGACCTGCCAAAGCGCGCATCCGCCGTCGGCGGCCCGGTCGTCGTCGCTCTGGACGAGCGAGGCGGCCGCGCGGACCGCGCGCTTCGTCTCGGCCGATCCCTCCTCGAAATCGGGGCCCGGAAGGACCGGCGCGTCGACGCCGAAGATCGCGGCGCCCTTCGATCCCGATTCCTGGCGCAGGCGCTCGGCTAGTTCCGCGCGGCCTTCGCGCCGGGCGCCCGGAACCGGCGCCGTGAGGATCGCGATGTCGGCGCCGTCGGCGTCGCGCGCCGCCAGAAGATGGGCGGTGACCCAGACCTCCAGCCCCTCGGCCTGGGACTTCACCCTCATCATCGCCTCGCCGTCCTCCTGCAGGACCGGGGCGATGGCGCCCAGCCGTCGCAGGGCGGCGGGAAGCTCGGTGCCGGACGCCTCCGCGACGTCGAAGAGCCGCCGCGCGGGCATGTTGGCGAAGCGCAGGCTCGTCAGATCGGCTGCGAGGACCACCACGGCGCGACCGGATTCGTTGGCCGTCCGCACCTCCGCAAGCGCCATGATGTCTGCGTTCGAAGAGGGCAAGGTATGGGTCTCGGGCAGGGAACCGGGGCGATCGTTGACGAAGTCTTAATAGGCCGACGCGGTGAACAAATCCAGAATGAGGAATCGGAGGGGCGACGCAAAGGCGGAGAAGGGTTAATTTCCACCGCAGGACGGGTGCTTGCCCGGGAAACCATCCGGGCCCTTCCCCGTTCTTCCAAGGCGTTCACCACTCAGGAGACAGATCAGGATGGCCGATCCGAAGCAGAATGCCGCCGACGACATGCAGAATGCAGCCGACCAGATGCAGGACGCCGCGAAGGAGACGATGGAGCGCACGCAGGACGCGTTCCGGCAGGCAATGGATCCGGACGCCATCGGTCGCGCGCAGTCGGCCATGGGCATGGACCCGCAGAAGATGCAGGAGACGCTCCGCGGCATGACCGAGCGCTCGCGCGAGCAGTCGCAGGAGGCCTATCGCCGCCTGAAGACCGCCGCCGACGAGGCGACCCGCACCATCGAGAGCACGGTCGAGAACGCGCACAACGGCTCGCTGAATCTGTCCCGCAAGGCGCTGGAGGCGATGCGCACCAACGCCGAGATGGGATTCGAGCATCTGGAGAAACTGGCCTCGGCCAAGTCGGTCTCCGAGCTGATCGAGCTGCAGACGGGCTTCGTGCGCCGGCAGATGGAAGTGGCCGCCGACCAGGCGCGCGAGATGCAGGCGATCTCGCAGGAGATCGGGCAGGAGCTTCTGCGCCCCGGCCGCGAGGCGGCCGAGCGCATGAAGCAGAACTGACGGCCGCGACCGCCGCGGCCGGCGCTTCGGCGTCGGACCCCGCGATGCAAGTTCCCGGGCGCCGAGCGGCGGCCGGGTCTCCTCTCGCGGAACCGGGCGAACGTCGAGAGGCGCGAGGCTTGGGTGTCCCGCCGGTCCGACGCTGCTTCAGGCCGAGCGTCGGAATCGCGCCGCGGCTTCGGACTGAATCCGGCCTGGAGGCCCCGGAGCGGGTTGCGCGGCGGCTCCAAAAGCCGTATTTCGTCACCGATCGCGGCGGGCTCGTCCCGCCGTCGAAGCGTGCGGTTGTAGCTCAGCTGGTTAGAGCGTCGGATTGTGGCTCCGAAGGTCGGTGGTTCGAACCCACTCAACCGTACCATTCCTTCCCTTGAGTGTGACAGCATGTCGGATCGACCGGGATCGATCCTCAGGCGCCTCTCATGACGCATCCTCGTGGCGTTCCATTCCCGCCGATGTGCGGGGTTCGCGTCGGGCCTCCGCCGTTCCGCGCGACATGTGCGTGCCATGGCGAGACCTCGAAACGACGGAAGGCCCCGCGCTCGAACCTCGATCGAACCGGTCGGCGAGGGACCGGGGTCTGGAAGAGCCGGCCGCGCCGGCGACGTTCGGCGGCCGGCCGGCGGGGCGCTCGGGGATGAGCGACGCCCGCCGATCCGACGGGTCCCGCTCGATCAGGCACGGCGGATCATCGCAGTCGGAGCGTCGAGGCGTCCTGCGCGGAACGCGGCGCTGACGGCGAAATTCCGATGCCGAGGGCGCCACGGCCGGCTCCCGGTGGGATGTCGCGCGCGTCCACCCATGAGGCATCGTGCTCCCAATCGGGAGCCGAAGGGCTGACTGTGGGGGCTGACGAACAGGCGGTGAGCACGGTGGCGAACGCGGCGACCGTGAGGAGCCTGGAGAAGGCGTTCATTCTGGTTTGTCCAATGTCTGGTGGCGTTGCCCCGTCCTTGTCGAACGTCGCAAACCCGTTCGGGACCGGCTCGATTGGCGGGTTGATATAGGGCTTCGGAGCGAGGGGGCGACAACGGCCAGCGTCCCGTCCGGCCGCGAAGGCCTGCTTCCGGACCCAACCGGAGAGCACGTCGACGAGGTCGCGCGCGAGATTGGCGGCTTTCACGACCTCCGGCACGTCTGTGCCTTCTGATACATGAACCGGCGCTATGACGGGGACACGGGCGACCGCCGGATGTCGTTCAGCGACGGTTTGGGCCAAGGCCCGATCCGGATGACGATGGACGCCTACGGACACCTGTTCCCGCGCGGGGGATGATGTGTCGGAGCGGCGGCGACCGAAGCGGCGCTGCTGAGTTGACGCGACATGGTTGCGACACCGAAACCGATCGTGCTCGCCAGTTGGTCTAGATCAGCATCGATGTTGCAAAGAGGAGCCCTTCACCCATTCCCTAGTCGACGGTCGCAACCCAGAAAACGAGGTCGGTCGTGATATCCGTGAATATATTCGGCGCGCTTGCGGAGAGGACTTTCGCCTTTCCTTTGATCGACCATGCGACGATCAGAATCCATTTGGAGATGCGTGCAGGTTCTGACGTCACGGCGCTTGTTCCGTCGCCTCCGACAAATTTGAACTGCTCGGTCTTGAGTTGTGCGAGTTTCCAAACGTCGTTGTTGCATCCTTCCTCCAGTTCAGTGACCTTCTTGGCGCTCAGGTTGGAGAATTTCAGCTGATTGTGCGCGCTTTCAACCTTACATTCGACGAATATGTATTGGGAGCCATCCTAAATGACCAAGTCGCAAGCCTCATTGCCCATTTTGCTGCCGACGAACGGGGCATACGGCATCTCGCGACTCGGTATTCGCCCAGTCGCGGTGCGCAGTGCGTTAACGAGCTCGACATGGAAATAGAGCTCCCACTGTGCCCCCGTTTCAATCGCTTTCTTGACAGCAGGAGCGGTCTTTACAGCGATATCCAGAAACTCCCTCGGTTCCATATCGAACACCTCCCCCGGCAATTGACGATAACATTGGGTTATTGACCTCGAAACGTTTCTTTTCGTCAAGTGCCTCTACGACAAGCAAGGAATGCTGAAGTGCAGGAAACATGAGCGATCTGGCTTAGGGAACGGTCCCGAACGTGGCGCTTCGAAGCGCCAGACCTTCATCATTCTCTTCCGTTGGAATCGAGCGCGGGCGGGACCGCGCGTCCCCCTTCCATTCGGGAACGACCGGATCGGCTTGCCCGTTCGTCCCGCGCAGGCGCGGATCGACGATCCGGCGCGAACTCGCGGGGCGGGCCGATGCGCCGCAAATCGGATCTGCCGTCGAAGACGTGCCGGCACTGCGGGCGGCCGATGGTGTGGCGCAAGGCCTGGGCGAAGACGTGGGACGAGGTTCTCTACTGCTCGGAGCGATGCCGACGGGAGGCGAAGGCCGCGCGACGGCCGCAGAGCCCTCGCTAGAGCGCCGTATCGTCCATTGGGACGCACGAAGATCGCTCAATCTCTTTGGATCGACTCATCGGGCTGTCCGAGGATCGATTCCGATTTCAGGTCGATGCCGCAGGGCGGCGGAACCGCAAGGGTTGTGCGCCGGGCCGATCTTCGCCATAGGCATGGAACGCTCCCGGTCAGGACGAGGCTCGTCTGCCGCATGCATCTCTTGATCGCCTTCGGCGCGATTCTTGCCGCCATCCTCTATTTCGTCATCCGTGCGCGATACGCGGTGCGCGAGGTCCGCGAGCTCGACCGCGACACCAAGATGCTTCAGCACCGCGCCAAGAACGGCCTTGAGCGGCTGATCGGCTCGCCGCTGTCGCGGGTGCGCGATCCGCGTCTGGCGGCGACCATCCTGATGATCCAGCTCGTGCGCACCGGCTCGCCCATCACCGCGGCCGAGCGGCAGGCGATCCACACCAACATGCGCGACCGGATGCAGGTGGAGGACCCCGAGCGGATGTTCCGGCGCGCCTTCGGCTACACGCGCGAGCGCGCCTTCTTCTCGGTCTTCGCCGAGGAGCTCGGGCCCCTACTGCGCTCGAAGCTGAACGGGCAGGAGCGGGCCGATCTCGTCGAGATGCTGGCCGAGGTCGCCAACGCCTATGGCGAGGCCAGCGAGCTGCAGGCGGGCTCCCTGGTGCGGATGCGCAAGATCCTCGAGCGCTGACGGGCGGCGGGGCGTCCCCGCCGTTTCCCGCCGCGCCCTGCGCCCTATCGTCTCTCGCCGGGAGGACGAGGTGTGGACATGACGGAGCTGATGCCTTCCCTCTGCGCGCCCTATCGCGCCCTCGTCGTCGGGGCGAGCGGCGGGATCGGACGCGCCTTCGTGGACCACATCGCCGTCGATCCGCGCTGCGGCGCGGTGACCGGCCTGTCGCGTGGCACGGGTCTCGATCTGGCGGACGAAGCGAGCATCGCCGCCGCGGCCGACGCGCTCGGACAGACGGTCCTCGACCTTCTCGTCGTCGCCACCGGGGCCCTGTCTTCGGGCGACGGCCAGCCGGAGAAGACCATCCGCGCCATCGACCCCGCGGCCATGGCCGCGCAGTTCGCGGTGAACGCCGTCGGCCCGGCTCTCGTTCTCAAGCACTTCACGCCGCGTCTTGCGCGCGGCCGGCGATCGATCGTCGGGCTTCTCTCGGCCCGCGTCGGGTCGATCGGCGACAATCGGCTCGGGGGCTGGATCTCCTACCGGGCCTCCAAGGCGGCGCTGAACCAGATCGTGCGCACGAGCGCGATCGAGATCGCCCGCACGCGGCCCGAGGCGGTGGTCGCCGCGCTCCATCCCGGGACGGTGGCGACGCGCTTCTCCGAGGCCTTCGCCGCCAGGCGCGAGCGGCTGGCGCCGGAGGACAGCGCGCGCCGGCTCCTGTCCGTCCTCGATCGATTGACGCCCGGGCAGAGCGGCGGGTTCTTCGCCTATGACGGGTCGCCGATCGAGTGGTGAGCGCGGCGGATCCTCACGGCATCAGGCCCGCGGTGGTGAAGCCGCCGTCGACCGCGAGGATCTGTCCCGTCACGTAGGAGGAGGCGCCGGGGTCGATCAGGAAGCGGACGGCGCCCGCGATCTCCTCCGGCTCGCCGTAGCGCGCGAGCGGCACGCGCGCGATCCAGCGCCGGCGCGCCTCTGCGTCGTGCATCTGGCGCGCCATCGCCGTCTCGATCGGCCCGGGCGCGACCGCGTTGACGCGCACGCCCGAGGCGGCGAACTCCACCGCCATGATCTTGGTCAGCGTGACGATCGCGCCCTTCGAGGCGCCGTAGGCCGAGCGCCCCAGATTGCCGAGGATGCCGGAGACGGACGCGATGTTGACGATCGAGCCGCGCGCCGTCTCGATGTTGGGAAGCAGCGCCTGGACGAGCGCGAAGCCGGCGACGACGTTGATCTCGTAGATGCGCCGGAACATCTCGATGGTGGTCTCGCGCACGAGGGTGTTGGAGCCGACGCCGGCACTGTTGACGAGACCGGCGACCGGGCGGCCTTCGAGCCCGGCCGCGAACTCCGCGATCGCATCCTCGCTCGTCAGGTCGATCGGATGGACGGAGAGCTTGGCATCGGCGAAGCGGGTGCTCAGCGCGTCGAGACCCGCCGCGTCCCGGTCGAGCGCGGCGACGGGCCAGCCGTCGGCCAGAAGCACCTCGACGCTCGCCAGCCCGATGCCGGACGCCGCGCCGGTGACGACCACGAGATCCTTGGTCATGTCTGTCCTCCCACCTCCTCCACGACGATCTCGAAGGTGACGCCGACCGGGTTGTCGCCCGGCTCGAAGATCCCCTCCGCGACCGCGCCCTCGATATCGACGACGACGGCCGGCAGATGCGCGCGGCCGTTCGAAAGCCGGCCGCCGGAGAGGAAAATCTCCGTCGCGGCGCAGTCGACGCGGCCGCCGCCGGCAAAGCGCACCCCGTCGACGCTGCCGATGCCGTGGATGCGGGCGTCCGCGATCCCGGCCTCGCGGCACGCCGTCTCGACGGCGCGGACGACGTCCTGCCCGGGGCGGAGGCGCAGGAGCAGGCCGTTCGGACGCGACGGCGCGTCGTCGCCGACGGGCGTGAACAGAGAGAAGGCCGTCTCGGCGTCGGCCAGACGCTCGAAGACGGCGCCGAAGGCGGCGAGCCCGCGCACCGCGATGGGCGTCTCGACCGTGCTGTCGGAGGCGAGCATGTGTCCCGCCTCCGGGAGGCCCTCGCCGGGGCGCCAGCGACCGTGGCAGTGCAGGAACGGCCGGCCGTCCTCGCGCCCGACGATCGCCACCGCGTCGACGATGTCGGCGCCGTCCGGCGCGGCGTAGGTTGGGCTGTACCAGGCGGCGTGGACGCCGTCGGTGCTCGGCGCCGGGATCACGTAGCGATAGGGTCGGCAGCGGCCGCCGGAGAGGGTGAGGACGCCTCCCGCCGAACCCGCCTCGTCGAAAAGGCGGGCGACCTCCGACAGAACGTCGTGGCCGGGGCGCAGCGTGCCCTCGATCGGCAGAAGGCGCACCGGGGCGGCGACCGTCCGCTCGGCCGCCGCCGGGCCGGGATGGCGCAGCTCGCGCAGCATCAGCCGGCCCGCTTCAGGGCTTCGGTGGGCGAGCCGGTCAGTTCGCCGCGCCGCTCCAGCTCCTCGCGAACCATCTTCTTGGGTGTCTTGCCGTAGGCCGATTTCGGCAGCGCCTCCCAGAAGAGGACGCGCTTGGGGCACTTGTAGCGGCTCACCTTGCCGTCGAGGAAGGCGAGGATGTCGACCTCGCTCGGCGCCATCCCCTCGCGCGCGACGCAGACGGCGACGCCGACCTCGCCCCAGACGGGATCGGGAACGCCGAGGACGGCGACCTCGCTGACCGCGCCGTGGGTGAGGATCTTCTCCTCGATCTCGCGCGGATAGACGTTGGATCCGCCCGAGATGTACATGTCGGAGGCGCGGCCGGTGATGTAGACGAAGCCCTGTTCGTCGCGGTGGCCGAGATCGCCCGTGCGGAACCAGCCGTCGCGGAAGGCCTTCGCGTTGGCTTCCGGGTTGTCGTAGTAGCCGGCGAAGACCGCCGGGCCGACGACGCAGATCTCGCCGGTCTCGTGGGGGCCGAGCTCGCGGCCCGCATCGTCCTGGATCTGCACCTCCATGCCGGTCCGCTCGAAGCCGCAGGTGCCGATGCGAGCGCCCTCGTGGTCGTCCGGCGAATGCAGCGCCGGCGGAAGGACGGTGATCGCGCCCGTCACTTCGCCCAGCCCGAAATACTGGACGATGACGGGGCCGAGCACCTTCAGCGCCCGCTTCTGGTCCTCCCGGTACATGGGCGCTCCGGCGTAGATGACGTGGCGCAGCGAGGAGTGGTCGCGGGTCCGGGCGGCCGGGTGCTCCACCAGCATCTTCAGGATGGTCGGCACAGTGAAGATGTTGGTGACGCGCCACCGCTCGATCAGCTCGAAGGCGGCCTCGATGTCGAAGCGCTCGGTGGGCAAGAGGATCGTCTTCACGCCCCGCGCCACCTGCGCCAGCTGGTTGACGCCGGCGCCGTGCGAGAGCGGCGCGACGACGAGCGAGGCGCCGTCCGACGTCGTGCCCGGCATTAGGTCGCAGAGATGGTTGTTGACGACGAAAGCCATCTGCCCGTGCGTCAGCACCGACGCCTTCGGCCGGCCCGTGGTGCCGGAGGTGAAGAAGAACCAGGCCGGGTCGTCGTGCTCGACGGGCTCGGGTGCGGCGATGCGGCCGTGGAACTCCTCCACCAGCGCGTCGTAGGACGGGCCGAACTCCGCTTCGCCGATGGCGATGGTGAAGGCGAGGCCGGGGAGGGCGCCCGCCACCGCCGCTGCGTGCTCAGGGAAGCTCGCGTTGCAGATGAGCCCGCTCGCGCGCGCCGTCGTGGCTGCCGTCGCCACCTCGTCGGGCGTCTGTCGGAAGTTCGTCGGCACGTAGACGGCCCCGACGCGAAAACAGGCGAACATCGCCTCGAACATCTGGTTGCAGTTCTGCGACTGGACGAGGATGCGGTCGCCCTTGGCGACGCCGAACCGCTCCCGAAGCGCGCTCGCCATGGCGTCGACACGGGCCTCGAACTCGGCCCAGCGCCATAGGCGCTCGCCCCAGACGAAGGCCGGCGCGTCCGGCTCGCGCCGGGCGGCCTGCGTGATGAAGCGCGAGAGGTTCATGACGCGGCGGGAGACGGGCGTCAGCCCGCCCCGTGGCTCGGAGGCGTGCATGCCGGTCGTCCTACTTCACGCGTTCCAGGATCGAGACGTAGTTGGCGACCGCCGCCCCGCCCATGTTGAAGACGCCCGCGCGGGTCGCCCCGTCGACCTGCATCTCGCCGGCCTCGCCGCAGAGCTGCATGGCCGCCATCACGTGCATGGAGACGCCGGTCGCGCCGACCGGGTGGCCCTTCGACTTGAGGCCGCCGGAAGGGTTCACGGGCAGGCGGCCCCCCTTCTGCGTCGTGCCGTCGCGCGCGACCTTCCAGCCCTCGCCGCGCTCCGCCAGCCCCATTGCCTCGTATTCGATCATCTCGGCGATGGTGAAGCAGTCGTGCGTCTCGACGAAGTCGAGGTCGTCGAGCGACAGGCCGGACGCTTCGATCGCCTGGGCCCAGGCGCGGCGCGCGCCGTCGAACTCGGTCGGGTCGCGCCTCGACAGGGCGAGCACGTCGTTCTGGTGCGCGCGGGCGCGGAACGCGACGGCGCGCTTCAACTCGGCGGCGACTTCGGCACTGGCAACGACCAGGGCGGCGGCGCCATCGGAGATCAGCGAGCAGTCGGTGCGCCGGAGCGGTGCCGCGACATAGGGGTTCCTGTCGGAGACCGTGTTGCAGAACTCGACCGAGAAGTCCTTGCGCATGTGGGCGTAGGGATTCGACAGGCCGTTGTGGTGGTTCTTGGCCGCGATCATGGCGAGTTCTTCCGACCGGTCGCCGTAGCGCTGGAAATAGCCCTGCGCGATGCGGCCGAAGAGACCGGCGAAGCCGCCGTCGATGTCGGCCTCCTCCTCGCGGTAGGAGGCCGAGAGCAGGATGTCGCCGGCCCGCGCGGTCGGGACGCCGGTCATCTTCTCGGCGCCGACGACGAGCGCGACGCGCCCGCGGCCCGAATTGACGTAGTCGATCGCGGAGTAGAGGGCGGCCGAGCCGGTGGCGCAGGCGTTCTCGGTGCGCATGGCGGGCGTCTTCGACAGGGCGTCGGAGCCCATGCCGACAAGCGCGCCCTGGAAGTCCTGAGACGTGAAGCCGTTGTTGTAGACGCCGACGAACATCGCATCGACGTCCTCGGGCTGGAGCCCGGCATGTTCGAGGGCGGGCAGGGCGACTTCGGCCATGAGCTCGCGGGTGCCCTCCGCCTCGGACTTGCCGAACTTCGAATGCGCCCAGCCGACGATCTGCGCTTCAGACATGGGTCTTCTCCCTGACGATGGCGGTTCGGGTGATCTTCTGCGGGCCCTTCGGCCCTTTTTCGGCACGCGCGAAGAGCCGGGCGAGCTTGCCCTCGATGCGGCGGATCTCGGCGCGCATGAGGCCGGCGACCTCGCTTTGGCGCGCCGGGCCGAGCCGGCTGTCGATGGCCGCGATCGAAAGGGCCCCCGCGACGCGCCCGTCCGGAAACAGGATCGGCAGCCCCACCCCCCAGGAGGAGGAGACGACGAGGCCGGGATTGAGCGCGTAACCGTCCGCGCGGGCGCGCTCGATGGCGCGCGGCAGCGTCTCTCCCGCATAGGCGGGATAGCGCTCGGCGAGGATCGGCGCATTGCGCGCCAGGATGTCGGCGGCCTCCGCTTCGGGCAGGGCGGCGAGGATCGCCAGCGAGCCCGCGCCGACGCCGAGCGGATGCTGGTCGCGCGCCTGCAGCGCATGGGTGCGCACGGGATAGGCGCCCTCCTCGCGGTGCAGGCAGACGGCGTAGGCGTCGCGGCGCATGGAGAGGAAGCTGGTGTCGGCGGTGGCGGCACTGAGGGACCGCAGGCTTTCCATCGCGATGTCGAGGAGCGAGTGCCGGCGCCCGGCGAGGAGCCCCAGCACGTAGACCTCGTCGGACAGGAAGTAGCGGCGGCTCGGCTCGGCCTGCTCGACGAGGCGCGAGCGCATGAGCGCGATGAGGAGGCGCCGGGCGGTGGGCTTGTTGAGCCCGCTCGCCTCCACGATTTCGGCGAGCGAGATGCCGCGCTCGGCCTCGCGCCCGACGAGCGACAGGAGCGCGAGCGCCCTGTCGACCGCCTGCGCGCCCGAGACGGCGGACGGAGCGTGCTCCGTCTCGACGTCGTCGGTCCCGATCCGCATCATCGCGCCCATGTCGCTCCAGGCCTTCAGCCGAGGTCCCGACCGACGGCCTCTTCCAAGATGCCCCAGGCTTCGTCGCCGAAGCGGCCCTTCCACTCGGCGTAGAAGCCGGCCTCGTTCAGCTTGGCCTGGAAGAGCGCGGGGTCGGGCTCGTTGAACTCCATGCCGTGCCCTTCCAGCTCGCCGCGCAGATTGGCGTTCAGCTGCATCACGTCGGCGCGCTCGAGGTCCGCCGCGGCATTGAAGTTGTTGGCGACGATCTCCTGGATGTCCTCCGGCAGGCCCTCCCAGGCGCGGCGGTTGCCGAGGATCCAGAAGCCGTCCCACATGTGGTTGGTGAGCGAGCAGTAGTCCTGCACCTCGTAGACCTTGTGGGTGGTCAGGATCGCCAGCGGGTTCTCCTGCCCGTCGACGACGCCGGTCTGGAGCGCGGCGTAGGTCTCGGCGAAGTTGATCGAGGTCGGCGCCGAGCCGAAGGCGGAGAACATCGAGGTCCAGAGCGGGGAGACCGGCACGCGGATCTTGAAGCCTTCGAGATCGGCCGGCGTCGCGATCGGCTTGGTCGAGGAGGTGATCTGGCGGAAGCCGTTGTCCCAGATCTTGTCCATGGTGATCAGGCCGCGTTCGGCGATCTGCGCGCGGGCGTAGGCGCCGAGCGCCCCGTCCATGGCCGGCCAGACCGCGTCGTAGTTCGGGAAGGCGAAGCCGATGCCGCTGACGGCGGCGTTCGGCACGAGCGTCGAGAGGATCAGGGGCGAGAGCGAGAAGAACTCGACGCCGCCCGAGCGCACTTGGCTCAGCATGTCCGTGTCGGCGCCGAGCTGCGAGGAGGGGAAGATTTGCAGCTCGAACCGTCCGTCCGATTCCTCGCGCATCTTCGCCGCCGCCTCCTGCGCGCGCACGTTCATCGGGTGCGTCAGCGCCTGGTTGTTGGCGAACTTGTAGGTGAACTCGGCCGCGTGCGCGGGGCGCGTGCGGATGGCGAAGCTGGTGGCGAGGCCGGTCGCGGCGGCGCCGACGACGAATTGCCTGCGGGTGATGAGCATGTCCGTTTGTCCTCCCGGATGGTCTTGTCGTTGCATGTCCCGCGCGCCGGCCGTCTCCCGAACGGTCAGAGCGCGAAGGTGGAGAAGAAGGGGAAGGCCGCGATGATCAGCAGCCCGACGAAGAGGGCGCCGATATAGGGCCAGATGGCGCCCATCGCCTCGTCCGGCGAGACGTTGCCGATCTTGCAGGCGATGTAGAAGCCGACGCCGATCGGCGGGGCCATCAGGCCGATGTTCATCGCCGTTACGACCACCATCGAATAGTGGATGTCGTTGATGCCGAGCGAGCGGGCGACCGGGAACATGATCGGCGCCATCAGGACGATCGCCGGCAGGCCCTCCAGGATGCAGCCAAGCACCAGGAAGATGGCGATGGAGACCAGCATGAAGGTCATCCAGCCGCCGGGCAGGTCCGAGACCATGGCGACGAGCTGGTTGGCGAAGCCGGTCTGCGTCAGCGCCCAGGCCATCGCGGCAGCCGTGCCGAGGATGATGAGGATTGCGCCCGACAGCGCGGCGGTCTCCACCAGCATCGAGTAGATCTTCGCCGGGCGGATGCCGCCGTAGAGCACCATGCCGATGACCATGGCGTAGAGGACGGCGAGCGTGGAGACCTCGGTCGCCGTAGCCACGCCGCCGCCGACGGCCGAGCGGATCAGGAAGGGCAGGACCAGCGCGGGCGCGGCGATGACCGCGGCACGGCCGATCGCCTTCATCGGCGCACGGCGGATGCCCTCCATCACCTCGTGGCGCGCCTTCCAGCGTGCGAGCAGCGCCAGCACCACGAGCAGCACCATCGCGATGATGAAGCCGGAGGTGAACAGACCGGCGATGGAGACGCCCGCGGCCGAGCCCAGCACGATGAGGACGATCGAGGGCGGCACCGTGTCGGCCATCGCCGCGCCCGTGGAGAGAAGCGCGATCATCTCCTTGGGCTTGTGCCCGCGCCGTTTCATCTCCGGGAAGAGGGCCGGGGCGACCGTCGCCATGTCCGAGACCTTCGAGCCGGAGATGCCGGAGACGAGGAAGAGCGAGCCGAGAAGGACGTAGCTCATGCCGGCCTTCACGTGGCCGAGCA
>JAEZXX010000112.1 GCA_023419535.1 Pseudomonadota bacterium | reverse complement strand
CCTTCGCGCCGCGCGGCACGGCGAGGCCGCCTTCTTCGGCGCCGCCGCGGCCCGGCTCGGCCTGTCGGCCGACGAGCGGCGGCAGGCGCAGGAGGACGACGGCGGGCGCATTCTCGCCCAGGCGCTGAAGAATGCCGGCGTCGAGACCGGACAGGCGCTCGCCATCCTGATGCTGGTCCGCCCGAAGATCGGGCTCGACGTCCAGGCGTTCCGGGACATGGCCGAGCGCTACCGCACCCTGCCCGCCGACCCGCTCCGCCGCGAACACCGGTCCGCGTCCGATCCGGTGGAGCGGGCGCCGCGCGAGCCGTCCGCCTTCGAGCAGCGGCCCGCGAGCGCGGTTCCGGAGCGTCGATCCTTCAAGGGCTGACCGGCGCCGGCCGCGCGTTCAGGGACCGGAACTCTCTTCGGCGACGGCGATGAGGTTGCCGATCTCGTCCGTCTCGATCTCCACCACCCAGAAATCCGGGTCGAACCGCGCCTCGCGCTCGAAGCGCGTGTCGAGGCTCGCCTCGTCGCGCGCCGCCTCGCGGATGAAGCGCCGCTCCCCGCCCTCGTCGGCGAAAATCTGCGGCGCCGGCCCGTAGAGGGCGAGCGACCCGTCGCGCGCGCGGGCGACCACGAAGATCGCGCCCGCCATCTCCGCCCCGCGCCGCACAACCGCGGCGAAGCCGCCGGCGGAGAAGACGCGGCGCGTGAGCTGGGCGACGAAGAGTTCGCTGGTGATGCGCATGGCCGCGCCCTACAGCATCGCGCCGCGGACCGGAACCGGTTTTCGGCCCGGCCATGCGCCGCGCCCCGTCGGGCCTCGATGACGCTACAGCATCGGCCCGAAAATCGGAATCGATTTTCGGAAAGCCTGATGCGTAGATTCAAAGAGATAGAGCGACCTTTGTGCGTCCGAAAGGACGCACGGCGCTCTAGCGCGCCATCTGGTCGAGATGGGCCAGAAGCGACTCGCTCGGCATGCCGGTGACCTCCAGCCCTTCCAGCTCCTGGAAAGTCCGGATGGCCGCGCGCGTCGCCGAACCAGCGATGCCGTCGGCCTTCAGCTCGGCGACCGAGGCGCTCGTCAGCCCGGCCTGGATGCGCTTCACGAGGTCGGGGTCGGCCGGCTCCTCGTCGAGGATCGGGATGTCCGATCCGTCCGCCGGCAAATCGTTCAGAAGGTCGTCGAGACCGGCATATTCGCGGGCCTCCGGCGCGCCGGACGGCGTCGGCACGTCGCCCGTCATCTGGCGGATCTGCGTCAGGAGCAGCGGCGTCGTCATGCCGTCCACGCGAAGGCCCCGCTCGGCTTGGAACCGGCGGATGGCGCGGTCGGTCGCCTGGCCGGGCCGCCCGTCGATCTCGGCCTGGTAGTAGCCGGCCTTCTGGAGAAGCTCCTGGGCCTCGCGCACCATCGGCACAGGCTGGATGCGCGGATCGTTGGTCGGGCGCCAGGGCCGCGCGACGGCCGGCTCGGTGCGCGGGCCCGCGCTCGCCGTCTCCAGCGCGTCCACCGTTCGCGTCACCAGCATCGGCTGCGGGTGGACGGTGGTCTGGTGGAACAGGGCGTTGGCGCTCACCGTCGCGCCGAGCGCCAGGAACGCGGCCGATCCGCCGTAGAGGATCGGGCGCGCGCCGACCGCGCGGCCGCCTGCGAGCGCCAGCCGTCCGAGACCGAGCGCTGCGGCTCCGGCGATCAGGCCCGCCATGGCGGCGATCCGGCGCGTGGCGCTAGGCCGAGCGGCGGCCGGCCGGCGTCGAGGGGAGGATGACGGTCTTCTTTCGGGCATCGGTGAAGCTTACGATCTTTTCCTTGAGATTGTCTTGGCTCCCGCCGGTCTCCCCGTCCGGGATGGAGACGACGACGGTCGTCCCGTGCCCGAGGCGGCTTTCCAGCGTGAGCGTGCCCCCGTGCAGTTCGCACAGGGCCTTGGCGAGCGAGAGCCCGAGCCCGGTGCCGGGCCGGTCCTGAAGCGCCCCGACGCGCGCGAAGGGCTGCGCGACGAGGGAGAGGTCGTAGGGTGCGATGCCGATGCCCGAATCCTCGACCTCGACGATCTGACGATGCCCCTCGCGACGCGCCGAGATGCGCACGCAGCCCTCGTCGGTGAACTTCACCGCGTTGGAGAGGAGATTGAGCAGGATCTGGTGGAACGCGCGCCGGTCGGCGCGGAACGGCCGTTCGTCTTCCGGCTCCTGCACGATGAGGACGAGGCGCTTGGCCTCCGCCTCGGCCCTCACCATCGCCGCCGCATGTCCCATCGCCTCGCGCGGCGAGAAGGGCTCCGGCGCGATCTCGTAGTGTCCTGCCTCCACCTTCGAGAGGTCGAGCAACCCGTTGACCACCTGCAGCAGGTGGTCGCCCGAGCGGCTGATCAGGCCGACATATTCCTTCTGCCGGGGGCTCTGGAAGCCGCCGAAGAACTCCTGCTCCAGGATGTCGGTGAAGCCGATGATGGCGTTGAGCGGCGTCCTCAGCTCGTGGCTGATCGCGGCGAGGAACCGGCTCTTGGCCTCCGAGGCGCCCTGGGCGCGGCTGAGCGTGCGGGTCAGCTCGTGCGTGGCCTCGCGCTCCTCGGTCAGATCGCGCGCCAGACCGAGCACCTCGGCCACGTCCCCCTCCGGCGAGGCGACCGCCGCAAGGCGCAGGCTCACCTGCCGCTGGCCGCCCGGGGCGAGGATGCGCAGCTCCAGTTCGGCCGTCGGCGCGCCGCGGCGGAGGTCGGCGAAGGCCTCCAGGAATGCGACCCGGTCGAGGACGTGGATGCGCTCGATCACCGGCATGCCGCCGGGAGGCAGCGTCCCGAAGAGCGGCGTCGCCGTCTCGGGCGCGTCCGTCAGCCGGCCGGTCGGGTCGAAGCGTAGGAGCGGCCCGGTCAGGAGCCGCGC
>JAEZXX010000059.1 GCA_023419535.1 Pseudomonadota bacterium | reverse complement strand
TTCCTCTCCCGCAAGCGGGAGAGGAATGGCGCCTCTTTCGGAGCCGTCTCGCCACGCTCGACAAGGAAGCAATGCGGTAAGGCGTACCCGTCTCCCGGGACGGGAGACGGTCCCGGCAGGGGGATGAGGGCCTCGAAGAGCGCCGCCGTCGGAACCCGCCGCGCCGCGACGGGTTCCGATCTCGAAGGGACAGGCAGGAGAGACCGACGATGACGACCACCCGACGCACAGCCGCCCTGGCGGGCCCCTTCGCGCTTCTGATGCTCGCCGGTTGCGTGGCGACCGAAACGCCGCCCCCGCCGCCGCCCGGAGGCGGCTCGATCTGCGACCCGGCCCGCGCCTCCGCCCTGGTCGGCAGCCCCCGCGTCACGGACGACGAAGCCCGCCAGCGCACCGGCGCCAGCGTCGTGCGCCAGATCCGGCCGGGCGACCCCGTTACGATGGACTTCCAGGACGCGCGCGTGACGATCGCGACCGATCCTGCGAGCGGCACGATCCGCGAGGCGCGCTGCGGCTGACGCCGGGCACCCGCCGGGCCGCCGCCGGACGCCCGGGCGGCGGGACGCGCGCAACGACGGACAGGACGTGCGCCTCACCGCGCTGGACAGCCGGCTCGGTGGGCGAGGCTCTTCCGTCGCGGCGCGCGACGACCGCGTGACCGCCCTCGACGGACGCGTGGACCACCTCTTCGAACGCCTGAAGGACGGCCTCGGCACCGCCCTCGAGGGCAGCGCCATGGCCGGCGGCTCGCTGCCCGCGGACAAGGATTTCGGGCTGGCGCTCAACTGGGGGACGTTCGAGGGAAAGCATGCCTTCGCCGGCACCGCGCAGGCGCGGGTCGGCGACAGCGTCCTGCTTCACGGCGGCGTCGGCGTCGGCACGGATAGCGGCGCCTTCGGAGCCCGGGACGGCGTTACCTTCGCCTGATGAGAAGCCGGGACGGTGCGAAGCCGTCCCGGCCTTCCGCCTCGCCGTCAGGCCGCCACGCGCTCGCCCTCGGCCCCGACCTTGGAGCCGACAACGTGGAAGATCAGCCGGTCCGAGCCGGACGTGACCTTCACGCGGTCCTGATCCTTCACCTGGCCCATCAGGATCTTCTCGGCGAGCGGATCCTGCACCTCGCGCTGGATCAGGCGCTTGAGCGGCCGCGCCCCGTAGGCGGGATCGTAGCCGCGCGTCGCCAGCCAGTCGCGCGCATCGCCGTCGAGCTCGATCGTGATCTCGCGCTCGGCCAGAAGCTTCTCCAGCCGCTTCATCTGGATGTCGACGATCGCGCCCATCTCGGAGCGCCGGAGGCGATGGAAGAGGATCGTCTCGTCGACGCGATTCAGGAACTCCGGCCGGAAGGATGCGCGCACCACGTCCATGACTTGTGTGCGCACCGCCTCCACGTCCTCGTCGTCACGCAGCGCCGTGAGATACTCGGCGCCCAGATTCGAGGTCATCACGATCATCGTGTTGCGGAAGTCGACCGTGCGCCCCTGCCCGTCCGTCAGGCGCCCATCGTCGAGCACCTGCAGGAGGACGTTGAAGACGTCCGGATGCGCCTTCTCGATCTCGTCGAAGAGCACGACCTGATAGGGCCGGCGCCGCACCGCCTCGGTCAGCGCACCGCCCTCCTCGTAGCCGACATAGCCGGGAGGGGCGCCGATGAGCCGGGCGACCGAGTGCTTCTCCATGAACTCCGACATGTCGAGCCGCACCATCGCGGTCTCCTCGTCGAAGAGGAAGCTCGCCAGCGCCTTGGTCAGCTCGGTCTTGCCGACGCCCGTGGGCCCGAGGAAGATGAAGGAGCCGATCGGCCGGTTGGGATCCTGCAGGCCTGCGCGGGCGCGCCGCACGGCACGGCTGACGGCCTGGACCGCCTCGCCCTGCCCGACGACGCGGGCGCCGATCACGTCCTCCATGCGGAGCAGCTTCTCGCGCTCGCCCTCCAGCATCCGGTCCACCGGAATGCCGGTCCAGCGCGAGACGACCTGCGCGATGTGGTCGCTCGTCACCGTCTCCTCGACCATGGAGACGGTCCCGTCGACGGCCTCGGCCTCCTTCAGCTCGCGCTCCAGCTGCGGGATCTCGCCATAGGCGAGTTCGCCCGCGCGCTGGAACTCGCCGCGGCGCTGGGCGATGGCAAGTTCGTTGCGTGCCTCGTCGAGGCGGCCCTTGAGATCGGCAGCGAGCCCGAGCTTGGACTTTTCGGCCTGCCAGGAGGCGGTGATGCGTGCGGAATCCTCCTCCAGATTGCCGAGCTCGACCTCCAGCCGCTCCAGACGCGAGCGCGACCCGTCGTCGTTCTCGCGCTTCAGGGCCTCGCGCTCGATCTTCAGCTGCAGGATGCGCCGGTCGATCTCATCCAGCACCTCGGGCTTGGAATCGACCGCCATGCGAAGGCGCGCCGCGCCCTCGTCAACGAGGTCGATCGCCTTGTCGGGCAGGAAGCGGTCGGTGATGTAGCGGTTGGAGAGCTGGGCGGCGGCGACCAGCGCGCTGTCGGCGATCCGCACCTTGTGGTGCTGCTCGTACTTCTCCTTCAGGCCGCGCAGGATCGAGATCGTGTCCTCGACGCTCGGCTCGGACACGAAGACGGGCTGGAAGCGCCGGGCGAGGGCCGCGTCCTTCTCCACATGCTTGCGGTACTCGTCGAGCGTGGTCGCGCCGACGCAGTGCAGCTCGCCGCGCGCCAGCGCGGGCTTCAGGAGGTTGGAGGCGTCCATCGCGCCGTCCGCCTTGCCGGCGCCGACCAGCGTGTGCATCTCGTCGATGAAGAGGATGACGCCGCCGGCCGCAGACTGGACCTCGGAGAGAACGGACTTCAGGCGCTCCTCGAACTCGCCGCGATATTTCGCGCCCGCGATCAGCGCCCCCATGTCGAGCGCCATCAGCTGCTTGTCGCGAAGGGACTCCGGCACGTCGCCGTTGACGATCCGCAGCGCGAGGCCTTCGGCGATCGCGGTCTTGCCGACGCCGGGCTCGCCGATGAGGACGGGGTTGTTCTTGGTGCGCCGGGACAGGACCTGCACCGTGCGGCGGATCTCGTCGTCGCGGCCGATGACCGGGTCGAGCTTGCCCTCGCGGGCGTCGGCCGTCAGGTCGCGCGCGTACTTCTTCAGGGCGTCGTAGCCGCTTTCGGCGGACGCCGTATCGGCCGTGCGGCCCTTGCGAAGCTCGTTGATCGCCGCGTTCAGGCCCTGCGGCGTGACGCCGGCGCGCGACAGGATGTCGGCGGTCTTCGCCGTCTTCTCCATCGCGAGTGCGAGCAGCAGGCGCTCGACCGTGACGAAGCTGTCACCGCCCTTCTTGGCGATGTCCTCGGCGGTGGCGAGGACCTTGGCGAGCGGCTGGCCGACATACATCTGGCCGGCGCTTCCCGAAACCTTGGGCAGGCTCGCCAGCGCCGCATCGACGGCGAGGGCCACGTCCCTGGGACGGCCGCCGGCGCGCTCGATCAACCCGGAGGCCATGCCTTCGGGGTCGTCGACGAGCGCCTTCAGAAGGTGTTCGGGAAGAAGCTGCTGGTGGTCGCTTCGAAAGGCCACCGCCTGCGCCGCCTGGATGAAGCCGCGCACGCGTTCGGTCAGTTTTTCCATGTCCATGTCGTCTCTCCGGTTCGCTCGGCAACCACCCGGGACGGCATGGGCGAGCAGGGTTCAGAGCGGCCCCCGTCAGCGGCGGGCCGTATGCGGAGGATATGGGAAGGCGCTGCCGCGCCCGGAAGATCGGGGCCGAACAAAATGGACGCGAACGAGAAAGGGCCCGGACATCGCTGTCCGGGCCCTTCGATCGATGCTGGCGGCGTCAGCCGTTGGAGGCCAGCAGGAAAGCGGGAAGCTCGCTCCGGTCGGTGCTCTCGGCAGCCTCGTCCTCGGCCTTCACCTTGCGCGGCCGGCCGGGCTTGCGCTTGACCGGAGCCTCGGCGCCCGCCTCGGGCGCGGCGTCCTCGGCGCCTTCCACCTTGCGCGGCGGACGGCCGCGGCGGCGGGGGGCGACGACCTCCTCGGCCGCGGGCGAATCCGCGCTGACCGTCGCGGGCGACTCGCCGGCATTCGACGGGATCTCGCCGTTCACAGGCTCCTCGCCGGACGTCTCGTGGAGACGCGGGCGCGGGGTGCGGGCCCGCCGGCGGGGCGCCTCGTCCTGCGCCTCGGGCGCGGGCGACACATTCGTCTCGGCGGGCGCGGCGTACTCGGTGGCCGGCGCCTGGCTCTCCTCGGACGTCACGCGCGGGCCCTCGCCGTCCTCGCGGCGCTCGCGGTTCTCGAAGCGGCGCTCGTGGCGCGGGCCACGGTCCTCGCCGCCCTCGTTCCGGTCGCGGCCGTAGGGCTGGCCGTTTTCGCCGCGGCGGTCGCGGAAGTTGCGGTCGCGGTTCTCGCGTCCGTCGCGCTCGCCGCGATTCTGCCGCTCGCCCCGATTGTCGCGCTCGCCCCTGAAGTCCCGGCCGTCGCGGTCCTGACGCTCGCCGCGATACTCGCGATTGTCGTCACGGTCGCGCCGCTGCGGGTTGTCGCCGCGGGGCTGACTGTCGTTGCGGTCGCGGTACTGTCCGTTGCCGTTCTGGCCGCGGTCGTCTTGGCGCGGGGCGTTGGAGAAGTCCTCGCCGCCCTCGCCGTCCTCGTCCGTCTCGTCGTAGTCGCGCTCGGCCTGGGCCGGCTGGAACGAGCCCTGGGCGGCGGCGACGATGCGGCCGTAATGCTCGGCGTGCTGGAAGTAGTTCTCGGCCATCACGCGGTCGCCCGCGGAGGTCGCGTCGCGGGCCAGGGTGGCGTAGCGCTCGGCGATGTGCTGGGCGGTGCCCCGGATCTTCACGTCCGGTCCATTGGACTCGTAGGAGCGCGACAGGGGATTGGGCCCCTTGCGGCCGCGGCCGCGCATGCGCTTGTTGTTGTTCTGCTGTCCTGGCCTCATGCTCTTCCTGTCTTTCGCAACAGCCGGGCGCACCGGCAGCGTCGCCATCGCGGGCGTTTCCTCGAAGGCCCGCACCGATGATCTTCCCGAGCCGTCCGCCCGGCCTTTCGGCACGGCGGGAAACACCCCTGGAGATATTAAGTCGATCCCGTTCGACGATCCGGTCGTCGACCATGACGAGTGCGACGGTATTCTTCGTCACCGCGCCCGAGTTTCATCCGAAACCGGGTCGAAGGGCTTTCCCCTTCGTTTGTTCTCGTCTCTTCGTTCCATCCCTTAGAGTCTCGCGTCCAGCCCCACAAGCCATTTCTTCGGTGGGAAACCCGTTTCGCGACGCTTTTCGACGAGCCCTTCACCGATCGTGGGGCTTGAACCATAAGGCCCGCATATGGCCTGAGAGATCGTCCGCCCGTTCGAAGAGGTCGTATCCGCTTGCTGCGAAGATGGCCCCGACATCCGCCCCCTGGCCCGCGCCGATCTCCAGAAGCACGTCGGGAATCCCGTTTCGATGCCGCGAGAGGTGCTTCGCGATCGAGCGATAGGCGTCCAGCCCGTCCGCACCTCCGTCCAGCGCCAGCATCGGATCGTACCGGCGCACGTCGGGCGAAAGGCTCTCGATCTCGGCTGTCGGAATATATGGGGGGTTGGAGACGACCATATCAAGAGGCGCGTCGATCCCCTCCAGCATGTCGCCGGCGACCGCGTGGAAGCGTTCGGCGACGCCGGCGCGCTCCGCGTTCCGGCGCGCGGTGACGAGCGCGCCCTCGCAGAGGTCGACCGCGATCGCCGTGCTTTGCGGGAAGAGCGCGAGCAGCGAGACCGCGATCGCGCCCGAACCGGTGCCGAGATCGGCGAAGAGGACGTCCGGCTTGCCGCCGGCGCGAATCGCCTTCGCGGCGAGTTCGACCAGGATCTCGGTGTCCGGCCGCGGCTCCAGCGTTTCGGGCGACAGCTCGAACTCGTGGTCGTGGAAGCCGCGCCGCCCGAGGATCCGATGGACGGGCTCGCCGCCCGCGCGGCGTTCGACGAGGGCCTCGAAGCGCTGGAGCGCCGCCGGTTCGGCGGCCTCACCGCCCCGCAGGATCAAGCCGGAGGCGTCGAGCCCGAACGCCGCGCGCGCCAGGAGCCGGGCGTCGAGCCCGGGCGTGTCGCCGGCCCCGCGCAGCCGCTCGGCCGCCGCCCGGACCGCACCGGCGATGCTCGGGCCGGTCATCGTCGCGTCCGTCAGTTCGCGGTGCCGACGGCGGCGAGCAGCGCCGCCTGGTGGTCGGCGACGAGCGCGTCGACCAGTTCGTCGAGGTCGCCGTCGATGACCCGGTCGAGCTTGTAGAGGGTGAGGTTGATGCGGTGGTCCGTCACGCGCCCTTGCGGGAAATTGTAGGTGCGGATGCGCTCTGACCGGTCGCCCGAGCCGACCTGGCTCTTGCGCGCGGCGGAGCGCTCGTCGTCGGCGCGCTGGCGTTCCATGTCGTAGAGCCGCGCCTTGAGGACCTGCATGGCGCGCGCGCGGTTCTGGTGCTGCGACTTCTCCGAGGAGGTGACGACGATCCCGGTCGGCAGATGGGTGATGCGCACGGCGGAATCGGTCGTGTTGACGTGCTGTCCGCCGGCGCCGGACGCGCGCATCGTGTCGATTCGGATGTCCTCGGCGCGCACCTCGATGTCGATGTCCTCGGCCTCGGGCAGGACGGCGACGGTGGCGGCGGAGGTGTGGATGCGCCCCTGCGCCTCGGTGGCGGGCACGCGCTGGACGCGGTGGACGCCGCTCTCGAACTTCAGCCGCGAGAACACGCCCTTGCCGGTCACGGAGGCGATGACTTCGCGAAACCCGCCGACCTCGCCGTCGGAGGCGTCGAGGATCTCGATCTTCCAGCGGTTCTCCTCGGCGTAGCGCTGGTACATTCGGAAGAGGTCGCCGGCGAAGAGGCCGGCCTCCGAGCCGCCGGTGCCGGCGCGGATTTCGAGGATCGCGCCCTTGGCGTCGGCGGCGTCCTTGGGGAGGAGGTGGACGAGCACCTCGTTGGAGATGCGCTCCAGCCGCTCCTCGACCTCGCCGATCTCGGCGGAGGCGAGATCGCGCATCTCGCGGTCCGAGGACGGGTCGTCGATCATGGAGCGCAGGTCGGCCAGCTCGCGCGCCGTCGCCTCGTGCGCGCGGATCGAGGCGACGACCGGCTCGAGGCCGGAATATTCGGAGGCGAGCTTGGCGTAGGTCTCGTGGTCCGGGCCGGCCGCCATCGCCCCTTCCAGATGCTGGAAGCGCTTCAGGATCTCGGTCATCGCGGCTTGCGGCAGGATCGCCATGGGGGCTCGGCTCGATTCGGGTCGTTGTCTGCGGGAAAGGGGCGGGGCGGATCGCCCTAGATGGGGATCGCCCGGGCGTCGGCCCAGTCCTGCAGGAAGCGGCGCAGGCTCGCGCCGGGGGGCCAGCGGTCCATGTAGAGGTCGAGCGCCCGCTCCAGCTCGCCGATGTCGAGCTCCAGCAGCATCGCCTTCACCGGACCGATGGCCGAGGAGGTCATGGAGATCGAGCGGAAGCCGATCCCGAGCAGCGCCATCGCCGAGAGCGGCCGTCCGGCGAGCTCGCCGCAGAGCGTCACCTCGACGCCGTTGCGCCGCCCGGCCTGCACGATCTGGCGCAGCGCCGACAGGAAGGGCGGCGACAGGTCGTCGTAGCGCGAGGCGACGCGCACATTGCCGCGATCGACCGCGCAGAAGAACTGGAAGAGGTCGTTGGAGCCGATCGAGACGAAGTCGACGAGGCTCATCAGCCCATCGAGCTGGTAGAGCAGCGAGGGCACCTCGATCATCGCGCCGATCTTCACCACGCGCGGCATCGCGTGGCCGAAGCGCTCCAGGCGCTCGCGCTCGTCCTCGATCATCTGCTTGGCGCGGCGCATCTCCTCCAGATCCGCCACCATCGGGAACATGACGCGCAATTCGCGCCCACCCGCGGCCCGCAGGAGTGCGCGCAGCTGCGTGCGCATCAGCGCCGGACGGTCGAGCGCGAGACGCAACGCGCGGTAGCCGAGCGCCGGGTTCTCCTCCGGCGACTGGTGGAGATAGGGCAAGAGCTTGTCGCCGCCGACGTCGAGCGTGCGGAAGGTGACCGGGCTGTCGCCCGCCGCGTCGAGCACCGAGGCGTAGAAGCGGCGCTGCTCCTCCACGCGCGGCATGCGGGAGGCGATCATGAACTGCAGCTCGGTGCGGAACAGGCCGATCCCGGCCGCGCGCGTCTGCTCGATCTGCGGCAGATCGACCAGAAGGCCGGCGTTCATCAGGAGGTCGACCGAGACGCCGTCGCGCGAGCGGGCGGGAAGGTCGGCGAGCTCGCGGTAGCGCTGCTGGCGGCGCGCGCGGAACTGCACGCGCTCGGCGAAGACCGATTCGACGTCCGAGGGCGGGCGCAGATGCACCGTCCCCTCCTCGCCGTCGAGGACGATGGGGTCGCCCTTCTCCGCCATGGAGATGACGCCCTTGGCCTGTCCGACGACCGGGATGCCGAGAGCCTTGGCGACGATCACGACGTGGCTCGTCGCGGCGCCCTCCTCCAGGACCAGCCCGCGAATGCGGTCGCGCCGGTAGTCGAGCAGCTCGGCCGCGCCCATCGAGCGGCAGACCAACACGGCGTCGCTCTTCTGCTCCTCGCCGAACGGGTCGTCGCCGCGCCCCATCAGCTGGCGCAGGAGCCGGTTGGCGAGGTCGTCGAAATCGTGCAGGCGCTCGCGCATGTAGGGGTCGGAGATGTGCATCATGCGCGCGCGCATGTCGGACTGCACCTTCTCCACCGACGCCTCCGCCGAAAGCCCGTTGCGCACCGCCTCCTCCAGCCGGCGCACCCAGCCCCGGTCGTTGGCGAACATGCGGTAAGCCTCGAGCACGGCGCGATGCTCGCCCTCGGCCGGCATGTCGCGGCGCAGCAGCATGTCCTCGATCGAGATGCGCAAGCTGGAGAGCGCCTGATCGAGGCGCGTTATCTCGGCCTCCGTGTCCTCCGAGAAGAGGTTGGTGACGACGACGCGCGGCTCGTGCAGGACGACGTGGCCGAGGCCGATTCCCTCGGCGAGCCCGACGCCCTCCAGATGGACGGGGCGCGACAGGTCGAGGACGACGCCGGGGCGCGACAGCCCCTCCAGGCCGCCCGCCGCGATCATCTCGGCGACGACCATGGCGACCGTCTCTAGCGCCTCGGCCTCCTCCTCGCGATAGACGCGCTTCTCCGCGTTCTGGACGACGAGGACGCCGAGCGTTCGCCCGGCGCGCAGGACCGGCACGCCGAGGAAGGAGTTGTAGATCTCCTCGCCCGTCTCCGGGAGATAGGTGAAGGCCGGGTGGCGCTGCGCGTCGTCGAGGTTCAGCGCGCGCGCCGTCGCCGCGATCGTGCCGACGAGGCCGTCGCCGAGCTGAAGCTGCGCCAGATGCACCGACTTCGGATTGAGGCCCTGGGTCGCGTAGAGCTCCAGCACGCCGTCGGCGCGCAGGATGTAGAGCGAGCAGACCTCGGCCTCCATCGTCGCCGCGATCTGGCGGACGATCTCGTCAAGCCGGGCTTGCGGCTCCAGCGGGTCGGCCATGAGCTGGCGCATCTTGCGCAGCAGCACCCGCGGGCCGAAGGACTCGCTTCGCATCAAACGCGTCTTCCATCGATCGTCTTACGCGAGACAGGCGAACACCTTAACCCCTCGATTCGGCGCGCCCGGCGCGCCGCCTCAGACGGGAGCTTTGTCGAGACCGTACACCGAATGCAAGGTCCGCACCGCGAGCTCGGAGAACTCGCCGTCGATCAGGATCGAGATCTTGATCTCGGAGGTCGTGATCGCGCGGATGTTGATGCCGCGCTTGGCGAGGGCCTTGAAGGCGGTGGCGGCGACGCCGGTGTGCGAGCGCATGCCGATGCCGATGACCGACACTTTGGTCAGCCCGCCGTCGGACTGGACGACGTCGAAGCCCATCTCGGCCTTGGCGTCCTCGATCACCTTCAGCGCCTTGGCGAGGTCGCCGGCCGGCACGGTGAAGGTCATGTCGGTGCGCGTCCCGTCCTCCGAAACGTTCTGCACGATCATGTCGACGTTCACGCCGGCATCGGCCAGCGGGCCGAAGATGGCCCCGGCGATGCCGGGGCGGTCCTCGACGCGCCGGAGCGAAATCTGGGCCTCGTCCTTGGCGTAGGCGATGCCGGTGACGACCTGGGCTTCCACGATCTCGTCCTCGTCGCAAATGAGGGTTCCGGGCGGATTGTCGAAATCGCCCATTCCGGGGGCGTCCGGATCCTCGAAGGAGGAGCGGACGAAGGTGCGCACCTTGTGCACCATGGCAAGCTCGACCGAGCGCACCTGCAGCACCTTGGCGCCGAGCGAGGCCATCTCGAGCATCTCCTCGAAGGAGATGCGCGACAAGCGCCGGGCCTTGGGCTCGATGCGCGGGTCCGTGGTGTAGACGCCGTCGACGTCGGTGTAGATGTCGCAGCGGTCGGCCTTCAGGCCGGCGGCCAGCGCCACGGCCGAGGTATCGGACCCGCCGCGCCCGAGCGTGGCGATGCGGTTGTCGGGCGCAAGGCCCTGGAAGCCGGCGACGACCGCCACCTGCCCCTCGCCGAAGCGGCGCACGATCTCCGACCCGTCGATCTCCTGGATGCGCGCCGCGCCGTGCTGGCCGTCGGTGCGGATCGGGATCTGCCAGCCCATCCAGGAGCGGGCGTTGACGCCCATCTTCTGGAGGGTGATGGCCAGAAGCCCGGCCGTCACCTGCTCGCCGGAGGCCACCACCGCGTCGTACTCGCGCGCGTCGTGCAGGGGCGAGGCCGTGCGGCACCAGTCGACGAGCTCGTTCGTCTTGCCCGACATGGCCGAGACCACGACGGCCACCTGATGGCCGGCGTCCACCTCGCGTTTGACGTGGCGGGCCACGTTCGCGATGCGGTCGAGATCGGCGACGGAGGTGCCGCCGAACTTCAGGACGATGCGGGCCATGGGGAAATGCCGGTTCTCTGCCGAAGGGCGGGTCGTGATGGATACAGTGCGAGCCGCTCCGGCTCTCCTCCATCAAGACCCCGAACGACAGGCAGGGCGGCAGTAGCCGGTTTGGTGGTCCGGCGCAAGAAACGCCGCGCCGCCGGAACGGAACCCGTGGGCGGCAAACGAACCGATGGCGCGAACGGCGGAACGTGGACTTGCCGACATCGCTTCGCCCTCGACGCCAGCCGCTGCCCGGCACGCGGCTTCAGACACGATCGAAGGAACGAGACCGATGAGCCAGATTCCGGCCCAGCATCAGGACCAGACGCCCGGCCGCGAGGCGGAGATGACCCCCGCGCCCGAGTTCATGCCGCGCTACCCCGGCTCGGGGCGCGTGGAGGGCAAGGTGGCGATCGTCACCGGCGGCGACAGCGGCATCGGCCGCGCCTCCGCCGTGCTGCTCGCCCGCGAGGGCGCGGACGTCGCGGTCATGTATCTCGACGAGGAGGAGGACGCGCAGGCGACGCGGCAGGCCGTCGAGGCCGAGGGCGCCCGCTGCCTTCTGATCGCCGGCGACGTGCGGTCCAAGGCCTTCTGCCACGACGCCGTGGAGCGGGTCGTCTCGCAGTTCGGTCGCCTCGACATCCTGGTCAACAATGCCGGGCACCAGTCCGAGGACGAGGATCTGCGGCAGCTGACGCCCGAGGAACTCGCCAAGCACTTCGAGATCAACGTCTACGGCTATGTCTACATGATGCAGGCGGCTCTCGATCATCTGAAGGACGGTGCCGCAATCGTGAACGTAACGTCGGTGAACTCCTTCAAGGGCAACGATTCCCTGATCGCCTATTCCTCGACCAAAGGCGCCATCACCGCCCTGACGCGGTCCATGGCCTCCAATCTGGTGGACCGGAACATCCGCGTGAACGGCGTCGCGCCGGGACCGGTGTGGACGCCCTTCATCCCCATGTCCTTCCCGCCCGAGAAGGTGGAGGGTTTCGGTTCGCAGTCGCCGATGGGCCGGGCCGGCCAGCCCAACGAAATCGCCCCGTCCATCCTCTTCCTCGCCTGCGAGGACGCGTCCTTCATGACCGGCCAGGTGCTACATCCGAACGGCGGAACCATCGTGGGGGGCTGAGCTTCCTCGTCGCGCTGCGGTTGATCCGGCGGCTTGACTTCGGACCGCCCATGCGGCCATGCGGCATCGCGAGAACGCAAGGGCCGAGAGGACCACGCATGAACGAAGCACGCGCGACGACGATCGACGACGGCGAGATCGAGCGGTTCTCGAAGCTCGCGGCGGAGTGGTGGAACCCGAAGGGGCAGTTCAAACCGCTCCACAAGTTCAACCCCGTTCGCCTCGCCTATCTGCGCGAGAAGATCGGCGGCAACTTCGCACGCGACTTGCAGTCGACCCGCCCGTTCGAGGGCCTGCGGGTCCTCGACATCGGCTGCGGGGGCGGGCTGATCTGCGAGCCCATGACGCGGCTCGGCGCCGAGGTCGTCGGGGTGGACGCCTCGGCGACCAACATCGAGGTCGCTCGGCTGCATGCGCAGGAGAGCGGCCTGTCCATCGACTATCGCGCGACGACCGCCGAGGCGCTCGACGCGGCGGGCGAGACCTTCGACGTCGTGCTCGCCCTCGAAGTGGTGGAGCACGTCTCCGACGTCGAGCTGTTCCTCAGCTCCTGCGCCAACATGGTGAAGCCCGGCGGGCTCCTCTTCGTCGCCACGATCAACCGCACCTTCAAGGCGCTGACCTTCGCGATCGTGGGCGCCGAATACGTGCTCGGCTGGCTGCCGAAGGGCACGCACCAGTACTCCAAGCTCGTGAAGCCGTCCGAGATCGAGGACGCTCTGACCCGGGCCGGTCTGACCATGGCGGGCGAGACGGGCGTGGTCTACCATCCGCTGGCCGACGAATGGCGCCGCTCGCCGGACATGGACGTGAACTACATGGTCGTCGCCCGCCGGATGTAGCGGCCGGGCTTTGCCAAGGCGGGGGCGACCTGATAATACCTGCCCCATCGGATCAAGTTTTAAGGCCGCCCCCGGGGCGGATCCTCGACGGGACGGATGATGCCGGCGACCGCATTGCGAGTGTCCAACGAAGCGGAGGACCGCCGGGTCCTGACCTTCCCCCGCTGCCCGACGGCGGAGCGGATCGCGGCGGCACGCACGCTCGACGCCTGCGAGCGACGCGAGCTCGACCGGCTGCGCTGGCTGGCGCTGCGCGCCCAGCTCGCGCCGCGCAGCGATCTGGAGCGCGCCTGCTACCTCCTGGCCGGGACGCGCGACGTCTCGCTGGAGCGCTACGCTTCGGTGTTCTTCCACGGCCTGTCGGCGACCTCGACCTCGGACATGACCTTCTATCGGCCGGGCGCCGTCGCGGTCAGCGACGACGAATGCTGGCTGCTCCGCCTGATCGCGGCTTATAGGAGCGGCGATCAGCGGGCCGCCGCTGCCCTGGTCGCATGGCGCATCGCACCGCAGTCGCGCCGCTGGATGCGTTTCGTCTCGCATGGATTGGTGCAGGCGCTCGACGCCTGAACGTGGGATGGGCTTTTCGAAGCCGTCATCCCCTGCCGTATGGACGAGCCGCCCATCGAGCTCCACCGTTCCGGGAGAAGGAGGCAGTTCCTCCTCCGCCCCCACCTCCGTGAGGAGCGCCACCCTTTCCTGTTCCGGGAGAGGTTGGCCGCGAAGCGGCCGGGTGAGGTCGCGAAGGGCTCCAGCGAGGCATGGCCATGCCTCGCTCTTCGAAGCCCTCATCCCCCTGCCGGACCGTCTCCCGCATGCGGAAGAAAGGGGAAGCCCCGAGCACCGCGCCGTTCCACGACCCACGCCATCGACCCGAACCGCACGCCTTCCCGGAACTCGACCGCACCGCTCCGGTTTCCCCAGCTGACCATCCGGAAGACTGTTTAGAATCATTCCAAAGAGGGGTTGATTTGCACCGTCGCGCCCTTTAGTTTGTAATCATTCCAATTCGGGCGGACGCCGCCCCGCCAAACCGCACCTGAAGGAGACTCCCATGGGCAGCTTCGTCGCCGCCAAGATCGAGCCGACCGCCAAGGAAGACATCGTCAACGGCCTGACGCAGGCCCTGGCGGAGACCGCCGTCGAGACGCTGAAGGCGCAGAACTTCCACTGGAACGTCACCGGCATGTCCTTCGGGCCGCTGCACGAGCTGTTCCAGAAGATCTACGAGGACCATTTCGAGGCCCAGGATACGCTGGCCGAGCGCATCAAGGCGTTCGACGCGCATGCGGAGGGCCGTCATTCGGTCTATCTTGAGCGGTCGGCGGTCAAGGAGCACGACGGCCACGCCGATGCGCGCGGCATGATCGAGGCGCTCCTCAAGGACCAGGAGACCCTGTCGGCGACTCTCTCCTCGCTGGCGCAGGTCGCCGAGGAGCATGGCGACTGGGCGACCAACGACCTCGCCACGGCGCGCATCGAGACGCACGACAAGTTCGCCTGGTTCCTGCGCGCCCACCTCAAGTAGGCCGCACCGCAGATCGAGGACAGGTTCGATCGTGGAAGACTGTGGGCGAGGTGTGCGTGCGTAGCGCATACCTCGTCAGGCCATCCGTCAGCAGTGACGCCGAGCGCATGGTTGCGGTGTGGCGTTCTACTTGGGCCGCGACCTACGCGTCCACCTTGGGGTTTGAAGCCGTCAAGGCGATGATTCGCGAGATCGACCGGCGGGGGACATCCAGCCTGATCCCCAGGGGAGCGCTGGGTCTATGCCTTATCCATAACGGAAACGTCGTCGGCACGGCCGTCCATTCCGACGACCGTCCGACCGTCTACCTTTGGGGCAAGTATATTCTACCACGCCACCAGCGTTCCGGCGCCGGTGCGCTGCTGCTTCGCGCTGTTCGTGGAGTTGCAGGAAAGCGCCCGATCGAGGTTCACGTCCTGGAATCGAGCGTTCAGGCGATTGGCTTTTACCGCAAGCATGGTTTCCGAACGCTCGACTTGGCAGAAACCGAAATCATGCCTGGGATTGTGAGAACCTGCCGGGTCATGCGGCAGACCACCGGATGAGAGGGCCCGCCGGTTCGTCCCGGCGGGCTTTTGCGTATCTGAGCGAGCCGGTCAGTCCTCGAAGTCGAGCGGGCACGGCACGCCGTCGCGCTCGCATTTGCGGCGATAGGCGATCGCCCAGAAGGCCGGGTTCTTGTGCTCGGTGCGCAGCCGCTCGAACAGGGTCTCGAAGAAGGCGCGCTTGGCCGCCGCGCCGGCGGAGGACGGGAAGCTGTCCTTCTCCGCCTTGGTCATCGAGCAGCCGACGCAGCGCCCCGCGCGCTTGTACTTGCACACGTCGACGCAGGGAGACGGGGCGCTCGCCCAAGCCGCCCGCAGGTCGCTTTCGTTCGTCGCTTCGCCCACGTCTCACCGCCCGGTCTCTGGAACCGCTCCAGTTAGGCGGCCCGGTCGACCTTTTCCACCGGGTCCAGCCGATCGAGCGGACACGGCCGGCCCTTCCGGGCGCAGCGGCGGCGATACATGCGGGTCCAGTAGGCAAGACGCCCGTTCGCCTCGAGCCGCCCGAGGAGTTCGAGGAAGAAGTCCTTCTTGGCCTCCTTCTTCTTCAGCCGCTTGAACGCCTTCTTCTCGGGCTTGGTCATCGCGCAGCCGATGCAGCGCCCCTTGTCCTTGAACTTGCAGACGGAGATGCAGGGGCTCGGCGCCTTGCGCCAGACCTTTCCGCGCGGCGCTTCGAGGCTCAATGGCGGTCCTCCGGCAGCGCGGGAAGCGGCAAAGCCGGAATGCCGTCCTCGGCGAGCGAGCGGACCTCGTCGGGCGTGGCGCGCCCGTGGATGCGCCGCTCCTGCGCTTCGCCGAAATGGATGCGCCGCGCCTCCTCCGCGAACCGCTCCCCCACGTCGTCGGACCCCTTGCGCAATTCGCGGGCCAGCGCCTGGAACTGGGCCCGGATTTCGGCGGCCTTCTCCGGCGCGAGGCCGCCGGCGACTGGCGCGAAGGGTTGTGCCGCGGCGGGCGCCGGCCCGGTCTCGGCCCGCCGGCGCGTCGCGCTGGCGACAGCGGGCGCCATCAAGGCCTTCTCCACCGCGCCCGTCCCGCAGTGCGGACAGGTGACGAGATGGCCGGCCTGCTGGCGCTCAAAATCGGCGCCGGAGCGGAACCAGCCGTCGAAGCCGTGGCCCGCGCCGCAGCGAAGATCGAAGCGGATCATCGGGGTCGCTCGTCCGCGCGGGGCGGGAAGTCCGCCGAGAAGGCACGCCGGTTGACGAGGTTGGGAATCTTCGCGCGTGCGGCCTGGACCTCGCCGACGTCGATCTCGGCGACCGCGATCCCGGGCTCGTCGCCCGCGACCTCCGCGACGACACGTCCCCAAGGGTCGACGATCAGCGAATGGCCGAAGGTCTCGCGGCCGTCCTCGTGGATTCCCCCTTGCGCGGCGGAGACGAGGAAGGCGCCGTTCTCGATGGCGCGGGCGCGCTGCAGAACGTGCCAGTGCGCCTCGCCGGTCTGGCGGGTAAAGGCCGCGGGCGCGGTCAGCACCTGCGCCCCGGCGAGCGCCTGAGCCCGGAACAGCTCGGGAAAGCGAATGTCGTAGCAGACGGCGAGGCCGAGGCGGAACGACGCCGTCCCGGCCGTCAGGTCCGCGACGCTCGCGCGCGTGCCGGGCCGATAGGTGTTCGATTCGCGCCAGCTCTCGCCCTTGTCGAGATCGACGTCGAACATGTGGATCTTGTCGTAGGTCTCGATCCGCGACCCGTCCGGACCGAACAGGAAGGCGCGGTTGGCGGCCTTCCCCTCGCCCGCGTCGACCGCGGTCGAGCCGATGTGGAGCAGGATCGAATGGCGCCGCGCAAGGGCGCTCGCAGCCGCGACCACGGGATCGTCCTCCTCGCGGCGCAGAGCCGAGCGGAAGCGCTCGCGGTCGCGCATCAGCGCGCCCGTCATCTCCGGCGTCTGAACGTAGGCCGCGCCCCTGCCCGCCGCTTCCGCGACGAGGCGCTCCAGGGCCTCGATGTTGCGCGCAGGGTCCGTGCCCGAGCGCATCTGGACGATGGCGGCGCGAAAGCGGGCCGGCATGTCAGGCGGTCGGAGCCAAGAGCGCGTCGAGCCGCCCGTCGCGCTCTTGGGCGAAGAGATCGTCGCACCCCCCGACATGGGTGTCGCCGATGAAGATCTGGGGGAAGGTCGTGCGCCCCGAGCGCTGCATCATCTCCTGCCGCAGCGCCGGCTCGTAGGTCGCGTCCTTCTCTTCGAAGGCGAGCCCCTTCGACTGAAGGAGCCCTTTGGCGCGAGCGCAGAAACCGCAGAAGTCTCGGGTGTAGATGACGATGTCGGGCATGATGCGCCTCGCGAAGGGGATCGCCCGTCATATGCTGTCAGAGCATGGTCTCCGCAACCCTGGAAAAGGTCAGGACGTCGACCCGCAGCGCGCCGGCGCGCTTCAGGGCGCGGGCCGCGCTGGAGACCGTCGAGCCGGTCGTGAAGACGTCGTCGACGAGGAGGATGCGCCGGCCCTCGATCTCCTGCCTCCGGTTCTCCGCGACGCGAAAGGCGCCGCGCACGTTCTCTTCGCGCGCCCTCGCGCCCAGCCCGACCTGCGTCGCCGTCGCCTTGACGCGCCGGAGCGCCAGCGGACGGTGGGCGATCCGCGTGCGGGCGCCGAGGTTCCGGGCGAGCTCGGCGGCCTGGTTGAAGCGCCGGCGGACCAGCCGGCTGCGATGGAGCGGCACCGGGACGAGGGCGTCGGCCTCCGCCAGCAGCTCGGCCCCCGCCCGCTCCATCCAGGCCGCCATGGCGGAGGCGAGATCGGTCCGGTCGGCGTATTTCAGCTGCGCGACGAGGCGGGCGCCGACGCCCTCGTGCACCATGGCCGCACGGGCGCGGGCGAAGGGCGGAGGCTCGGCGATGGCAAGGGGTGAGACCGAGCCGCTCTCCACCTCGTAGGGGAAGGGCAGGCCGAGCACCTCGCAGAAGGGGCGTTCGAGAAACCGCGCGCCGGTCCAGCAATCGGCGCAAAGCGCCGCGTCCGTGCCGACCGCCGCGCGGCAGCTGAGACAGACCGGCGGATAGACGAGATGCGTCAGTCCGAGCGCCAGCCGCGACAGGAACAACGGGTGTCCTTTCCACTTGTGCCGCACGGAACGATACGCCACTTGCGGCGGACGGCAAGCCTCGCGCGACGGTTCCGGGGCCCGCAGGCCGCCCGGAGACGCCGAAAAACCATGACCGCCGAACCCTTCGACCGCGCCCTTCTCGACCGACGCCGCACGCGCTGGTCGCGCGAGGGCCAGACGCCGCCGCTGTTCCTGGCCCGCCACGTGGCGCAGGACCTCGCCGAACGCCTGTCGCTCGTGCAGCGTCGGTTCGAGACCGGGCTCGATCTCGGCGGGGACGGCGGCGAGTGCGCGCGCGCGGTGAACGCGACCGGCCAGGTCGGGCGGCTGGTCCGGCTCGACAAGACCGCCGAGGGCGAGGACGCCCTTGTCGGCGACATCGAGGCCCTGCCCGCCCAGCCGGAGAGCTTCGACCTCGTCGTCTCCAACCTCGGTCTGCACCTGACCAACGACACGCCGGGCGCGCTCGTGCAGATCCGCCGGGCGCTGCGGCCGGACGGGCTGTTTCTCGGCACCCTGTTCGGCGGCGAGACGCTGAACGAGCTGCGTGCGGCGCTGATCGCTGCCGAGACGGAGCTGTCCGGCGGCGCTTCGCCGCGCGTTCTTCCCTTCGCCGAGCTCCGCGATGCGGGCGGCCTCCTGCAGCGCGCGGGCTTCGCCCTGCCCGTCATCGACCAGGACCGGCTGACGATCCGCTACGACACGATGTTCCAGCTCATGGCCGACATCCGTGCGATGGGGGGCGCGAACGTCCTTCACGCGCGTTCGCGCCGGCCGGTCTCGCGGCGTCTGTTCCTGCGCGCGGCCGAGATCTACGCTCAGCGCTTCGCCGACCCGGACGGGCGCGTGCGCGCCACCTTCGACGTGATCCACCTTTCCGGCTGGCGCCCGCACGAGAGCCAGCAGAAGCCGCTGAAGCCCGGCAGCGCCAAGGCGAGCCTCGCCGAGGCCCTGAAGGCGCGCTGATGCCTCAGCAGTCGCCGCGGCGCGAGCCGTCCGGATAGAGAAGGCAGGGCGAGGCCCCGGGGGCCTGGAGGACGGAGCGGCTGGAGACGTAGCGCGACGGGGCGGCGATGCTGCCCGTCATCATCTCGTCGAGGACGAGACCGCGATCGGCCTCGCGCAGCGGACGCTCGCTGCCATGGCCGAAAACCATGACAACGAGGACCGCGAGCGAGCCGGCCGCCACGCCGGCGCGCAGAAGGGCGCGGCGCAGCTGGCGAAGGGTGGCGTATCCATCCTCGGACGGGCGGGACGGTGCGTGTCCGGCGTCGGCCGGACGAAGGGCAGGCGGCATGTCGGAAGCTCCGGCGAAGGAGCTCGATTATCGCCGATCTCGGTAAAAATCGACTTAAAACGCGATCAGAACAGGTCGATCAGATGCGGGATCAGCGGCAGATCGGCCGGCGGCATCGGATGGTCGCGCAGGTCCCGACGCCGGACCCATTTGAGGCGCTGCCCCTCCAGCGGCCGTGCGATCCCCTCGTAGCGCCGGCAGACATAGAGCGGCATCAGAAGGTGGAACTCCTCGTAGGCGTGGCTGGCGAAGGTGAGCGGCGCGAGGCAGTCGGGCTTGGTGACGACCCCGATCTCTTCTGCGAGCTCGCGGACGAGCGTCTCCTCCGGCGTTTCGCCCGCCTCCACCTTGCCGCCGGGAAACTCCCAAAGCCCGGCCAGCGACTTGCCCGCAGGGCGCTCGCAGATCAGGACGCGCCCGTCGGCATCGAGAAGCGCGCAGGCCGCGACGAAGAGAAGACGGGGGGTCGGCATGCGGCGTTCAACCTTCGAGGAGGCCATCCAGCGTCGCGACGTCTTCGACGAAGGGATCGCGGAAGTCGACCCCGAGCGGGGCGAAATGCCGTGCGTTGCGTGTCAGGAGCAGGAGATCATGCGCCGTCGCGGTGGCTGCGATCTGCGCGTCGATCCAGCCGACCTCGTGACCGGCTGCCCGGGCGCGCTGGAGAAGGACACCCGACAGATCCGCCACCCTCAGGTCGACGGCAAGAATCCGCCCGGCGAAGACGAGTGCGAGCTGGGACAGCCAACGGTCGAGCGCCTCGGCCTTCCGGGCCTGCCCTCTCGCCCGCGCCGCCTCGACACCCGAGCGAATCTCGCCGATGGCGACCGCGGGAAGGTGCAGCGCATGGCTTCTCTCCAGAAGCCATTGCCGGAGCGCCGGAGCGCTCTCGCCGGCGCGCAGCGGCGAGGAAGCGGACACGACGTTGGTGTCGAGAAGAACGCCCTTCAAAGGTCGATCTGGCGCTCGTCGCCGGGACGGCGGGCGGGCAGGTCCCCATCCTCGAAGGGCGCGGTCAGCAGGAACTCGGCAAAGCTGGGCACGGCGGCGTTCAGCCGGCGCCATTCCTCGATCCCGACGACGACCGCCGTCGGGCGTCCATGCCGCGTGATGGCGGACGGGGTCCCGGCCACGGCATCGTCGACGAGCTTGGACAGCCCGCTCTTGGCATCGCGAAGCTGGACTTCCCGCATGACCGGCCTCCATGACCACTGTGGTCACCATGATAGCCGGGCGACTAATGTCCGGCAAGTATCAGGGTGCCGTCCGATAGACGTAGCGGTAGGCTTCGCGAAAGCCGAGGCCCTGGTAGAGCGCGAGACCCGCCGCATTGTCGGCCTCGACCTGCAGCCAGCCGGTCTTCGCCCCGCGATGGGCGGTGTGCCGGAGCGCGGTGCGGACCAGATCGAGCCCGATGCCGCGACGGCGCATATGCGGGGCGACCGCCACGTCGAGGAGGCCGGCGAGATCGTTGTCGGTGATGGCGAGGGCGACCGCGATCGGGTTCTCCCGCCGGTCCTCGCGCACAAAGAAGGCGGTGGAGGGCCGGATCGAGGACATGATCTCGAAGAGGCCCTCGCGCAGCCCCGGCGGGCGCTGGTGGACGATCAGGGAGGCTTCGAGATAGCGCTGCCCGTCGCGGATCGGAATGCGGTCGATCGCCTCCGAGAGGTCGATCGAGGCGAGGTCGCCGGTCAGGACGATCGACTCCGCTTCCGTGCCCCAGCCCGCCCGGTCCAGATGGGCGATAAGGCGCGGCGGGGCGAGCGGAGAGAGCCGGAAGATCGGCTGGCGCCCGACGTCGCGGAAATGCTCGACGGCACGCCGGACGCGCACGTCGAGATCGGTGTCGTCGGACGGGTCGAGCGGATTGACCGAGTTCAGGCGCCGCGCGGGAAAGCCCCTCGTCGTGCGAACGGCCCAGGTCCCGTCATAGGCGGTGCTCGACGCCGGCCAGGCCCGGAAGCCCGCCGCCTCGAGCCGGCGGACGACAGCGAGCCGTTTCAACCGCTCAGCTTCGATAGTCGCCATTGATCGCGACGTATTCCTTGGTCAGATCGCAGGTGTAGACGGTCCAGCGCCCCTCGCCGAGGCCGATGTCGGCCCGGATGGCGATCTCGTCGGCCTTCATCGCCGCCGACGCTTCCGCCTCGCTGTAGGCGGGATCGCGTTCGCCGCCCGCCGCCACGCGCACGGGCCCGAACCAGATCGACAGCCGGTCGCGGTCGGCCGGCTCGCCGGCCTTGCCGACGGCCATGACGACGCGACCCCAATTGGCGTCCTCGCCCGCCACCGCCGTCTTCACCAGCGGCGAATTGGCGATGGAGAGCGCGATGCGCTTGGCCGAGGCGTCGTCGACGGCGCCCGTCACCGTGACCTGGATCTCCTTGCGCGCGCCCTCCCCGTCCCGCGCCACCTGCCGGGCGAGGTCGAGGAGAAGGTCGCCGAGCGCGGCCCTGAAGGACGCGAGCCCTGGGTCCGACGCATCGACGACCGGCGCGTTGCCGGCCTTGGCCGTGGCGAAGAACAGCAGCGTGTCGGAGGTGGAGGTGTCGGAATCGACCGTCACCGAGTTGAAGGTCGGGCCCACGGCCTCCGCCAGGAGCGTCTGCAGGACGGCCGGCGCGATGGCCGCGTCGGTCGCCAGGAACGACAGCATCGTCGCCATGTCGGGCGCGATCATGCCCGCGCCCTTGGCGATGCCGTTGATCGTGACCGTCCGGCCGCCGAGTTCGGCGCTGCGGGTGGCCACCTTCGGAAAGGTGTCCGTGGTCATGATCGCCTCGGCCGCCTCGCGCCAGAGCGAGGGCTGAGCCTCGCCGGCCATGCCGGCGAGGAGATGCGAGAACTTCTCGGCCGGGAGCGGCTCGCCGATGACGCCGGTCGAGGCCAGGAAGACCTCGTCCGTTCCGCAGGACAGCGCGGCCGAGGCGGCTTCGGCGGTCAGGCGCGTCGTCTCGCGGCCCTTGGCGCCGGTGAAGGCGTTGGCGTTGCCGGAGTTGACGACGAGGACGCGCGCGCGTCCTCCCTTCAGGCTCTGGCGGCAGAAGTCGACCGGGGCGGAGGGGCATCTGGAGGTCGTGAACACGCCCGCGACGCTCGTGCCCTCGTCCAGCACCATCATCAGGACGTCGGTCCGGCCGCTGTACTTGATGCCGGCGGCGGCGGTGGCGATCGAGACGCCTTCGATGGGGCCGAGCTCGGCATAGGTCTTCGGGGCCAGCGGCGAGATGGCGGCGCTCATCCGGTCGTCTCCTGCAAGAAAGCGAGGGGCGGCCGCGACGGGCCGCCCCGTTCGGATCACTGCGCGGGCGGGGTCTCGCCGGCGGCCGGGGCCTGCTCCCCGGCGGCCGGTTCGCCTTCCATGGCGGCTTCCATCGCCTCGATCTGCGACTGGATCTGCGGGTCGACATACTCGACGTCGAGTTCCTCGCGCGCGGCCCGCACGATCTCGATGTAGCGCTCGCGCAGCACGACCTGGCGGACCTGCTCGGACACGTCCTCGAAGGCCGGCGGCTCGGCCGGCTCGGCCGTGCGCTTCTCGGTCGTCTGGATCACGTGCCAGCCGAACTGCGATTCCACCGGCTCTTGCGTGTAGGAGCCGGGCTCCAGCGCGAAGGCCGCCGTCTCGAAGGCCGGGACCATCTGGCCGGGGCCGAACCAGCCGAGGTCGCCGCCGCGCTGGCCGGAGCCGGGGTCGGACGAGCGTTCGGTGGCCAGTTCGGCGAAATCGGCTCCGCCGTCGAGCTCGTCGATGATCGCCTCGGCCTCCTCGCGGGTGGCGACGAGGATGTGCCGAGCGTTGACCTCCTCGGTCGGCTCGGCGGGCGCCATGGCGGCGATCTCCGTGTCGTAGCGGGTCCGCAGCTCCTCGTCGGTGATCGCCTCCACGCCCTCCTGCTCGAAATAGGCGTTGTGGAGCGCCCGGTCGCGCAGGAAGGCGATGCGGCGCTCGACCAGCGGATCGTTCTCGAGGCCGGCCTCCTGCGCCTCGAGGCTGAGCGAGCGAATGTCGATCAGCGCGGCGAGCACCGCGATGCGGCCCTGCTCGGGCGGCAGCTGGGCGAACTGCGGCCCGAGATCGGCGAGCGCGGCGGCCAGATCACCCTCGGTGATCTCCGAGCCGCCGACGCGCGCCACGACCGCGGCGGGATCGACGGGCTCGGCCTGAGCGGGGGCCGGCTCGGCGGGAGCGGCGGGCTCGGCGGCAGCCGGCGGGGTCTCGGCCGGCGCGGTGTCCTGCGCGTTGGCGGCCAGAGCCGTCGACGACAGAAGCAGCGCGGCGGCGGCCAGGCGCGCGAGATGGGTGTTGGTCATGCGCTCGTCCTCGTTGGATGGCGATGGGGGAGAAAGGGAGCGGCCTCTTGCACCCCGACGGGGGCTTGTCTCGAGCCGGATGGCGCCCTTCGGCGCCGCATGTCGCGGCGTTGACATCGCATAGGGCCCCTCTTATCTCTCGCGCGTTCCCAAAGTCCAGCCGTTTCCGGTTCATCTCAAGGGTCTGGTCCAGTCCCGCCGGTCTCGGCAGGGCAGGAGCCGGACCGCGCGTGCGGCCGCCTCCAACGATACGGAAGGACATCTTTCAGATGGTCAGTCTCGGCGGCCTGGCGGCCAAGTTGTTCGGCTCGTCGTCGTCCCGGATCGTGAAGCGCTTCGACGCCAAGGTCCGGCAGATCAACGAGCTGGAAGCCGAGTTCGCCGCCCTCTCCGACGAGGCGCTGCGGGCCAAGACCGAGAGCTTCAGGAGCGAGATCGCCGCCGGCCGGAGCGTCGAGGATCTGCTCGTTCCCGCCTTCGCCGTGGTCCGCGAGGCGGCCAAGCGCACGCTCGGCCTTCGCCCCTTCGACGTGCAGCTCATCGGCGGCATGGTTCTGGCCGGCGGCTCCATCGCCGAGATGCGCACCGGCGAGGGCAAGACGCTGGTGGCCACGCTCCCGGTCTATCTGAAGGCGCTCGAAGGCAAAGGCGTCCACGTCGTCACCGTCAACGACTATCTCGCCACCCGCGACGCCCACCAGATGGGCCGCATCTACAACTTCCTCGGCCTCTCCTACGGCGTCATCGTCCACGGCCTGTCGGACACGCAGCGCCGCGAGGCCTATGCCTGCGACATCACCTACGCGACGAACAACGAGCTCGGCTTCGACTATCTTCGCGACAACATGAAGTACGAGCGCGCGCAGATGGTGCAGCGCGGCCACCACTACGCCATCGTCGACGAGGTGGACTCGATCCTGATCGACGAGGCGCGCACGCCGCTGATCATCTCCGGCCCGCTCGACGACCGCTCGGACCTCTACAAGACGATCAACGCCTTCATCCCGCAGCTCGACAAGTCCGACTACGAGCTGGACGAGAAGCAGCGGCAGGTCTCCTTCACCGAGGACGGCACCGAGAAGCTGGAGGGTCTTCTGGAGGCCGCCGGCCATCTGCAGGGCGCATCGCTCTACGACATCGAGAACGTCGCCGTCGTCCACCACGTCAACAACGCGCTGAAGGCCCACACCCTCTTCCAGCGCGACAAGGACTACATCGTGCGCGGCGACGAGATCGTCATCATCGACGAGTTCACCGGCCGCATGATGCCGGGGCGCCGCTTCTCGGAAGGCCTGCACCAGGCGCTGGAGGCCAAGGAAGGCGTCACGATCCAGCCCGAGAACCAGACGCTCGCCTCGATCACCTTCCAGAATTACTTCCGCCTCTACAAGCGCCTCGCCGGCATGACCGGCACGGCCTCGACGGAAGCGGCCGAATTCGGCGACATCTACGGGCTCGACGTCATCGAGGTTCCGACGAACCTGCCCGTGCAGCGCCGCGACGAGCACGACGAGGTCTACCGGACCTTCGATGAGAAGTTCAAAGCCATCACCGCCGAGATCCGCGACGCAGCGCAGCGCGGCCAGCCGATCCTCGTCGGCACGACCTCGATCGAGAAGTCCGAGCTTCTGGCCACGCGCCTGCGCGAGGCGGGCCTCAAGGACTTCCAGGTCCTCAACGCGCGCTACCACGAGCAGGAGGCCTACATCGTCTCCCAGGCCGGCGTGCCCGGCGCGGTGACGATCGCCACCAACATGGCTGGCCGCGGCACCGACATCCAGCTCGGCGGCAATCTCGACATGCGGCTCGAGCACGAGCTGAAGGACATGCCCGAGGGGCCGGAGCGCGAGGCCAAGGCCGCCGCGATCCGCGCCGACGTGCAGCGCCTCAAGGAGCAGGCGCTGGCAGCCGGCGGCCTCTACGTGCTCGCCACCGAGCGCCACGAATCGCGGCGCATCGACAACCAGCTGCGCGGCCGCTCCGGGCGCCAGGGCGACCCCGGCCGCTCCAAGTTCTATCTCTCGCTCCAGGACGACCTGATGCGGATCTTCGGGTCCGAGCGCATGGACACGATGCTGTCCCGCCTCGGGCTGAAGGAGGACGAGGCGATCGTCCATCCGTGGATCAACAAGGCGCTGGAGAACGCCCAGAAGAAGGTCGAGGCGCGCAATTTCGACATCCGCAAGAACCTTCTGAAATACGACGACGTGATGAACGACCAGCGCAAGGTCATCTTCGAGCAGCGGCTCGAACTGATGGATGCGACCTCGCTGGACGAGAGCGTCGACGACATGCGCGAGGAGACGGTGGAGAAGCTCGTCGCCCGCCGCATGCCGGAGACGGCCTATCCCGAGCAGTGGGAGACGGCCGAGCTCGCCGAGGACGTGAAGGAGATCTTCGGTCTCGACCTGCCGATCCAGGCCTGGGCCGAGGAGGAGGGCATCGACGATGCCGACATCCGCCAGCGCCTCCAGGAGGCGGTGGACAAGGCGGCGCTCGAGAAGCGCGAGCGCTTCGGCGGCGACGTCTCGACCTATGTCCAGCGCTCTGTCGTGCTCCAGACGATCGACGGCCTGTGGCGCGAGCATCTGGTCAATCTCGATCATCTGCGCTCGGTCGTCGGCTTCCGCGGCTACGCGCAGCGCGATCCGCTGAACGAGTACAAGTCGGAGGCCTTCGAGCTCTTCCAGTCCATGCTCGACAATCTGCGCGAGCGCGTGACGCAGCAGATGGCGCGGGTGGAGCTGGTCCGGCCCGAGGAGCGCGTCGCGCCGACGCCGCCGCCCATGCACGGCCACCATGTGGACGCGACGACGGGGGTCGACGAGATGGCGGACGGGACCCCGGGACCCGCCCCGGCGCAGCCCGGCGCACGGGCCGCGGCGGCCGCGTCCCTGGCGGGCGCCTCGCCCTTCCTGACGCGGCCGGCGAACCGCGATCCGAACGACCCGTCCACCTGGGGTCCCGTCGCCCGCAACGAGGCCTGCCCCTGCGGCTCGGGCAAGAAGTTCAAGCACTGCCACGGCGCCTTCGCCGAAGCCTGATCGTCGCAGCACGCACCGCGCGTGCTCCGGCGGCCGGACCGGCCGCCTTGACGTTCCGCCCGTGCGCGGCCTTCAATGACGAACCGGCGGCTCCGTTCGGGAGGACGGAGCCGCTTTCGACCGTCATCTGGGAGGGAGGCCCCGCATGAGCGACACCCTGGAACGCACCGTCGCCCCGAGCGATCGGCCTGCCGCGCCGGTCCGCAAGGCCGCCGAGCGGTGGCTTGCCGACTTCGAGGCCGCGCTCGCCGCGCGCGACGCCGGGCGCGCCGCCGGCCTCTTCGCGACCACGAGCTTCTGGCGCGACCTCGTCGCCTTCACCTGGAACCTCAAGACGGTCGAGAACCCGGAGGGCGTGCGCGATCTCCTGGAGGCCCAGCTCGATCACATTTCCGCGTCCCGTTTCGAACTGGAAGAGGAGCCGGCGGAGGAGGACGGGGTCGTCACCGCCTGGTTCACCTTCGACATGGCGCACGGGCGCGGGCGCGGGGTCTTGCGCCTGCGCGACGGAAAGGCCTGGACGCTTTTGACCTCGCTCTACGAGCTCAAGGGCTTCGAGGAGCCGCTGAACGAGCGGCGTCCTCTGGGCGCCGCCCACGGCTCGGCCGCCGGCCGCAAGACCTGGGCCGAGCGGCGCGAGGAGGAGGCGCGCGAACTCGGCCATACGCGCCAGCCCTACGTCCTCGTGATCGGTGGCGGACAGGGCGGCATCGCCCTCTCGGCGCGCCTCGGGCAGCTCGGCGTGCCGACCCTCGTGATCGACCGGCACGCGCGCCCCGGGGATCAGTGGCGCAGCCGCTACAAGTCGCTCTGCCTGCACGACCCCGTCTGGTACGACCACCTGCCCTATATCGACTTCCCGAAGAACTGGCCGGTCTTCGCGCCCAAGGACAAGATCGGCGACTGGCTGGAGATGTACGCCAAGGTCATGGAGCTCAACTATTGGGGCTCCACCACCGCCAAGTCCGCGTCCTACGAGGAGGCCGCGGGCGAGTGGACCGTCGTGGTCGATCGCGACGGCGAGGAGGTGACGCTGCGCCCCCAGCAGCTCGTCCTCGCCACCGGCATGTCGGGCAAGCCGAACATGCCGAACTTTCCCGGCATGGACCGCTTCCGGGGCGAGCAGCACCACTCCTCGCAACACCCGGGGCCCGACGCCTACCGCGGCAGGAAGGTGGTCGTCGTCGGATCGAACAATTCGGCCCACGACATCTGCGCCGCGCTCTATGAGGGCGGTGCGGACGTGACGATGGTCCAGCGCTCCACCACCCACATCGTGCGTTCGGATTCGCTCATGGAGCACGGACTGGGCCCGCTCTATTCGGAACAGGCGCTGGCGAACGGGATCACGACCCACAAGGCGGACATGATCTTCGCCTCGATCCCCTACCGGATCATGCACGAGTTCCAGATCCCGATCTATGAGACGATCGCCAAGGTCGACGCCGACTTCTATCGCGACCTCGAGCAGGCCGGCTTCCGCCTCGACTGGGGCGCCGACGGCTCCGGCCTGTTCATGAAATATCTGCGCCGGGGCTCGGGCTACTACATCGACATCGGAGCCTCGCAGCTGATCATCGACGGCAAGATCAAGCTGAAGGCCGGTCAGGTGAAGGAGATCACCGAGACGGGCCTGCGGCTCGACGACGGAACGGAGCTGCCGGCCGACCTCATCGTCTATGCCACGGGCTACGGCTCGATGAACGGCTGGGCCGCGGACCTCATCAGCCAGGAGGTCGCCGACAAGGTGGGCAAGTGCTGGGGCCTGGGCTCCGACACGCCGAAGGACCCCGGCCCTTGGGAGGGCGAGCAGCGCAACATGTGGAAGCCGACGCAGCAGGAGGCGCTGTGGTTCCACGGCGGCAACCTGCATCAGTCGCGCCACTATTCGCTCTATCTGGCTCTGCAGCTGAAGGCCCGGATGGAAGGCCTGCCGACGCCCGTCTACGGATTGCAGGAGGTCCACCACAAGGGCTGAGGGCAGCGCCTCGCGAGGCGGGACGGCGGGCATTCCACCACGCCCAGCCGTTCGCCGCTGAAGCCTCCGAACGCGTCGGCACGCGCCTTGCAAGCCGTGCCGGTGCGCTCTAGGGTTTGTCCAGCTTCTCGAAGCCGCCGTCGATGCGCCGTGTGCGCTCTTACGAAGAACGGCGATGGACCGTCGGCCGCCCGGTGCCGACGGCCGACTTCAGGCGCAGCCCCGACCCTGTGTCCCTGGAGGAAACCCATGCTTCGCCCGATCGGCGTCGCGACCGCGGCCGTCTTCATGACCGCCGCCGGCCTTGCGAGCGCGCACGCCCAGACCCAGCCCACTCTCTATTTCTCCGCCATCCCGGACGACGACGAGACGCGCCTCACCGAGCGCTTCGGCGCGGTCGCGGACTATCTGTCGGAGGAGCTCGGCGTGCCGGTGGCCTACGTGCCGGTGAACAGCTACGCGTCTTCCGTCACCGCCTTCCGCAACGGGCAGATCCAGCTCGGCTGGTTCGGGGGTCTGTCGGGCGTCCAGGCGCGCCTCGCCGTGCCGGGATCGCAGGCGATCGCGCAGGGCGACGAGGACATGGCCTTCGTCTCCTACTTCATCGCACACGAGGATACGGGCCTGGAGGCGAGCGAGGCGTTTCCCGAAGGCGCCCGCGACATGACCTTCACCTTCGGCGCGCAGACCTCGACCTCGGGCCGCCTCTTTCCCGAATTCTACATCCGCGAGGAGACCGGCGAGGCGCCGGAGGACTTCTTCTCGCGCGTCGGCTTCTCGGGCGACCACGGGCAGACGCTGCGGCTCGTCTCGACCGGCGCCTTCCAGGTCGGCGCGCTGAACTACACCGTCTACGACACTGCGGTGAGCGAGGGCGCGCCCGAGGTGGAGAGCGCCAAGGTGATCTGGCAGACGCCGCCCTACCCCGACTACAACTGGACGATCCGGGGCGACGTGGATGCGCAGTTCGGCGAGGGATTCGCCGACCGCGTGCAGGCCGCGCTGATCGGCATGGACGACCCCGACCTCCTCGCCTCCTTCCCGCGCGCGGCCTTCGTCGAAGCCGCCAACGAGGACTACGCGCCGATCGAGGAGACCGCGCGCGCGCTCGGCATCCTCAACTGAGACACGCGGTGCTTCGCTTCCGGGACGAGACGCTCGCCTATGGCGGGACGACCGTTCTCTCCGGGCTCGACTTCCAAGTCGAAGCCGGGGAGCGCGTCGTGCTGCTCGGGCGCAGCGGCGCTGGCAAGAGCACGCTTCTCGCCGCCGCCTATCGCCGCCTGGCGGACACGCGCGACGACGTCGCGCTCGTGCCCCAGGAGCACGGGCTCGTGCCCCAGCTCTCGGTCTTCCACAACGTCTTCATGGGCCGGCTCGACGCGCATGGGGCCGCCTACAATCTCGCCAATCTCGTCTGGCCGTTTCCCTCGCAGCGCCGGACGGTGGGAGCCGCGATCGCAGCCGTCGGGCTCGAGGGGCTCGACCGCCGGACGGTGGAAAGCCTCTCGGGCGGCCAGAAGCAGCGGACGGCGCTGGCCCGCGCCTTCCACCGCGGCGGCGCGCTGCTGATCGCCGACGAGCCGGTCTCGGCGGTAGACGAGCGCCAGGCGGCACAACTGACCGAGGCGATCGCCGCACGCTTCGAGACGGCCCTCCTCGCGCTCCACGACGTGGCCCTGGCGCGGGCCTTCGCCACGCGGCTCGTCGGACTTCGCGGCGGTCAAGTCCTGTTCGACCGAAGGACCGGCGAGGTGGGGGAGGACGAGATCCGTGACCTCTATCTCGCCTGAGCGCGACGCCCCGCGTCTCGGACGCGTCGCGGCCGCGGCCCTGTTCGTCGCGGCGGCGCTCGCACTGCTGCCCTTCGCCGACCTCCAAGTCACGGGCCACGACCCGTGGCGCCAACTCGCCCTTATGGCTGCGGGCCTCCTTTCGCCGGACTTCTCCGCCGTTTCGGCGCTCGCGAACGCGGCCGTGCTCACCGTCGCCTTCGCCGTCTGCGGGGTGGCGGCCGGCGCCGCCGCCGGCTTCCTTCTCGCACCCTTCTACCGGCATCGGGCGGTGCGCCTCGTCTGCGTCGCGGCCCGATCCATCCACGAGCTCTTCTGGGCGCTGCTCCTCCTCCAGATCACCGGGCTTTCGGCGACGACCGGCATTCTGGCCATCGCCATCCCCTATTCCGGCATCTTCGCGAAGGTCTTCTCCGAGTATCTCGACGAGGCCGACCCCCGGCCCGCCGCCGCCATGCCGCCGCGCGCCGACCGGGTCTCGGTTCATGCCTTCGCCCGGCTCCCGCTCGCGCGCCGCGAGTTCCTGACCTACCTCCTCTACCGGATGGAGTGCGGGCTGCGGTCGAGCGCCGTTTTCGGCTTCGTCGGCCTGCCGACGCTCGGCTACTCGCTCGACATCGTCTTCCGACAAGGCCAGTACGGAGCCGTCGCCGCCGTCCTGATCCTCTACTACGTCCTCATCGCCACTCTGCGCTGGTGGATGCGGCCCTGGCTAGCGCCGGTCTATCTGATCGGCGCCGTGGCGGTGATGGCCTCGCTCGCCGCGCCGCCCATGGCGGACGGCGCGCTCGTCCGGTTCCTGACGCAGGACATCGTGCCCGCACCGCTGCGCAACGGCGATCTCGCGCAGATCGAGACCTGGGCCTCGTTCTGGCACTGGCTGAAGACGCTCCTTCTCCATCAGGCGCTACCGGGTCTGACCGCGACGCTGATCGTCGCGCAGCTCGCACTCGTCACCGCGGGGATCGTCGCGCTCCTCGCCGTCCCGCTGATCGTGCGTCAGGTGTTTGGGCGCCTCGGTGCGGCGCTCGGCCATCTCGGCCTCGTCGTCGGGCGCTCGACGCCCGAATACATGCTGGCCTATCTGGCGCTGCAGATCCTCGGGCCGTCGATGCTGCCCGCCATCATCGCGCTGGGGCTGCACAACGGCGCGATCATCGCCCACCTTCTCGGGCGCCAGTCGGTCCATCTCATCCCGGCGCTTCGGGCCGACGCGCCGCGCGGCTTCGTCCTCTACGCCTATGAACTCCTGCCGCGCCTCTACGGCTCGTTTCTGGCGCTCTGCCTCTACCGCTGGGAGATCATCGTGCGCGAATCCGCGATCGTCGGGGTTCTCGGGATCGCGACTCTCGGCTTCTTCGTCGACCGCGCGATCCAGGAGATCCGGATCGACCGCGCCGTCGTGCTGCTCCTCGCCACCCTCCTGGTGACGGTCGCCATCGACGCCCTGTCGCGGCGGCTGCGTGCTGCGATCGGCCTGCGCAGGCTGAAGACCCTGCCGCCCGAGCCGATCGGCGGGGGGCCGCGGGGTCGCGTGGGCTGAAGATCGAAGGCGGGCGCCTCAGCGGCCGAGGAGCGAGCGGAAGACCGAGGTGTTCGCCTCGATGCGGTTTCCGTGCCGGTCGTAGCCGGGCCGGCGGTTCTGCTCGCGGGCATAGGCCTCGGCCGAGAGCGGCTGGCCGGTGGTGTAGGAGTAGGTGACGGCGACGGCGAAGTCGCTCGGGCTCATGCGCGAGGCGAGCGCCTCCTCGGCGGCCTCGTCGGCCATGCGGCGCTGGGCCACCGCCATCGGCTCCTCGATGGCCGGGCACTGCCCCTGCGCGTCGAGCGTGCGTCCGTCCGAGAGGACGGCGTCGAAGACGTAGCGCCGCTCGCAGACTCCGACCGCGACCGGGCGACGCGTCAGTTCGAACCGGTCGTAGCCCTGCTTGAGCACGCGCCAGAAGGCCATGTGCTCGTTGTTGCGGTGGCGCGCCATGTTCTGCGGCGTCATGCGGAAGGGGAAGGCCTGCACCTGGAAGGCGCCCTGCCCGCCCTGGAAGGCGTGGCGCGCCAGCGCGTAGATCTCGGTGATCTGGTTGTTGTCCATGGCGTAGCAGCCCATGGACGAGCAGGAGCCGTGGACCATCAGATGCGTGCCGGTGCGCTCGTTGGCGCGGTCGAAGGCGTTCGGATAGCCGAGGTCGAAGGACAGATGGTAGGAGGAGTTCGGGTTCATCTGCCCGGACGAGACCGCGTAGAAGCCCTCGGGCGCCTGCCGGTCGCCCTCCTTCTTCTTCGGACCCAGAACGCCCGACCAGGCGCACATCGGATAGGTCTTGAGGAGCTGGTAGCTGCCGTTCGAGGTCTGCTTCCAGACCTCCAGCTCCGATTCCTCCTTGAAGATGCGCACGAGGATCGGCGAGTTCACGCCCATGTCGCTTGCGGCGATGGTGCGCACCAGACCCGGCGGCAGCGGCGCTTCGGCGCCCAGGAGGTCCTCCAGCCCGGCGCCCTGGCACCCGGCGAGGACGGCCATGCCGACGGCGAGGCAGGCGGCGGAGGCGAGACGGCGCACGGACATGGAACTTACGATCCCCTACCCCGGTCGGCCTGGCCGACGTCTCCCGCGGCGCCCCGCGGAACACGTCCGGCACGGCGCGAGCCGGGCCCTTCCCCGACCGGCGACGCTGCGCGGCTCGTCGCCCCGCACGTCCGGTCACTTCCCCTCTTTCTGCGCCAACAGCCTTACCCGCAGGTTAAGACAGAGACGCGAAATGCACCGCCGCGCGAGCGTAGACCTCGCGTCATCGTGATAGAAGCAAAAAGCATGCGGCAAGAGAAGCGAAAAAGCGTGCGCCGGCGCTTCGGCGCCGGACGGGTCCGCCGCGGTCAGACCTTGAGATCGCGACCGATCGACAGGAATTTCTGCCGCCGCTCGCGGCGAAGCGCCTCGCCGTCGAGCTGGGAGAGTTCGGCGAGCGCGGCCGAGATCGCGGCGCGCGAGGCCTCGAAGACCGCCTCTCGGCCGCGATGCGCGCCGCCGATCGGCTCCTCGACGATCGTGTCGACGATGGAGAAGCCCTTCAGGTCCTGCGCCGTCATCTTCATCGCCTGCGCCACGTCCTTGGCGCGCGCCGCGTCCCGGTAGAGGATCGAGGCGCCCGCCTCCGGCGCGATGACGTTGTAGATCGCATGCTCCAGCATCAGCACGCGGTTGGCGGTGGCGATCGCGATCGCGCCGCCCGAGCCGCCCTCGCCGATGACGAGCGAGACCAGCGGTACGCGAAGGTCGAGGCAGGTCTGGGTGGAGCGGGCGATGGCCTCGGCCTGGCCGCGCTCCTCCGCGCCGATGCCGGGATAGGCGCCGGCCGTGTCCACCAGCGTCAGGACCGGCAGCTTGAAACGGTCGGCCAAGCGCATGATGCGCACGGCCTTGCGGTAGCCCTCGGGCCGGGCCATCCCGAAATTGTGCTTGAGGCGCCCCTGCGTGTCGGCGCCCTTCTCCTGCCCGATGACCGCGATCGCCTCCCCTTCGAAGCGCCCGAAGCCGGCGATGACCGCGTGGTCCTCGGCGAAGTAGCGGTCGCCGGCGAGCGGGGTGAAGTCGGTGATCAGCGCCTTGAGGTAGTCGACGCAGTGCGGGCGGTCCGGATGACGCGCGACCTGCGTCTTCTGCCAGGGCGTCAGCTTTCGATAGAGGTCCTCGAGCGCGTCCTGGCTGCGCTTCTCCAGCCGCCCGATGTCGTCGGACACGTCGAGCGAGTCGGCGTCGCCGCCGATGCGCTTGAGTTCGATGATCTGCGAGTCGAGGTCGGCGACCGGCTTTTCGAAGTCGAGATAATTGTGCATTCGTCAGCGGCCCGAGGCCGTTCTTGAGGGCGGCCGCGGAAGTCCGCCGGCATCTGGAAGGCTCCGAACGCGGGCGCGCGCAAGCGCCGTTCCGCGTTGCGGCAAACTGGCGATCCGGCCCCCGCTTGTCAAGAAACGGGGACACAGCCCGCCCCGGTCGTGGCCGCGCACCCGTCGCGTGTCCCGTCTCCCGAAGGCGGCCCGTTCAACCTTTCGGGAACGGGAAACACCGGTCACTTCTGGCCGGCGCACCCGCTTGATAACGGGCCGTCCTTCCATCAAGACAATGACCCAACGTCATCCCGTTCACCGCGTCGGGCCGCCGCCGCGATCGTCCGCAATCGTGTCCAATCCCCAAGGATCAGGTCGGTTCGAATGTCGTCCACGAAGCCAAAGAAGTCCACCGACTGGAACGCGCTCACCCGCTACCTCGGCAACAGCGAGGCGATGCATCGGTTCTTCAACTACAGCCGATACCAACTCGCCCCGGAAAACTTCTGCGCCTTCTACATGATCGAGGTCTACAAGCGGAGCCCGCGCAAGCGGATGGCCGACTTCATCATCGAGAACTACATCAAGGACGCCAGAGCGGAAGAAGGTCCATACGGCCCCTACGCGGAATCCCTGAACCTCAGCTCCTCGTTCCGGGACGTCGATAAGGTCAAGGACCGGATGAAGGCGACCTATGCCGGCATCGAGCGCGACTTCAAGGCCAAGATGGCCAGTCAGGGCTTCATCGGGGCCCTGATGATGAAGGCCAGCGGAAACTCCAAGCCGCCGGCCGACCTCTTCGAAACGCTTCAGGATCAGGTCGGGGCCAATCTCCTCGACACGCATTCGCGTTTCGTGACCACCACCGGCACGATGGATGTTCCCGATGGCGGCACACCGCTGACCAACTTCAAGCGGGACATCACGACTGCGGGCTGGAACCCGAAGCAGCTCGGCATCTGGTAGCCGCCCGTCCCCCTCGCCGACGTCCGGCGCCGTCAGCCGCCGCGCGACAGCTCCGACAGCGGGTGGTGGTCGGTGACGAGGCGCATCAGGCGCTCCTCCAGGACGTGGGTGTAGATCTGCGTGGTCGAGATGTCGGCGTGGCCGAGCAGCTCCTGCACCGCGCGAAGGTCCGCCCCGTTCTGAAGGAGGTGGCTGGCGAAGGCGTGGCGCAAGACGTGCGGCGAGACCTTGGCCGGCGCGAGGCCGGCCCGCGCCGCCAGACCCTTCAGATCGCGCGCGAAGGACTGGCGCGTCAGGTGGCCGCTCTCGGACAGCGCCGGGAAGAGCCAGGCCTCGCCGGGTGCCGTCCCCGCCGCGCGCGCGGCCTGCGCGAACGCCTCCAGCGCGTCTCGCGCGCGCTCGCCGATCGGCACCATGCGCTCCCGCCCGCCCTTGCCCTTCACCACGATGGCGCGGCCGCGGGAGGCGAGGACCGAGCGCGGCAGGGCGACGAGCTCGGAGACGCGCAGACCCGTCGCGTAGAGCAGCTCGACCAGCGCATGCATGCGCCGCGCCCGGGCGCGCGCGCCCGGCGACAGGTCGGCGGCCTCCGCCTCGGCCTCCGCGCGGTCCAGAAGCCGGCCGGCCTCGTCCTCGCTCATCAGCTTGGGCAGAGCCCGTGCCCGGCGCGCGCCTTCGATCGGCCCGGTCGGATCGTCCGCACGTCGCCCCTCGGCATAGAGGAACTTGTGGAACTGCCGCAGCGAGGACAGGCGCCGCTGGCGGCTGGAGACGGCGAAGCCGCGGTCCTCCAGATCGGACATGTAGGCGCGCAGCTCGCTCGTCCCCGCCCGGTCGAGGGCCGAGCCGGTGCCGGACAGGAACTCGGCGGCGTCCTGAAGGTCGCGGGCGTAGGCGGCGAGCGTGTTCTGAGAGGCGCCGCGCTCGACCGCCATCATCTCCAGGAAGAGATCGACCTCGCGGCTCAATCGGGAACGCCCGGATCGAGCCGGCGCGGCCCCTCCTCGGGCGTCAGGCCGAGCGGCACCTCCACCGTCATCGGCGTGCGGCGCGGCTCGACGAAGTGGATCAGCGCCGCCATGGCCGCGATCGTCAGGCCGGCGATCACGCCGAGCGCCATCAGGAGACGGACGAGGGTCGGCATCGGCGCTCAAGAACCTCCACGGTCGATCGCCGGAACGGCGGGACGCGCGTTCCATAGACAATCCGCGGCGGCAACCACAAGCATTCCCTCGTTGGCCGGGAGATCCGCGAACCGCGCCCCCCGGGCGGGCGGGCAAACCCTCCCGCGCGCAGACGGCAGGACCGGCCGGGCGCCGCAGGCGTGCGGGCGAGCGGGTCGAGGCGGCTCCCGCGCCGTGCCGACGCTTGACGCTTCGGCCGGTTTCCTGTTTGCGCGGATCGTGCGTCCGCCGAAGAGACGACGCCCGACGTGCCTGGAGGACCGACCGGTTTGCCCGCTTCCCCGCCCGAACCCCGTCCCGACGCCGTCAGGCGGGCGCTGGAGCGCCTCGCCGGGCGTTCGGTCGCGCTCGTCGGGCTGATGGGCGCCGGCAAGTCGACGGTCGGGCGGCGGCTGGCCAGCACCCTGGTGCTCCCCTTCCACGACAGCGACGACGAGATCGTGGCCGCCTCGCGCATGAGCGTGCCCGAGCTCTTCGCCGCCTATGGCGAGCCCGAGTTCCGGGCGCTGGAGGCGCGCATTCTGGCGCGGCTCGCCACCGGGCCGCAGGCCGTCATCTCCACCGGCGGCGGCGCCTACATGCGCGAGGAGACGCGCGGCACCCTGTCCGAGCGGGCCGTCACCGTCTGGCTTCGCGCCGATCTCGACATTCTGATGGAGCGCGTGTCCAAGCGGCCGGGCCGCCCGCTTCTGGCCGCGCCCGATCCCCGAGCCGTCATGCAGGATCTCATGGACAAGCGCTATCCCGTCTACGCCCTCGCCGACCTCACCATCGATTCGCGCGACGTGAAGCGCGAGGTGATCGTCCAGGAGATCGTCGAGGCGCTGGGCGAGGCTCCGCTCGGCGGGCGGGCCGCCCGATGAGCGCGCAGACCGTCCGCGTCGAGCTCGGGGCGCGCAGCTACGACATCCTCGTGGGCCCGGGCCTGATCGAGCGCGCCGGGGCCGAGATCGCAGCGCGCCTGCCGCGTGCCCGTCTCGCCATCGTGACGGACGAGACCGTGGCGGGCCTGCATCTGCCGGCGCTCCAGGCTTCGTTGGCAGAGGCCGGAATCGAGGCCGAGGCGATCGTGCTGCCGCCCGGCGAGCGCACCAAGAGCTTTTCGGAGCTCGTCCCGCTGGTCGAGCGCCTGCTCGCGCTGCGGCTGGAGCGGGGCGATGCCGTGCTGGCGCTCGGCGGCGGCGTCATCGGCGACCTCGCGGGCTTCGCGGCAGGGATCGTCAAGCGCGGCATGCGCTTCGTCCAAGTGCCGACGACGCTGCTCGCGCAGGTCGATTCCTCGGTCGGCGGCAAGACCGGGATCAACACGAGCGCCGGCAAGAACCTCGTCGGCGTCTTCCACCAGCCCGATTTCGTCCTCGCCGACACCGCCCTTCTCGACACGTTGAGCCACCGCGAATTCGCGGCGGGCTATGCGGAGGTGGTCAAATACGGGCTGATCGACCGGCCGGACTTCTTCCAGTGGCTGGAGGCGAACCGGACCGCGATCTTCGAGGGCGGCGAGGCGCGGACCCGCGCGGTCGCCGAATGCTGCCGCGCCAAGGCCGATACGGTGGCCGCCGACGAGCGCGAGGAGGGCCGCCGCGCCCTTCTCAATCTCGGCCACACCTTCGGCCACGCGCTGGAGGGCGCCTGCGGCTACGACGCGCGCCGGCTCGTCCATGGGGAGGCCGTGTCCATCGGCATGGCGCTCGCCCACCGCTACTGCGTGTCCCAGGGCCTGTGCCCAGGCCAGGACGCGGAGCGCGCCATCGCCCACTTACGCGCCGCCGGGCTGCCGACCACGATCGGCGACATTCCCGGGGCTCGCCTCTCGGCGGACGAACTGATGGCGCTGATCGCGCAGGACAAGAAGGTCAGCCGCGGCCGCCTGACCTTCATCCTCACTCGCGGCATCGGGCAGGCCTTCGTGGAGAAGGGCGTCGACCCGGCGACGGTGCGCGCCTTCGTGGAAGGCGAACTCGCCGCCTGACCCGTCAGCGCCGGGCCGGCTCGTCCGGCGCGCGCGCCTCGATGGCGAGGGCGTGGACGCCGGCCTTCAGCTCCTCGGCGAGGGCGGCGTTCACCGCGCGGTGCCGGTCCACCCGGCCTCGGCCCGTGAAGGCGTCCGACACGAGCTTGACCCGGAAATGGGTCTCGCCCGTGCCGTCGAAGGCCGCGTGATGGCTGGTGTCGTGATGGTGGCCGGCGTGGAGATGGCTCTCGTTGACGATCTCCAGCGAGACGGGCGCGAAGGCGGCTTCGAGCTTGGAGCGGATCGCGGCTTCGAGAGACATGGCCATTCCTTCGCGCGGGGCGGACGGGCGGTCGATCCGGCTACGGATCCGCCCGCCTCTTCGGACGACATTTCGCGCCTGTCAATTCTTGTTCGCCTCGGCGCCGAGCCCCATAATCACCGGCGACATGAAGCTCGACAGCAAATATTTCGACCGCATCCGCATGCGGCCGGACCCGGAGGCGGAAGCCAAGGCCAGGGCGCCCGTGTGCGCCTGGGCCGGATGCGACGAGCCGGGCACGCACAAGGCGCCGATGGGGCGCGACCGGGAGGGGGCCTACTACCACTTCTGCGTCGATCACGTGCGCCAGTACAACAAGAGCTACAACTACTTCTCCGGCCTCGGCGACCAAGACATCCAGGCCTATCTGAAGGCCTCGATGACGGGCCATCGCCCGACGTGGAAGATGGGTTCGAACTCGTCGGGCGCGATGCCGTCCGAGAAGCCGAGCGGGGCGCCGCGCCGCTGGAGCAAGCACAACCGGCCGACCTTCGACCTGTTCGGCGAGGACGGCGGCAAGCGGCCGCAGACCCAGCCGCGCAAGCCGCGCACGCTGGAGGTGAAGGCGCTCGAAACCTTGTCGCTGCCGCAGAATGCGGCTGGTGAGACCATCCGGGTGCGCTATAAGGCCCTGGTGAAGCAATATCATCCCGACGCCAACGGGGGAGACCGGGGCACGGAGGACCGTCTTCGGGAGGTCATCCAGGCCTACAAGCTCCTGAAGCAGTCGGGGTTCTGTTAAACCGCCTGACGTCGGGGCCCTCGGGCATCCCCCGTTCGGCCGGCCGGGCGCCATCCCTTCCCGAGCCGCATGAGACGAGACGGCCGCCGCGACCGCGTCGAAACGCCCGCCCGGCCCGTGGAGGTATGATGAGCGCAGCGGAAGTGATCGTGGAGACGGCGGACCTGCCGGACACCACCATATCCGTCCGCGAAACCTTCGGTTTCGAATCTGGTCTCAGGGTCCCGGCCTTCTCGGCCGGCGGGCAGCACGTGCCCGAGATCGACCCGGACTACCTCTTCGACAAGCCGACGACGCTGGCGATCCTGGCGGGCTTCGCCAAGAACCGCCGCGTCATGGTCTCGGGCTTCCACGGCACCGGCAAGTCGACCCATATCGAGCAGGTCGCCGCCCGCCTCAACTGGCCCTGCGTGCGCGTCAATCTCGACAGCCACGTCAGCCGCATCGATCTCGTCGGCAAGGACGCGATCACGGTGCGCGACGGCAAGCAGGTGACGGAGTTCCGCGACGGCATCCTGCCCTGGGCCTACCAGCACAATGTCGCGCTCGTCTTCGACGAGTACGACGCGGGCCGCCCGGACGTGATGTTCGTCATCCAGCGGGTGCTGGAGAGCTCCGGCCGCCTGACGCTGCTCGACCAGAGCCGCGTCGTTCGCCCGCACCCCGCCTTCCGCCTCTTCGCCACCGCCAACACGGTCGGTCTCGGCGACACGACGGGCCTCTATCACGGCACGCAGCAGATCAACCAGGCGCAGATGGACCGCTGGTCCATCGTCACCGTCCTGAACTACCTGCCGCACGACAACGAGGTCGGGATCGTCCTCGCCAAGGCCAAGCATTTCGACACCAAGGAGGGGCGCACCACCGTCTCCAAGATGGTGCGCGTCGCCGATCTCACCCGCGCGGCCTTCGTCAACGGCGACCTGTCCACGGTCATGAGCCCGCGCACGGTCATCACCTGGGCGGAGAACGCCGAGATCTTCGGCGATGTCGGCTTCGCCTTCCGCCTCACCTTCCTGAACAAGTGCGACGATCTGGAACGCGCGCTCGTCGCCGAGTTCTACCAGCGCGCCTTCGGCGAGGAACTGCCGGAGAGCGCGGCCAACTTCGTCCTGGACTGAGACGGACCGCGTGGCAGGCGTCGGCGACAACCAGAGACCCGGTCGCAAGGGCCAGGGGGCGGACCGCGAGCCGTTCCGGCGCGCCGTCGCCTCGGCCATGCGCGCCATCGCCGGCGAGGCCGAGCTCGAGATCGTCTTCGGCAACGAGCGGCCGGGCCTGGCCGGCAACCGCGCGCGGCTGCCCGAACCGCCCAAGCGCGCCAGCGCCGCCGACGTCGCCATTACGCGCGGGCTCGGCGACGCGATGGCCCTGCGGCGCGCGCGCCACGACAGCCGCATCCACGCGACGCTCTCGCCCGAGGGGCGCGGCGCCAAGGCCGTGTTCGACGCGGTGGAGCAGGCCCGCTGCGAGGCGATCGGCGCCAAGGCCATGGTCGGCGTCGGCGACAATCTGGCGGTGATGCTGGAGGACAAGTACTTCCGCTCCAACCTCTCCGAAGTCACCGACCGCGCCGAGGCGCCGCTCGAGGACGCGGTCGCGCTGATGGTGCGCGAGAAGCTGACCGGGCGCGCGGTGCCCAAAAGCGCCGAGGCGCTGGTCGACGTCTGGCGCGACTGGATCGAGGAGAAGACCGGCGGCCGGCTCGACCGCCTGTCGACCTCGCTGGAGGATCAGAACGCCTTCGCGCGGGCCGTACGCGACGTCCTCGTCTCCATGGACATGGCCGAGGAACTCGCCGAGGAATCCTCATCCGAGGAAAACGAGGACGAGGAGGCCGGCGACAGCCAGGACCGAGGCGAGGAGGAATCGGGCGCCGAGAAGGAGGCGGGCGAGGATCCGGCCGAGGCCGCCAGCCGCGAAAGCGAGGCCGACGCGGAGGAGACCGCCGAGGCGGAGGGATCGGAGACCTCCGACGAGGGCGACGACGACGAGGACTCGCCCGAGTCCGAAGCCCCCGCCGAGCAGCGCCGCCCCGACCGCCCCGTCCAGAACCAGCTCGTCGAGGCCGACTACCAGGTCTACACCCGCCAGTTCGACGAGGAGACCGGCGCCGAGGAGCTGTGCGACGAGGCCGAGCTCGACCGGCTGCGCGCCTTCCTCGACAAGCAGCTGTCCTCGCTGCAGGGCGCCGTCGGGCGGCTCGCCAACCGGCTGCAGCGCCGCCTGATGGCGCAGCAGAACCGCTCCTGGGACTTCGACCTGGAAGAGGGCTATCTCGACACGGCGCGCCTGACTCGCATCGTAATCGACCCGATGCAGCCGCTGTCCTTCAAGATGGAGCGCGACACCGAGTTCCGCGACACGATCGTCACGCTCCTCATCGACAATTCCGGCTCGATGCGCGGGCGCCCGATCACGGTGGCGGCGACCTGCGCCGACATCCTGGCACGCACGCTGGAGCGCTGCGGCGTCAAGGTCGAGGTGCTCGGCTTCACCACCAAGGCCTGGAAGGGCGGGCAGTCGCGCGAGGCCTGGCTGAAGGCCGGCAAGCCGCCGCGGCCCGGCCGGCTGAACGATTTGCGCCACATCGTCTACAAGGGCGCGGACGCGCCTTGGCGGCGGGCCCGGCGCAATCTCGGCCTGATGATGCGCGAGGGGTTGCTCAAGGAGAACATCGACGGCGAGGCGCTGCTCTGGGCGCATTCGCGGCTGATCGCCCGGCCCGAGCAGCGGCGCATCCTGATGATGATCTCCGACGGCGCGCCGGTGGACGATTCGTCTCTCTCGGTGAACCCCGGAAACTATCTGGAGCGGCACCTGCGCGCCGTCATCGACCATATCGAGACGCGCTCGCCGGTGGAGCTCCTCGCCATCGGCATCGGCCACGACGTGACGCGCTACTACCGGCGCGCCGTCACGCTGACCGACGCCGAGGAGCTCGCCGGCGCCATGACCGAACAGCTCGCCGCCCTCTTCGAGGAGGAGAGCCCGGGGCGCGGAGCAGGCCGCCGTTGAGGCGCATCGCCTTCGGTCTCGCCGGCCTGCTCCTGGCTGCTGCGCCCGCGGCGGCGGAGGTCGTGCCCGTCGAGATCAGCCCCCGCGCCATCGAGCGCTTTGATTCCCGCACCGACAGCCCCCGCTTCGGGCAGCTCGACTATGTCGGCGGCTTCTCCTTTCGCGGTTCGAAGCGACGGCTCGCGGGCATTTCCGGCTTTCGGTTCCGCGACGAGGCCGGATCGGATTTCCTCGCCGTCACGGACACGGGGCTCTGGTTCGAAGGCCGGATCGAGCGCGATGGGAACGGGCGCCCCGTCGGCATCGCGGACGCCTCGATCGCACCGATCCTCGGGCCCGACGGAGCGCCGCGGCTCCGGAAGGGCGAGGCCGACGCGGAAGGCATCGCGATTGACGGGACCCGGGTCCTCGTCGCCTTCGAGCAGCGGGCCCGCGTCGAGGCCTTCGACGCGGCCGACCCGCTGCGCTCGCCCGCCCGCGAGGTGGATCAGCCCATCCCCGTCCACGAGCTTCGCCGCAACCAGGGCCTGGAGACGATCGCGAGGGCGCCGGACGGGCGGATCGTCGTCGTCTCGGAGAACTCCATCGACGGCGCCGGCAATCTCTTCGCCGGCATTCTGGGCGAGGGCGTCTTCAGGGTTCGCCGCGAGGAGCCCTGGATGGCGACCGACGGCGCGTTCCTGCCCGGCGGCGACCTGCTGCTCCTGGAACGCCGCTACGAGGGCTTCGGCCGCGTCGGCATGCGCATCCGCCGCATCGACGGCGGCTCGCTCGCGATCGGCGCGCTGGTGGACGGGCCGGTCGTCATGGAAGCCGACCTCTCGCAGGAGATCGACAACATGGAAGGGCTCGACGTGTTCGTGAACGAAGCCGGGGAGACCATCGTCGCGCTGGTCTCGGACGACAACGCCTCCTTCTTCCAGCGCAATCTCTATCTGGAGTTCCGGCTGGTCGAGGACGAATAGTCGTCAGCCTGAGCCTTCGGTCGGGACAGGGGCAGTCCGGCCCGCCCTTAATGCGATCTGGATGTCGAAATAGTCGTAGACGTCGTCATAGGTGCAGAGTTGCAGACCCTGGAGGCCCGGCGGCGTAGCCCAGCGGCTGCGCCAGTTCCAGCGATCGCGCCGCGTCGCATCCGACAGGCTGGTCGAACGCCCAACGACCAGCACGCCCATCGCGCTCGGGCGTCTGCTTCCGAAGGCATCCTGGAAATCGGGCGCGTCACGGTATGTGTCGAGCGCCCAGGCCCAGTCGATGACCTGACTGTAGCCCTTTTCCATTGCCGCGCCCCAGGGATCGACCCGACGCCCGGCCCGCGACGCCGCGAAGATGTCGTTCTTGCGCGCGCCCTCGAACTCGACGAGGCAGACCCGATCCGTGCCGGCTCGGCGAACACACAGATCCGCGACGAAATGGGCTCCGACCCGGAACTCTCTCCGCACGAGATCGGCCGCACCCAATGTCGGATGATACGTCCCGAAGAGAGAACAAAGCTGACGCCATCGCGAGAAGTTCGCCAACACGTGTCTTCGTTCACCCAGCTCCTCGTGCGCGCCGAGAAGCTCGCCGAACTCCGCGAGTTCGGCCTGCGCCGCCGCCAGTTCGAATGGGTGGGGATCGAAATAGGCGGAGGCCATCACCCGTCGGCGGTCGCGACCGACGTGATCACCGCCGCTTCGTTCTCTCGCTTGAAGACGACGCGCATTCCATGGCCCTTCGCCACATAGACGCCATCACGCCCCACGATGCGGCGAACCTTCGCCGGATCGCGAATATCAGCCTCGATCTGGGCCATCGCCGTGCGGATCTTGGACTTGTCCTGGCCGAAGAGCGCGTTCAGCATCGTCGCGGCCGTATTGCTCAACCGGACCGAAGCATGGTCTGTGCCAGCAGTCGCCATCCCCGCTCCCGTGTCGTCATCGAGCCATCGTCACGCTGGACGAAACTATAGGCAAGGCCGATCGAGCTGTCGACGCGATGCCTCAGACGGTCCGCGGCTCGCGGAACGGGATGAAGGCCCCGACGATCAGGCGGTAGGGCACGAGGCCGAAGAGGGCGATCGCCAGCTTCACCGCGAAGTCGCCGAGCGCCCAGGAGATCCAGCGCGGCGCTTCCGCACCCGTCATCACGCCGAACAGGGGCGCGGCCTCCAGCGCGAAGGGGTCGTTCGGGCCGAGGACGACGAAGAAAGCGGCGAAGGCGACGGAGAAGAACACGAGCGTGTCGACCATCGAGCCGACGACCCCGGACGCCAGCGGCGCCTTCCACCAGGACAGCTGCCGCAGCCGGTTGAAGACGACGATGTCCATCAGCTGCGCCACCAGGAAGGCGCAGCCGCTGGCGAGCGCCAGGCGCAGCAGCCGCGCGCCGGTCGTCTCGTATTGGAGCCAGCCGAAGGCATGCAGGACCGGCGGGAAGACAATCGAGGAGAGGATCGCCAGGACGAAGCCGAGATAGACGACGCGCCGCGCGAAGACGGGGCCGAAGAGCCGGTTGTTGATGTCCGTCACGACGAAGGCGAAGGGATAGACGAAGGCGCCCCAGGTGAGAATGTCGGCGAGCACCAGCGGCCCGACCTCTCCCGATAGCGGGAACTGGACGGCGATGTTCGCGGCCATGACGATCGTCGTCATGGCAAGGACGGGCAGCGCGTAGGCGCGGAGCGATGTCATAGCGGCGTGCTTCCATTTTTTTAGGCTGGGGTATGGCACCAGCATCCGGGACAAAGAGGGCCCCTCGTCTCACGAAAGAAGGCCCCGCCGCGAAGCGAGGCCTTCCAAATTCGAAGATGTCCGACGGCGTCAGGCCGCGGCGGCGGTCTCGCCGGTCGTCTTCTTGGCGATCTGGCGCTTCAAGAGACGGGCGCGCTGCGACAGCTCCTTCTCGTTCGCCTTGGTCAGGAAGGCGTCGAGGCCGCCGCGATGCTCGACCGAACGCAGCGCGTGCGCCGAGATGCGCAGGCGGAACCGCTGGCCGAGCGAGTCGGAGATCAGCGTGACGTTGCAAAGGTTCGGCAGGAAGCGGCGACGCGTCTTGTTGTTCGCGTGGCTCACATTGTTGCCGGTCTGGACCGCCTTGCCGGTCAGCTCGCACACGCGCGACATGGAGTTCACCTTCTCACGTTTCAGCTCTGCCATGGCATCCGTTGGCGGCGCTCTACACGCACGCATCCTCGATCGGCCATGACCGGAAATTCGAATGCGTCCTTAGAGAGAGAGGGCGTTCCTGTCAAGCCGAAGCGCTCGCCGCCCCCGGCGCCCGGCTGTCCTTCGCGGCGCGGCGGTGGTAGCGCAGGGCGAACCGCGCCGTCCGGCCGGACCGCACACGCCCCGTTCCAATCGCTGGCACCCGACATGGCAACGCTCGTCGGCCTCACGGCCATCCTGATGTGGGCGCTCCTGGCGCTCCTCACCGCCCGCACCGGAACGGTCCCGCCGCTTCAGCTGAACGCCATGACCTTCGCGGTGGGGACGCTCGTCGGCCTCCTGGCCTTCAAGGTGCGGGGAGCGCGCCTTTCGGTCTTCCGCCAGCCGCCGCGCGTCTGGGCGCTCGGGGTGATCGGTCTGTTCGGCTATCATGCCCTGTATTTCGCGGCGCTGCGAAACGCGCCGGCGGCCGAGGCGAGCCTCGTCGCCTATCTCTGGCCGCTCCTCATCGTCCTCGGCTCGGCCATGCTGCCGGGCGAGCGGCTGCGCTGGTTCCATCTCGTCGGGGCGCTTCTGGGCCTTTGCGGCGCCGGGCTCGTGATCGCCGGCCGTTCGGGCGGGCTCGATTTTTCGGGCGAGGCGGGGCTCGGCTATGCGCTGGCCGGGCTCTGCGCCCTCTTCTGGGCGAGCTATTCGCTCCTGTCGCGACGATTCGCCGAGGTGCCGACCGACGTCGTCACGGGGTTCTGCGCGGCGACCGCCATCCTCTCGCTCCTCTCGCATCTCATCTTCGAGACAACCGTCTGGCCGCAGGACACCGCGCAGTGGACGGCGGTCATCCTGCTCGGGCTGCTGCCCGTCGGCGCGGCCTTCTACACCTGGGACCACGGAGTGAAGCGCGGCGACATCCAGCTTCTGGGCGCGGCGAGCTACGCCGCGCCGCTGCTGTCCACCTTCGTCCTCATCCTGTTCGGGGAAGCGCAGGCGAGCCCCACGCTGCTCCTCGCCGCCGCGCTGATCACGACAGGGGCCGCGCTCGCCGCCCTGCCGCTGTTCCGTCGTCTGGCGCGGCGCGGCTGAGCGGCCTACCGCGCGACCGGCGCGCGCGGGGTCGGTCGCCATCCCGGCGGCGCCATCTCGAAGCTTTCGAAGCGAAAGCCCGGCGCGACCGTGCAGCCGACGAGGGTGAAGGCGCCGAGGCTCGTCGCCGTCTGCCACCAACCGGCCGGCACGGTGAACTGCGGCGCCTCGCCCCCCAGCACGTCGGGCCCGAGCCGGTGGCTCATCGCGTCGTGCCCGTTCGGCGAGACCGTCAGCGCCAGCGGCGCGCCGGCATAGAAGTGCCAGGTCTCGGCGGCGTCGATCACGCGGTGCCACTCCGACGTCTCGCCGACGTCGAGGAGGAAGTAGATCGCGGTCGAGCGCGCCCGCCCCTCCCCATCAACGGCTTCGTCGCGAAAGGTCTCCCGATACCAGCCGCCCTCGGGGTGGGGCTGGAGCTTCAGACGGGCGATGAGGTCGCGGGCGCTCGTCAAAACGTGTCGCGCCTCTTTCGCAACGCCGCAAATATCTGGGTGGGGTCCGCGCCCTCCATTCCGAGCGCGACGGCCAGCTCCGGATCGTCGGCGCGCAGGAACGGGTTGGTCCGCAGCTCCTTCTTCAGGCTGACCGGCAGCGTGGCCTTGTGCGCCACGCGAAGGTCCTCCACCTGCCGCACGCGTTCCCGGAGTTTCGTGTTGCCCGGATCGACCTCGACCGCGAAGGCCGCGTTCTTGGCGGTGTATTCGTGGCCGCAATAGACCATCGTGGTCTCGGGCAGTTCGCGCAGGCGCTTCAGGCTCTCCCAGAGCATCTCGGGGCTGCCCTCCAGAAGACGGCCGCACCCCATGGAGAAGAGCGCGTCGCCGGCGAACAGCGCCTCGGCGCCGGGCAGATAATAGGAGACCGACCCGAGCGTGTGGCCCGGCGTGTCGATCACTTCGACGTCGACCGAGCCGATCCGGAACCGGTCGCCGCCCTTCACGGTCCGATCGAGACCGGGGATCGAGCCCGCCTCGCCCTGCGGCCCGACGATCTCGACCCCGAATTTCGCCTTCAGAGCCTCGTTCGCCTCCACATGGTCGCCGTGCTTGTGCGTGGTCAGGATGTGGGTCGGCGTCCAACCCTCGCGCTCCAGCGCCGCGAGGATCGGCGCCTCCTCGGGCGCGTCGATGGCGATCGTCGCTCCCTCCGCCGCGTCGTGGACGAGCACGCCGAAATTGTCGCTCCGGCACATGAATTGGCGGATCTCGATGGCACCCATGGTTCGGCCCTCCCCTCGATGGTCTCGAAGGCCGCACATAGCGCGGACGCGCCGCGCGGCATCGCCCCCCGCGGGCTTCCGGTGAGGCCCGCGCTTCTGTAGGCTCCCCGGCAATGGTCCCGCCTTCCACGAACGCCGACATCGTCGACCTTCGCGCCTTCTACGCGACTCGCCTCGGGCAGGCGGCGGCGCGTTCGATCGGCGTCGCGCTGACGCCGCTCTGGCGGCCGATCCAGGACGAACGGCTGATCGGGATCGGCTACGCGCTGCCGCTGCTCGACCGCCTGACGGCGGACGCCGAGCGCACGCTCGCCTTCATGCCGGCCGCGCAGGGGGCCGTCCGCTGGCCGGCAACGGGACGATCGCGCACCGTCCTCGTCGAACCCGACGAGCTGCCGCTCGGCGACGCCTGCGTGGATCGCGTCCTGATGGTCCACGGGCTGGAATTCGCCGAGGACCCCGAGCGCGTCCTTCGCGAAATCTGGCGGGTTCTCGCGCCGAACGGGCGGCTCGTCCTCGTCGTGCCGAACCGGCGCGGGCTCTGGGCGCAATTCGACCACACGCCCTTCGGCTCCGGGCGACCCTGGTCGCGCGGGCAGCTCTCGCGGCTCCTGCGCGAGGCGATGTTCACGCCCTCGGGTTTCTCCGAGGCGCTGCTCTTCCCGCCCTTCGAGCGGGACGCCCTCCTCTCGCTCGCCGCACCGCTGGAGCGGGCGGGCCGGCGCTTCTGGCCGCTCATCTCCGGCGTCATCGCCATCGAGGCGACCAAGCTGGTCTATCGGGGCCTCGCGGTGACCAAGGACGAGAAGGCGCGCATCCGCAGGACCCGCCCCGCCCTCGTGCCGCAGGGCGCGGCCGTGAACCGCGGAGAGCGATGACCGCAGGCGGCGTGCGGCCATAAGGATCCCTTGCCAACGCGGGCGGCGGACGCCAGAACGTTCGCCTCGCTTATCAGGCTGGAGGACCTGCCATGCCGTTTCCGATCCGCACGCTCGCCGTCCTGGCGGCGACGGCCCTTTCGCTCGCCGCAGTCCCGGCCGCAGCCCAGGACGCCTCCTATCCCGATCGCCCGATCGTCCTGGTCGTGCCCTTCCCGCCGGGCGGCACGCTGGACACCGCGGCGCGCATCGTCGCCAACGAACTGGAGGGCACGCTCGGCCAGCCGGTCATCGTCGACAACCGCTCGGGCGCCGGCGGCAACATCGGCGCCGACTTCGTCGCGAAGTCCGAACCCGACGGCCACACGCTGCTCATGGGCGCGCTGTCGACCCACGGCATCAACGTCTCGCTCTATCCCGACATGCCGTTCGACCCGGTCGCCGACTTCGTGCCGATCTCCCTCGTCGCGACGACGCCGAACGTCCTCGTCGTCGGCGAGGGGATCGAGGCGGCGAGCGTGGAGGCTCTCGCCGAACTCGCGCGCTCGACCGAAGGCGGGCTGACCTACGCGTCCGGCTCGTCGGGCAGCGCCGGGCATCTGGCGGGCGAGCTCCTCGCCGACCGCACGGGCGCGTCCATGACGCACGTGCCCTATCGCGGCTCGGCGGCCGCGCTCCAGGCGGTGCTCGCCGGCGAGGTCGACTTCATCTTCGACAATCTCGCCTCCGCCTCCAGCCACATCGGCGCCGGGACGGTGACGGCGCTCGCCGTCACGACGGCCGAGCGCTCGGCCTTCGCGCAGGACCTGCCGACCATGCGGGAGGAGGGCTTCGAGGGCTTCGACATCACGACCTGGTTCGGCATCCTCGCACCGGCCGGCACGCCCGAGACGATCGTCGAGCGCCTCAACGCCGACATCCGCGACGCCCTCGCCTCGGATCGCTTCCAGGAGGCGATGGCCGCGCAGGGCTCCGACGTCGCCCCTTCGTCCCCGCGGGAGTTCGCCGACTTCATCGAGAGCGAGATCGCCAGATACGGCGAGATCGTCCGCGCGGCGGACATCCGGCTGGAGTAGCTCAGCGCTCCATCGCGCGCCGGAGGACGGCGTCGATCTCGGCGTGCCAATCCTCCGAGCGCGACTTGTAGTAGGCGATGACGTCCTGGCCGAGCTTCACCGTCACGTCAACCCGCCGTCGAGCCAGCGCCTCGACGGTCTTCGGAAAGGCGCGCAGGATATGAGGCGGCAATTCGCTCGCCGGGCGAGCACGCGCGAAATCTTCCTCTGTCCACTCGGGGTTCTCATCGTCAATGAGGGGTTCGAAGTCTGGGATGCGGGACATGACGTCTCATCTCCTTTGCGTGAGCGCGTCTCAGGGTGATCGCCCGGACACGCTCATCGCGGATCGTACAGCCAAGGCAGTAATCCAGTCCATCGATCGTCCCGTAGGCACGGAACCGTTCTTCGCCATAGTCGACACGGCTGTCGAGGAGGAACGCTTCGACAAGAAGGTCGGCCGCGCGGCCGAGCGAAACTCCATGCTTACGAATGTTGATCTCGTCCTTCCCCGGATCGAATTCAATGTCGAGCACGCCTCACCTCTTCAGCACGAACACCGCCTGCATGCCGAAGAGGTTCCAGAGGGCCCAAGGCAGGCGCATGCCGACGCGCTGGCCCTGCGCGTCGAGGGCGACCGCGCTCTCCACCTTGGCGCCGAGCGTCTCCGTGAGCTCCACGAAGTCCTCGATGGTGCAGAAGTGGATGTTCGGCGTGTCGTACCAGGAATAGGCGAGGTTCTTGGTCACCGGCATGCGGCCGCGCAGGAGCAGCGACAGCCTCACCGACCAGTGGCCGAAATTGGGGAAGGAGACGATCGCCCGCCCGCCGATCCGAAGGAGTTCGGAGAGGACGAGCGCCGGGTTCTGCGTCGCCTGCAGCGTCTGCGACAGGATCACGTAGTCGAAGGACGCGTCCGGATAATGGACGAGGTCCCGGTCGGCGTCGCCCTGGACCACCGACAGCCCGCGCGCCACGCATTCGTTGACTCCCGCCTGGCTGATCTCGATGCCGCGCGCGTCGACCCCGCGGCGACGCTCCAGGAGTTCGAGCAGCGCGCCGTCGCCGCAGCCGACGTCGAGGACGCGGCTGCCGGGCTCGACGAGCGAGGCGACGAGTTCGAGATCGACGCGGCCCGATGCGTCGTCGGCGACCGCTCCCGTCGTCGGGACGGGCGGCTCGAAGATCGTCTTGCCGTCGACCGTCATGCGCTCCGGCGCAGTGCCGGAATTCGTGTCCGCCCCGCTCATGCGAGCCCCCGCGCCCGCGCCGCCGAGGCGATGAAGCCTTCGATCGCGGCGAAGAACACGGGCTCGTGCAGGAGGAAGGCGTCGTGGCCCTTGTCGGTGTTCACCTCGACGAAGGAGACCGAGGCCGCCGCCGCGTTCAGCGCATGAACCACCGCCCGGCTCTCCGTCGTCGGGAACAGCCAGTCGGAGGAGAAGGAGACGAGGCAGAAGCGCGTGCGCGTGCCCTTGAAGGCGTCCGCCAGCCGCCCGCCATGCTCCGCGGCGATGTCGAAATAGTCCATCGCCCGCGTCAGGTAGAGATAGGCGTTGGCGTCGAACCGGTCGACGAAGCTCGTGCCCTGGTGGCGCAGATAGCTCTCGATCTGGAAGTCGGCCTCGAAGCCGAAGCCGAAGCGCTCGCGGTCCTGCAGGTTTCGGCCGAACTTGCGGTGCAGCGCGGCCTCCGAAAGGTAGGTGACGTGCGCGGCCATGCGCGCGACCGCCAGCCCCTTGTGGGGCCGCACGCCCGCCTCGATGTAGCGTCCCGAACGCCAGTCCGGGTCGGCCATCACCGCCTGCCGGCCGACCTCGTGGAAGGCGATGTTCTGCGAGGAATGCCGCGCCCCCGTCGCGACGGGAAGCGCGGCGAAGACGCGGGGTCCGTGCGCGGCGGCCCATTGCAGCACCTGCATGCCGCCCATCGAGCCGCCGATCACGGCGAACAGCGTGTCGATGCCGAGCCGGTCGATCAGCATGGCTTGCGCCCGCACCATGTCGGGGATGGTCAGGATCGGCAGGTCGATCGCATAGGGGCGGTTCGTGGCCGGATCGATCGAGGCCGGCCCGGTCGAGCCCATGCAGGAGCCGACGACATTGGCGCAGACGACGAAGAAGCGGTTCGTGTCGACCGGCTTGCCGGGCCCGATGATCGAGGTCCACCAGCCGGACTTGCCCGTCACCGGATGGGTGCTCGCCGCGTATTGGTCGCCGGTCAAGGCGTGGCAGACGTAGATCGCGTTCGACTTGTCGGCGTTCAGTTCGCCGTAGGTCTCGTAGGCGATCTCGAAGGGCGAGAGCGTGCCGCCGGAATCGAGACGCAGCGGCTCGTCCGCGCCGAAGCGCGCGACCTTGGAGGAGGGGCGCGTCGCCTCCTTCAGGCCGAGGACGGTCTCCTCCTCCGGGGTATGCGCGTTGAGGGACATGAGGGTCCAGACTGTTGACGCGGAGGTCGTTGCTAACGCCCGGTCCCTTGCAGATCAACGCCTCTTTGCAATCGGGCAGCCTCCTCGCTAGACCGCCGTGCGGAAGCACGAACGGGAGGCGAGACGTGGAGCAGCGACCCCAGGACCCCGCGCGGCTGTCGGAGCTGCGCGCGCAGATCGATGCGATCGACGAGAGCGTCCACCGGCTGCTGATGCAGCGCGCGAGCGTCATCGACGAATTGATCCGGGTGAAGGGCACGGCCCGCAACGGCGCCGCCTTCCGGCCGGGCCGCGAGGCCGACATGATGCGACGCCTCGCCTCCCGCCATTCCGGCCCGCTCCCGCTGACCTCCCTGGAGCATCTCTGGCGCGAGATCATCTCCACCTTCACCGCGCTGCAGGCGCCCTTCGACGTCGCCGTCTCGCTCGGCTCGGACCCCGTCGCGGCGATGGACGCCGCGCGCTTCGCTTTCGGCTTCTCGGTGCCCGTCCACGCGCTCGCTTCGGCGAACGAAGTCGTGACGCGCATCGAGGAGGGCGGCGACCGGCTCGGCCTCGTGCTTCTGAAGGAGCCGACGGGACCCTGGTGGGAGGGCCTGCGGTCCGCTCAGATCGTCGCCCGCCTGCCCTTCGTGGAGGCGCAGGGCCGGCAGGCCGGCGAGCCCGCGCTCGTGCTCTCCCCGCCGCTCGCCGATCCCGTTCCGTTCGAGATCTCGTGCTTCGTCGTCTCCGGCGACGGCGATCTGTCGCTGCCGGAAGGCGCGACCATCCTGCGGGAAGCTCCGACGAGCCGGCTCGTGGCCCTTCCGGGCGGGGCCGACGGCTTCGTCTCGGCGCTCGGCGAGGGCCTCGACATCCGCCCGGTCGGGGGCTATGCGGCACCGCTGATCGCGCCGCGCCAGACCTGACCCCCGCGCGCCCGAAGGATCGACCCGCCATGACCCTCGAGACCGGACGCCCCACCCCGAAGCCCGGAATCCTCGACATCGAGCCCTACGTGCCGGGCAAGAGCCGCGCGCCCGAGGGCGTCGAGCTGATCAAGCTGTCCTCCAACGAGACGCCGCTCGGCCCCTCTCCGAAGGCGCGCGAGGCGATGGCGGAGGCGGCTTCGCACCTTGAGCTGTACCCGGACGGAACGGCGGCGGCCCTTCGCGAGGCGATCGCCGAGGTGCACGGCCTGCCGGCCCGCAACATCCTTGCCGGCAACGGCTCGGACGAGCTCCTGGGGCTCCTGGCGCAGGCCTACCTCTCGCCGGGCACGGAAGCGATCCACACCGAACACGGATTCCTCGTCTACGACATCTACATCCGCGCCGCCGGGGCGACGCCGGTGGTCGCCAAGGAGACGGACGAGCGCGCCGACGTCGACGCGATCCTCGCTCTCGTGTCGGACAAGACCCGCATCGTCTTCCTCGCCAACCCGAACAACCCGACCGGCACCTATCTGCCCTTCGACGAGGTGAAGCGCCTTCACGCCGGCCTGCCCGGCCGCGTGCTGCTCGTCCTCGACGCGGCCTATGCCGAATACGTCTCGCGCAACGACTACGAGGCGGGCGCCTCGCTGGTGGCCGGGCACGAGAACGTCGTGATGACGCGCACCTTCTCGAAGATCCACGGGCTGGCGGCGCTGCGCGTCGGCTGGATGTACGGGCCGGAGGCCGTGATCGACGCGCTGAACCGCATCCGCGGGCCGTTCAATTTGAACGCCGCTGCCATCGCGGCGGGTGCGGCCGCGATCCGCGACCGGGCGCATGCCGACCGCGCGGCCCGGCACAATCTGGAATGGCTGCGCCGGCTGACCGAAGGGCTCGAGGGGATCGGCCTTCGCGTCACGCCCTCGGTCGGCAACTTCGTCCTCGTCCACTTCCCGGACGAGGCGGGCCGCACGGCCGCCGACGCCGACGCGTTCCTGACCGCGCGCGGGCTGATCCTGCGGCGCGTGACCGGCTACGGCTTCCCGAACGCTCTGCGGCTCACGGTCGGGTCGGAGCGGGCCAATGGGCTGGTCCTCGAGGCGCTGGCCGAGTTCATGGCGGCATGAGCGGGCCGCTCTTCGACAAGGTCGCACTGATCGGCATCGGCCTCATCGGCTCCTCGATCGCCATCAATCTGCGCGACGGCAGGCTCGCGGACGAGGTCGCGGTCTCGACCCGCTCGCCGCAGACGCTGGCTCGGGCCGAGGAGCTGAAGCTCGGCACGAGCTTCCATGCCGACGCGGCCGAGGCCGTGAAGGACGCCGATCTCGTCATCCTCTCGGTTCCGGTGGGGGCGTCCGGCGCGGTGGCGGAGGCGATCGGCGCTGCCCTGAAGCCGGGCGCGATCGTCACCGACGTCGGCTCGGTGAAAGGCTCGGTCGTCGCCGACATGGCGCCGCACCTGCCGGCGCACGTCCATTTCGTGCCCGGCCACCCGATCGCCGGCACAGAGCAGTCGGGGCCGGACGCGGGGTTCCTCGAACTCTTCCGCAACCGCTGGACCATCCTGACGCCGGTCGCGGGCACCGACGAGGCCGCGACCGAGCGCCTGGCGAGCCTCTGGCGCGCGATGGGCGCCAATGTCGAGACGATGACGCCCGAGCACCACGATCTCGTGCTCGCCATCGTCTCCCACGTGCCGCATCTCATCGCCTACAACATCGTCGGGACGGCCGCGGACCTGGAGACCGTCACGCAGTCCGAGGTCATCAAGTTCTCCGCCTCGGGTTTCCGCGACTTCACCCGCATCGCGGCCTCCGACCCGACCATGTGGCGCGACATCTTCCTGACCAACCGCGAGGCGGTGCTGGAGATGCTGGCCCGGTTCTCCGAGGATCTCGCCTCGCTGCAGCGGGCCATCCGCTGGGGCGACGGCGCGGCGCTGCACGACCTCTTCACGCGCACGCGGTCGATCCGCCGGTCGATCGTCGAGGCCGGTCAAGACACGGCGGAGGCCAATTTCGGCCGCCAGCCGGACCGCAAGGACCCGTGGAACGAGCTGAAGCCGGACCGGCCCGCCGTCGTTCCCGACCCGGGCGAACCGCAGGACCCGCCCTCGCAGGCCTGACCTGCGGACCGCGGTCAGATGGGCGGAATGCGCCCGAGCGGGATGAAGCCGAGCTGGGCGCGCCCGTCGCGCACCTCGACGTCGACGATCGTACGGCCCTCCTCCTGGCGCCCGACGAGGCCCAGACCGCCGACCAGCGTGTTGGCGATCGCGCCGCCGCCCGGAACGAGCTGCCCGACGAGCGAGGCGACCGCCTCGGGATCCTCCAGCGCGATGCGGAAATTTCCTGTCACCTCTCCGGTCGGCGAAAAGGCGAAGGGCCCGGAGATCTCCATCGCCCCGCCCTGCGCCGGTGCCAGGCGCAGCTGGCGCAGCGTGCCCTGGCTGCCGCGGAGCGCCGTCTCGATGCGCCCGCCCGGAAGGCCGTCCGCGAGCCAGCCGGCGGCGCCCGCGACGCTCATGTCGGCCGAGACGTCGAAGGTCGGCAGCGCGCCGAGGCCCGGCGGGGCCACCGTCAGGCCCCGGTCGGTGAGGGCGAGGTCAAGGTCGGCGCCGTTGCGGCGCGAATGGACCTCGAAGCGGTTCGCCTCGGCGATCTGCGTGCCTTCGTCGCGCAGCGTGATCCAGGGCGCGTCGATCGCGATCGACATCTGCTCCAGCCCGTCGCCGGAGAAGCGCGCCGACCCTTGCGCGAGGTCCCAGCCGAGCTCCAGCGGCGGCAGGTCCGGCGCGTCGACCGCGACGGGAGCGCCGAGCTCCATCACGATGCGGCGCGGATCGTAGATCTGCGCCGCCGTGCGCAGCTGCCCGCCAGTGGCGCGGATGCCCGATTCCGGCGCTTCAATGGCGACGCTGTCGCAGGCGAGGCCGAGACGGAACGGGTAGCCGAAGACGTCCTGTTCGGCGCAGGCGATGGTCACGCCCTCGCCCGCCGCCGCCTCGATCGCATCCTGGACCCGGGTGTCGAGCTCGCGGGCGAGGTAGAACCAGCCGGCGGTGAGCGCCGCGAAGAGAACCAGCGCGACGAGGACGACGCCGGCGAAGACCCGGGGCGCGGCGGACCGCCTCTTTGCGCTTGACCCGGCCATGCCGCCTGCCCTTTCTGTGCCTCGATCCGAAGGAAGCGCTGTTGAGCAGCGCCAGATGGGAATTTCAAGGCATTCGATGGACGATCTCTGGGTCTTCGGCTACGGCTCGCTGATCTGGCGGCCGGGCTTTGCCTTCGAGGAGCGTCACAAGGCGCGGCTCGGCGGCTATCACCGCTCGCTCTGCGTGCGCTCCCACGTCCATCGCGGCACGCCGGAGCGACCGGGCCTCGTCCTCGGGCTCGACCGGGGCGGCTCCTGCATCGGCATGGCTTTCCGCGTCGCGGGCCACAAGGCGGAGGAGACGCTCGCCTATCTGCGCGCCCGCGAGCTCGTCACCCATGTCTACCGCGAACTGACGCTTCCCGTGCGCCTCGACGACGGGCGGATGGTGCGCGCGGTGACCTACGTCGTCGACCGGGGCCACGCGCAGTATGCCGGGCGGCTGGAGGCCGGCGAGGCCGCGACCATCGTGAAGCGTTCGCACGGCCAGTCCGGCCCGAACGACGAATATGTCACGTCCACGCTTCACGAGATCCGCGGGCTCGGCCTGAAGGACCGCTGGCTGGAGGACGTCGTCGCCCGCCTATGAGGCGAGGGGCGCGACGACGGGCGCGGGCGCGCCCGGCTCGGCGCAGCTTCGCGGGTCCACGGGCGGCTCGGCGAGGCGCGCGGCGACGAGCGCGCTCATCGGCAGATCGGGGCGCTCCTCGTAGGCGCGGCGCATCAGCGCCGTCGTGCCCGCCTCGATCTCGCAGCGCAGGCGCTCCAGGAAGGGCTCGCGTTCCAGTCCGGGCCCGATGACGGGCAGGAACTCGGCCCGGATCGTGCCGGGCTCGCGCCGGAAGGCCTGGCGCGGCCAGAAGAGGCCCGAATTCACGGCGACCGGCGCGATCGTCAGGTCGAGCTCGGAATACAGGTAGTGGACGCCCGGACGGTAGTTCGGCGCCGCGCCCGGGGCCACGCGGGTGCCTTCGGGGAAGATCACGATATGACGCCCCTCCTCCACCGCCTCGCGCACCGAGCCGAGGAGCGAGGCGAGGACCGCGCCGCGCTTGGCGCGGTCGACCGGGATCATCCGCATGCGCTTGGCGTACCAGCCGAAGACCGGGATCGCCATCAGCTCCTTCTTCAGGATGAAGGCGGGCTTGGTCAGATGCGGAATGAGGGCGAAGGTCTCCCAGAAGGACTGGTGCTTGGCCGCGACGATGGCGCCCTTCTCGGGAATTTGCCCGAGCCCCGAGATGACGGTCCGCGTGCCGGCGACGCGATGGAGGATCCACAGACTGGAGCGGGCCCAGTTTTTCACGATCCGCCAGCAGCGCTCCTCCTTCAGGAAGAAGAAGACGGGCAGATAGAAGAGCATCTGGCCGATCAGATTGCCGTAGAAGGCGATGTGGAAGGCGAGCGATCGTAGGTGAATCATGCGGTCCGACAGGGTTCCCCGGCGGGCCGTTCTACCCCCTGCCCGCCGCGTTGGGAACCGGCCGCACGATCACTCGTGCCGCACATGCGCCGTGCGGCGCAGGCCCGCGCGGTCGTAGTCGAGGTCGAAGGCGAGGCGCGCACGCGCCGCCAGCACCTTGGCGTACTCCGACAGCAGAAGCCGCAGGCCGAGGCGGCTCGGCGCGCCATCGGCCCGCCAGAGCTTCTCCAGCGAGACGGGATAGGGCACGATCTCGGGCGCGTCCGGCACGCCGCCGAGTTCGATCAGGGAACGGGGAATGTGATAGTCGCTGGTGACGAGGGCGATGCGCCCGATGTCGTGCTCGCGCGCCCATCGCGCCGTCATCTCCGCGTTGCCGATCGTGTCGAGCGCGGCGTAGTCGAGATCGACGCAGCACTCGAACAGCGAGGCGTCGGCGCCGGTGACGCGGCTGAGGCTGGCGATGCCCGTGCCCGGGTTCACGCCGCTGATGAGGAGGCGTTCGCCCTCGCCGCGCTCCAGGAGGTCGAGCGCCCGGTCGATCCGCTCCGCGCCGCCGGTCAGGACGACGATGCCGTCCACCCCGTCGAGCGAGGACGGAACCGTCAGCGCGGCCACCTCGCCGGCAAAGCGCAGGAAACCGCCGGCGAGATACGCGCCGGCCGCCAGCGCGCAGAAGGCGAGCGCGAGCGCGACGCGGCCCGCCGTCCGGCGCACCCGTCCTCCGCGTCTCCTCGTCTCTCCACGTTCCGCCATTCTGTCGTCCGAACGCGCCGCGCCGCCGCGCCCGACGGTTCGGTCGAGCGGCTTGCCGTCTGGAAACGGGAGGTTCGGGGATTCGTTCATCGCTCCACCGGCGAGAGCATGTCGATGGCCGCCAGCTGACGCGTGACGGTGAGGCGCGAGGTCAGGGCGGTGACGAGGCCGACGACCACGACGAGGCCTGCGACGCCGAGATAGCCGCTCCAGCCGATGGCGAAGGAGCCGAAGAGCGCGGAGATCTGGTCCGCCTCGGGGGTGGCGCGCGCCGCGGCCGTCCACCAGCCCACCAGCGAGAAGACGAGGATCGCGCCGGCGCCGCCCGAGAGCGCCCCGAGGAGGCCGAGGCGCAGGAAATGACGCTGGAACTCGCCCGCGATGAAGCTTGAGCGGGCACCCACGAAGTGCAGGACCTCGATGATCTGGCGGTTGCCCGACATCGCGCCGCGGGTGGCGAAGACGACGGTGAGGACCGTCGCGGCCAGGACGAGCGTCAGGATCGCGAGGCCTGCCACCACGGTCGCGCGGGCCATGGAGACGAGGCGCGAGACCCAGGCGCGGTGGTCGTCGAGGCTCGCCTGCGGCACCGCGCCCTCGATCTCGGCGCGCAGCGCTGCGAAGTCCGGCGGCGCGGCCTCATCGATGCGCAGGATGACGAGGCGGGGAACGGGAAGCTCGGCGAGATCGACGCCCGAACCGAGCCAGGGCTCCAGGAGGCGCGTCGTGGCGACGTCGTCGAGCCGCTCGACCGACAGGATGCCGGGCCGGCCCGCAAGGCGGGTCTCCAGTTCCGCGAGCGCCGCCCCCATGTCGAACCCGTCCGCCGGGTTCACCTGAACCGTGACCTCGCGCGAGATCTCGCTCTCCCAGTCGGAGGCCGCCTCGGACACCAGCAGGACGGCACCGAGCGTCAGCCCCGCCAGGAAGGTCATGATCGCGATCACCGTCATCAGCGCCCGGCCCGCGACGTTGCCCGGCGGCACGATCGGCGTCTGTCGCCGCGCGTTGGCCCGCAGGGCGAGGCGGCGCAGCACCTCCATGGCGAGGCCACGCGGCAGGACAGCCGCCGTGCCTCTGGACCCCGGGCGGCGCGGCTCAGTCATAGATCTGCAGCCGCCCGTCGGCCAGGATAAGGCGGCGCGCCTCGACCTGGTCCATCAAGGCCAGATCGTGCGTGGCGATGACGACGGCCGTTCCGGTGCGGTTCAGCTCCATGAAGAGGCGCAGGAGGCGGCGGGCGAGCGGCGGGTCCACGTTGCCCGTCGGTTCGTCGGCGAGAAGGATGTCGGGCTGGTCGATGAGCGCGCGCGCGATCGCCGCGCGCTGCTTCTCGCCGCCCGAGAGGACGGCCGGCGGCGCGTTCAGCCGCTCGCCGAGCCCGACCCAGCGGATGAGGTCCACGACGTCCTGCCGGTAGGACGATTCCTCGCGGCCCCGCACGCGAAGCGGCAGGGCGACGTTCTCGTAGGTCGTCATGTGGTCGAGAAGGCGGAAGTCCTGGAAGACGACGCCGATGCGGCGGCGGATCGCCGGCAGGTCGGTGCGCGACAGGGACGAGGCGTCGCGCCCGAGGACCGTGATGAGGCCGCGCGTCGGCTTCAACGCTAGGAACAGCATGCGCAGGAGCGAGGTCTTGCCCGCGCCGGAGGGTCCGGTCAGGAACTGGAAGGACTGGCGGCCGATCTCGAAGGTCAGGTCCCGCAGGATCTCCGGCCCCATGTCGTAGCGCAGTCCGACGTTCTCGAAGCGTATCACGCCCGCGCCGCCTCTTTCCTGTTTCGGCCCGTGGATGAGCGTGCGATCATGTCGTTTTCGCGCCGGCCCCGGGGCTTCGAAGGTAAGCTTCGAATGGCAAGCTCTGGTTAACCCTGCGAGCTTACGCCTTCCTGAACTGGCGGGAAACGAAAGGGATCGTCGCATGACCGACCGCTTCGACGAAGGCCGCGCCGGGCGCCGCGTGCCGCGCGGGCTCGTCATCGAGGGCGAGATCGTGGCGCGCTCGCACCCGGCGCGCGGGGAGCTGCGCGGCGAGGCGGCGCTCGCCGCGCTCGACCTTTCGGCGCGCGCCGACGGCCGCCCGTATCAATCCCTGCTCGACGATGCTATTCGCCTCGCCCGGCGCTGCGGCTCGCTCGGACAGGCCCCGTGGGGGACGGTCCCGACCTCCTGACGCGCCCGACCGGACTTCCCGCAGGGCAAGCCCGGCGCCCAAGGAGAAGCCGATGATCACCGTTCGCGGCCGCAGGATCGAGACGCTCTATTCGGCCGGCGAGATCGCCGCGGTCGTGCAGCGCCTCGCCGGCGAGATCGCCGCCACCGCCCGCGACGACCTGCTCCTCGTCGCGGTGCTCAAGGGTTCCTTCGTCTTCGCCGCCGACCTCATCCGCGCCCTCCACGGCGCCGGCGTCGCGCCGGAGGTCGAGTTCATCTCCCTGTCGAGCTACGGGGCGGGCACCGAGGGCGGCACGGTGCGCATCCTTCGGGACCTCGAAAGCGACGTCGGCGGGCGGCAGGTGCTTCTCGTCGACGACATCCTGGAATCGGGCCGCACCCTCAAGTTCGCGCGCGACCTGATGCTGGAGCGCGGCGCGGATCGCGCCGAGGTGGCGGTCCTCCTCGACAAGGCGATGCGCCGCAAGGCGCCGATCGAGGCCACTCACGTGGGCTTCTCCTGCCCGGACCATTTCGTCGTCGGCTACGGCATGGATGTGGGTCACGCCTACCGCGAACTGCCCTTCGTCGGCCGCGTGATCGAATAGGCACGCATTCGATTCACCCTGTTCGCCGGTTTTCCCCTCCGGGCCACCGCTCCGCCTTCTGCGGAAAGGCTCGGATAAGGATTGGGGTGCATCATGCGGGGTGGGACGCGCGCTCTCCAGCATCGGCCCTTGGACCGGAACCGGTTCCGGGAAGGCCGGGCAACCGAGCGGACTGCACTTTCTGCGCCCCGTGTGAAAGGTGGCCAATGGCGAAGATTCTCGTCGCGGAGGACGATGACGGCGTGCGGCTCCTGACCGCGCGCGCGCTTCGCCTCGACGGGCACGAGGTCGACGTCGCCGAAGACGGCGTCGAGGCGCTGGAGATGCTGGTCGCGGCGCACGGGGACTACGACCTCGTCCTGTCCGACATCCGCATGCCGGCGATGACGGGCATCGAGCTCGCCCACGCCGTCCATGCCGCCTTCCCGGACCTCACCGTCCTCCTGATGACGGGCTATGCCGAGCAGCGCGAGGCGGCGGACGACCTCGTCGCCATCGTCGCGGGCGTCGTCAACAAGCCCTTCACCATCGCCCAGATGCGCGCCCGCGTCGCGGAACTCGTGCCCGCGGCCATGGCCGCGCCCGAGCCCCTGCGCCGCTACGGCTGACCTTTCAGGCGGGCCGCCGCGCGACGAAGAAGAGCCGCGGGAAGCCGAGCAGGCGTCCGCCGTCGGCGCGGCGCGGATAGCCGGCCTCCATCGCCGCCGTGTAGCGCTCCAGGAACGCCGGCTTCAGATCGTCCGGCAGCGGATCGACGAAAGGCTTCAGCCCCGTCGAGCGGAACCAGTCCGTGATCGCGGCCGCGCTCTCCATCGGGTGCTGGTAGTGCGTCATCCAGATGTCGACGCTCGCCCCCGCGCCCGCCAGCCAGTCGTAATAGGCGACGAGCGGGGCGATGGGCTCGCGCGCTTCGCCCGCCCCCGACAGGAACGGCGCGAAGAGCGGATCGGCCGCGATCTCGGCCATGGCGGTCTGGCTCGGATCGGCGAGATTGTCCGGGATCTGGGCGGCCAGAAGCCCGCCGGGCGCGACGTGGTCGAGGAGAGCCGGAACCAGCCTGCCGTGCCCGCGAACCCACTGCAGCGCGGCGTTGGAATAGACGAGGTCGAAGCGGCGGCCCGGACGCCAGTCGCCGATGTCGGCGGTCTCGAAGCGCGCGCCGGGCACGCGCGCGCCGGCGCTCTGCAGCATCGCGGGCGAAAGGTCGTAGCCGACGATCTCGGCCTGCGGAAAGCGCTGGACCAGAAGCTCGGTCGAGTTGCCGGGCCCGCAGCCGAGATCGGCGATGGTCAGGCCCCGCCCCGTCTCGTTGCCCTCGAACGAACAGCGCGCGAGGAGATCGCGCGCGGGCCGCGTGCGCTCGTCCTCGAAGCGGGTGTAGAGGGCCGGGTTCCAGTCGGTCGCGCTCATGATGTCCCATCTCGTTCGCGAAAGGTCGTAAGCGAGGCGGGGCCCTGTGTCACGGGGTGCGCAGGAGCCGCTCCAGATACTCGCGCTCCATCTGCGGCGAGAGGCGGTCGCCCAGCCGTCGGCGGATCTGGTCGAGGATCTGCCGGGCGCGCTGGACGTCGATCTCGTCGGGCACGTCGACGTCCCGGCCGAAATCCTGTCCCTGGCGCTGGCGCTCGCGGCCGAGGGGGTCGCGGCCCGAACTCTGCTGGCCCGGGCCGTAGCCCATGCCCTGCTGGCCCTGCGGCTGGTTGCCCTGCCCCTGCGCCTGCATCTGGCTCATCATCTCCTGCGCGCCGCGCCGCAGGGCGGCCATGGCCTCGCCCTGCCGGGCGACGGCGAGACCGTCGTCGCCCTGCCCAAGCGCGCCCTCCGCCTGCCCCATGGCCTCGCCGGCCTCGGGCAGGCCCTCGCCCGGCGCCATGCCGAGCGCCTCCATCTCGTCCTGCATCGCCTGAAGCTGCTGCTGCAGCTCGCCCTGTTCGGACTGAAGACGGCGCATCGCCTCCTCCATCTCCTGCGGGCTCATCGTCGGCGCCTCGCCCGGCGCCTGCGGCATGCCGCCCTCCTGCATCTGCCGGCGAGCCTGTTCGCGGCCGAGCTCGAAGGTGCGGTCCATCAGCTCCTGCTGGCGCTGGAGCATATCGCCGAGCGCGTTCATCTGCTGCTGGGCGGGGCTCTGCTCGCCGCCGTCCTGGCCCTGCTGCTGCGCCTGCATGGAGGGCAGGTTGTCCATCATCTCCTGCAGCTCGGCCAGAAGCTGGCGGGCGGCGTCCGGCGAGCCGGAGCGCGCCAGATCCTCGATCCGGTCGAGCATGCGCTCCAGGTCCTGCGGGCGGATCTCCTGCATCTCGCCCATCTGCATCTGGTTCTGCGGCGGACGGTTCTGCATCGCCTCGGCCATGGCCTGCAGATACTCCTGCATGGCGGCGCGCAGCTCCTCCATCAGTCCGGCCACCTCTTCCTCGGAGGCGCCGTCCTCCAGCGCGTCGGACAGGGCCTCCTGCGCGTCGCGCAGCCGGCGCTCGGCGACCGAGAGATTGCCGTCCTCGATCCCGAGCGCGATGTCCCAGAGGAAGTCGACCGCCCAGAGCAGCTCCTCGTCCGAACGGGCGGAGGCGATGGAGGAGCGCGCGACGCGCAGCGCCAGGAGATCGCCGGTCCGCTCGATGAAGCTGTCGCCGCGCAGCGTCACCGCGTCGAGCATCTGGACGACGCGCCGGGCCTGGTTGGCGTCGAGCGCGAGGATGCGGCGCTGCTCGACCACGGCGCGCGCCAGCGGGTTCGCGAAGGGACGCTCCGGCAGGGTCAGGAATCTGGGTTCCGAACGCCCGGTCTGACCGGCATCGTCGCTCGCCGTCAGGGTCATCGACACCTGCGCGCCCGCATAGGGGCTGTCGACGAGGTTGATGCTGGTGCGCGCGCTCGCCTGCCCGCGGCCCCGGCGGGGCATGGACAGGCGAATCTGCGGCGCGGAAACGAGCGGGCGGGCGCCCGCCGCGGCGTCCGGCACCGCGATCTCGGCCGTGCCGGAAACCGCGCCGTAATCGTCGCTGATGCGGTAGGCGATCCCCAGCGCGCCGTTTCGGGCCGCCTGGGGCTCGCCGTCGAACTCGATCAGCGGGGCGAGGTCCGGTACGACCGCGACGCTCCATTCGCCCAGTGTTCGAAGCCGCGTCTCCAGCGAGACCGCGCCGCTGGTGCCCAGCTCGACCTCCCAGGCCGCGGCCCCGGACGCCGCGTCGCCCTCGGCCGGGGCGATGGCGAGCGATTCGCCGCCGCCGCGCGGCGAAAAGGACAGGCGGGCGCCGCCCGCGTCCGACAGGCGGACCGAGAGGACGCTGCCCTCCGGCACCTGATGGACGGCTTGGCTGCGTGCGGCCTTGTTCAGGAGGATCGGCGGACGCCCGGTGTAGCCCGGCGGCGTGATCCAGGCGTCCACGCGCGGGGCCCCCAGCATCGTGCCCTCGACCGGTGCGAGCGCATCCGCGATCCGCCCGCCGCCCGGGCCGAAGGAATAGGCGAAGGCGGTGACGAGGCCGAGCGCGAGGAGCGCACGCAGTCCGTAGGGGTCGATCGCCTCGGTGCGCCCGTTCGGCGCGCCGCCGCGAAGACGGCGCAGGCGGTCCGCCATCCGCCGCTGATGCGAGCGCCAGAGGGCCAGCGCCATGGGGTCCTGACCGAGCGGACGTTCCGCCTGGACGGCCAGCGGCTGATGGTCGAGCCGGCTCGACGCCTCGATGCGCGCGACGATCTCGGGCCGCGTCGGCAGGCGCAGGTGTCGATGGCGCCAGAGAATGGCCGGAAGCCCGAGCGCCAGGAGGACGAGGAGCGCGACGCGCCCGTAGCCCGGCAGAGCGGCGAACGCTCCCGTCCAGGCGAGGATGAGGAAGACCGCGGCAAGCCCGAGAAGGAAGAGGATCGGCGGCCAGATCCGCTCCAGGAGGAGCGAGGTCGCCGCCGTCGCGAAGGCCGTGCGCAGACGCAAGGTCCGGCCCGGCGTTCCGGGCGCGCTCGTTCCTGCCATCTCGCCCGGGTCTCCCGCTCGTCAGGGCCTTGGAACTTACCGGTTTTTACGGCGAAGGCGAGGCGCCGCCGCGGATGGCGCGGCTCAGAGCCAGGGCGGCAGACGGTCGAGCGCGATCAGTTCCTCGATCGTCTGGCGCGGGCGCACGGCGAAGAAGGCGTCGTTCTTCACCATCACCTCGGACACCAGAGGCCGGGAATTGTAGGTCCCGGACTGGACCGCGCCGTAGGCGCCGGCCGAGGCGACGGCGATCAGATCGCCGGCCTTCAGCGTGACCAGTTCGCGGTCCTTGGCGAGGAAGTCTCCGCTCTCGCAGACCGGGCCGACCACGTCCGCGACGATCCGTCCCGCCCCGGGGGCGGGCTCGGCGACCGGACGGATGTCGTGCCAGGCCTCGTAGAGCGTCGGGCGGATCAGATCGTTCATCGCCGCGTCGACGATGACGAAGGTCCGGCCCTCCTCCTCCTTCACGTAGATGACGCGCGAGACGAGGATGCCCGCATTGGCCGCGATCAGGCGCCCGGGCTCGAAGACGATCCGGCAGTCGAGGTCGCGCACGTGGCGCTTGACGATCTCTGCATAGGCCGGCGGCTCGGGCGGCGATGCGAGGTCCGAGCGATAGGGCACGCCGAGCCCGCCGCCGAGATCGACGTGGTCGATCCGGTGGCCCGCCGCGCGAAGTTCGCGCACGAGCCTGGCGAGCTTGGCGAAGGCGAGGTCGAAGGGCTCCAGATCGGTGATCTGCGAGCCGATATGCATGTCGATGCCGGTGACCTGGATGCCCGGCAGGGTCGCGGCTCGGGCGTAGACCTCGGGCGCGCGCGCGAAGGCGATGCCGAACTTGTCGCCCTTCTTGCCGGTGGAGATCTTGGCGTGGGTCCTGGCGTCGATGTCCGGGTTGATCCGGAAGGAGACGTGGGCGGTGCGCCCGCAGGCGCTGGCGCGCGCCGAGATCGCGTCGAGTTCTGGCTCCGATTCGACGTTGAAGCAGAAGATTCCGGCGGCGAGCGCGGCGTCGATCTCGTCCGCCGTCTTGCCGACGCCGGAGAACATGATCTTCTCGGGCGCGATGCCGGCCGCGAGCGCACGCGCGAGTTCCCCGCCCGAGACGACGTCGGCTCCGGCCCCGAGCCCGGCCAGCGTCTTCAGGACGGCCTGGTTCGAGTTCGCCTTCATGGCGTAGCAGACCAGCGCGTCGATGTCGGCGAAGGCGTCGGCGAAGACGCGGTAGTGGCGCGTCAGCGTCGCGGTCGAATAGCAGTAGAAGGGCGTCCCGATCGCCTCGGCGATCGAGGGAATCGCGACGCCCTCGGCGTGGAGGACGCCGTCCCAGTACTGGAAATGGTTCATGGGCTTACGGCGGGACTCAGTTCAGGAGGCCGTCGAGGACGAACGGGCGTGCCGGAGCGTTCGGGTTGCGCTGCACCTCGGTGGGCGAGGCGCTGGTGTCGGAGCTCGGCGCGATGCGCGGCGCGCTCGCAAGGCCGGGCGAACCCGGCGCGATGGCCGCGGGGCGCGCCGGCTGGCCTTCCGCCACCGGCGGCACGGGATTGCTGCGCCGGCCGCAGGCCGACAGGGCCACCGCCGCCACGGCGAGGACGAGAATCGTCGTGCGCACTCCACTCATCGATCGCAGGTCCCCGTGGCTCGAAGCGTCGGCGAAGGGTCTAGCGCGCTTTGTCCGCGAAATCATCCCTCGTCGCGTCGGCGCCGAGGCGATCGCGCCAGACAGCCGCCTCGCGGCGCACGTTGTCCGGCGCCGTCCCGCCGAAGGAGCGGCGGCTGGCGACCGAAGCGTCGACCGATAGGACCGAGAAGACCTTGTCGGTGATGCGCTCGTCGACCGCGCGAAGGTCCGCCAGCGGCAAGGCCTCCAGCGCGACCTTGCGGCTTTCGGCGAGCGCCACGACGCGGCCCGTCACGTGGTGCGCCTCGCGGAACGGAAGCCCCGCCTCGCGCACCAGGAAGTCGGCGAGGTCGGTCGCGGTGGAGAAGCCGGCGCCCGCCGCCGCGCGCATCTTCTGCGCGTTGACCGAAAGGTCCCGGACCATGCCGGTCATCGCCGCGAGCGCGAGCGCCAGGCTGTCGATCGCGTCGAAGACCTGCTCCTTGTCCTCCTGCATGTCCTTGGAATAGCTCAGCGGCAGGCCCTTCATGACCGTCAGGAGCGCCACCAGTGCGCCGTTCACCCGGCCGGTCTTGGCGCGCACGAGCTCGGCCGCGTCAGGGTTCTTCTTCTGCGGCATGATCGAGGAGCCGGTGGAGAACGAGTCCGACAGGCGCACGAAGTCGAACTGCGGCGTCGACCAGATCACGATCTCCTCGGCGAGGCGCGACAGATGAGTCGCGACGATCGAGGCGGTGGCGAGGAAGTCGAGCGCGAAGTCGCGGTCGGAGACCGTGTCGAGCGAGTTGCGCGTCGGGCCGGAGAAGCCGAGCGCCCGCGCGACCTGGTGCCGGTCGATCGGGAAGGGCGTGCCGGCGAGCGCCGCGGCGCCGAGCGGGCATTCGTCGAGGCGCTTCAGGGCATCGGCGACGCGCGAGCGGTCGCGGGCCGCCATCTCGACATAGGCGAGGCAGTGGTGGCCGAAGGTGACGGGCTGCGCGGCCTGGAGATGCGTGAAGCCCGGCATCACGGTCGCCGCATGCTCCTCCGCCCGGTCCACCAGCGCGCTCTGGAGCGCGTGCAGCGCCCGGTCGAGGTCGCGGAAGGCGCCGCGGACGTGAAGGCGGAAGTCGAGCGCCACCTGGTCGTTGCGCGAGCGCGCCGTGTGCAGGCGCCCGGCGGCCGGGCCGATCAGCTCGGCGAGCCGCGCCTCCACGTTCATGTGGATGTCCTCGCGGTCGCGCCGGAACTCGAACCGGCCGGCCTCGATGTCGGCGAGGATCGTCTCCAGCCCCTGCCTTATCTTGGCCGCGTCGTACGCAGAGAGTATGCCCGTTTCCGCGAGCATCGCGGCGTGGGCGAGCGAGCCCTCGATGTCCTCCCGGTAGAGACGCTTGTCGAAGTCGATGGAGGCGTTGATCGCTTCCATGATGGCGTCGGGCCCGCTGGAGAAGCGCCCGCCCCACATCTCGTTGCCCGCCGTCTCGTTCCCAGACGTTCCGTTCATCCCGCGTTCCTTCAAGAGGTTGTTCGCCCTGATGTCAGAGCCGGACCGCAAAGCTCCCCGCCTCCGCACCTCCCGCATGGCGGGCCTGGCTC
>JAEZXX010000070.1 GCA_023419535.1 Pseudomonadota bacterium | reverse complement strand
GCGCCTTGACCACCCGGTCCTTGATCCGGATCTCGCCCTCCGACGGCGCCATGTAGCCCCCAACCGCCTTCAGGATCGTCGACTTGCCGCAGCCCGACGGACCCAGAAGAACGAACCGGTCAGACTGCCGAACGTCGAACGAAACACGGTCCGTCGCCGTCAGAAGAACGCTCGTCGTCTTGTAGCGAAGCGTGACGTTCTCGACCTCGAGGAGCGGCGCGGCGGAGCGCGCCGGCTCCGCGCGGACGGAAGCCGCGGCTGGAGTCTGGAGCATGACGTCTTGATCCTTGGAACAGGTAAGGGGCACCCGCGCGTGCGCCTCGCCGATCGGGCGGTCCGCGCGGGCCTTGCGAACGGCGATCAGTTGCCGTTGAGGTCGGCCGATTCCGGCAGGAAATAGTCCGTCCAGGCCTCCGGCATCGTGTTCAGCGTGCCGATCTTGTGAAGGTGCTCGGCGAACTTCATCGTGCCGACCGGGTCGGTGCGGAACTCGTCGAGCATGTGGGGCTCGCTCATCATCGCCATCAGATCGTCGATCGAGGTCTGATCGCCGGACACCGTCTTGTAGGCCTCCAGCGCGGCGCGCGGATCGGACTTGATCATCTCGACCGCCTCCTCGGTGGCCTCGCGCAGCGCCTCGACGATCAGCGGGTTCTCCTCCGCATAGGCCGTGGTCGTGAAGAAGGTCGCCTGCGTCAGCGGCCCGATGATCTCCCGGGAATCGGTGACCCTGTGCACGCCCTCCTGCTCCAGCTCGACATACTGGAAGGGCGGGGCCGAGAAGTGGTTCTTCACCTCGTGCATCGGGTTGGCGATGGCGGCGACGGCATCGGGATGGCCGAGCTGAACGGTGTTGGCGTCGAAGCGGCGGACCTCGTCCTCGCCGAACATCTGCGCGGCGGCCATCTGGAGAAGGATCGCCTGGGTCGAGACGCCGACGGTCGGCACCGCGATCCGATCATCGGGACCGATGTCCTCCAGCGATCGGATCTCGGGATCGTTCGACACCATGATCACCGGCTGGGCCGAGCTCGTCACGATCCCCTTCACGCGGCCGCGGGTGCGGTCCCACAGAAGCAGGAGGTTGCCGGTGCCGGTGTTGACGATGTCGACGTTGCCGGCCAGCAGCGCGTCGGTCTGCGCGCCGCCGCCCGAGAAGGTCAGCCACTCGATCTGCAGACCCTCGATGCCCTTCTCGGCCGCGCGCTTCTCAATCAGGTCCTGCGTCTCCATCACGTGGCTGGCGAGGTAGAGGATGCCCGGCTGCCGTGTGATCGAAACGGTCTCCTGCGCGAAGGAGGGTCCGAGCGACCCGAGAACGGTCGCAACCGTCAGTCCCGCGATCCATGATTTCATCTTGCTCTCCCATCGGCGATGCCGTCGCGGCCGCCTCCCAGCCGTGACGCATCAATACACTAAAACATCAGTGCATCAAGTCAGCTTCGGTGCTATCCTCGCCGGGACAACGGAGAGCGAGCCGCGATGAAGAGTTCGGCGATCAGTCTGGACCGGTCCCGGCAGGTGGCCGTGCAGATCCATGAAATCCTGAAAGAGAGGATTCTCGCGGTTCAGCTGGTGCCCGGCACGCTGCTCGTGCGCGGGGCGCTCCAGGAGGAGTTCGGCGTCAGCCAGACGCCGGTGCGCGACGCCCTGCTCCGCCTTCAGGACGAGGGACTGGTGGACATCTTTCCCCAGCACGCGACGCTGGTGTCGCGCATCGACGTCGGTCTGGCGCGTCAGGCGCAGTTCCTTCGGCTGTCGCTCGAACTGGAAAGCCTGCGACGCCTGGCCTCGGAGACGCCGGTTCAGACCGCGGAGGCGCTCGAGCGCCTGCTGGTCCGGCAGGAGCGCATGGCCGACCCCGCGACCTACGACGAGTTCGACGCCCTCGACCGGGACTTCCACCGGGTCTTCTACGAGCGCTCCGGCAATCTGGGCCTGTGGCAGATGATGCGGACGCGCTCGACCCATCTGGACAGGCTGCGGCGGCTGAATCTTCCGATGCCGGGTAAGATGCAGAACGTGCTGCGCGACCATCACGCCATCGTGGAGGGCATCCGGTCCGGCAATCGCGACGGCTGTGCCGAGGCGGCGCTTCGCCATCATCTGTCCGGAACGCTGTCGATGGTCGACGAGATCAGCGCCCGCTATCCCGAATACGTCCTGAGCGATGCGCCGAGGGACCGGGGCCCGATCGCCGCGAGCGCCCGCGTCTAGAGCCGTCGCGGGACCGGGCGCGGTTCCCGTCGAGGACGGCGACGGAACGCGCCGTCCGCCGAGCTTACGCCCGGTAGGCGCCCTGCCGCTCCAGCATCCAGCCGGGATATTCGGCAGGCAGCTTCGTCACCGCGTCGAGGGCCGCGAGATCGCCGGCGTCGAGGGAGACCGTCGTCGCGGCGATGTTGTCGCTCAGCTGGTCCACCCGCTTGGCCCCGACGATGACGCTGGTGACCGCGTCCTGGTGGAGCAGCCAGGCGAGCGCGATCTGCGCGACGGTGCATCCCTTGGCCTCCGCGATCCGCCGCATCTCCGGAAGGGCCGCAGAGCCCCGCGCCCGGTCGACCGGCGGAAAGTCGAAGGTCGTGCGCCGCCCGTCGGCCGCCTGCCCCTCGCCGTCGTACTTGCCCGAGAGATAGCCGCCCGCGAGCGGGCTCCACACCATCAGCCCGATCCGTTCGGAGCGCAGCATCGGCACGATCTCGCGTTCCAGGTCCCGCCCGACGAGCGTGTAGTGGGCCTGCAGCGACAGGATCGGCGCCAACCGCCGCGCATGCGCGATCCCGACCGCCTTCATCACCTGCCAGGCCGCCCAGTTGGACAGGCCGAGATAGCGAACGTGGCCGTGGCGCACGAGCGTATCGAGCGCCTCCAGCGTCTCCTCGATCGGAGTCGCCGGATCGAAGCCGTGGATCTGATAGAGATCGATGTGGTCGAGGCCGAGACGCTTGAGGCTCGCCTTGCACTGGCTGAGGATATGGCCGCGCGAGGCGCCTCGGGCGTTCGGCCCCTCCCCCATCGGTCCCAGAACCTTGGTCGCCACCACGATGTCGTCGCGCGGGATGCCGACGTTCTTCAAGGACCGCCCGAGGATCTCCTCCGAGCGGCCGCCGGCGTAGATGTTGGCCGTGTCGACGAAATTGATCCCGGCATCCAGAGCGGTCTTCAGCAGCGCGTCGGCCGCATCCTGGTCGAGCCGGCCGATATGCCCCCAGAAGCCTTCGTCGCCCCCGCCGAAGGTCATCGTCCCGAGGCACAGTTCCGAGACGAAGAGGCCGCTGGCCCCGAGCTGCCGCATCCGCATGAACCGTGTCTCCTGATGGTGTGGAATACACCGTAGTTAGACCCCTCACCGCCTGTCGCGCGACGCCGATCCGATCGATCTCCTGCCCGATCCTATCAAACGGCCCGGGGGCGGATGCATCCGGCCGCGTCCGGGGCTAGGTTGCGGCGATGACGACGTTGTCCGACCTTGCACCGCTGATCGAACGACACTGGTTCGCACATGGGCGCGAAACGCCCGTCGACGGGCTGATCCTGACCTGCACGCGCACGCCGAGCGAAACCATACGCTCGGTCTACCGGCCCTCCTTCTGTCTCGTGGTGCAGGGCGCCAAGACCACGATCCTGGGCGAGAGGCCCTATCGCTACGCCGCCGGACAATGTCTCCTCGCCTCGGTCGACCTTCCGGTGACGGCCCGCATCACCCATGCGAGCGCGCGCGAGCCCTTTCTCGCCTTGTCCCTGGCGATCGATCCCGCGACCGTGGCCGAGATGCTCGCGGAGCGACCGCAGGCTCTCTGCGAGCCCTCCGGCTTCTCGGCGCTCGCTACGGCAGAGCACGATCCGGCTGTGTGCGATCCTCTCAGGCGCCTTCTGGAACTCCTCGACGCCCCGCGCGATCGCGACGTTCTGGCCCCGCTCGTCCGGCGCGAGATCGTCTGGCGCCTGCTCGGCTCGCCGCTCGGCCCCTCGCTGCGTCAGATCGGCCTCGCCGAGACCCATGCGGCGCGGATCGGACGGGCGACCGCCCATATACGCGAGCATTACGCGCAGACGCTGCGGGTGGCGGATTTGGCCGCGCTCGCTGGGATGAGCGTCCCCGGCTTCCACCGTCACTTCAAGGCGGTGACGACGATGACGCCGTTGCAGTTCCAGAAGCAGGTGCGCCTGCAGGAGGCGCGCCGACGCCTCATCGCCGCCGAGGAAGTGGCGCGCGTCGGCTTCGCGATCGGCTACGAGAGCCTCTCCCAGTTCAGCCGGGACTATCGCCGGCTCTTCGGCGCCCCGCCCGGGCGGGACGCGGCGGCCTTGCGCGCCCGTCTCGTGCGGCCGCCCGCCCTTCCCTGATCGAGCCGTCCGCGATCGCGTGCCCGCGCCATCACGTTCGCAGAAGAGACGGAAAGGTCTTGCCGGATCATCCCGGTCGGTCCGGCCAGCCTGACCATCCTCGCCGACGCTGCGCGGGCGGACGACCGGATGCGGCTCGCGCCGTTCGATTTCAGTCCGCGCGGGCCCGTGCTCGACGCGCCGAACCAACCGCCCGTCAAGGCCGCCATGCGCGTCAGCCCGTCCGGCGCACCTGGGCGCCCGCATAGGCGCCGACGGCGAATTCGTTGGCGACGGCCTCGTGGAGCTCCTGCCCCTTGGCCTCGATGCCGAGCACCGGGAACAGGAGTTCGGCCACGCGGTAGGCCTCCTCCAGATGAGGATAGCCGGAGCCGACGATCGTATCGATGCCGAGCGCCTGATACTCTCGCAGCCGCTCCGCCACCTGCTCGGGCGTACCGACGAGGGCGGTGCCGACGCCGGTCCGGACGAGGCCCACCCCGGCCCACAGATTCGGGGCGATCACCAGCCTGTCGCGACGTCCGCCGTGCAGCTCGGCCTGGCGGCGCTGGCCGACCGAATCCATCTCCTTCAGGAAGCGCTCGTGGGCGCGCTCGATCTGCGCGTCGGAGATGTGCGAGATCAAGTTCTCGGCGGCCTTCCAGGCCTCCTCCTCCGTCTCGCGGACGATGAAGTGGATGCGCATCCCGAAGCGCATCCTCCGACCGCGGGCCTGCGCCTTGGCGCGGACCGCGTCGAGCTTGGCGGCGACCTGGTCCAGCGGCTCGCCCCAGGTCAGATAGAGGTCGACCTGATCGGCGGCGAGCGCCTGCCCCGCCTCCGAGGAGCCGCCGATGTAGAGCGGCGGATAGGGCTTCTGGACCGGCGGAAAGTCGTTCCGCGCCCCCTTCACGTGATAGTGGCGCCCCTCGAAATCGACCGTCTCGCCCTGCAGCAGCCGACGCCAGATCTCAAGGAACTCGCCCGCCTGCGCGTATCGCTCGTCATGGGCGAGATGCAGGCCGTCGCCGGCGAGCTCGACCGGGTTGCCGCCCACCACGACGTTGAGGAGCAGCCGCCCGTTGCTGAGGCGGTCGAGCGTCGCGGTCTGGCGGGCCGCCACGCTCGGCGAGATGATGCCGGGCCGCAGCGCGACGAGGAACTTCAGCCGCTCGGTCACCGTCGCCAGCCCCGTCGCGGTGATCCAGGAATCCTCGCAGGACTGTCCCGTCGGCAGGAGGACGCCTTCGAAGCCGAGCTGATCGACCGCGGTCGCCACCTGCTTGAAGTAGCGGAATTCCGGGCGCCGGCTGCCCTTGTCGGTGCCGAGATAGGTGCCGTCGCCATGGGTCGGGATGAACCAGAAGAAGTTCAGCCGGTCGGCGCTCGATGGGGTGGAGGTCATGATGCGGGTCCGTTTCGCGTGGCGGCACGATCCCCGATGGACCTCGCTTCTACGAGGCATGGTTTCGCGCCTATCGCGCGCGCAGGAGAATGCGTTGGCGTGCCACGCCCCGACGGCGCGAAGGGCGGCGCTGCGGCGAAGCTCGACTCAGACGGTGCGGCGCAGGGTCGGGGCCTCGCTCGCCGCGCGGGGCAGGAGACGGACGAGGTGCGTGCCCAGCTCCGCACACTGGACGCGGATGTCGGGGATGGCGGTGACCTCCCAGAACCGCGCCCGCGTGACAGGGCCGACGGCGAAGAGCCGGTCGCAGGCCACGCCGTGCGCATCGACGACCGCGCCGTCGGCCGTGACGTCGAGCCCGATGCGCAGCGGATCGAGCCGGGCGCGCCCGGCTTCGATCAGCCGCGCGACGAGCTGTCCGCTTCCCGAGGCCGGGTCCCGGAGGATGCCCATGCAGTCGATCAACCAGTCGCCGCGGATCTCGCGCACGGTGCCGGTGCCGCGCTCGCGGACGGAGAGGACGGCGGCTTGCGCGTCGGACGCGGTCTCGATGACGCGGCCCGTCACGATCCGGAGATGCCCGTCGGCGAGCGCCGCCTCCAGGCCCTCGGCCGCCGCCGGCGCCATGCGGTGACGGTGCACCTCCCAGAGGGTGCGGGCGTGTCGCAGGAAGCTGCGCCGGCCTTCCGGCGAAAGCGACTGCCAGAGCCCCTGCGTGTGCGGGCGCAACGCGTCGACGACGTCGCGCCAGCCGCGCCCTTCGGCCTCGCTTGCCCAGCGCACGGTCCGGCGCAGCCAGCGCATCAGATAGGCGGGGGCCGTGCCGAAGGGCACGTCCGCGGCGTCGAGCCTGAGCGGAACGGAGGGCGCGTGGCGCTGGGGAAGGAGGCCGCGGCGCGAGATCGCCGTGATCGTGCCGCGGTGTCCCCGGCGGCGCAGCGTCGCGACGTTGTCGACCATGGAAAGGCCGGTCCCGAGGATGACGACGTCGTCGTCGCGGCCGACCGGGAACGCGCCGATGCCGCTCCACGGGCCGATGATCCGCGAGCCGGCCTCGACGCTCGGTTCGCAATAGCCGGTCGCCAGCACGGCCAGCCCGGCGACTTCGGTTCGGCCGTCGGAAAGGTCGATCGCGACGCCGCCGCGCACCGGCCGGATGTCGGTGCAGGTCCCCTCGATCAGGCTCAGCCGACCGCCCGGCGCGAGGAAGGGGGCGACGAGTTCGCCGAGATAATCGCGGTAGACCCTCCGGGGAACGAAGCAGAAGGAGCCGTCGCAGCCCAGCGCCTCGGCGCGCGAGGTGGCGACGAGCCAGCGCCAGAAGTGATCGGGGTCGTCCGGAAACGCGCTCATGCCGCTGGCCCGGGTGTTGAGCAGGTGGTCGGGCTCGTCGGTGGAATAGGCGATGCCCGCACCGACGACCGCGCGGTGCTCCACGATCGCGACCCGCAGGCTCGGCGGGCCGTTCCGCAGGAGGTGGACCGCCAGGATGGTGCCGCTGGCCCCACCGCCCACGACGACGATCCGGTTCTCGTTCATCGCCGCTTCGCCCATGCCGGAGCTTGGCATGGATCGCACCCCGAACGAAACCCCGTCAGAGGCGGGCGACCAGCTGGTCCGCGTCGATCTCGTCCCCGCAGGAGGCCACGTCCGCAAGGCTGCGCTCGTCGAGGATCGAGGAGATGGCGTTGCGCACCTCCAGCATCATGCGCCGGACCTCGCAGCTCCGCTCGTCCCGGCAGTCCTCGCAGCGCCGATAGGCCGTGCGGCTCGCGCAGGGGATGGGCGCCAGGGGGCCGTCGAGCACCCGCAGGACGTGGCCGACCTTGATCTGTGCGGCGGGCCGCGCCAGCGCGTAGCCGCCGCCGCGCCCTTTTCGGGCATGCAGCATGCCCGCGGCGCGCAGCTCCGCCAGGATCGCGTCGAGGAACCGCTTGGAGATCGAATGGGTTCTGGCGATCTCCTCCGACAGCGCGCGATCGCCCTCGCGCAGACGCGCGAGATGGATCATGGCCTTCAGGCCGTATTTGCCCTTCATGGTCAGCATGCGAGGGAAACCGTTGGAGACCAGACCGCCGGCCGGCAATCGCCGCTCCATCTAGGGGCTTTCCCCCGCAAACGCCACCGCGTCGTCGGGCCCCCTGCAGACGCCCCGGAGCGAGACTCACCTCAGCGCTGCCTGAAGGGCCGGACGCGATGTCTCCGCGCCGTGGCCGCCGCCCCGCTCGAACGGACCGAGACCGAGGACGCCGGACAGTACGGTCGCGACCGCGGCGAGCGTCATCGCCCAGTCCCGCACATCCTTCAAAAGGGGAAGACGCCGAAGCGCCACGGCACGTCCTGGAACCATGATCGATCTCGCCCTCGTCAACGACCGCGAGGCTAGGCGGCGGCCGTGGGGGCGGACAGGAAAGGATTATCTACTTTCACGCTCGATTGAGGAGATTTTGGCTCGTGGGCAGGCCCGCCTCCCGCCTAGCCTTCGCACATCCCGATCCGGCAGACTCCTCGAGGCCCATTCCATGACCCGTTTTCTCAGCCTGCTGGCGGCAGCGAGCGCTCTTGCGACCATCGGCTTTCCGGCCGACCGTTCGGAGGCCGCGGCGATCCGCATCGTCGAGCAGTTCGGCACCATCTACCTTCCGCTCCACGTCATCCGCGACCAGGGGCTGATCGAGAAGCACGCCGAGGCGCTCGGGCTGGAGGACGTCGAGATCGAATGGGCGCGCCTGTCGGGCGGCTCGGCGATCAACGACGCGCTGCTGTCGGGCAATGTCGACGTGGCGGCGGCCGGGATCGGCCCCTTCCTCACGCTGTGGGACCGCACGGGCGGCGCGGTGAAGATCATCGGCGGGCTCGCGCACCAGCCGAACTACCTCGTCACCTCCCGCGAGGACATCCGGAGCCTCGAGGACTTCGGGCCGCAGGACAAGATCGCGCTGCCCGCCGTCGGCGTCTCGGTCCAGTCGCGCATCCTCCAGATCGCCGCAGAGAAGGCATTCGGCGAGGGCCAGCATGGGCGGCTCGACAACAACACGGTCTCGCTGCCGCACCCGGACGCGACCGCCGCGATCCTGTCCGGCTCGACCGAGATCGCCGCCCACATGTCGAACTCGCCCTTCCAGGAGCGGGCGCTGGAGGACCCGAAGGTCCACCGCATCCTCTCCTCCTACGATGTCCTCGGCGGCCCGGTGACGCCGACCTACGTCTATTCGACCACCCAGTTCCGGGAGGAGAACCCCGAGCTCTTCCAGGCCTTCTTCGAGGCCTTCAAGGAGGCCTCCGCCTGGATCGAGGCGAACAAGGCAGAGGCCGCCGAGACCTATATCCGCGTCGAGCAGTCGAACCTCGACCCGGCCTTCATCCGCTCGATCCTGGAATCGCCGGACTCGCTCTACACGCTCGTTCCCGCCCGCTCCTACGACTTCGCCGACTTCCTCCACCGCACGGGCGCCATCTCGACCAAGGCGGAGAGCTGGCGCGACTACACCTTCGAGGAGCTGCACGCGGAGGACGGGAGCTGATGTTGGCGCGCAACGAGGCCTACGTCCCCGGCCCGCCGGCCTTCGAGGCCAAGGGGCTGACCCTCGACTACCGGACGCCCAAGGGCACGCTGCGGGCCGTGGAGAACGTCTCCTTCTCGGCCCGCGAGGGCGAGCGGCTGGTGCTGCTCGGGCGCTCGGGCTGCGGCAAGTCCTCGATCCTGAAGGCGGTCGCGGGCTTCCTTCCGGCGGCCGGCGGCGAGATCCGCGTACGCGGCAAGCCGATCCGCGGCGCCGGGCCCGACCGCATCGTCGTCTTCCAGGAGTTCGACCAGCTCCTGCCCTGGAAGAGCGTGCGCGACAATGTCGCCTTCCCGCTGCGCGTGGCCGGCGAGGTCGGCAAGGCGGAGGCCCGCGAGCGTGCCGCCGAAGCCTTGCGCAAGGTGGGTTTGGAGCGCGCCATCGATTCCTACCCGCACACCCTCTCCGGCGGCATGAAGCAGCGCGCGGCCATCGCCCGCGCGCTCGTGACCGAGGCCGACGTCCTCCTGATGGACGAACCCTTCGCCGCGCTCGACGCGCTCACGCGCCGGAGGCTGCAGGAGGACCTCCTGCGGCTCGCGGAGAACGAGCGCTTCACGCTCCTCTTCGTTACCCATTCGATCGAGGAGGCGATCCTGATTGGCACCAAGCTGCATCTGCTCTCGGCCCATCCCGGGCGCACCATCGCGACCTTCGACACGGCCGAGTTCGACCTGTCGAACACCGGCAGCGCGCGCTTCGAAGGCGTGGTGCGCGAGGTGAACGGGCTCCTCTTCGACGAGACCGCGACGGCCGAGGAGGAAGAGGCCCATGTCTGACGCCGCGACGTCCCTCCCCGCCCAACGTCTGCCGGCCTTCTACGCCTCCGAGGGGGCCGTGGCGCTCTGGCGCAAGATCGCGGTGCTGGTCCTCCTCGCCGCCCTCTGGCAGGCCGCCGCGCTCTACGCCGCGCGACCGATCCTCCTGCCGTCCTTCACCCAGACGATGGCGGCGCTCTGGGACGGCATCCTCAATGACGGGCTCATCGCCTCGTCTTGGGCCTCGCTCTCGGTTCTCCTGAAGGGCTACGCGATCGCCGTCGTCATCGCGCTCGTCTTCGTGTCGCTCGCCGTCGCCAACGGCTTCGTGCGCGAGGCGCTGAAGACGCTGATCTCGATGTTCAACCCGCTTCCGGCCATCGCCATCCTGCCGCTGGCGATGCTCTGGTTCGGACTCGGCGAGGCGAGCCTGCTCTTCGTGCTCGTCCACGCGGTGCTGTGGCCCTTCGCGCTCGCCACGCTCGGCGGCTTCGATTCCGTGCCCGAGACCCAGCGCCTCGTCGGCCGGAACTACGGGCTGAAGGGCCCGTCCTATGTCGGCCTCATCCTGATCCCGGCGGCCCTGCCTTCGATCATCTACGGCCTGAAGATCGGCTGGGCCTTCGCCTGGCGCACGCTGATCGCCGCCGAGCTCGTCTTCGGCGTCTCCTCGAGCCAGGGCGGCCTCGGCTGGTTCATCTTCCGCAATCGCAACGAGCTCTTCACCGACAAGGTCTTCGCCGGGCTGGTCCTCGTCATCGTCATCGGCCTCCTCGTCGAGAGCGTCGTCTTTCGTGCGCTGGAAGCCCTGACGGTCCGGCGATGGGGCATGCAGCGTTGACGCTTCCCCTCCACGACTCCTCGCCCACCCACAGGAACGCATCCCGATGACGCAGACCCTTCTTTCCCGCGCCCTCGCCGGCACGGCCGCGCTGTCGCTCGCGACCCTCCTGCCGAGCGCCGCCCTCGCGGAAGGCTCGATCCGGATCGCGCAGCAGTTCGGCATCGCCTATCTGATCCTCGACGTCGTCCGGGACCAGGAGCTGATCGAGAAGCACGGGCGCGAGGCCGGGCTCGAGATCGACGTGGAATGGGCCAGCATCTCGGGGGCGACCGCCATGAACGAGGCGCTTTTCTCCGGCAATCTCGACATCGTCTCGGCCGGCGTCCCGCCCGCCCTCACCATGTGGGACCGCACCGCAGGCACGCAGGACGTCAAGCTCGTCGCCTCGCTCGGCTCGCTGCCGAACTATCTCCTGACCAACAATCCGGACGTCCGGGACCTGGAGGACTTCGGCCCGAACGACCGCATCGCCGTTCCGGCGGCGGGCGTTGGCTTCCAGTCCCGCACGCTGCAGATCGAGGCCGCGCGGCGCTTCGGACCGGAGGCGTTCGACAGGCTCGACGCCATCTCGATCAGCCTGCCGCATCCGGACGCCACCGCCGCGCTGATCGCGGGCGGCACGGAGATCAACTCCCACTTCTCCTCGGCGCCCTTCTATTACCAGGCGGAGGCGGCCAATCCGGCGGTCCACCGCGTCCTGTCGTCCTACGACATCCTCGGCGGACCGGCGACGTTCAACGTCCTCTACGCCACCTCGGCCTTCCACGACGAGAACCCGCAGACCTACGCCGCACTCTACGCCGCGCTCGGCGAGGCGGCCGAGTTCATCGAACGGAACCCGGAAGAGGCCGCCGACATCTTCATCCGCCAGCAGAACTCTCGTCTCGCCCCCGATCTCGTTCTCCAGATCATCCAGGACCCGGAGAACGATTTCACCATCGCGCCCGAGAAGACGCTGGTCTACGCGCAGGAGCTGCACGCGATCGGCGTCCTGACGAACGAGGCGGCATCCTGGCAGGACTACTTCTTCGAGGAGGCCTTCGCAGAAGGCGGCAGCTGACGGCGCCCGCTCGAAGGCCAGCCTTTCAGCCCTCTCGGGCCGACGAGGCAGCCCTTCGCGCGGCGGTGAAACCGTCGTGTTCCGCCCGCGTCGGCGAGCCGCCCTGGGCGCCGGCGCGGGTGCAGGACAGGGATGCGGCGATGCCGGCCCGTTCCACGGCTTCGCGCGCTGCGCAGCCTTCGTCGAGGGCTGCCGCGAACGCGCCCACGAAGGTGTCGCCCGCGCCGGTCGTGTCGACGACCTCCACCGCCTCGGCCGGCGCGTACCAGACCTCGCCGCCCGGTTCGCAGAGCTTTGCGCCCCTGGCCCCGAGAGTCACGACGACGACGATCCCGAAGCGCTCGCACAGGGCCGACGCCGCGTCCCGTGTCTCGATCGCAAGACCCGAGGCCAAAGTCTCGGCCTCGTGCTCGTTCAGGACGAGAACGTCGACATCGGCGACGAAGCGGTCGAGCGCGTCGGCCGGAACGTCGAGACGCGCCGGCGCGAAGTTCAGGATCGTGCGTCCGCCCGCAACGCGCATACGCCGCGCCACCGCGGCATTCTCCTGCCACGGCACTTCCATCTGGAGGACGACGATGGTCGCCCGATCGAGGACCGAGGGGTCGAGCCGGTCGGCCCGGATGCAGTCGTTCGCGCCGCTCGCGACGGTGATCGCGTTCTCCCCGCTCCTGTCGACGGAGATGAACGCGCAGCCGGTGGCGCCCTCGCCGATCTGACAGGGGGTCGTGTCGATGCCCTCCGCCTTCAGGTTCTCAAGGCATTCCTGCCCGAACGCATCGGTGCCCAGCGCGCTGCAGAAGACGACGGGCCCGGCGCCGGGCGCCAGCATGCGGGCGGCGGCAACCGCCTGATTGGCGCCCTTGCCGCCGAAATGGCGCTCGTAGCCCGGCGACAGCACCGTCTCGCCCGGGCGTGCGATCCGTTCGACGCGCGACACGAGGTCCACGTTCACCGAGCCGAAGACCAGGATCATCCGCGCGCTCCGAGGGTTTCAGCCGGCGAGCGAACGCTCCGCCCCCGGACCTTCGACCTCATGGCGCAGATCGGCCGCAGGCGGCAAGCCGCAAAGCCGTTCGCCCGTTCAAGAAAGGAGGCGTCAGGAGGTGGCGACCACCGAATGCGGGGCCGCGGCCTTGCCGCCTCTGGCGAAGGCCGCCATCACCACGTCGAACATCGGCCGGCGGCTCATGCTCCAGTCGCCGAAGGTGCGGCTGTCCACCGCATGGCGCGCCAGTTCCACCACGCCGTCGTGGCGCGTGTCGGCCAGGATCTTGCGGTAGAGCGCGTCGACCGCCTCGGCCTCCCCTTCGAGGATCTGGCAGACCCGGCGGTCCTCGATCGCGAGGATGCCGGAGATTCCGACCTCGGCATTGCGCTGCGCGGAGTGCGCCACGATGGCGTCGAGGTCGCCGGGGCCGACATTCTCTTTCAGGGTCGATGCGTAGGTCAGTCTGATCATAGTCTCTTCAAGCAGTGCGCCGAGTTGCGCTCGCAAGGACCGGCGGCGCATCGTTGTCCAACTAGCAATGTAGAGGGCCGGGACGCGCGTTGCGAGACCCGGCCCTCTCCAGTTCCGCGGCATCAGGGACGTGAACGCCGCGGCGACGGGGATGTGCGGCTCGGGTCGCCTGTCGCCCGAGCGCGGGATCATTTGCGCAGGGCGTCCCGCACGTCGTCCTTCGCCTTGCCGACCTCGCCCTGGACCTTTCCGGCGGTCTTCTCGGCTGCGCCTTCGGCCTCGACGCGCTCGTTGCCGGTGACCTTGCCGATCGCTTCCTTCACCGAGCCGACCGCCTGCTTCTTGGCGCCTTCGATCCGGTTCTTGTCCATCGTCTGCTCCTTCGAGCCGCTCGGACCGACGCGTCGTGCGGGGCCCGCGCTCGTTTCGGGTCCGAAGATAAGCACCGTGCGGGCCCGACGAAGAGCCGTCCGCATCAGTCCGGCTGATGCAGACGGCTCTTTTTCGCCGCTCGCACGCCCGCCGCGCGAGGCGCCACCGAGCCCGTCACCGATCGGGCGCTCCCGGCTTGCGGCGCTCCGGGTCGGGTCCGACGATCCCGCGCTCGCGCGCCCAGACGATCGCCTCGCTGCGGCGGTGGACGCCGACCTTGGCGTAGATGCGGGCCACGTGATTGCGGATGGTGTTGCGCGAGAGGAAGAGGCGCTCGGCGATCTCGCCGTCGTCCAGCCCCTGGGAGACGTAGCCGAGCACCAGCCGCTCCTTCTTCGTCAGTTCCGCAAAGCCCGTCTTGCGGTCGCCGATGGGCTGGGGGGAGCGCATGGTCGCGAGCTTCTCGACGATCGAGCGGCTGAACCAGCCCGTGTCCGTCATCACCTCCTCGATGGCCTTGATCAGGTCGAGTTCGGAGGCCTTGCGCGACGAGATGTCCTGGAAGACGTCGAGCACGCAGACCGCGCCGCCGATCGTCACGGTCTCGGCGGAGACGAGGCAGTCGATCACCGCACCGGCCTTCGTCTTGAGCTTGGCCTCCCGCCCACGGATGCCGTTGCCTTCGACGAGCTCGGTCTCGAGCTTGCGGCGGGCGGACGCCTCGTCCCAAAGCTCGATCTCGGCCGGGCTGCGCCCGATCACCTCTTCCAGCGACCAGCCGGTCTCCCTCAGGAAGGCGTCGTTCACGTCGAGGATGCGAAAGCCGTCGAGCGTGCAGATCTTCATCGGGACGGGCGCGAGGCGGAAGGTCTTGGCGAACTTCTCCTCGCTGTTGCGCAGTGCGCTCTCGGCCTTCCGGCGGGGCTCCAGATCGGCGAAGGTGAAGAGAATGCACCGCTCGTCGCCGATCTCCATCGGCTGCCCCGCGACGATGACGAGCTTCGATTCCCCGCCGGGCAGAGCCAGGCACGCCTCCATCTGCGGGATCGTGGCACCTTCGGCGAGACGCTCCTTGCCGAGTTCGCGCTTGTCGGCGCCCTCCATGACGTCGAGATCGTAGACCGAGCGGCCGACCACCGCCTCGCGGGCGTAGCCCGTCATGTCGAGGAAGCCCTGGTTGACGCGGATGTAGCGCAGGTCCGAGACGCGGCAGATGAGTGCGGGCGCGGGATTGGCGTTGAAGGCGCGCTCGAACCGCTCGACCGCCTGAATCTCGTCGGTCGCGTCGGTCACGATCAGCACGAGGCAGTCGGGGTCGCCGGCGCCGTCGGTCAGGACGAGGCTGCGCACCCGGTGCACCCATTCGCAGTCCGCCCGTCCGGCGGGGACCACCTCGACCACCACGTCGGCGAAGATTTCTCCCGCGAGCACCCGGTCGGCCGGATAGGCGCCTTCCTCCACCACGTGGTTGTTGCGATAGCGCAGCTGGAAACGCTCCCGATACGCGTCGACCGTGCGCCCGAGCTCGTCGACCCGCGTGACGCCGTGCATGCGCAGGGCGGCCTCGTTCGCCCAGGCGATGGTCTGGTCCGGTTCGATGAGGATCACGCCTTCGGTGAGCCCCGCGATGATCTGCTGCAGCTGTCGACGCTCGACCGTCCGACCGTCGAGTTGATCGACCATCCGTCCGTCTCCGTTTTCTCGTGTCGCTTGAAATGCGCCGCGGGCGATCCGGTTCAGGCCCGCGCGTGCTCGGCTGAGGCCGTCTCGCTCTCGCGCACGCCGATCGCGCGGCCGCCCCGTTCGATGATCTCGACGCCGGCGTCCGCGAAGGCGAGCGCGAGCATCTGCGCCGAGCGTCGGTCGACCGGCCGTCCCCGCTCCAGATCGTAGATCGAGGCGACCGACACCTTCGCCTCGATGGACAGCTGGCGGCTGGACCAGTTCAGAAAGGCACGGGCGGCGCGGCAGGTGCGCCCGTCGAGCTTGGTATCGTACATTGCGCTTCCTGGACCGGCTTCGGTCCATTCTCGATGGGTCTTGGTCCGGAACGCCGGATGCCCGCCCGAGGAAACGGGCGGGCCATAGCGGTTCCGACTCAGCTACGGATCGCGAGGGCGCGGCGATGCGTCGGCTTCGCCGCGCGTCAGATCAGAGGCGGCGGGCCGCCAGCGTCGCCGGGCTCGCGATGCCCGAGCGGCCGCCGAACCAGCCGGCCGCCGCGCCGAGGATCAGCGCCAGGGCCGTCAGGAGCGCGCCGCGCGAGACGACGGAGGCGGCGGCATCGGCGGCCTGCGTCGCCGTCTCCTGCGCGGTGGCGACCGCCTGGCGATAGCTCTCCTCGATCTCGGCGACCTGGGCCTGCGCCTCCGGCACCGGGATGCCGCGCGCCTGGGCCAGCGCCTGCGCGGCCTGCGTCCGGGCCTCGTCCGCGCCGTCCTCGCCGCCCATGACGAGCGCCCGGATGGCGTTCACGGCATTGGCCTGCAGCGCCTCGGGGTCGGTGCCCGTGGCGCGGACCTGGCTTTCGATGGCGTCGAGCGGGTTGACCTCGCTGCCGGCCACCGCCGGCGCCGCGGTCTCGATTGCGGTCCGGCCGATCCCGCCGAGGGCGGAGGTGAGGCCGCCGACCGCGCCGCCGACGAGCGAGCCCACCGTCGTCGTCAGGAGATAGAGGATCAGGAGCGTGGTGAACGCCCAGGTCGTCAGCCCGTGCAGCGCCGCCGCGGTCGTGTCCGTGCGACCCGACAGGCGGGCGGCGACGAAGCCGCCGGCGAAGGCCGAGACGAGCGCAGAGGCGACCGTCCAGATGCTGGCGCCGATCGAGATCGTCGAGGCGGAGGGGCCGGAGGCGCTGGCCGGATCGAGCGTGGCGACGCCGATTCCGGCCCCGATCAGCGTCAGGACGACCTGCGTGACGAGCGCGATGGTGACGCCGGCGAAGATCGCCCCCCAGGACACCTTGTTGGCCAGAACCGCCTGCGCGGTCGCCGCCGTTGCGGGAGCGGGGTGGCCCACGCTCGTGCTTGTCTCATACACCGTCATGCTACGCCCTTCCGCGCCGATGAAGTGGCTCGGAGTCCCGAGCCGTCAGCCCACCGATTTGGGCTGTTTCGGCGAGCGGCACAGAGCAGGCTGCACCAGGGGAACTGATGTATCCTACTCTTTCGGCGGTTCGGGGCGCGCGAGCGGCGGAGAAGCGCGGTCCAGCGTGAGCGGACTTCGCGAGAAGCGGATCGGCGTGCGCAGTCCCGGAACGCCGTCGGGCTCGATGCGCAGGCCACGATGCACGATCTGCGGATGAGCGATGGCGTCGGCGACCGAGTTGATCGGACCGCCGGGAACGCCCGCGCCCTGCATCGCCGCGATCAGATCGTCCCTCGTGCGCAGGGCCGTTCGGTCGGAGAGAAGCGGCACGAGGGCTTCGCGGTTCTCCACCCGCGCCGGATTGGTGGAAAAGCGCGGATCGAGCGCCAGCTCCCCGAGCCCGAGCAGGGTTGCGAAGGCACCGAACTGCCGGTCGTTGCCGCAAGCGACGATGACGTGGCCGTCCGCGCAGGCGAAGAGCTGGTACGGCACGATGTTCGGATGGGCGTTGCCGAGGCGCGTCGGCGCCACGCCCGATGCCATGGCGTTCATCGCCTGGTTGGCCAGCGCGGCGACGCCGCAGTCGAGCAGCGACAGGTCGACATGCTGCCCCCGGCCGGAGCGCTGCCGCTCGGCGAGCGCGGCCTGGATGCCGATCGTGCCGTAGAGCCCGGTCAGGATGTCGATCCAGGCCACGCCGATCTTCTGCGGCTCGCCGGAGGGGTCGCCGGTGAGGTCCATGATGCCGCACAGGCCCTGGATCAGGAAGTCGTAGCCGGGCAGATCCGCCATCGGCCCGTCCTGCCCGAAACCGGTGATCGAGGCGTAGACGAGGCGCGGGTTGGCGGCCGACAGGCTCGCGTAGTCGAGGCCGTACTTGCGCAGGCCACCGACCTTGAAGTTCTCGATCAGGACGTCGGCGTCCGCGATCAGGGCGCGCAGTTGGGCGAGATCGGTCTCGCTCCGGAAATCGCAGGTCACCGATCGCTTGCCGCGATTGGCGGCGTGGAAATAGGCGGCGGTGCGGTCCACCGTGCCGTCGGGAAGAACGCGCTCCACGAAGGGCGGGCCCCAGCTTCGCGTGTCGTCGCCCTCGGGCGCCTCGACCTTGATCACCTCGGCGCCGAGATCGGCCAGCGTCTGGCCGATCCAGGGCCCGGCGAGGATGCGGGCGAGTTCCACGACCTTCAGGCCGGCGAGCGGTGCGGCTCCCGTCTCCACGCCCTCCGCCCTCAGACGAAGGCCTGAAGACCGGTGATCGCCCGGCCGAGGATCAGCGCGTGGACGTCGTGCGTACCTTCGTAGGTGTTGACGGTCTCCAGGTTCACCATGTGGCGGATGACCTGATACTCCTGCGAGATGCCGTTGCCGCCGTGCATGTCGCGGGACCGCCGCGCGATGTCGAGCGCCTTGCCGCAATTGTTGCGTTTCACGATCGAGATCATCTCCGGTGCCGCGTTCGCCTCGTCGAGAAGGCGCCCGACGCGAAGGCTGGCCTGCAGGCCCAGCGAGATGTCGGTGAGCATGTCGGCCAGGCGCAGTTGGAACAGCTGCGTCTGGGCGAGCGGGCGGCCGAACTGCTGGCGGTCGAGCCCGTACTGGCGCGCGGCGTGGAAGCAGAATTCGGCCGCGCCCATCACGCCCCAGGAGATGCCGTAGCGCGCCCGGTTGAGGCAGCCGAACGGACCTTTGAGCCCTTCGACGTTCGGAAGCAGCGCGTCCTCGCCGACCTCCACATCGGCCATCACGATCTCGCCGGTGATCGAGGCGCGCAAGCTCAGCTTGCCCTCGATCTTCGGCGCGGTGAGGCCCTTCGTGCCCTTGTCGAGCACGAAGCCGCGGATCTTGCCGCCATGGGCCTCGGATTTCGCCCAGACGACGAACACGTCGGCGATCGGAGCGTTGGAGATCCAGGTCTTGGCGCCGTTGAGGACGTAACCGGTGGCGGTCTTCTTCGCGACGGTCTTCATGCCGGCAGGGTCGGAGCCCGCGTCCGGCTCGGTGAGGCCGAAGCAGCCGATGAACTCGCCCGACGCGAGCCTCGGCAGATACTTCCGGCGCTGCTCCTCCGAGCCGTAGGCGTAGATCGGATACATGACGAGCGAGGACTGGACGCTCATCATCGAGCGATAGCCCGAATCGACGCGCTCCACCTCGCGCGCGACGAGTCCGTAGGCGACGTAGGAGGCGCCGAGCCCGCCGTACTCCTCCGGAATGGTCACACCGAGGAGGCCCGCCTCCCCCATCTCGCGGAAGATCGCCGGATCGGTCTTCTCCTGCGCATAGGCCTCGATCACCCGCGGCTGGAGCGACCCTTGCGCGAAGGCGTGCGCGCCGTCGCGCAGCATGCGCTCTTCCTCGGAGAGCTGCTCCTCGATCCGGAACGGATCATCCCAGGCGAAGCGGCCGAGATCGGGGGTGTCCTTGGGCTTGAGCGTCATTCGATCTCTCCGGTCGCATGCCTGCGGCGACGGGTCGTCCGGCACCGTTTCTTCCCACCGAATAGCCCGGCCGGCCCCGGCAGCCAAATGAGATCGAATCGACGGTTCATGATTTTTCCTCATCGACCGCGGCGCCGCCGACATCGATGAGGAATGCACCGAGGGCTGCCGAAGCGGCGCCTCAGGCGGCCCAGTCCGCATACCAGCGCTTGAACTGTGCGTACTGGCTTTCCGCGTAGCGGCGCTGGCTGTCGCTCAGCGCGTCGGTCGCGTTGAAGTGCAGCCGGTAGGCCTCCTCACCGTTCAGCACCATCAGGTGCTTGTAGTAGAGGACGAGGTCCGGCCCCTCGTCGAAGGAGGAGAGGACGGCGAGCGCGGCGTCGAGTTCCAGCGCCCTGACCCGCGCCTGCGCATCGCCGGCCGCCGCCTTTCGCGACAGCTCGACCAGATGCAGGACCTCCTTGGGAAGCGCGTTGCCGATGCCGGTGATGGCACCGGTCGCGCCGCAATTGACGAAGCCGTGGAAGACGTTGGTGTCGACGCCCACCATCAGCATCACGTCGTCGCTGCCCGAGGTGATGGTCTCGGCGGCGTAGCGAAGGTCCGCCGAGCCGCCGAACTCCTTGAAGCCGACGAGATTCGGATGCGCGGCCCGCAGGGCGAAGAAGAGGTCGGCGCGGGTCGCGAAGCCGTAATAGGGGCTGTTGTAGATGACGGACGGAAGGTTCGGCGCGGCCGACAGGATCGCTTCGAAATGCGCTCGCTGGGCGGCCGGCGAGGTGCCACGCGACAGGACGCGCGGGATGACCATGAGGCCCGCGGCGCCGACATCGGCCGCATGCGCCGCGATCGCGACGGCGGAGCGCGTGTTCACCGCGCCCGTTCCCACCATCACCGGCACGCCGGCCGCGACCAGGCGGGAAACGCCCTCCATGCGCTCCTCGTCGGTCAACAGCGGCCAGTCGCCCATCGAGCCGCAATAGACGACTCCGGACATGCCGGCTTCGACGAGCGACCGGCCGGTGGCGACGAGCGTGTCGTAGTCGGGCGTCCGGTCCGCCGTGCAGGGCGTCATGAGGGCCGGAATGCAGCCGTTGAAGATGCGGGTGTCCATCGAAGGTCCTGTCCGAAGAAGAGTCGTAGGAGAACCGCCCGCCGCGGGCGGCGACATCGTCAGTTCGCCGGATCGTCCGGATGGCCGATCTCGCAGAAATAGCCGCCGAGATACCTCACCGCCGGTGCCTTCGGGTCGGGAACGGGCGTCGAACTCTCGACCTTGTGGCGGAAGGGCTCGGAATTGTCCTGCGGGCGGAAGCCGAGATGGGCCGCGCCGGAATTGTCGACCGTCTTGACCCTGTTGTCGGACATGCCGAAGGAGATCGTGTGGCCGACATAAGGGGCGGTCAGAGCGGCCTCCACGAGGCGCACGCAGTCGGCGAAGGACAGATAGGACCAGAGATGACGCCGGTCCGCCGGCTCGGGGAAGGAGGAGAAGATGCGAAGGCAGGCGGTCTCGATGCCGAACTTGTCCCAATAGAGCCGGCTGAGGCCTTCGACGAAGACCTTGGAGACGCCGTAGAGGCTGTCCGGGCGCACCGGCGCGTCGACGTCGATGTGGGACCGCACCTCGTGATAGCCGATGGCGTGGACCGAAGAGGCGTAGACGATGCGCTTGACCCCGTGTCTGCGCGCCGCCTCGTAGACGTGGTACGAACCCTTGATGCTGGAATCGAGCACCTCCTGCCAGGGCCGCTCCTCCGGCGCGCCGCCGAAATGGACGATGGCATCGCAGCCCTCGACCGCACGATCCGTGGCCTCCGCATCGGCGAGGTCGAAGATGGCCGCTTCCTCATGATCGGCGAGATCGCCCACCGGCTCGCGGTCCGCCAGGCGCAGCTTCGCCGCGAGCGGCGCGAGCCCGGTGCGCAGCTGCGAGCCGAGGCGGCCGGCCGCGCCGGTGATGAGGATGCGTTCGTATCGGGCCATGTCGCTCGTCTCCTGATGACCTGCCGGAAGCCGGACTATGCGTCGCCGTCTGCGACGTAGCCCCGGACCCGGTCGTTCGTTCGGGCTTGCGGTTCGCGCCGCGCTGGGTCGCCGTAGCCGCCCCCGCCGGGAAGCTCCAGGATCAGCCGCCGACCGGCGGGAACGTGCTGCCAGCCCTTGGGACGCATCGTCGTGCCGTCGTCCAGCGTCACCGTTCCCGGCGCGCCGGGCGCGCCGCCCTCGCGCCCCTGCGCGGCGTGGTTCACGCGCTCGAACATGGCGGAGAAGTCGAACTCGTGCCCGTCCATCGGCGCGATCTCGATGATCTGGCCGAGCCCGCCGCGAAACTCGCCGTCGCCGCCCGAACCGGGGCGCAGCTCCTTGCGCCAGACGACGATCGGCCCGGTGTGCTCGGTCGCCTCGATCGGCATGGTGTGGACGCCGGAGGGGAAGGCGGTGGCGGACAGGCCGTCGATCCCCGGCCGCGCGCCGGTGCCGCCGGAATTGAACATCAGCACCTCCGCACGCCGCCCCTCGCCGCCTTCGGCGGGCCGCACCGACATGTGGATGTTCCACAGCGCCCCCGCGCCCTCGGACTGGATGCGGCCGGGCAGCGCCTTGGCCAGCGCGCCGAGGATCAGGTCCGGCACCATGTGGCCGAAGATGTGCCGCAGCGCGACGGGCGCGGGGCGCACCGCGTTCAGGATGTTCACCGGCGAGGAGACGGAGAAGAAGGAGAGCGAGGCGGCGTTGTTCGGGATGTCGGGTGCCACCACGCATTTCAGTGCGTAGCAGGCATAGGCCTTGGTGTAGATGATCGGGCAGTTGATGCCGAAGCGGCTCATCGGGTCGGTGCCGGAGAAATCGACCTCCACCGCGCCCTCCCCGATCGTCACCGTCGCGGCGAGCTTGACCGGCGCATCGTAGCCATCCGTCATCAGCTCGTTCGTCCAGCGGCCGCGCGGCAGCTCGGCGAGGCGCTCCTCCATCGCGGCGCGCGTGCGCGAAAAGACGAAAGAGCCGAGCTCGTCGAGCGAGGACAGGCCGATCTCCCGCATCATGGAAACGAGCCGGCGGTGGCCGACCTCGTTGCAGGCCGAGAGCGAGTAGAAGTCGCCGACCACCTGGTTCGGCTCGCGCACGTTCGCACGGATCAGGCGCACCAGGTCGGCATTGACCCTCCCACGCTCGGCGAACTTCATGATCGGGATCTGGATCCCCTCCTCGTAGACGGACTTGGCGTCCGCCCCGAAGCCGCGTCCGCCGACGTCCACCACATGCGCCGTGCAGGCGAAGAAGCCGACGAGCTGCCCGTCGAGGAAGGAGGGCGAGACCATCGTGATGTCGTGGAGATGACCGGTCCCGAGCCAGGGATCGTTGGTGACGTAGGTGTCGCCCTCGAACATCTCGTCGCGCGGGATCGCCTCCATGAAGTGGGAGACGGCCTCGGCCATGGTGTTCACATGCCCCGGCGTGCCGGTGACGGCCTGCGCCAGCATCCGGCCCTGCGGGTCGAACACGCCGGCGGAAAGGTCTCCCGACTCGCGAACCGAGGTCGAGAAGGCCGTGCGCAGCAGCGTCAGCGCCTGTTCCTCGACCACCGAGATCAGGCGGTTCCACATGACCTGCATGCGGATGTCGGAAATGTCGCTCATGTGCGACCCTCCTTGCGCATCAGAAGGATGGTGCCGTCGCGCTGGACGAGGGCGTCGAAGAGGCTGGTGAGAACCGTCGAGGTCTCGCGCTCCAAGATGATGGCGGGTCCTTCGAGGCGGTCGCCCGGTTGCAGGGTCTCACGCTCCACGATGCCGTAGGTCAGGAGCGCGCCGGCCGCCGGATCGAACACGTCGCGCACGGAGGCCGGCCGCACGGTCCGCGACGGCTCGAGCGTCCCGACGCGCTCGCCTTCGGGCCTCCTGTCGCTCGCCTTCACCGACCAGGTGACGATCTCGATCTCCAGATCGTCGAGCCCGTCGATCGCGCGACCGAAGAAGCGCTGGTAGCCGTCGCGGAAGCGTGTCCGCAGCTCCGCGGCGCCCTCCGGTCCGAAGGGCGCATCGGGCAGCGGCACCGGGATCTCCCAGCCCTGGCCGCGATAGCGCATGAAGACCGTGACCTCCCGCACGATCGCCCCCTGCGATCCGGCCCGCACGAAGCCTTCGGCCGTCGCGGTCAGCTCGCCGAGGAGCGCGTTCGCCTCGGCTGCGTCGAAACCCGACAGACGGACCAGCCGCGAGGCCAGCGCCTCGTAGCCGAAGGGCGCCTTCAGGAAGCCGATCGCCGAGCCGACACCGGCCCCGCGCGGCACGAGGCAGCGCTCGATGCCGAGCTTTTCGCACAGGCGCGCGGCGTGGAGCGGGGCCGCGCCGCCAAAGGCGATCATGACGTTGTCGGAAATGGCCTTGCCGTTCTCCACGGCGTGGACGCGCGCGGCGTTCGCCATGTTCTCGTCCACCACCTCGCAGATGCCGAAGGCGGCCGACAACGTGTCCATCGAGAGCCTGTCGCCGACGTCGCGCGCGATCGCGCCCGTCGCGGCCTCGGTGTCGAGCCGGATGGCGCCGCCGGCGAAATTGTCGGCGTCGAGCTTGCCCATCACGAGGTCGGCGTCGGTGATCGCCGGCCGCGTGCCGCCGCGCCCGTACGAGGCGGGGCCCGGCTCGGAGCCTGCGCTTTCCGGTCCGGTCTGGATGCGCCCCATCGCATCCACCGAGGCGATGGAGCCGCCGCCCGCGCCGATCTCGATCATCTCGATCACGGGGATCGAGATGGGCATGCCCGAGCCCTTGGTGAAGCGGTAGGTGCGCGCCACCTCGAAGGTGCGCGCGGTCTGCGGGGCGAAGTCCTCGATCAGGCAGATCTTCGCGGTCGTGCCGCCCATATCGTAGGAGAGGACCTTCGAGAGGCCGAAGCGGCGGGCGATGTCGGCCGCGAAGATCGCCCCGCCGGCGGGGCCGGATTCGATCAGGCGTACCGGGAACTCGGCGGCGGTCTCGACCGAGATCAGCCCCCCGCCCGAATGGATCATGAAGACCGGGCAGGTCGCGCCCAGCTCCCTCAGCCGCACCTGCAGGCGCGCCAGATAATCCGCCATACGCGGGCGCACATAGGCGTTGGCGCAGACCGTGTTGAATCGCTCGAACTCGCGCATCTGCGGCGAGACCTCGGCGCTGATCGAGATCGGAACGTCGAGCTTGGCGGCGAGGATCTCCCGCGCGCGCCGCTCGTGCGCCGGGTTGGCGTAGGAATGGATGAAGCCGACCGCGACGGCGCCGAAGCCGTCGGCCGCGATCCGGTCCGCGATCTCCTCCAGCCCGGCCTCGTCGAGAGGCTGCAGCTCCTGCCCCTCGGCACCGACCCGCCCCTTCACGGCGAAGCGGTCCTGCCGCGGGATCAGCGGCGTCGGCAGGCGGATGTCGAGATCGTACTGGGCGAAGCGGTTCTCGGTCCGCATCTCGACGACGTCGCGGAAGCCCTCCGTCGTCACCAGAGCGGTGCGCGCGCCGCGCCGCTCGATCAGCGCGTTGGTGGCCAGCGTCGTGCCGTGGATGACGATGCCGATGTCGGACGGCTCGATCCCGGCGTCCTTCGTCACGATCGAGATGCCGTCGAGGATGGCCTGCTCGGGCGCGGAGTAGTTGGTCAGGACCTTGGCGGAGAAGAGCGCCTCGCCGACCTGAAGGGCGATGTCGGTGAAGGTCCCGCCGATGTCGGCGCCGAGGCGGATTTCCTGCCGCTCTGGGTTCATCGCTCGATCGTCCCCCATGCCAGCCGAAGCGTGCATCGGCGGTAACGCGGCGGGAACGGCCGGTCAACGGCCGCGGCCTCGAAGGTCGCCGCGACCAAGGCTTGCCCTCCTCGCATGCGCCGTCGCAACCTCGACGCCGAGGGGTCGTGACGCAGCGGCCCGACCGGAGCCGTTCCATGCGCCTGCCCTCCTACCGACCGCCCCGGCGCACATCCTACGACGTTGTCATCGTCGGCGGCGCCGCCGTCGGCTCGTCGAGCGCCTACTGGCTCTCGCAGACGCACGAAAAGGGTCTCTCCGTCCTCGTCGTCGAACGCGATTCCACCTACGCCTTCTCCTCCACGGCCCTGTCGACGAGCGCGATCCGCCAGCAATACTCGAACCCGATCAACGTGAAGATCAGCCAGTTCGGGATCGAGATCATCCGGAACTTCGCCGAGCGGACGGCGCCGTTCTATCCGGACGAAACCTCGCCGGACCTCGGCTTCAAGGAATACGGCTACCTCTACTGCTGCTCGCCGAAGGGCGTGGACGCGGCCAAGGCGCGCGTGGAGATGCAACGGAGCCTCGGCGCGCACACGGTCTTCCTCGACCCGGACGGTATCCGTGAGCGCTTCCCTTATGTGAACGTCGAGGACCTCGGCGGTGCCGCCTTCGGCGCACGGGAAGAAGGCTGGTTCGATTCCATGGGACTTCTCAACGGCTTCCGCCGGGCGGCCCAGCGCTCCGGGGTCGAATACGCGGACAACGAGGTGACGGGTCTGACGCTCGCCGGCGACCGCGTGACAGAGGTGACGCTGAGGACCGGCGAGACCGTTTCCTGCGGGACGCTCGTCAACGCCGCCGGCCCGCGCGCAAAGAGCATCGCGGCGATGGCGGGCCTGAGCGTTCCGGTCGAGCCGCGCAAGCGCTACAGCTTCGTCTTCGCCAGTTCCACGCCCATTCCCGGCCGCATGCCCAACGTCATCGACCTGTCCGGCACCTATGTCCGGCCGGAGCACGACCTCTTCCTGACGGGGAACACCGAGCGACGACGCGCCGGCGGCGGAAGACGATTTCGAGATCCGCCATGCCGAGTTCGACGAACACATCTGGCCGGCGCTGTGGCACCGCATCCCCGCCTTCGACGCGCTGCGCGTGAAGCGCTGCTGGACGGGGCACTACGAATACAACACGCTCGACCACAACGGGATCGTCGGCTTCCATCCGCGCGTGTCGAACTTCCTGTTCGCCAACGGCTTCACCGGCCACGGACTGCAGCAGTCGCCCGCGGTCGGGCGCGGCGTGTCGGAGCTCGTCCTCCACGGAGAGTTCCGGACGCTCGACCTTTCGCCCTTCGCCTACGAGCGCGTCGAGCGGAACGAGCCGTTCCTGGAGGAGGCCGTGATCTGACGCTCAGGTGCCGCAGAAGGTGCGGTAGGCGGCCTCCCGCTCCGGCGGCAGGCCCGCATAGTCGGCAAAGTCCGGCCGGTCCTCATAGGGGCGCGCCAATGCCTCGTTCAGGCGGTGGAACGGGGCGAGATCGCCCTCGTAGGCCGCCGCCAGCGCCTCCTCGACGCGGTGGTTGCGCGGGATGATCGCGGGGTTCACCGCATCCATCGCCTTGGCTCTTTCGCCCGAAGGCACCGGCTCGGACGCCAGGCGCGCGCGCCAGCGCGGCGCCCATTCGTCGTAAGGGTCGGGATCGGCGAAGAGGGCGCGAACGGAGGCGTCGGCCCGCTCGTCTTCCGCCGCCTCGGCCAAACCCCGGAAGGTCAGCGTGAAATCCGCCTTCTGCGCCGCCATGCGGCCGAGAAGACCGCCGATGAGTTCGCGGTCCTCCGTCTGTTGCGTCGAGAGGCCGAGCTTGGAACGGAAGCCGGCGAGATAGGCCGCATCGAACGTGGTCGCGAAGCCGGCGAGGATGGCCTGCGCTGTCTCGATCGCCCTGCCCTCGTCCGGGTCGAGCAGCGGTAGCAGGCATTCGGCGAGGCGCGTCAGGTTCCACTGCGCGATGCCGGGCTGGTTCTCGTAGGCGTAGCGCCCGCCCCGGTCGATCGAGGAGAAGACGGTCGCCGGATCGAAGACGTCGAGGAAGGCGCAGGGGCCGTAGTCGATCGTCTCGCCGGCGACCGACATGTTGTCGGTGTTCATGACCCCGTGGACGAAGCCGACCTGCATCCAGCGCGCCACCAGCGCGGCCTGCCGGCCGCAGACCTGTTCGAGCAGCGCGGCGTAGGGGTTCGGCGCCTCTCGAACCTGCGGATAGTGCCGGTCGATCACATGGTCGGCGAGGCGCTTCACCGCCGCGTCGTCGCGCCGGGCGGCGAAGAACTGGAACGTGCCGACGCGGATGTGGCTAGACGCCACACGGGTCAGCACCGCGCCGGCGAGCGCGGTCTCGCGGTAGACCCATTCGCCGGTCGAGACGACGGCGAGCGCGCGCGTCGTCGGGATGCCGAGGGCCGCCATCGCCTCGCTGACGAGATATTCGCGGAGCACGGGGCCGAGCGCCGCGCGCCCGTCGCCGCCGCGCGAGAATTCGGTGAGCCCGGCGCCCTTCAGCTGCACGTCGCGCCGGCGGCCCGTTCGATCGACGATCTCGCCGAGGAGGATCGCGCGGCCATCGCCGAGCTGGGGAACGAAGTGCCCGAACTGGTGGCCGGCATAGGCGCTTGCGACCGGCTCGGCATCGTCGGGAAGTGCGTTGCCGGAGAAGATCGCGGCGCCTTCCGGTCCGTCGAGCGCGTCGGCCTGAAGACCCAGCTCCTCGGCGAGCGGCCGGTTCAGCTTCAGGAGAAGCGGCGCGGCGACCGCCGTCGGCCGGGTCGGGCGCACGAAGGGCGCGCCCAGTCGCGCATAGCTGTTGTCGAAGGAGAATCGCACGCGTCAGCCCTGCCCTTGCCGGGCGCCGGGGAGCGTCCGCACGGGCCAGAGGTGGCGTCCCCGGCCCGCGATGTCGAGGCCGCCCGGGTCCGTTCAATCTGGACCCGGGAAACGGCCGCGCCCACGAAGGCCCGTCGCCTGAGGTCGGGTCACCCTCGGCTCAGGCGGCCAGCGCGCGGGTCATCGTCTCGTTCCAGAGCCGCACCCCGTCCGGGATCACCGCATCGTTGAAGTCGAAGCGCGGCGAATGGAGGCCGGGATTGTCGCCCTCTCGGCCCGCGCCAAGCCAGAGATAGGCGCCGGGCCGCTCCGCCAGCATGTAGGCGAAATCCTCCGAGGCCATGCTCGGGTCGGTCTCGACGACCGACAGACCGATCCCCGCCGCCGCCCGGCGCAGCAGCGCGGCGGACGCCGGATCGTTGACCGTGGCGGGGAAGAGCTTCTGGTAGTCGACATCGGCGCGGCAGCCGAAGCCCTGCGCGAGCGCCGTCGCGGTCTCGCGCAGCCGGCGTTCCAGGAGGTCGCCGACATCCTCGTCGAACCAGCGGCCCGTCCCGGCGAGCCGGACGGTCTCGGGGATCACGTTGTAGGCGTGGCCGCCCTCGATCCGCGTCACCGACAGGACCGCCGAGCGCAGCGGCGAGACGTTGCGGGCGCACACCGCCTGCAGCGCCGAGACGATCTGCGCGGCGGCGACCACCGGGTCGGCCCCCTCGTGCGGCATTGCGCCGTGGGCGCCGCGCCCCGTCACCGCGACGTCGAAGATGCCGAAGGCCGCCATCATGGCGCCGTCGCGTGCGACGACCGCGCCGGGTGCGAGGGCCGGCCAGTTGTGGAAGGCGTAGACCGAATCGACGTCGCGCTGCGTGAAGAGGCCGTCCTGCACCATCTCGTTCGCGCCGCCTTCGACCTCCTCGGCCGGCTGGAAGATGAAGTGGACGGTGCCGTCGATGTCGTCGCGCAGGCTCGCGGACCTGGCCGCGGCGAGCAGCATGGCCGTGTGCCCGTCATGGCCGCAGGCGTGCATCACGCCGGGGTTGACGGAGGCGTGGGCGGCGCCCGTCTCCTCGGCGATCGGCAGGGCGTCCATGTCGGCGCGCAAGCCGACGGTGCGGCGCGACGTGCCGCGCGACAGGGTGCCGACGACCCCGGTCCGGCCGATCCCGCGCTGCACGGTCAGGCCGAACTCGGCGAGGCGGGCGGCGACGAAATCCGAAGTGCGGTGCTCCTGGAAGCCCAGCTCCGGATGACGGTGCAGGTCGAGGCGCCACTGCCTCGCCTCCTCGTACAGCGCGTCCTCAGCCATCGGCGTCGATCTCCGTTTTGGCCCAGCACTCACGTCGGATCGATAGGACGACGGGCCCGGCCATGGCGACGACCCTACCGCGGATCGCGCCCCATCGCGTTGCAGCAAACGCGGCCCGACCGCAAGCACCGTATCGACGCGTCCCCTCAATGCGCGTCGGCCGGAGCCGGCCCTCTGGGGCGTGCTATGAAGACCGTCAGGGCGCAGAGCGCGACGAAGAGCACGGTCAGGAACAGGAACACGTCCGCGAAGGCCATCACGCTCGCCTCGCGCCGCGCGAGCTGCGTCAGCTGCGCGACCGCGGCGTTGTCGCCGTCGATGCCGGACGCCGAGAGGTTCGCCGCGATCGATGCGAGGCGCTCCTCGGCGGCCTGGCTGCCCCAGGCGACGCGCTCGGCCAGCCGGTCGTAGTGGAGCGCCGTGCGGTCGTTGATCATCGTGTTGATGAGGGCGAGCCCGACCGCGCCGCCGAGATTGCGCGTCAGATTGTAGAGGCCCGAGGCCCCCTTCAGCTTGTCCGGCGAAAGCGTGCCGAGGGCGATGTTGTTGATCGGCACCATCGCCATCATCAGGCCGAAGCCGCGCAGGATCTGTGGAATCAGAAGCTCGTGGAAGTCCCAGTCGTGCGTCAGCCCGGTCATCAGCCAGGTGCCGAGGGCGAAGGCGGCGAAGCCCGCGAACATCATCACCCGCGGATCGGCCTTGGCCGACAGACGCCCGGCGATCGGGGCGGTCGCGAACATCGCGAGCCCCGAGACGAACATCGTCTCGCCGATCATCAGCGCGTCGTAGCCGCGGATGCGCCCCAGATAGACCGGGTAGAGGTAGGTCAGGCCGTAGAGCCCGACGCCCATGATGAAGGAGAAGAGCGAGCCGAAGGCGAAGTTGCGGTTCTTGAACGCCGCGAGGTCGACGATCGGCTCCCTGGCGGTGAAGGCGCGGTAGAGGAAGAGCAGCGCGCCGCCGACCATGACGATCGTCATGCCCGTGATGATTTCGCTGTCGTACCAGTCGTCTAGCGGCCCTTCTTCGAGCACGTACTCAAGCGATCCGAGGAAGGCCGCCATGCCGAGGAGGCCGAACCAGTCGAACTTCGGCAGGAGCGACCAGTCCGGCTTGTCGAAATCGATCAGGTTCCAGGCGGCGAGCGTGACGACGATGCCGAAGGGCACGTTGATGAGGAACAGCCAGTGCCAGGAGAGCGCGTGGCTGAGATAGCCGCCGACCGTTGGCCCGATCGTCGGCGCGAGCGTCGCGACGAGGCCGATCATCGGGGAGACGACCGAGCGCTTGGACGGCGGGAAGATGGTGAAGGCCGCCGCGAAGACGGACGGGATCATGCCGCCGCCGATGAAGCCCTGCAGCGCACGGTAGAAGATCATCTGGTCGATGTTGGTGGCCGTCGCGCACAGCGCGGAAGCCGCCGTGAAGCCGCCCGCCGCGAGCGTGAACAGGACGCGCGTCGACAGCATCCGGGCGAGGAACCCGGACAGCAGGATCATGATCACCTCGGCGATCAGATAGGCCGTCTGGACCCAGGCGATCTCGTCGGCGGAGGCGGACAGGCCGGCCTGGATCTCGGCCAGCGAGGCCGAGACGATCTGGATGTCGAGGATGGCCATGAACATCCCGAACACCATCGCCATGAAGGCGAGGATGCGGCGGGTCGGAATGGCGTCCCCGTCGCCCCCGCCCGAACGGGCGGCGGCGGGAAGAGCGGCGGTGGCGGACATGGGCGAAGGTCCGGGTGGATGTCAGAGCGCGTGAGCGCGCGGCGATCAGTTGGAGGCGAGGGTGCCGGATGCGTCGGGCGCGGTGCGCGTGTCGACCGCGACCGTCACCGAGAGGCCGGGCCGGAGCAGGCCGGCATGGGCGTCGGACGGATCGATCGCGATCCGCACCGGGACGCGCTGGACGATCTTGGTGAAGTTGCCGGTGGCGTTGTCGGCCGGCAGCAGGGAGAAGACCGAGCCGGAGGCCGGAGCGAGCGAGGCCACCGTGCCGCGCACCTCGGTCCCCGGCAAGGCGTCGACCTCGATGCGCACCTCTTCGCCGACGGCGATCTCGTGGAGTTGCGTCTCCTTGAAGTTCGCATCGACGTAGACCGCGTCGAGCGGCACGACGGCGGCCAGACGCCGCGAGGGCGAGACGAGGTCGCCGGGCTGGACGGACATGTTGCCGACGACCCCGTCATAGGGCGCGCGCAGCGTCGTGAAGTCGAGGTCGCGCGCCGCCTGGTCCCGGGCGACCTGCAGGCCGGGAAGCGCGCTTTCGGCCTCCTTGATCTGCGCGTCGAGGACGGAGACGTTGGCGTTCGCGGCGCCCAGCGAGGCGTTCGCCCCGGCAAGCCGCGCGTCCGCCTCGGCCTTGGCCGAGCGCGCCTGGTCGAGCGGCGCCTGCGCGCTCGTGCCGGACCGGACGAGAGCTTCGGCGCGGCCGAGGTCGAGGGCGGCCTGGTCGACGGCGGCCGCAGCCACGGTGCGGTCGGCCTCGGCCTCCGACACCTGTTCGACCGCGGCCGCACGCTGGGCGCGGATGCGCTCGACGGAGGCGTTCTGGGTCTCGATCTTCGCCTCGGCCGAGCGCAGCGCAAGTTGGTAGTCGCCCGGATCGATGACGACGATGGGATCGCCCGCCCTGACCGGCTGGTTGTCGGCCACCGGGACGGACTGGACGTAGCCCGTCACCTTCGGCGAGAGCACGGCCATGTCGGCGCCGACATAGGCGTCGTCGGTGGAGACGAGGAAGCGCCCGTCCGTCCACCAGCCATGTCCGTACCACGCCCCGCCGCCGAGCGCGGCGGCCGCGACGAGGATCAGCACCAGCCGTCGCAGGCCCCCGCCCTTCTTCGTCTTAGGGGGCGCTTCTCCGGCGGACTTCGTCGGCTCGACCTGTTCGGCGGGAGGAGCGACCGGCGCTTCGGATCGCGAGACGAGCTCGAGCTTGGGCGCCTTTGCGGCGGTCTGCTGATGATCGGACGGGGATGACGACATGGCGAACCTCAATCGAACCGAACCGTTCGGTTCGATCTTGACTTACGCCCCGCAAGCCCGCACTTCAAGTCCATGGACACGCTCACCCCCAGAGAATCTCGCTCGCCCGCGGACGGCCCTGCGGCGGACGAACGGCGCCCGTTCGAGGACACCGCCAAACGTCGGCAGATCCTCGACGGCGCCCGCCGCATCTTCGTGCGCACCGGCTTCGATGCCGCTTCCATGAACGACGTGACGCGCGAGGCCGGCGTCTCGAAATCGACGCTCTACGTCTACTTCCGGTCGAAGGAGGAGCTGTTCCAGGCGCTGATCTCCGAGGAACGCGAGCGCTACTTCTCGGAAATCGAGGCGCTCTTCGGCGACGCCGCGCACCCGGTGGAGACGCTCCGCCGATACGGCACGAAGCTCGCCGAATTCACGCTCTCCTCGGGCGCTATGCATGCCAAGCGGACCGTGATCGCCGTGGCGAGCCGCATGCCCGAGCTCGGCCGCGACTTCTACAGACACGGCCCGGCGCGCGGCCACGCGGTCCTGTGCGCCTATCTGGAACGGTCGGTCGCCGCCGGCGCGCTCGCGATCGACGACGTTCCGCTCGCGGCGGCCCAGTTCATCGAGCTTTCCACCGCCGGCATCCTGCGCCGCCGCTTCTTCGACGACGAGGCGCCGCAGCCGGACGCCGCCGAGATCGGCCGCACGGTCGACGCGGCGGTGCGCCTGTTCATGGCCGGCTACGGGCCGAAGCCCTGACGCTCAATCCGCGGTCGCATCGATCGTGAAGCGGCCGTCGTAGCGGAACAAGGTTCCCGCGAGCGGATGGTCCAGGGTCATCCGCATGGTGAACGCGTCGTCCGTCGCCGGGCGCTCCTCCACATAGGCCCGGCCGAGGACGAGCCCGAGGGGAAGCGGGATGTCGACCCCGAAGACGCGCCAGAGATAGCCGCGCCCGCGGAAAACGAGCGCCCCCTCTTCGGCCGTGACGCCGAGGCGCATGCCGATGCCGAGCCGGACGAACTCGATCACCTCACCCTTCCCCGCCACCTCCATATGCGAGCGGAAATGGTAGGGCACGCGGCCCTCGAAGTGGAAGACGCGGTCCCAGTGCAGCGTCGGGCGAGTCTCGCGGGCCGAATAATGTACCTCGATCGGGACGTTCCGGCCGCGAAAGGGCACCAGCGCGCCGGCGATCCGCGCCATCGGCAAAAGCAGCCGCGCCAGGCCCGAATGCCAGACCTCCCCCATGGTGCCCCGGACCGTGACGGCGTCGCGGCTGAAGGGGCGCAGCGAATAGTGCCGCCGCACGATCGCGCCGAGATCGCGGAAATCGGGACCGAGCACCGTCTCGAAGATCGGCGTCGCCGGATCGGGTCTGGGCATGATGACGGCCCCTCAGCCCTTCGCGCGCACCGCCTCGATCTGCGCGGCGAGCTGGCGTTGGTCGTAGGGTTTGGCGAGGCGCGGCAGGTCGATCTCCTCGCCGGACGGCAGGTCGGCGTAGCCGGTGGCGAGGATGATCGGCAGGCCGGGCCGCAGGTTCCGCGCCGCCCGTGCGAGCTGGGCGCCGTTCATCCGCGGCATCGAGAAGTCGGTGATCATCAGGTCGATCGTCTCGCCGTCGGCCAGGTGTCTCAGCGCGGCGTCGCCGGAATTGGCCTCCACCACCTCGTGGCCGAGATCCTCCAGCATGTCGACGCTGCTCATGGCGATCAGCGCGTCGTCGTCGACCATGAGGATGCGCAGGGGCGCGTTCTGCGGCAAGGCCGCCTCCGGCGCGGTCGGCTCCGCAGCAGGTTCCGATACGACCTTGTCGGTCGCCGGAAACAGGAGCTCCGCGGTCGTCCCCTCGTCGACGAGGCTCGCCAGCCGGAACTCCCCGCCCAGCTGCTCGACGAGACCGTGGATCATCGACAGGCCGAGCCCCGTGCCCTTGCCGACGCCCTTGGTGGAGAAGAAGGGCTCCGTCGCCTTCTCCAGCGTCGCCGCGTCCATGCCGTGCCCGGTGTCGGTCACCGTCAGGCGGACGAAACCCGGCGCATCGGCGTCGGGCCATTCGCCGAGATCGACGCGGATCGTCAGCGTTCCGCCGGACGGCATCGCGTCGCGCGCGTTGACGACGAGATTGAGGAGCGCCAGTTCGACCTGGTTGACGTCGAGCTCGGAGCGCGCCGGCCCCTCTGGCAGCTCGAAGCGCAGCTCGATCGAGGAGCCGATGGTGCGCTCGATCAGCGGCACCATCCCGCGCACGAGTTCGGCGAGGTCGGCCACGACGAGACTGAGATCCTGGCGCCGGGCGAAGGCGAGCAGGCGCTGCGTCAGCGAGGCGCCGCGCTTGGCGCCCTGCTGGGCGCCGTCGATGAGCCGCAGCGCGCGTGTGTCCCCGCCCACGTGCCGGCGCAGGAGGTCGAGATTGCCGATCACCGCCATCAGGAGGTTGTTGAAGTCGTGCGCGACGCCGCCGGTGAGCTGGCCGATCAGCTCCATCTTCTGGGACTGGCGGAGTTTGCCTTCGGCCAGCTCGCGCTGAGACATCTGCTCCAGCGTGTCGCGATGGGCGCGCTCCAGTTCCCGGGTGCGCGCGGCGACCCGCGCCTCCAGAGTCTCGTTCTGAAAACGCAACTGTTCCTCGGCGCTCTTGCGGGCCGTGATGTCCGACGAGACGCCGACCAAGCGATGGCCCTGGCGCGTACGCACCAGCCGGGCCCGAACCTCGACCCAATGGTGCGATCCGTCCGTCCAGATCGTTCGGTACTCGATGACGTAGTCGTCGCCCGTCTCGACCGTGTGCCGCAGAGCGCCCTGCACGCGTTGCAGATCGTCCGGATGGATGCTCTCCAGGAGATCGTCGTAGGAGAAGTCCTCCTGTGGCCCGCGCCCGAAGATCGATCGGCAGGAGGGCGTCGTGATCAGCTCCTGCCGATCGACGTCGAACTCCCAGGACCCCAGGCGCCCGGCCTTGAGCGCCGTTTCGAGCCGCTCGCCGCTTTCGCGCAGCTGCTCCAGGGTCGACCGGCTCTCGTACTGGCGGCGGCGTCCCTTCTGGGCGGTCTTGGCGACGCTGAGGAAGGTCGTCGGGTGGAACGGACGCTCGACGAAGGTGACGTTGCCGAGCGCCTCCGAGAAGCGCGCCGCGGCCGGGTTGCGCTCCGGCCCGCCGCCATGGCGGGTCAAGAGGACGAACGGGAGGTCCGACCATGTCGGCTGGGCCTGCACCCAGTCCGCCAGAGGGCGGATGTCGGCCGTGCGCAGCGATTCCTCTCCGATCACCGCGAACAGCACGTTGTCCTTGAGACGGCGGACGAGCTCCGGGACATCCAAGACCGGCCGGGCCTCGATGCCGACCTCGGCGAGCAGCGCGCGAGAGACGTCGGCGTCGCGGCCGAACGGCGTCAGAAGCAGCGCATGGGGGTCTACGACGGTGTTCGGCATCTATCGCGTCGCAGCATCGCTCATCAGTCCGTCGGCGTCCTGTCCGACGAAGGCCGGAACCCCGCGCAGGACGCCGTGGAACTCCACCAGCGGCTCGCCCACCAAGACCCCCTGCCCGCCGATCCGGTATTCGCGGATCGTATCCTCGTGCCGCCCGGCCCGCTTCTTGACGACGGAGAGGGCCCGCCGCATGCGCCCGAACGCCTCGAAATAGCGCAGGAGGATGACGGTGTCGGCCAGATAGGTGATGTCGACGGGAGAGTTCATGTCGCCCACGAGCCCATGCTGGGCGACGGTCAGGATCGTCGTCGTGCCCTGGCGGTTCAGGAACTGCAGAAGCTCGTGCATATGCAGGATGAGGGAGTTCTCTTCCGGCATCGCCGCCTGGTAGCCGTTCAGGCTGTCGATCACGACGACCTTGGCGCCGGCATTCGCGGTCCGGTAGCGGACCCGGTGCGCGAACTCGCCGGGCGAGATCTCGGCCGCGTCGATCTGCTCGACATGCAGCATTCCGCGCTCCATCTCGCCCGCCACGTCGAAGCCGAGGGCCAGCATGCGCTCGGTCATCAGGCCGAGTTCCTCGTCGAAGACGAAGAGAGCCGCCCGCTCGCCGCGCGCGATCGCGGCCATGGCGAACTGGACGCCGAAGATCGACTTGCCCGAGCCGGACGGCCCGAGGATCAGCGTGCTCGAACCGCGCTCGAGGCCGCCGCCGACCAGCGCGTCGATGGCATCGATGCCGCTCGAGGTCTGCGTCCGGGCGAAGCCGGTGTGATGCTCCAGCGCCACCAGCCGCGGATAGACCTCAACGCCGCCTGTCGCGATCCGCATGTCGTGGTAGCCGCCGCGATAGGCCGTGCCGCGATATTTGGTGATGCGCACGCGCCGTCGCTCGGCGCCGTATTGGGGGGCCAGTTCCTCGAGATGCATCACGCCGTGAACGACGCTGTGGACGGTCTTGTCCGTGGTCTCCGCCGTCAGGTCGTCCAGAAGCAGGACCGTTCCGCCGTTGCGGGCGAAATAGTGCTTCAGCGCCAGGATCTGACGCCGGTAGCGAAGCGAGCCCTGCGCCAGGAGGCGGATTTCCGAAAGGCTGTCGAGGACGATGCGCTTCGGCTTCACCCGCTCGACCGCCTCGAAGATCATCCTCGTCGTCTCGCCGAGTTCGAGGTCTGAGGAATAGAGCAGGCTCTGCTGCTGGTCGGAATCGAGCAGGCTCTCGGGCGGGACCAGCTCGAACACCTCGATCCGGGGTCCGAGTTCCCATCCGTGCGAGGCGGCGCCGGACCGAAGTTCCGTTTCGGTCTCCGAAAGGGTGACGTAAAGGCCGGTCTCGCCCTTGTTCGCCCCCTCCAGGAGGAAGTTCAGGGCGATCGTGGTCTTGCCGGTGCCGGGGCTTCCTTCCAGGAGGAACACCCGGCCCTCCATCAGGCCGCCGGCGAGGATGTCGTCGAGCCCGGCAATACCGGTCTTCGCCCGGCTCGTTCCTGCGTCCGTCATCCAGCCCGAACCTTTCGCTCGCTGGCCGGCACGCGAACGGCGGCCGACCGCCCGCGATCCTCTACGATGCGGGATCGCCAAGCGTTCGATTCCTATACCGCTTCAAATCGGAATGCAGCAGAGGTGAAAGCCCGTTCGGCAGCCGCGACAGGCGTCCTAATCCTTTGCCGTTCACGAAAGGCCGCGGGAAGGCGCACAACGGGTGGACGTGCGGCCTATCCGGCCCGCACGACCCGCTGCACCTGCTCGCCGAGGCCCTCGATGCCCAGCCGCATCGTCTCGCCGCCCTTGAGATAGACGGGCGGCTTCTGGCCGAGGCCGACGCCCGGCGGCGTGCCGGTCGAGATGACGTCGCCCGGGCGCAGGGACATGAAGCGGGAAAGGTAGGAGACGATGTGGGGGACCGGGAAGATCATCGTCGCGGTCGAGCCGTTCTGGTAGCGCCTGCCGTCGACCTCCAGGAACATCGCCAGATTCCCGACGTCCCCGGCCTCGTCCGGCGTCACCAGCCAGGGGCCGGTCGGGCCGAAGGTGTCGAAGCCCTTTCCCTTGTCCCAGGTCCCGCCGCGCTCGCTCTGCCATTCCCGCTCGGAAACGTCGTTGACGACGCAATAGCCCGCGACGTGGTCGAGCGCGTCCGCTTCCTCGATGTAGCGTCCGCCCTTGCCGATCACGACGCCGAGTTCGACCTCCCAGTCGGTCTGCTGCGAGCCGCGCGGAATCTCGACATCGTCGTTCGGACCGCAGACCGCCGTGATCCACTTGTTGAAGACGATCGGCTCCTTCGGGATCTCGGCCCCCGTCTCCGCCGCGTGGTCGGCGTAGTTCAGCCCGATGCAGACGAACTTTCCGATGCGCCCGACGCAGGCGCCCAGGCGCGGCGAGCCGCCGACCAGCGGGAGGGCCTCGGCATCGATCGCGCGGAGCCGGCCGAGGCCTTCGGGCGTCAGGACGTCGCCGGCGATGTCGTCGACATGCCCGGACAGGTCGCGGATGCGGCCCTCCCGGTCGAGCAGTCCCGGCTTCTCGGCACCCGCCGGCCCATAGCGAAGCAGTTTCATCGGCACTCTATCCTTCGAGGAGGTGATGTCGTTCCGCGCGTCGGGACGATCGATGTCAGATCGTGACGCCGCCGTCCACGAGCACGGCCTGCCCGGAGACGAAGCGGCTGCCCGGTCCCAGCAGATGGACCACGGTCGGCGTGATGTCGTCGACGCTGGCGAGCCGGCCCATCGGCTGGCGCGCCACGAAGTCCTTCTCGGCCTGGACCGGGTCGGGCGCACCGGCGATTCGGCCGCGCAGCGAGGGCGTGTCGACCGTGCCGGGACAGAGCGCGTTGCAGCGGATCCCGCGTGTGACGTAGTCGGCCGCGATCGCCTTGGTGAGCCCGATCACCGCCGCCTTGGACGCGCCATAGATCGTCCTGTTGGGAAAGCCCTTCACCGACGACGCCATGGAGGCCATGTTCAGGATGGAGGCCGTCCCGGTTTGGGACGCACGGTCCAGCATCGCGGGAAGAACGGCCCGGGTCAGCCGCATCATCGCAGTGACGTTCAGAGAAAAGCCCTCCTCCCAGTCCTCGTCGGCGATGTCGAGGAGCGTCCCGCCGTGGACCATGCCGGCGCAGTTGAAGAGGCCGTCGAGCGGTCCCACGGCGGCGGCCGCGTCCCGGACCGCCTTCGCGTCGGTCACGTCCAGCGCCATGGTCCGCATGCCGTCGAGACCGGCGAGCAGGCCGGCGTCTCGGTCCGTCGCGATCACCTCCGCTCCCTCGGCGCACAGCGCGACGGCGCTGGCGCGCCCGATTCCCTGCCCCGCCGCAGTGACGAGGATCCTCAGGCCGTCCAGACGCATCCCGTTTCCTCCCGACCGACCGTTCACGAAGCCCGAAGATCAGACAGGCCGAACGACGGGCGGCCGCAAGCTTCGATCCGTTCGCTCAGGAGCGAATCTCGGCGGCGATTCCCGTAAGCGTATCGACGATGCTCTGGGGCGGGTAGGGTTTGGCGAAGAAGACCCCGCGCTCGGGAATATCGCCTTCGCCGGGGTTCACCCGGCCCGAGGTCACGATGATCGCGACCGGCGGCCAGCGGTCACGGACCGCCCGGGCGAGCTTCAGGCCGTCCATCGAACCCGGCATCTCGATGTCGGTGAACAGCACGCGGATCTCCGAGTGACGTTCCAGCTCGCGGATCGCCTGATCTGCGTCGCGCGCCTCGTAGACCGTGAAGCCGGCCTCCTCGCACAGATCCACGGCCTCGGCGCGCAGCAGCGCATCGTCCTCGACGACGAGGACGGCATAGGCGGCCGGGTCGAAGGACTGTGCCATGCGGTGCCCTTTCTCCTCAGGTCCTGGACGCGGTGCGGCCGGAGGCCCCGGTCAGCTTGAAGCGGATGCCCGCCGGATGGAAATCGATGCGGCCCTCGCCGTCGAAATAGGAGGCGACGATCCGTTCGATCAGCTTGGAGCCGAACCCCTTGCGCTTGGGTGTCGAAACGGGCGGACCGCCGGTTTCGATCCATTCGAATTGAAAGAGGTTGCCCGTCTGCATCCAGGACATGGTGACCGTGCCCTCGTCGACGGACAGGGCGCCGTATTTCGCCGCGTTGGTCGCGAGCTCGTGAATGGCAAGGGAGAGGCCCAGCGCCTGCTGCGAGGTGAGACCGATCGGCACGCCGTCGTCGTCGATCTCGATCTGCGGCCCCTGGTGCGGCGCGATCGCCGCGTCGACGACGGCGCGCACGTCCGTGCTCTCGAAGTTCGCCCCGGTCAGGATGTCCTGGGCCCGACCGAGGGCGGCGAGGCGGTTGGACATGGCCTCGCGCCCCTCCTCCATGGTCCGGGCCTGCCGCATGGTCTGCGTCGCGATGGCCTGGACCATGGCGAGCGAGTTCTTCATGCGGTGGGCGAGCTCCTGGTTGAGGGTTCGCTGCTGTTCCTCGGTATGGAGGCGCGACAGCGTCGCCTGCGTGCGGTCCGCCACCTGCTGCACGAAGAGAACGTCCTCTTCGGACAGGATGCGGGGACCGGCGAAGTGAACGAAGGCGACGAGGACGAAGCGGTCGCGGTCGATGACCGGAATGTTCAAGAGGACGCGGATGCCCAGCGCGGCCAGCGCCGCGGCGCCGTCCTTCGTGCGCGGATCGCGCGCCGTGTCCTCCACGATGACCGTTCGGCCGGCCTTCAGCTCGTCGACGAAGGAGCCGTAGTCGCGGAAGCGGAAGTGGCCCTCGACGGGCGTCGCGCCGGGTGCGCACCAGTTCGGATGCATGAAGACGGTCTCGCGCTCGGGATCGACCGTGCCGACGCCGGCCCGCGTCGCCTCCAACGCTTCGGCCAGCATCTGGGCCGCCGTGCGCGTGACGTCCTCCGGGTTCGAGAGCGACCGCATGCGTTCGCCCAGATGGGCGAGCGCCTGGTCCCTCCGCCCCTGCAGCACGCGCTCGGTCACGTCGTAGCCGATGGTGAAGATGCCGGCGATCTCGCCGTCTTCCAGAAGCGGCTGGTAGACGAAGTCGAGGAAGCTCTCGACCGGAGGTTCGCCGGACGAGCCGTGCGACACCCATTTGACGGCCTTGGCCGAATAGGGTTGGCCGGTCCGGTAGACCTCGTCGAGGATGCCGAGGAAACCCTGCTCGACGGCGTCCGGCAAGGCCTCGACGACCGACTTGCCGAGCACGTCCCGCCCGCCGATCACGGATCGGTAGGCCGCGTTCACACGCTCGTAGACGTGGTTCGGCCCCTTCTTCAGGGCGATGAAGCTCGGCGCGTTGTCGAAGAGAAGCTCGAAGCGGCGCCGGTCCTCCGCCGCCGCGTCGCGCGCGGCGCGAAGGCGCTCGACCAGTTCGTCGCGCTGGCCGAGCAGGCGTCGGAGCTCGATCTGCGACACGGCCTGGCGGGCCAGCTGACGCAGGACATTGGCCTGCCGGTCCGACAGGCCTTCGGGCCTCGGCCTGGAGTCGATGACGCAGAGCGCGCCGAGGTGGTACCCCTCGCTCGTGATGAGCGGCGCACCGGCATAGAACCGGATCGCCTCGAGCCCGGTGACGAGAGGGTTGCACGCGGTCCGGGGATCGGCCGTCAGGTCCGGGATCACGAGAAGGTCCGAGCGCAGCAGCGTGTGCGAGCAGACGGAACGGTCCAGCGAGGTCTCGCTCGGCTCGAAGCCGACTCGAGCCTTGAACCATTGGCGATGCTGATCGATCAGGCTGACCAGCGCGGTCGGCGCTTCGCAGACCTCGCTCGCGACCGCGACGATGCTGTCGAAGCTCGGGTCCGGGGGCGTGTCGAGGATTTCGAGGGAGCGCAGGGCAGCCAGCCGCGCCGGGTTGCCGATCTCGTCCGCCGCGGCCGTCTCGGCCTCTTCGCTGTCGGCGTTGCCGTTCAAGGACGTCACGATCTCTCCAGGGTCGACGCTCGGGCGGTCGGAACAGACGGCCGTCCGTGTCGCAGGCGCCGGCCCGTGGGCCGGACGGTTGGATTTAAACAGATAGAGCGACCATTGTGCGTCCGAATAGGCACACGACGCTGCAGAACTCGTTCGGGGCCGAAAATCGTCCCGCCATCGCCCGAACGCGCTCCGGTTCGTCCCTCGACCATTTGAAGGCGAGGACCGGACGTTGCGATCGTTCGCCGGCGGAAAGAACGCCGTCCCCCGTTGCGACCTGCCGGGGGCGTCACGGTCGCATCGCCCCCGGCGCGACGATTTCCGTCCAGGTCTGCAGGAAGCGGTCCCGGCGTTGCGGATCGAGCGAGACGAGCAGCGAGGGGCCGAGCGCCACCGGCTGCACCGCCCCGAGCCCCAGCGCGGCGATCCGCTCGGCCGTGAAGGGCCCGTTCGAACCCGGGACGATCGAACCGAGGGCGGAGGCGCCGGCGAGCACCGCCTGACCCGCAGGCGACAGGGTGAAGTCGATGAAGGCGCGCGCCAGGTCTGGGTTCGCCGCATCCTCGGGGATCAGCATGGTCCGCGTGAGGACCAGCACGTAGTCGTCCGGCACCACGATGCCGATCCGTGCCCCGGCGGCCTGCCGGGCGAGCGCGTAGGAGCCGAGGATGTTGTAGCCGAGCGAAAGTTCGCCCTCCTCGATCAGGGTCAGCATCTGCGGGCTCGATCCGCTGAGCCGGATGCCGGTTCGCCCGAAGGCGGCAGCCAGCCGCCAGTTCGTGGAGGAGATGGTCCCGTCCTGTGCCGCGAGGAGATATCCGACGCCGCTCTGGGCGATGTCGTAGGTCGCGACGCGCCCCCGGAAGCGCTCCGGATCGTGCTCCAGAAGCTCGGCGAGGGCGATCCGCGTGCGGGGAACCTCGCCCGGCGAGAAGGCGTCGGGATCGTAGACGATCACGGCCGGCTCGTAGGTGAAGCCGAAGACCTCGTCGCGCCAGCTCGCCCAGGCCGGGAGGCGTTCGAGGAACGGCGATTCATAGCGCTGCGCATAGCCGTCATTGGCGAGCTTCACCTGAAGGTCGGACGCCGAGCTCATCAGGATGTCGGGCTCGGGCTCCAGCGTGCCGGCGACGTAGTCCCGGTAGATCGGCAGCGTCTCGCCTTCGAAATACTCGATCTCGACGCCGGGCTGGGCGTCCTGGAAGGCCCTCACGAGCGGCGCGAGCAAGGGCGTGTCGGTCGTGCCGACGATCGTCAGGCGCCGGACCGGCTCGCCGCCCCTCGCCTCGAAGAGCCTGGTGGCGGCGAAGGAGACGTCGGCCGCGCAGACGAGCATGGACCCGAGGAGGACGGCGAGGAGCGCGCTCGATCCGGGGGCCGACTTCGGCCGGGCGGGCCGCCCCCCGAGCGGCAGGCGCACCCGGACGACGAGGCCGCCCCCCGGCCGATCCCCGAGCGCGAGGGTTCCCCCGAGCGAGGCGGCGATCCGCTCGACGATCGCAAGACCGAGCCCCGATCCCGGCTTGCCGGCGGACGAGCTGCCCCGCCCGAAGCGGGACAGCACCTTCGGCTTTTCCTCGGCGGGGATGCCGGGGCCGCGATCCGCCACCCAGATCACCGCCCATTCGCCCTCGCGCCGCGCCCCGAGTTCGACCGCGCCGGAGGAGTAGCTCATGGCGTTGTCGAGGAGGTTTCGCAGCATCTCGCGCAGAACCACGGGATCGCCCACGACGAAGCCGTCCTCCAGATCCTTGTCGAGTTCGATGGTCAGCCGGTCGTCGAGATCCGGGTCGAGGCGTCCCGCGACGTCGTTCAGGAGGTCGGGAAGCGCGGTCGCGGAAGGCTCGGCGACCTCCAGCCGGTGCGAGACGGTGGCGTCCATGAGAAGCTGGGAGACGAGCTGGCTGGCATGGATCGCCCCCGCGTGAATGCGCTCGACACGGGCCCGCAGCGCCGCCGGATCCGCCTCGTCGCGCGCGATCTCGGCCTGCGCCCGCAGCGAGGCGAGCGGTGTGCGCACCTCGTGGGCCGCTTCGGTGACCAGCGCCTCCAGCCTCTGGCGGGCTGTGCGCAGGCGCTCCATGAAGCCGTTCAAGGCCGCCACCAGATGGCCGACCTCCGTCGGCACCGGCAGGTCGACCGGCGACAGGTTCTCCGGCCCGCGGCCGATCAGATGGCGCTCCAGCCCCGCGAGCGGGGCGAAGGCGCGCCCGAGCACGAACCAGACGAGGCCCATGGCCAGCAGCGTCAGCGCGATGACCGGGACGATGGCGTTGCTGGAAATCTCGTTGGCGAGCGCGCGCCGCTCGCTCAGCGTCTCGGCCACGCGCACCGTCACCCAGCCGGTCCCGTCCGGCGTGGACAGCAGCCGGCCGGCGGTGGCGACGCGCACGGGCTCGCCGCGATAATCGATGTCGGTGAAGACCGTCTCGCCCTCGTCGGCGGCCGGCAGGGCCCCGGCGAGATCCTCGTAGCCCGTCACGAAGCGTCCGCGCGTGTCCGTGACCGAGTAGAAGACCCGGTCGGCGCCGGAGAACATGGCGAAGGAGGTGATGGGCAGTTCGACCGTCACCGTCCCGCGCTCGGCCTGCACCGCGCCGGCGATCGTCAGAGCGGACGCGCCCAGCAGACGGTCGAAGGCCCGGTCCGCGGAGCGCGCGGCGTAGTCCAGGATGAACCAGACGAGGATGAGGGACGAGGCCAGAAGCAGCGCGACCGCGGCGACGAGAATGCGCCGGCGGATCGAGACGCCGCCGGCCCGCGGGGTGCGGAAGGGGCGGGAGAGGACGGTCTCCATGCGGGTCGCCGTCAGGCCGCGTCCCGCAGCCGGGCCCCGTAGCCGACGCCGCGGACCGTGACGATCTCGAGCCCCGACCCGGACAGCTTGCGGCGCAGGCGCGAGACGTAGAGCTCGAGCGCGTTGGTCAACACCTCGTCGTCATGGGAGAAGAGCTGCGACATCAGCCGTTCCTTCGGCACCACGGTGCCCACCTTGGCCAGGAAGATCTCCAGAAGCCGGAATTCGCGACGACCGAGCTCCACCCGGCGTCCCGCGACGATCACGGTCTGCGCGCCCGCGTCGAGCGCGACGTCGCCCGCGACGGTGACGCTCGTCGTCTGCCCGGCCTGCCGGCGCAGCAGCGCCCGAAGCCGCGCCTCCATCTCACGCAGGTCGAAGGGCTTCACCAGGTAGTCGTCGGCGCCACGGTCGAGAATGCCGACCTTGTCGTCGATCTCGGAGCGGGCGGTGACGACGAGGATGGGCATCGACACCTTGTGCCGCCGCCACTCCTCGATCACCGAGACCCCGTCGCGTCCCGGCAGCGTCAGATCGACGGCCGCCGCGTCGAAGCGCTCCGCGGCCGTCGCCTCCAGCGCGCCCTCGCCGCTGCGCACCCACTCCACCGAGTGGCCCGCACGGGCGAGATGGCGCGCCATCGCATCGCCCAGATCTTCGTTGTCTTCCACCAGAAGCAGCCGCATGCGGCGACTTTGGCAGAAGCCGGGGCGGAGGCAAAGCACCCGCCCCGCGAGCCTCAGTCGCCGTCCATCGCGAAGGCGGTGTTGGCCCCCTTCGGCTGCATCATGCGCCAGACCACCGGTCCCAGGATCGAGGCGATCGCGATGGCGTAGATGAGAAGCGCGATCCAGGACTGGAACAGGAAGCTCCAGTCGCCGCGGTTGATCATCAGGCCGCGCCGCAGCTGCTCCTCGGCCAGCGGCCCGAGGATGGTCGCGACGAGCACCGGGGCCAGCGGGTAGCCGAAGCGCCGCATGACGAAGCCGACCAGACCGAACAGGAGAAGCAGGATCAGCGCGAAGCTCGAGCCCGTCGCCCCGATGATGCCGAGCGTGGCGAAGGTGAGGATGCCCGCATAGAGCCAGTGGCGGGGAATCTCGAGGAGCTTCACCCAGAGCCCGACGAAGGGCAGGTTGAGGACGAGCAGCATGAAGTTGGCGATGAAGAGGCTCGCCACCAGACCCCAGACGATGGCCGGATTGTTGGTGAAGAGCAGCGGCCCGGGCTGCAGCCCGTACTGCTGGAAGCCCGCCAGCATCATCGCCGCCGTCGCCGAGGTCGGAAGACCCAGCGTCAGGAGCGGGATCAGCGTGCCGGCGGCCGAGGCGTTGTTGGCCGATTCGGGACCGGCCACGCCCTCGATCGCGCCCTTGCCGTTGTCGAACTCCTCCCGCGCGACGCCCTTCGCCGAGCGGCTCTCGTAGGAATAGGAGAGGAAGGTCGGGATCTCCGCGCCGCCGGTCGGCAGCGGGCCGAAGATGAAGCCGAGCCCGGAGCCGCGCAGATACGGCCCGACGACGCGGCGGAAGTCGGCGCGCGACATCCAGACCGAGCCCCGAACCTTCTCCACCGTCTCGCTCGCGTCGATCTTCTGCGAGGCGACGTAGAGGGTCTCGCCGATGGCGAAGAGGCCGACCGCGACGATGGCGATGTCGATCGAATCGCGAAGCTCCGGGAAGCCGAAGGACATGCGCGACTGGCCGGTCAGGCTGTCGATGCCGACGAGGCCGATCGCGAGCCCGACGAAGAGCGAGGTGAGGCCGCGCACGACCGAGCCGCCGAAGGCGGCGGAGACGGTCAGGAAGGCGAGCGTCATCAGCGCGAAATACTCGGCCGGACCGAAGCGCAGCGCTACCCACACCATCAGCGGGGCGATCAGGGCGATGCCGATCGTGCCGACCGTGCCGCCGAAGAAGGAGCCGATGGCGGACGCCGCGAGCGCCTGCCCTCCCCGGCCGGAGCGCGCCATCCGGTTGCCCTCGACCGCCGTCATGATCGAGGCGGTCTCGCCCGGCGTGTTGAGCAGGATCGAGGAGATCGCGCCGCCATACATGCCGCCGTAATAGATGCCGGCGAACATGATCAGCGAGCCGGTGGCCCCGAAGGAGAGCGAGACCGGCAGGAGGAGCGCCACCGTCAGCGCCGGGCCGATGCCCGGCATGACGCCGACGGCGGTTCCGAGGAGAACGCCGATCAGCGCGAAGAGAAGGTTCTGGGGCTGCGCCGCGACCAAGAGGCCTTCGTAGAGAAGCGAGAAGGTTTCCATGCGGGCGGCCTACAGGAACAGCGCGTTGATGGCGGCCTCGAGCGGGCCGGCGGGAAGGGCGAGGCCGAGGAGGCGCTGGAAAAGCACGTAGAGGAAGGTCGCGACAACGAGGCCGGCCGGGACGCTGACGAGAAAGTTGCGGTGCCCGAAGCCGCGGGCCGTGGCCGAGAAGAGCGCCGTCGCGGCGAGGACGAAGCCGCCGCCGTTGGCGATGAGGAGGACCTGGACGAGAAGGCCACCCGTGATCCAGGCCGGCGCGGCGAACGAAATGACCTCGCGTTCCGGGAAGCGACCCCGGACACCCATCAAGACGGTGAGGATGCCGAGGACGAGGAGACCGCCTGCGACGATCATCGGGAAGATGCCGGGGCCGAAATGGGCCGAGGCGCGCCGCACCGGATAGGACCAGGCGTCGGAGAAGATCAGGAAGGCGAGGACGACGAGGGCGGCGGCGATGAGGAGCCCGCCGAAATCGACGGCGCCGCGGTGATGCTGGCCTTCGGACGAGAGGGGGCGGGCCGCCCCGCCCCCGCTCTCTTCCGCCAGCCGCGTATCGGGCTGCTCGTTCACTGGGTGATACCGAGCTCGGACAGGATGGCCGTGGTGTTCTCGATCTCCTGGTCGAGGTAGGCCTGGAACTCCTCGCCATCGAGATAGGTGTCGACCCAGCCGCGGGTCTCGAGCTCCTGCTGCCAGCGCTCCGATTCCGCCATCTGGCGGATGGTCGAGGTCAGCGTCTCGCGCTGCTCGTCTGAGAGGTTCGGGCCGCCGGCGATCATGCGCCAGTTCTGGATGGTCAGGTCGTAGCCCTGATCGGCGAAGGTCGGGGCGTTCGGCGCGTAGTCCTGCGCTTCGGGCGCGGTGATGCCGATCACCTTGAGGTCGCCGGATTCGATCTGCGCGGCGAACTCGCCGTAGCCCGAAACGCCGACATTCACCTGGTTGCCGAGAAGGGCTGCCAGCGCTTCGCCGCCGCCCGAATAGGGGATGTAGTTGATCTCGGCCGGATCGGCGCCCGCGACCTGCGCGAAGCGGCCGGCTGCGATGTGGTCGACGCCGCCCGCCGAGCCGCCGCCCCAGGACACCTGTCCCGGATCCTCCTTGAGGAGGGCCGCGAGGTCGTCGGCGTTGTCGATCTCCGAATCGGCCGGCGCGACGACGACCACGTACTCGCCCGTCAGGCGCGCGATCGGGGTGACGTCGGCGAGCGTCACCGGCGATTCGTTGGTGATGATGCCGCCGACCATGACGTAGCCGCCGACGATCGCCGCGTTGCCGTCGCCGTCCGAGCGGTTGACGAACTGTTGAAGACCGATCGTGCCCGCGGCACCGGCGACGTTCTCGACCTGGATGTTCTGGACGAGACCGTCGGCCTGGAGCGTCGCCTGGATGGCACGTGCAGTCTGGTCCCAGCCGCCGCCCGGCGCGGCCGGCGCCATGATGCGCAGCTCGGACATCTGGGCGAAGGCGCTGGTCGAGGCGAGGAGCGCCGCGACGAGAATGCTCGATCGTGTGAAGGACATGCGGGTTCTCTCTCCAAACACGCAGGGTCGCTTGCCCGTGGCGGGCCGCGCGGTCGAACGGGGGAGTCGGTCTGCGAACCGCGGCCTTGGGAGCTGGGACGTGCGCGTCCCTCGAACCCGGCGGCGTTGCAGGCGCGCATCCTCCCGAAGCGCCATGCGAACCGGCCCCTGCCCGGCCGGCGCCTCCTGTCTAGCCGGCCGATCCTGTCAGCAACCTGTCAGCGCGTCCGGTTCGCCGCGCACGTGTCGGGTGGGGGCTGCAATTTCAGCTCCCGTTGACACCGGCGAGGAAAAGAAGAAAGTTTTGACTGCGGAAGAAAAATCTTACACCTTCCGATCGGGAGACGAGGCGACGGCCCTGAGGCCGAAGCCGCGAGCAGGGCCGCCGGGGAGGAACCGCGATGTCGATGGGAACGGACACACCGGCCGCGCCGGGCGGGGCGTCGTGGACGGCGCCGGCCGCGCGAGGGATGTCGGGCCGCCGCGGGCTGGATCGAGGCTGAGATGACGTCGGCATCCCGGATCCGCACTGCGCGCCGCCCCGCACGGTCGACGATCGTCGCCGGTGCGGCCGTCGTCCTCGTCGCAGCCATGGCCTACAGCACGACCGTCGTCCGGATCGGTTCGGAGGCCCACGTCCAGCCGCAAGGCTTCTCGCCGGACAGTTTCGGCGCCGAGCAGTTCCCGCTGATCCAGGCCGACGTCGAAGTCCGGGCGAGCGACGCGTCGACCCTGGCGCAGGCGATCGCCACCGATCGCGACGCGGCCGTCGAGGAGTTCGGCGTCGGACCGAACACCGGTCCGGTCTTTCCCGTCCGCTTCACCGGCGTCGCAGGGGAAGCCCGGTCGGGCATCTACCCCGTCGCCGTGGACGGACTGCCGGAGGGCCTGGGCATTCGCGTCCAGACGGGACCGGCGATCAACGGAACGGACCTTCGCGACGCCACGGGGACGATCCAGTTCGGTCAGTTCCGCAACCAGATCGAGTATCAGAACGCCGGATCGGCCATCAACGAGGAGATGAAGCGCCAGGTCCTCGCCGATGTGGACACCGCGAGCCTGGCCGGTCGCACGCTCACGGTCGTCGGGGTCTTCAAGCTCGTGAACCCGAACAACTGGCTCGTCACCCCCGTGCGGCTGGACGTCGAATGACCGGCTCGTCTCGCCAGGACACGGCCGGGATGGGCGACGTCGTCCTGTCGGCGCGCAACGTCTCGAAGGTCTATGGCAGCATCCACGCCCTGCGGGACGTCAATTTCGAGGTCCGGCGCGGAAAGGTGACGACCCTGTTCGGGGAGAACGGCGCGGGCAAGTCGACGCTGATGCGCATCCTGTCGGGCGTCACGCCGCCGAGCGCCGGCGAGATCGTGCTCGACGGCCAGCCGGTGACCTTCGCCTCCGCCTCCGAGGCGCGCGACCGGGGCATCTCGATCATCCATCAGGAGTTGTCGCTCGCACCGAACATGAACGTGCGCGACAACATCTTCATGGGGCGCGAGATCGTGGGCCCGACCGGCATCGACTACGCCGAGGAGGAGCGTCAGGCCCGGGCTCTGCTGACCGAACTTGAGGAGGACATCGATCCCCTGACGCCCGTGGAGGATCTGCGGCTCGGCCAGCAGCAGATCGTCGAGATCGCCCGCGCCCTTTCGGTCAATTCGCGCATCCTCATCATGGACGAGCCGACCTCGGCCCTGAGCGCATCGGAGGTCGCGGTCCTGTTCAAGGTGATCGGCGACCTGAAGGCGCGGGGCGTCGCGATCGTCTACATCTCCCATCACCTCGAGGAGGCCCTTCACATCACCGACCATGCGGTGGTTCTGCGGGATGGGGCCATGACCGCCTATGCCGAGGCGAAGGACATCGATCTGGACTGGATCGTCCGCCACATGGTGGGCGACAATTTCGACCTCGGCTCGCCGCCCACGGGATACGCCTTCGGCGAGGTCGCGCTCGCGGTCGAGGCGGTCAGCGTGTCCGACGCCTCGGGCGGCGACCTCGTGGATCGTCTGTCGCTCTTCGTGCGGGCCGGCGAGATCGTCTGCCTCTACGGCCTGATGGGCGCGGGCCGGACGGAGCTCCTGGAGGCGGTGGCCGGCCGGCTGAAGACGAACGAAGGTCGGGTCCTCCTGAAGGGCGAGGACATTGCGCGCCTTTCGATCGGCGAGCGGATCGCGCGCGGCCTCGTCCTCGTGCCCGAGGACCGGCAGCGGGACGGGCTGGTTCAGACGATGAGCGTCGGCGAGAACCTGTCGCTCGCCAGCATCCGGGCCTTCACGAAGGCGCTCTTTACCTCGCGCCGGCGCGAGGCCGCGCTGACGGCCGAGGCGATCGCGGGAACCCGGATCAAGACGGCGGGTCCGCAGGCGCCCATCGGCTCGCTCTCGGGCGGCAACCAGCAGAAGGTCGTCATCGGCAAGATGCTGGCCACGCAGCCGACCGTCATCCTCCTCGACGAGCCCAGCCGCGGGATCGACGTCGGAGCGAAGGCGGAAGTCTTCCGCCTTCTGGCGGAAGGCGCGCGACGCGGGCTCGCGGTCGTCTACTCCACCTCGGAGGTCGGCGAATGCCTGTCGGTCGCCCACCGGATCGTCGTGATGCGGCGAGGCCGGATCGCGGCCGAGTTCGCAGCGGACGTCACCAAGGAACGGATCATGGCCGCCTCCGGCGAAGCCGTGGCCCACTGAAAACGCGATGGATCGGGGACGAAACACGGTGACCGAGACAAGTTCAGCGCCTGCCGCGCCCTCCCGCCCCGCCGGCGGAATCGACGTCGTGCGGCTCCTCCTGGAGGGACGGGCCTTCTTCGCGCTCATCGCGATCATCGTCGTCTTCTCGTTCCTCTCCCCGGTGTACCTGACGGTCAGCAACTTCCTGATCATGGCCAATCACGTCGCGATCTTCGGGATCCTGGCGATCGGCATGTTGCTCGTCGTCCTCAACGGCGGGATCGACCTCTCGGTCGGCTCGACGCTCGGCCTCTCGGGCGTCTTCGCCGGCTTCCTGATGGCGGGCGTCACCGTCGACGCGGCGGGGGTCATCCTCTACCCCCCGGTTTGGGTGGTGGTGGTGCTCACCTGCGCTCTCGGCGCCTTCGTGGGCGCGGTGAACGGGGTGCTCATCGCCTATCTGAAGGTGCCCGCCTTCGTGGCGACGCTCGGCGTCCTCTACGTCGCGCGCGGGGTCGCGCTCCTGATGACCAACGGGCTGACCTACAACAATCTGCGGGGCGTACCCGAACTCGGCAACACGGGCTTCGCTTGGCTTGGCTTCAACCGCTTCCTGGGCGTTCCGATCGGGGTCATCGTTCTGGCGGTGCTGGCCCTGGCCGCCGGTCTCCTCCTGTCGCGGACCGCGTTCGGGCGCTGGCTCTACGCGTCGGGCGGCAACGCCCGGGCGGCCGAGCTCTCGGGTGTCCCGGTGCGCCAGGTCCAGGTCGCCGTCTACGTCCTCTCCGGCATCTGCGCGGCGATCGCGGGCCTCGTCCTCTCTTCGCAGCTCACCTCGGCCGGCCCGACGGCGGGCACGACCTACGAGCTCACCGCCATCGCCGCCGTCGTCATCGGCGGCGCGGCGCTGACGGGCGGCCGGGGAACGGTGCGCGGCACGATGCTCGGCGCCTTCGTCATCGGCTTCCTGTCGGACGGCCTCGTCATCATCGGCGTCTCCTCCTACTGGCAGACCGTGTTCACCGGGGCTGTCATCGTCCTCGCCGTGCTTCTCAACTCGATCACCTACAAGGGCCGCGCCAAGACCGCCGCCGTCGCGGCGCCGGCCCGTGCCCCAGCCCCCCCCCCCCCCCCCGCCCCC
>JAEZXX010000054.1 GCA_023419535.1 Pseudomonadota bacterium | reverse complement strand
GCCCCCGCCGGGATTGCCGCCACCACCGGGATCGCCACCGCCGGGATTGCCCCCGCCCGGGTTGCCGCCTCCGGGGTTGCCCCCGCCAGGATTGCCCCCGCCAGGATTGCCGCCGCCGGGGTTGCCCCCGCCGGGGTTGCCGCCAGGACCGCCGTCGCCGATCGATCCCGTCCCGCCTGAATTGTCCGTGCTGGACGTGCCCCCGGCGAGGGGGCGGTCGGACCGGTCGCGGTCGTCGTCACGGTCGAGCGCGCGCGCCACGAAGGACGTCGTCAACGGGGGGCATCGCGCGAGGTCGCCGGTCGAGAGGATCGACATCCGATTGGCCGCGATGCAGCACATCTCGTAATTGGCCTGCGTCAGCGGCTGGCACTGTGCGGCCGACATGACCGGGCGGATCGATTGCTGGGCCAGGGCCGGGCCGGGCAGAGCCGGGATCGCGAAGGCCAGGGCGGCGAAGGCCGCGGACGAGCATAGTCTAGGATACAGGCGCATAACTTCCTCCTTGAGTTGGAAAAAGCGCTCCCGTCCCCTTTTCTATTGGTGCGCGAAGGGAAGGCCCGTTCGTGGGGCCATTGACGATGATGTCAGCAAATTCTGCGATTGGCAATCGACAAACATGCAAGTCGACGCCGCGTGCGACCGGTGGGAGCGACTTCGTTTTCTCGCTTCTCCGACGTGAAACGATCTTTCGCGCGAGCGCGGAGACCATCGATCGAAGTTCGTCTTCGCGTTCGAGGGCGGGATGTCGAGGCGTGCGTGGATTTCGGGCCTATCTGGGAAAATCGTAGGCTTCCACCAGACCCCAGATCTCGCGATTGGTCTTGGCGATCTCTTCCACCGTCTTGGCGATGGCGCGCATTTGGACCGGACCCAGCGCCTCGATCTTTCCGTAGTGGATCGCGTCCTTGGCATCGACGATGCGCATCAGCTGCGTCGATCCGTGCGAGCCGTTTTCGTCGAAGGAGTAGATGCAATGGCTGTAGCGGTTGCGCAGGCGCGAGTGGCGCGTCAGCCGCTCCGTCGCCGAGAGGACGGCCACGCGGAGCTCCAGCGGCGTCCTCTGGAGCTTGGCCAGACGCTCCACCAGATCGATGCGGGCCTTGCTGGTGTTCAGCGTCAGGAAGACGACGATCGCCGTCTCCTTGTCGGTCCGCGCCAGACCCGCGATCAGGTGGATCAGCAGGCTCTCGGTGTTCGTCCAGCTGTAGTTCAGCTGGCCGACGAGGAGTAGCACCTCCGGCAGGCGCGGAACGGTCGCGGTCATGGGGAAAGGCCCCCGGCCGACGGGCCGTTCTGCGTTCGCTCGCGGGCGAATCTGGGCATCTCGAGATAGAGGCTCGCCGCCTCGGTGCGGTTGTGGACGCCGAGCTTGGCGATGATGTGGTGGATGTGGATCTTGACCGTGTTCTCCGAGAGCCGGAGCGCGGCGGCGATCAGCTTGTTCTGCCGTCCGCGCGAGACCAGTTCCAGGATCTGCAGTTCGCGCGCCGTCAGACCTCGCAGCGCGAGCGGGTTGTCCGTCGGCACGATCGTCTCGTCCGGTTCCGGCGCGGCGCGCCGGGCTTGGGCGGCGGCGAGGAGAAAGGCAGCGGTAAAATACTCGCCGCCGAGGATCAGGACGCGCATCGCGGCCAGCCACACGTCGAGCGCCAGGCTCATCGGTAGAACGCCGCGCACGCCCGCAAGCGAGAGGACGGCATCCGGTCCGGGCGAGCCGGCGCCCTTCGACAGGAAGGCCACCGCCGCCTGGGGATGGGCCCGCTGCAGATCCTCGATCATCGAGGCGTATTGCGCGAAGAGGGCGAGGTCGACCAGGAGCAGCGGGACGATCCGGACCGTAAGGCCGCAGGCTCGCTCGAGGGAATCGACGAAGAGCACGTCCAGCCAGGGGAACTCGTGGCGGATCGCCTGGATGAGGCAGGGCGAAACGTAGCGGTCGTCCTCGGACACGATGAGGAGGACTCGACGCGCCGACCACTCCGCGGCGGCCTCCCCCAGTTCCCTCGATCCTCGGTCCTCCGAGCCACCCATCTCGGCATGTCCTGAACGTTCACAAGCGCGTGCTCATCTAATAAACATTCGATCTCGCAAAAGATATAATCCGTTAAGGCTATTTGTGCGCTGGCTCGCGATGCATTCGCGTGCCCGACGCTGGGTAATGTTCGCAGTACCCGCCAGACCCTAGACGCGCGACGACTCGCCTGACTCTACGATGGTCGCCGCCGCTTCGACGCCCGTCTCCGGCAGGAAGCAGCCCCCCGTTGAAGCCTTGGAAGCGGGGCTAGCTCCAAATGGCAGGTTACTTTCCGTCGGGCCTGCGTACAGATTGGCCGCCGTTCCGAAGCGAAAACAGAAGCTTGCTGAATCTCGGCGGGCGATCGCAGCGAGAGGCGGACGAGACAGTATCCGTTCTCACCTCGCACCTCCGGAACGATGGAGGCGTCAATACAACCAGCATTGAAGGCGATCGCGTGAACGCTCGTCCCCTCGGGCAGGCGATCGAAATACATCGATACACTGGAAATTATCTTCAACCCGCCGCGACGACATGACCGTTTGAAACAGACGGCGGTCCCCGTTTGCGGCACCACAGAGGTGTGATGTCATGACCACCAGACCGCAGCCCCCCATGGGCTATTTCGGCCCGAACCAGCACCAGGATCAGGGTCAGGATCAGGGCCAACTGCAGGGCCAGCTTCAGGGCCAGAAGCAGGGCCAGTGGAACTCCAACGAGAACGGCAACTGGAATCACTCGACGAACTCGTCGGACAGCGATTCCGGTTCGAATGCCGGTTCCAACTCCGGATCGAACTCGGGCTCGAACGCCGGTTCCAATTCCGGATCGAACGCTGGCTCCAATTCCGGGGCCAACGCGGGCTCGAACGCGGGCAGCAATTCCGGATCCAACTCCGGCTCGAATGCCGGTAGCGAAAGCTCCAGCGTCGGCCGCAACGACAACACCAACACCAACACCACGACCAACAACAGCTCGAACGACGTCACCAGCCACACGACGAGCGACACGACGGTCGACGTGAATGTCGGTCTGAACCTCGACGGCTACCAGCCGAGCGACGACGACTTCGCGGACATCGACCTGCAGGACCATGCCTCCATCGACGGCATGTTCAACGTCGACTTCGACAACATCCTGAACAACGCGCTGAACGGCGAGGGCAACGACGTCGGCAACGTCATCAGCCAGAACGCCTACCTGTCGGACGACGACCATCTGTCGGGTGTCAGCAACAGCGGCACGCTGAACCAGAGCGGCAGCGCCTACGGCGGCCACGCCACGTCCGACGACGGCATCGATGCCGGCGGCGGCGGCGGGTCCGGCGGAAGCGGGGCCACGTCGGTCGGCGGCAAGGGCTATGGCGGCGGCTCGCTGAACGGCGGCAGCGCCAATGGCGGGACCGGCTACGGCGCGACGGCGAACGGCGGGGCCGCCTCCGCGGTCGGCACCGGCGGGGCCGCGAGCACGGGCACCACGCAGGGCGGCAACGCCTCCAACGGCTCGGGCCAGGGCGGCAACGCCTCCGGCGGCGCGGGTGCGGCGGGTGCTGCGGCCTATGGCGTCGGGCTCGGCGTCGGTCTCGGTGTCGGCTACGGCAAGGGCGAGGGCGGCGACGGCGGCGACGGCGACAGCTCCGGCAAGGGCGGATCGTCCGGCGACAGCACGGGCGGCGACGGCGGTGACGGCGGCAAGGGCGGATCGGGCGGCGACGGCGGCGACGCATCGGCCACGAACCTCGACGGTGCGCCGTCGATGGGCGGGTACCAGCCGACCTTCGGCTTCGGCAAGCCTCCGTCCAACGGCGGGTCCAACGACGACGGCGACACGACGGCCCATAACCAGGGCGGTGCCGGCGGCGGCGGCGGCGGTGGTGGCGGCGGCGGCGGCGGTGCCGGCGGCGCAGGCGGGGCCACGGGC
>JAEZXX010000013.1 GCA_023419535.1 Pseudomonadota bacterium | reverse complement strand
CCTTAACCCGCCGCCTCACCCGCCCCGCCGGCGGCGGGCGCGCGCGCGCGCGCGACCAGGATCGTCCTGCCGATGATCATGTCCTCAAGGTCCCCGAAATCTCGCACCGGCGGAGCCGGGCTGCGTCGCGAGGACCATGCGGCGTTAACCGTTAACGCTCGATTAACCCTGTTTGTTAACCCTGCGCGGGGCTGGAGCGCCCGCCGCGGGCGGCTTTCCAGAACGCCGAAAGGCCGCCCCCGATGCGGGAGCGGCCTTTGGCGTTCGATGCCTCGAAGGGGCGGGCGATCAGAAGAAGGAGTAGCGAAGACCCGCGCGCAGGGCGTGGATGTTGAAGCCGTTGTCCTCAGACTGCACGCCCGTCGCGCCAAGCGCGGTATCCTCGGTGTCGAAGCCGAAGGCGTCGCCGGAGAAGACGCGGGTGTAGCGGTAGCCCGCGTCCAGCGCGAGGTTCTTGGTGATGTCGATGCTCGCACCGGCCGAGAGGCTGGAGGCGAAGCGCCAGGAGCTCTCGCCCTGATGGACGTCGTCGACGATGACCTGGCCGGTGTACTTGTTTGTGATCACGTTGTGCAGCTCGCCGTAGGAGACGTGCGCCGCACCGATGCCCGCGCCGAAATACGGGGTGACCATGCCGAAATAGGGCAGATCGACATAGGCGTTGGCCATGACCGTCCAGACGTCCGCATCCGAGCGGTCGTTGATCGTGCAGGCGTCGCCGCCCCCGTAGCCGCCGGCGAAGGACTCGCGGAAGGGGACGCGCGGGCAGCGGCTCTCGCCCTTGGTGTCGAAGCGGTAGTAGTCCGCCGTCACGTCGGTGCGGAAGTGCGAGGCGACGCGGTAGCCGACGCCGCCGCCGGCGGTGAAGCCGCTCTGGTGGCGGACATCGTCGAAATGATACCGCGAATCGTGCTCGTCGTGGTCGAAGAACATGCGGTAATGCAGATCGGTCTTGGATTCGAAGAGGTAGCCGACGTCGCCGCGGATGTACCAGCCGGAATAGTCCGGCTTCTCCTCGACATAGACCGGCGGAGGGGGGATCTCGATGTAGTCCGCCGCCTGCGCTGTATGAAGGCCGAAGGCGCTCGACCCGAGGAGGGCGAGAACGAATAGCCGATGCATCTCTTTGCTCCGATGTTGCCATGATGGGCGCGGCTGAACGTCCGCAACGTCGGAATTTCTAAAGATTAACTATTAACAGTCGGTTCACGCCGGCCCTGTCGGCTCTACACCTCGCCTTGCGGAAGCGCCGGGCGCGACGGGGTGTCTTTTCGGTCACGGATTCGGTAACGGGACGATGACGCTTGCCTGGCAGAATGCGCCACGAGTCGGACATAAGATCGGGATAGCTCCTGCGCTGATCCTTCGTCCGGACGGTGGCGACGCCCCGGCCTGCGACGCGAGGCTCCCCTTCCCTTCGTCCCTCGACGAACGCGAGCGCAGCCGGAAGATGAGGTCGGTCGGCATGATCCCATTCGCGAGACTCTCGGCGGCGGCTCTGGTCTGCCTCCTCGCCGCGGCCGGCTCGGCCGGCGCCATGTCCACCATCGTGGTCGATGTCGCCACGGGCAAGGTCCTGTCGCAGGACGAGGCCAGCGAACGGCGCTACCCCGCGTCCACCACCAAGCTGATGACGGCCTATCTCGCCTTCCGGGCGATCGAGGCGGGCGATGCAGCCTTCGACACTCCGGTGGTGATGACGCGCGAAGCGGCCGCAGAGGCGCCCTCGAAGATGTGGTACGAGCCCGGATCGGTGATGCGGCTCGACAACGCCATCCGCATGATCATGGTCAAGAGCGCCAACGACGTGGCGACCGCCATCGGCCAGACGCTTGCGGGCGGCTCGCAGGCCCGTTTCGTCGAGATGATGAACCGCGAGGCCGAGCGCATCGGCATGGACGACACGCGCTTCATCAACGCCAACGGCCTGCCGGGTCCCGGGCAGCGCTCCAGCGCCAAGGATCTGGCCATCCTCGGCATGACCATCCGGCGCGATTTCCCGCTCTTCACCGACTACTTCTCCTCCGAGGCGATCTCGACCGGCGACGAGATCATGCGCAACGGCAACGATCTGATCGGCCAGTTCGCCGGCGCCGACGGCATGAAGACCGGCTACATCTGCGCGGCCGGCTTCAGCGTGGTGGCATCGGCGACGCGCGACGGGCGCACCCTCGTCGCCGCCGTCCTCGGGGCGCCCTCCGCCATCACGCGCGCACGCGAAGCCGCTCTCATCCTGGAGGAAGGGTTCCGCACCGATCCGGACACGGTCGAGGTCACGATCGACGACCTGCCGACCTCGACGGGCGAGCCGCTCGACATCTCGCAGGAGATCTGTTCGCCGGCGGCCCAGACGGCGCGGGCGAACGAGCGGGAGCTGGAGGACAAGCGCGAGCTCGCCTTCGGGTCGCCCTACATGACGCGGCTGGAGCGTCCGCGCGCAGCCGTTCCCGTGGGGCTCGGCGGCGCGGCGGGCACGGACGCGATCGAGGCCGGCATCTCCGTGATCGCCGCTTTCAACATTCCGCTGCCGACGCCGAGGCCCGCGCGCCCTGGCGACGTCGCGTCGGCCGAACCGGGAACGGGCCCGCTGCGCTCGGGCACAGCGGCGCTGCCGGAATCGGCCGACGAGGGCGCAGATGCGCAGTGACCTGCCGCCGGTCCGCGTCACGCTTCTCACCGGCTTTCTGGGCGCCGGCAAGACGACGCTCCTCAACCGGCTCCTGCGCGACCCGCGGCTGACCGACACGGCCGTCATCGTCAACGAGTTCGGCGAGGTCGGGATCGACCACCTCCTGGTGGAGACCTCGGGCGAGGAGATCATCGAACTCTCCGACGGCTGCGTCTGCTGCACCGTTCGCGGCGACCTCGTCGACACGCTGGCCGATCTCGTCGACCGGATGCAGACCGGCCGCCTGCGGCCGCTCTCGCGCGTCGTCGTCGAGACGACGGGGCTCGCCGACCCCGCGCCCATCCTCGCTTCGCTGATGGCCCATCCGGCGCTCGTGCAGTCCTACGCGCTCGGCGCGGTGGTCTGCGTCGTCGACGCGGCGGCGGGCACCGAAGGGCTCGAGGGGCGTGTCGAAGCCGAGCGCCAGATCGCCTGTGCGGACCGTATCGTCCTCGCCAAGACCGATCTGCGGGACGGAGCCCCGGACGAGGCGCTCGCCCGGCTGATCGAGCGTCTGAACCCGTCCGCTCCGATCGTTCTAGCGGACGAGGCGGACCCGATCGCGATCGTCGAGGCCGGGCTCTACGATCCGGCCACCCGCGCCCCGGACGTCGCACGCTGGCTCGGGCAGGCCCGTGCCGAGCCGCAGCGGCACGGACACCGCCACGACCACGAGGCTCCGCACGCCGCGCGCGTCGCGTCCTTCTCGCTGGTCGAGGCGAGGCCGATCCCGACGCACGCACTCCAGGAGTTCCTCGGGCTTCTCGGCCAGACCCAGGGCCCGCGCCTGCTGCGCATGAAGGCCATCGTCGCCACGAGCGAGGACGCGGCGCACCCGCTCGTCCTCCATGGGGTGCGCGGCTACCTGCACCCGCCGGTCCGCCTGCCGGCCTGGCCGGAGGGGATGGAGCGGCAGTCCCGCCTCGTCCTCATCGGCGAGGGCCTCGACGAGACCTATGTCCGCGGGCTCTTCGCGGCCTTCACCGGCCAGCCCCGCATCGACGCGCCGGACCGGGCCGGGCTCATGGACAATCCGCTCGCGGTGCCCGGCGCCCGCTTCGGTTGAGGTCAGGCACTGCTGATCGACGGCGCGTCCGGCCCCCGTTCGATGAGGATGCGGAACGTTCCGCCGTCGATGTGCCGAGACACGACGCCCTGCCCTTCCTGCGCGCAGAAGGCCGGGAGGTCGAGAACGGCCAGCGGATCGTCGGACAGGACGGCGATCCGTTCGCCGGGCCGCATCGCCGCGAGCCGCTTGGCCGCCTTCAAGACGGGCAGCGGGCAGCGCAGGCCGCGAAGGTCCAGCGTGGGCGATGCGCCCGCACCGTCTTCCGATCCCGTCGATCCCATCCTATCTGTAGCCGGCAAAAACCGTTCCCTTCGACGCTCGGGACCCCGACATGAACGCCTACGCCATCGATCCCCAGACCATCGTCGACTTCTGGCGCGAAGCCGGACCCGACAAGTGGTTCGTCAAGGACGACGCGTTCGACGAGACCATCCGCCAGCGCTTCGCGGACGTCCACGAGCGGGCGGCGGGCGGCGAACTCGACCATTGGGCCGACGAGCCCAACGGCGCCCTCGCCCTCGTTATCATTCTCGACCAGTTCTCGCGCAACATCTTCCGCGATACGCCGCAGATGTACGAGAACGACGAGAAGGCGCTCCAGATCGCGCGCACGGCGATCGAGCGGGGCGACCACCACCGTGTCGGCGAGGACCTGAACCAGTTTTTCGCCATGCCGCACATGCATGCCGAGGATCTGAAGGCGCAGGAGGAGTGCGTCGTGCTGATGGAGGAGATCGGCGAGGACAACGTGCCGTTCGCCGTCGACCATCGCGACATCGTGGCGAGGTTCGGGCGCTTTCCGCATCGCAACGCCATCCTGGGCCGCGAGACGACGCCGGAGGAGAAGACCTTCCTGGAAGACGGCGGCTTCGCCGGATAATCTCTATCGCAACAACGATTTGTAAGGGCTTGAAGGGCAAGGATGGGTCGTTGCCCGATCCTTGCTGGTGGAAGCGCTTCCCATGGCCGCACCGCGGCGTTCCTTCCCGGGCAAGGGTCTGTCCTCCTGCGGACCCGACCATGTCCCGTGCCAGGCCTCGGCCGACGGCGCGCCGATGCCCGCAACCGCTTCCGGTGCCGGCCAGCGGCGCTTCGACGTCTACGAGCCGCTGGCCGCCTTCGAGCTCCTCGACGAGCTGGAGTTCCTGACCCAGCGCGCCATCGAGCCGGTGCCCTTCTACGCCCCCCAATTTCTCGTGCCGGCCATGCCGCGCCTCGACGACCGGCACGTCCGGCTGATGGTGGCGCGCGACGAGAAGGACGGACGCAGCCGCCTGCGCCTCCTGATGCCGTTCTCGGTCGAGAGGAGCGGACTTCTCGGCGGACCTTCCTGCGTGCGTGCCTGGACCCACCCCTTCGGACCGCGCGGCGGCCCGCCCATCGACCACGACGATCCCGCCGGCACGGTCGCCAGCCTCTTCGACACGCTTCGCGAGCCGAGGATGAAGCTGCCCCCCATCCTGGTGGCGCCCGACCTTCGCCTCGACGGGCCCGTGGCGACGACGCTCCTGGCGGAAGCCGCCCTTCGCGGCCTCCCCGTGCGGATCGTGGAACGGCGCGAGCGCGCGTGCCTGTCCGCGGAGGGCGACGCCGAGCGCTTCCTGCCGTCGGCCCTGTCGGCGCGGCGGCAGCGCGAGCTGTCGCGCCAGCGCCGACGCCTCGAAGCGCGCGGCCGCGTCGGCTTCACCGTCGCCTCGAAGCGGCAGCAGGTGCGCGAAGCCGCCGAAATCTTCCTGGAACTCGAAGCCAGCGGCTGGAAGGGCCGCGCACGCTCCGCGCTCCTCAACGACCGCTATCGCGCGGCCTTCGCGCGCGAGGCACTGGACGGTCTGGCCGAGCTCCAGCGGGTGCGGGTCTACACGCTGACGCTCGACGGACGGGCGATCGCGAGCGCCATCCTCCTCGTCAGCGGGGGCGAAGCGGCGCTTTGGAAGATCGCCTACGACGAAGCGGCGGCCGACGTCTCGCCCGGCTTCCAGCTTCTCGCCAAGGCCTCGCAGGCCATGCTGCGCGATCCGGCCATCCGCTTCGTCGATTCCTGCGCGGTGCCGGACCACAGCCTCGTAAACCGCCTCTGGAGGGACCGGATCGAGATCGGAACCCTCGTCATCGGCCTGCATCCGGACGCGCAGCGCGCCGTCGCCCGTGCAAGCGCGGGGGTGACGCGCACGAGAAGGGCCCGCGAGGGGCTCTGGCGGGTCCGATCGCTGCTGAAACGCCTGCGGCTCCGGCGCTAGGGAGACCTTCCGGCCCAAAGGCCCGGCTGCCCGACGGTCGGGGCCGGCTTACGAGACGGTCCGAAAGGCTCACCCGGCCAGGATCTGCGGGACCGACCGCCACAGCAGCGACACGGTCATCCACACGATGATGGCGAGCACCAGCCGGTCGAAGAGCACCTTGTCGACCCGGCGCGCGATCCAGTTTCCGACGACGAGCCCGAGCGCGACCGCCGGAAGGCACAGGAGGCCGAGCCGCGCCGTGTCCACGTCGAAGAAGCCGGCGGCGTAGAGAAGCGGCAGCTGCACCAGCGTGAAGCCCAGGAACATCAGCCCGGTGCAGAAGACGAAGTCCGGGCGGGTCAGCCGCATGGAATGGAAATAGGTCACGCCCAGCGGCCCGGAGATGCCAGTCGCGCCGTGGAGGGCCCCGGAGCCGACGCCGATGACCGGGGCGATGCGGGCGGCTCTCGCGGGCGACAGCACCATGTCCGGCTGCGCGAAGCGCAGGGCCAGATAGAGAAGCAGAAGGACGCCGAGACCGGCTTCGATCCAGTGCCCGGGAATGTTGGCCAGAAGCCAGACCCCCACGCCGACGCCCACCGCGCCGGACGCCAGGAACAGGCCCATGGGGATGCTGCGCGACGTTCTGTTCCTGAACTGCCACACCTGCCACAAGTTCGAACAGATCATCGGGATGGCGAGGATCGAAAGCGCCGTCGGGAGACCGACCAGAAGCGTCAATGTCGGGATGACCACCATCGGCAGTCCGATGCCCAGGACGCCCTTCACCATTCCGCCCGCCACGACAAGTGCGAAAGCCGCTGCTGCGATCATGATTCACCTCTCCCTCGGGCGGGAGATACGGCAGATCGTTCGCCTGCGATACTATATTCGCGAGGGAATCGGGTGCCCTTAGGCCCCCTCATCCTTATCGACGCAGCGTCGTTGTCGACGTCGCGCGAGCCCTGCTCCGCGGAACGCGTGGCGGGGCATTCGACCCTCCCTCTGGAGGCGTAGACTTCGACGCCCGTTTCCATCTGCGCGTGCAGGCGGCGGCGTTCGATCGCGGACAGCCGGCAGGGCGCTCCCCTCTCGCCGAGAATCGAATGGTGTCGTGCAGTTTGCTATTTTGTGCAAAACCCGCGATGTTGATTGCGGGCAACGACGCCCCAGACGATTTGCGCGACAGGTACTATGGCTACTGGCACTGTAAAGTTCTTCAACGCCGACAAGGGTTTCGGCTTCATCACCCCCGATGGCGGCGGCAAGGACGTTTTCGTTCACATCTCCGATGTCGAGCGGTCCGGGATGTCGACCCTGTCGGACAACCAGAAGGTCTCGTTCGATTCCGAGGCTGACCGCCGCGGCAAGGGCGACAAGGCCGTCAATCTCCGCGCTCTCTAAGCCGGACATACGGATTTCGGGGCCCGCGCTGTTCTGCAGCGCGGGCCTTTTTTCGCTCTCGGACCGACCTGTCGGATCGGCTCCCGTCCGTCCGCGAGGGCAGTTCTTCTGCCCGTCGCCCGAGCCTCATCCGCTAGCATTCAGCGTCTCGGCGACCCCCCTTGCCGCCGCACCGCCCGCGGCTCGATCTCCGAAGACCCGAAATTGATCGAGACCACCGTCCGTGCGGCGGTGCTCTTCGGCTGATGCCGCTCGGCGAGCATTGCCTCCAGAGCGTCCGCCGCGTCGTTGGCCAGCGCCGATCCGAGACAGAGCCCCCATCCGCCGTCTTCGCGTGCGAGAGCCGCCTCACCGTTGTCGAGGGCGGCCTGCCGCAGTTCGATGATCAGGTTGAAGACGTGCGTGTAGGACGGTCGAATGCTCATGAGGGATACATACGATGCGCCCGCGCGTCGGATGCGCCTGCAACCAGAAATTTTTACCCGACGACGGAGCCGGCGGCGATGGGGCGGTTCCGCTGCGAAGTGCACCGCATCTCGACCGCGCCGTCGAAACCGCAACCGGTTCCGGCTTTCCCGGCACTTAAGACCCTGCGTCCGTTTGCCCGGAGGCCCCCCGCGTCCTTGCGCGCCGTCTTCTTTCGGACGAACGATCGTTCCCAAAGGCAACTGGACTCGTTCGGGCGCCCGTGATCTCCGGACGTGGACGTTAACATTTTCTCAATCCTAACGCGCGTCAGGCAAACAGCTTCTCTTGAACCTGGGCCCGCCATTGCCGATCCTTTATCCATCACCAGGCGAGGAAGAGTGCCATGAGCACACGCAACGACCGCAGACGCGACGATGGAGAGATCGAACGATTGAAGGAGGCGCTGGTCGAAGCTCTGATCCTGACCGACACGACCGCCACCGATCTGCGTGCGGCGGCTCGGCGCGCGGGCCTCGGCGCTGTCGTCGACGAGTTCGAGCACGTGGGAGCGAAGGACTAGGCTGCGTCTGCATTCACCGCAGCCGGATAACGGCGCATGCGAGGTCTACGAAGCCCACGGAGGCGGTTTTCGTCGCAGCGCAGGGCTATGCGTCGCGCCGAGGCTGTCGGACAGTTCATTTCGGAACCTGGAGCCGGCGGTTCGCGTGGGTCGGTCGCAGCTACGGGAGGCGCCGTCGCGGCGGCTGGCCGCGAGGCTCCGGAAGTCCGGAAGTGCCGGCCCGAAGAGCAGCTGACGGGAAAACGCTCTCGGCCGGCGACTGCCGACGGCGCGCTCGGGATGAGACGCGCCCGCAAAAGCCCTAACGCCTGCGTCTTACGAGAATGGGCCCCGCCGCTTCGCCAGGGCGAGGCCCATCCTCGTCAGGCGATCTTGCGTTTGTCGCGATCGCCCCCGCCGGTCTCCGCCAGTCCGGTGTCCAGTTCGTCCTCGCCGTCGCGGGGCGCATCGGGCTCCCGGTTCCCGACGATCCCGTCTTCGGTCACGGGGCGATCCAGCGGGGGGTTCCCTCGTTCGTTCTCATGCGTCTTCGACATGTCGACCTCCATTCGTCCCTTGCGAAAGGGGCGAGGACGCCGCGCCGTTCCAAATGGCGGCCGGCGATCAGCCGGGACGGCTCCACGGGAGGGCGGCGCGCAGCGCGTGCGGCAGGGGCGCATGTACGATCCGCGATATGCCGACGTCGCCGCCGGGCGGCACGATCGCATCGTCCGGGTCCGCCGCCCGCCGCTGCGGCAGATCCGGGAGGTTCTCTTCGGCGCCGACGTCGAGAAAGTGTATGCCGGCGAAGGTCTCGCGCCGGTAGACGAGACGCGCGGGCCGCAGCTCGCGCTCGTCGATCGCGATCTCGAACTGTTTGGGCAGCTGCACCGAGGTCTCGACCGTGAGCAGCGCGCCGGTGTTCGACAGATTGCGCACCACGCAGTCGATCGTGGAAAAGCGGTTGTTGAAGACGACCCGGGCCCGCTTCAGCGTGCGGATGCGGGGAGCGGCGCGGCGCTCGTCGTCGAGGGCGTCCTGGGTCTGCCCCATGTCGAATACTCCGTGCGACGCGTCCCCGGCAATTTAGACACCCGCGCTTAATCCCGAATGAACCGGGGCGGGTGCATTCGAACCATCGCGGGACCGGGCGCGGACGAAAAAGCCCGGCCGCATCGCGGCCGGGCCCTCGCTCACCCGCAGGCGGCCGCGATCAGTTGCGGGCCTTATCGACGAGCGCGTTCGACTTGATCCACGGCATCATGCCGCGCAGCTTCTCGCCGACCTCCTCGATCTGGTGCGCGTCGTTGTTGCGGCGGATGCCCTTGAAGCGCGCCATGCCCGAGCGGTACTCCTGCATCCAGTCGGAGGTGAACTTGCCGGTCTGGATGTCCTTCAGGACGCGCTTCATCTCCTTCTTGGTGTCCTCGGTGATGATGCGCGGGCCGGTCACGTACTCGCCCCACTCGGCGGTGTTCGAGATCGAGTAGTTCATGTTGGCGATGCCGCCCTCGTAGATGAGGTCGACGATCAGCTTCACCTCGTGCAGGCACTCGAAATAGGCCATCTCCGGCGCGTAGCCGGCTTCGACCAGCGTCTCGAAGCCGGCGCGGATCAGCTCGACGAGGCCGCCGCAGAGGACGACCTGCTCGCCGAAGAGATCGGTCTCGCACTCCTCCTTGAAGTTGGTTTCGATGATGCCCGAACGGCCGCCGCCGACGCCGCAGGCGTAGGAGAGCGCGAGTTCAAGCGCATTGCCCGACGGATTGGCGTCCACCGCCACGAGGCAGGGCACGCCGCCGCCGCGCTGGTACTCGGAGCGCACCGTGTGGCCCGGACCCTTCGGCGCGATCATGACGACGTCGATCGTCGACTTCGGCTCGATCAGGCCGAAATGGACGTTCAGGCCGTGGGCGAAGGCGATCGCCGCGCCGTCGCGGATGTTCGGCGCGATCTCGTTCTTGTAGATGTCGGCCTGGAGCTCGTCCGGCGTGGCCATCATCATCAGGTCGGCGGTCTTGGCGGCCTCGGCGACCGTCGTGACCTTCAGGCCGTCGGCCTCGGCCTTCTGCGCCGTCGGCGAGCCCGGACGCAGGGCGACCGTGATGTCGGTCACGCCCGAATCCTTCAGGTTCAGCGCATGGGCGCGGCCCTGGCTGCCGTAGCCGACGATCACGACCTTGCGGCCCTTAATGAGGTTCAGATCGGCGTCGCGATCGTAATAGACACGCATCTCGTTATTTCCTCTCCGTTGAGGGGTCTCGGGGCGTCTTCGCGCCCGTCTCTTCGGTCCCGTAGAGGACCATGAACTGATCGGCCGCGCGGGCGGCCTGGGTGGCGATCTCGCTTTCGGCGGGGGCCGGGCGCTCGCCGAGGAGGAGGCGGATCTGCAGGTCGCGCACGACGAGCCCGAAGAAGGAGCGGAAGGCGGTTTCGCTGTCCTCGAAGCGCAGCAGTCCGGCCTCCCGTCCCGCTTCGAGCAGCGGGCGAAGCCGGTGCCCCATCGCGAAGGGGCCGTTCTCCAGGACGACGGCCCCGAGATCGCGCTTGTCGGAGCCCGCCTGGCCGACGGCAAGTCGGTTGAGGGCGATCGAGGTCGAGCCGGAGAGCACGTTCAGCCAGTCGGAGGCGAATTGCGTCAGCCGCTCGGCGAGGGCGTCGCGGTCGAGGGTCCCCTCGCCCGCCGGCACCGCGCGGACCTTGGAGGCCTGGCGCTGCACCGTGGCGGTCAGCAGGCCGTCCCGCCCGCCGAACCATTTGTAGAGCGTCTCCTTGGAGCAGTTCGCGCGACGCGCGACCGCGGCCATGGTCAGCCCGCTTCCCGAGGAGACGAGCAGCGAGAGCGCGGCGTCGAGCACCTCGCCCTGGCGTTCCGTCCACTCTCCCGCCTCGGTCTGCACGCGCCGCAACTCCGTACCGTACGTTACGGTACGCGCTTTAGCTCACCGGAAAACCGGCTGCAAGTGGGTCCTCCTCGGCAAGGGTCGGCCAGTCGGGCTCGTCGAGCTGCAGGTGCCCCAGCGGATCGCCGACCCGACCCGCGACGAGGTTCGCCAGAATGGCGGGCGCGGGCGGGATCTTGGCGATCGTCGGCACGAGCGTGTCACGCAGAAGCGGAACGAGACGGCCGTCCGACTGATAGAAGGGTGTCAGGACGAGGGACGCCGCCTGGTAGAGCCGCACATGCGTGCGGCGTGCCGCCCGGTAGCGCGCCAGAGCGGCGGGGAGCGCCGTCTCCTCCCGCAGCCCCTTCGCCAGCGCATAGGCGTCGAGCAGCGCCATGTTGACGCCCTGCCCGAGCTGCGGGCTCGTCTGATGCGCGGCATCGCCGATCGCGACGTAGTTCCGCTTGGCGGGGCGGGCGAGCGTGTGATGGGCGTAGGCCGCGAAGGTCAGCTGATCGAACCGCGACAGGCCGTCCAGATAGGGCTCGAGCGCCGGCCAGACCGCGCGCACCTCCGCCTTCCAGCGGTCGAGCCCCCGTTCGCGGAGTCCGGCCAGCGCATCGCCGCGGCAGCTCCAGAAGAAGGCGGCGAGCGGTGGGCCGCCGGGCTGCGTGCGCCCGACCGGCAGAATGCCGGCCATCACGCTCGCCCGGCGGTACCGCTGCTGGAGGGCGCGGGGGTCGAACCCCTCCTCCACGAACGGCAGCGTCGCCCAGAGCGCGCCGTAGTGCAGCGCTCGGATCCTCGGCGCACCGACGGCCGCCGCCCGGATCGCCGAGCGTGCTCCCGAGGCATCGACGACGAGATCGAACGGACCCGCGCGATCCGGCCCGCTGGAGAGGACGCCGTCCCTATCGAGGGACCGGGCATCGAACCCCGTGACGATCGGGATGCCTTCGCGCGTCGCCGCGTCGTGCAGGACCTGGAAGAGCGCGGCGCGGTGGATGCCGAGGCCGAAGCGGCCTCCCCGGATCGAATCGTAGCGCACGTCGAGGACGCGCCGGCCGGTGGACGCGTCGCAGCCGTCCAGCCGTTCGATACGACTCCCGAGCCGGAGGATCTCGGGCAGAAGCGTCAGAGCATGGAGGACGGTGAGGCCGGTCGGCTGCAGCATCAGCCCCGAGCCGACCGGCCCGGCCTTCGCGAACCGCTCGAACAGCTGAACCGAATGGCCGTCCCGGGCCAGCAGGAGGGCGGCGGCCAGTCCCGCCGGCCCGGCACCGACCACCGCGACGCGCAAGGTCATGGCGCGGCCGGCCGTCAGGCGGGCTGTCCGCAGGCGCGGCGGAAGCGCCGGACCGTCTCGGCCATGCCGTGCTCCAGCGCGTCGGCGGTCAGGCCGTGCCCAATCGAGACCTCCTCGACGAAGGGCAGGCGCTCGACGAGCGCCGGCAGGTTCTGGACCGTCAGGTCGTGCCCGGCATTGAGGCCGAGGCCGAGCGCACGGGCGCTGTCGCCGGCCCGCCCGAGACGGTCCAACTCGCGGGCAGCGGCGGCCGGATTGCCGAACGTGCCGCCATAGGGGCCGGTATAGAGCTCCAGCCGATCCGCGCCGATCTCGGCCGCGACCTCGAAGCCCGCCGGGTCCGGGTCGGCGAAGAGGGCGACGCGCACGCCCTCCCCCTTCAGCCGGCGCACGACGCGCTCCAGGAGATCGCGATGGGTGGGAAAGTCCCAGCCGTGGTCCGAGGTCGGCTGGGCCGGATCGTCGGGAACGAGCGTCACCTGCTCGGGCCGCACCGACAGAGCGAGGTCGAGGAAGTCCTCGCTCGGATAACCCTCGACGTTGAACTCGGCGCCGGAAAACTCCGCGTCGAGGAGGGCGCGCAGCTCGGGCAGATCGCCGAAGCGGATGTGCCGCTGGTCGGGACGCGGATGCACCGTCAGCCCCGCCGCACCCGCCTGAAGGGCTATTCGGCCCAGACCGACGACGCTCGGCCAGGGCAGGTCGCGCCGGTTGCGGAGCATCGCGACGGCGTTGAGGTTCACGGAAAGGGCAGTCGGCATGATTCGATGGGGCTCCTTGAAGGGGCTCGAAAGCCTTAGCGGAGGCTCGTCGCCCTTTCCATGGAGGCGGGTGTCGACGCGACGGTTGACACCGGCGCGCACTCCCCTCTTTCCCGCTTCAGCGATCTGGTCGAAACCCGCCGCCCCGGCGAGGAGGAAACATCCATGAGCATGGCCACAAGAGCAGCCCCCATCGTCGTCGCCGGCGTCGCCGGCATCCTGGTCGGTTACCTGCTGGCGCCGAACGTCTCGGCGGTGCGCGAGGACTTCGCCGCGCGCTTCAACGAGCAGACGCCGCTCATCCAGCAACTGCAGGCGAGCGTCGCCAACATCGAGGCACGGGTCGGCGCCATGCCCGACGCCGCCGCGATGAACGCGGCGATTACCGAGCAGCTCGGGGCCGCCGAAGGCCGGCTCGCCACCCAGACCGAGACCCTGGGCACGCAGCTTTCCGAGCAGGCCGGCACCGTGCCGGAGGAGCTGACGGCAGCCATCGAGGAGACGCGGACCGGAATCGAGGAGCTGCGCTCCCGGGTCGAGACGATCGGTGCCGACATGACGGCCCTGCGCGAGGAAGGCGCGGCCAGCGCCGCCGCCCCGACCGAGGACGAAGCGGGTCGGCTGGCCGGCGAGGTCGGCGCGTCCGGCGCGGTCCTCCTCCCCGGACAGGCGGCGATCTTCGGCGGAACGCGCGTCGATCTCGTCGAACTCGACGTCGAAGCCGGCACGGCGACGCTGACGCCGGAGGGCGGCGAGGCGAGCGACGTCTCGGCGGGCGACGCGGTGGAGATCGCCGAAGGCTGCACGATCCGCCTGGCCGGCGTCGCCTCCAATGCCGCCTATATCGCGCCAGAAGACTGTGCGGAGCCGGCAGCGGCAGATACACAGGCAGCGCCCGCGGCGGAAGCGCCTGCCGCCCCGCCGGCGCCCCCTGCTCCGCCGGCACCGCCTGCTGCTCCGACGCCGCCGGCCGAGCCCGCACCCGCTCCGGCGCCCGCCAGCGACAACCAGCCGCCGGCCGGCGAGGCTCCGGCAGGCGAACAGCAGCAGGGCGTAGACGTGCCGGACAGCGACGCGCAGGGGGCGCAGGCGGTGCCCGACCAGCAGCCCGGCATGCAGGAGGAAAACGCTCCAAACGCCGGCGAGCCGCAGGGCGGCCAGCCGCAGCCAGCGCAGTAGGCTCAGGCGCGTTCGGGGATTGTGGGGGATGGCGGTCTCCGCCCTCCCCTTCCGCTCCCAACCGCGCGGGTCCGTCGCTACCTGACGATCGTCAGCGTTTTCGCCGCCCGGGTGACGGCGGTGTAGAGCCAGCGCTCGCGCGTGTCGCGGAACGCCCAGCTCTCGTCGAAGAGCATCACGTCGTCCCACTGCGACCCTTGTGCCTTGTGCACGGTCAGCGCGTAGCCGAAGTCGAAATCGTCGAAGCGCTTCTTCGTCGCCCAGGGGATCTCGGCCGACGGGTCCTCGAACGCCGCCTTGAGCAGCTTGATCTTCGCCGCGCCCCGGTCGATGTCGTCGTCGTCCGGCTTCACGATGAGATTCGTCCCCGGCTTGGTCTTTTCGGGCGAGGCCGTCAGCACCTGCCAGAGCGAGCCGTTCAGAAGCCCTTTGGCCGGGTCGTTGCGCAGGCAGACGAGCTTGTCGCCGGCCTGCGGCAGCGCGCCCTGGAACCCCTTCAGCTCGCGCAGGCGCCCGTTGTAGAGCCGGCGCGTCCGGTTGGTGCCGACGAGCACCTGATCGGCCGCCAGCACCGCCTCGCGCTCGACCTCGCGCTTGGAGATCACCCGCGCCGTCCCATAGTCGCCATACTCCAGCTCCTTGCCCTCGCGCACGTCGAGAGCGAGCTTGAGGATCGGATTGTCGCGCGCCTGTCGGTGAATCTCGGTCAGGAGATAGTCGGGCTCGGCCTCGGTGAAGAAGCCGCCGCCCGAGACCGGCGGCAGCTGGCCCGGATCGCCAAGGACGAGGATAGGCGTGCCGAAGCTCATCAGGTCACGCGCAAGCGCCTCGTCCACCATCGAGCATTCGTCGACGACGACGAGCTTCGCCTTGGCCACCGGGCTCTGGCGGTTGAGCGAGAAGGCCGGCGAGACGCGCGCCGTTCCCGTCGTCTCGTCCGACACCGTCTCCTCGCCGCGCGGACGATAGATCAGCGAATGGATGGTCTTGGCGCTCTTGGCGCCCTTGGCGCGCAGCACCTGCGCGGCCTTGCCGGTGAAGGCGGCGAACTGGACCTGCCCGTCCATGCCTTCGGCGAAGTGGCGTGCGAGCGTCGTCTTTCCCGTTCCGGCATAGCCGAAAAGACGGAAGAGCGGGTCTTCGCCGCGCTTCAGCCATGCCGCGACGCGAGCGAGTGCCTCGTCCTGCTGGGGTGAGAGCTTCATGGCACCGGGGTCGCAGAAAGCACGCCGCGGAGCAAGCGTCAGGCGAAGAGGATCGGCCAGATCGTCGCCAGAAGAAGGAGGCCCATCGCGACGTTGAAAATCCGCAGACGCCGTTCGTCCGACAGGAACCGCCTCAGCCCCATGCCGAACAGCGTCCAGACCGACACGGACGGAAAGTTCACCACGGTGAAGGCGAAGGCCACGACCAGCACCGACAGGACCGGCGCAGAGGCACTGACATAGGCGCCCATCGCCGCCAGCGCCATCGCCCAGGCCTTCGGGTTGACCCATTGGAAGGCGGCGGCCTGCCAGAAGGTGAGCGGCCGGCCGGTGCTTTCGCCCGAACCGCCGAGCTTGCGCGAAGACGCGATCTTCCAGGCGAGCCACACGAGAAAGGCCGCGCTGGCGATCTTCATCGCCGTATCGAGCATCGGATAGGCATGGACGATCGCACCGACGCCGAAGCCGACGGCGAGAAGCAGGCTGGCGAAGCCACCCGCGATCCCGAACATATGCGGTATCGTACGCCGGAACCCGAAATTCACGCCGGACGCCATCAGCATGAAGTTGTTCGGGCCTGGCGTCACCGAGGTGACGAAGGCGAAGGCGACGAGGGCAAGGAAGACTTCGAGCGACATGGGGCCTGCTCTTCGGGGTCCACCGGCGGGGACGAACGGCGCGCGGCGCGCGCCGTCTCGCCTCAGCCGTCCAGCATTCCGGTCTCGCCGCGGCTCATGGCCGCGACGCCGGTGCGGCACACCTCGACGAGGCCGAGCGGAGCCATGATGGTGACGAACTTCTCGATCTTCGACGACTTTCCGGTGATCTCGAAGACGAAGTGCGACACCGAGGTGTCGATGACATTGGCGCGGAAGACGTCCGCGATGCGCAGCGCCTCGACCCGGTCGTCGCCCGTGCCGGCCACCTTGACGATGGCGAGTTCGCGCTCGATCGGGCCGTCCTCGGAGGAGCGGCGCGCGTCGAGCGTCAGGTCCACCACGCGGTGGACCGGCACGATGCGGTCGACCTGCGCCTTCAGCTGCTCGATCACCGGCGGAGCACCGCGCGTGACGATCGTGATGCGCGACAGGTGCTTGGCGTGCTCAGTCTCCGAGACCGTCAGGCTCTCGATATTGTAGCCGCGGCCGGAGAACAGCCCGATGACGCGGGCCAGCACGCCCGGTTCGTTGTCGACCAGGATCGAGAGCGTGCGCGCCTCGTCCTTCGGCTTCTCGTCGGTGATGAAATAGGCCGAGGCCGGCGGCTGAAGGGCGTTGGACATGAGGCTCGTTCGTCGATGTCAGAGAAGGCGGACGGGGATGGCGTCGGGCGCGTCCTGCGCCAAGCGGGCGAAGTCGCGGTCGAAGGTGACGAGTTCGTCGCAGTCGGACGAGCCCGCGAGATGAAGAGCGTCTGCGAAGTCCATGCCGGCGCCGAACCACTCGAGCGCAGATGATACCCGGTCCGCGTCGATGATCGTGAAGCCCGAAAGTGCCATCAGCCCTTCCAAACTTTCGGCGATCTGGATCCGCCCGTAGCGAAAAGCCCGGCGCAGCACCCATTCCGTTTCGAGCAGGACAGTCGGGTAGACAACCGCCTCGACGGACGAGAGAAGCGCTTCGCATCGCGCTAGTTGAGCCGGATCGTCCCTGGTGATCAGCCGCACGAGTATGTTCGTATCAAGCGCCGTTCTTGCCAAGCCACTCGTCCCGAGAAGATTGATCCAAGGCACGCTCGATGTCCTCGTCGGAGAGTGGCTGCCCCTCATACTTCGGGACGCGTGCGAAGAATTCATCCAGCGTGATCGGCGGATACTTCTCCTCGCGTTTGGAACGCTTGCGCAGGACGACCTCGTCGCCCCGCTCGACCACGACGAGCTCGGTGCCCGGCCCCCAGTTCCTCGCCGCGCGGACAGAGGCCGGGAGCACGACCTGCCCCCGGCTCGATACCTTCGTCGTCACCGGCTTCGCCTTGTCGAGCATCGTCGTTTCCGGAGAGTAAGACGCACGTAAGATAAGCCGTCCGATCCGCCTACACCAGCGCCTTGCCCATGGCGTCGATGGCGGTCGCCACGCGCTCGTCGGTCGCCTCGTCGGGGAGCAGGATCTCGTTGTGCGCCTTGCCCGACGGGATCATCGGGAAGCAGTTCGTCAGGTTCTGGACGCAGCAGTCGAAGATCACCGGCCGGTCGACCGCGATCATCTCGTCGATCGCGGAATCCAGATCGCCCGCCTTCTCGACCCGCAGCCCGACGCCGCCATAGGCCTCGGCGAGCTTGACGAAGTCCGGCAGCGCCTCCGAATAGGAGTGCGACAGGCGATTGCCGTGCAGCAGCTGCTGCCACTGGCGCACCATCCCCATGTACTGGTTGTTCAGGATGAAGATCTTGATCGGCGCGCCGTACTGAACGGCGGTGGACATCTCCTGCATCGTCATCTGCACCGAGGCGTCGCCCGCGATGTCGACGACCAGCGCGTCGGGATGGGCGATCTGGACGCCGAGCGCGGCCGGCAGGCCGTAGCCCATGGTGCCGAGCCCGCCGGAGGTCATCCAGCGGTTCGGCTCCTCGAAGCCGTAGAACTGCGCGGCCCACATCTGGTGCTGGCCGACCTCCGTCGTGATGAAGGTCTTGCGGTCCTTGGTCTTCTCGTAGAGCCGCCTGATCGCGTGCTGGGGCAGGATCACGTCACCCTCCTGGCGGAAGGCGAGGCAATTGCGCTCGCGCCAGCCGTCGATCCGGCGGCGCCAGGCGGCGAGCGCCTCCGCGTCGTTCGAGGCCCCCGTCTCCTTCCAGGCCGCAACGAGGTCGCGCAGGACGTGACCGACGTCGCCGATGATCGGCAGATCGACGCGCACGGTCTTGTTGATCTGCGAGGGGTCGATGTCGATGTGGATCTTCTTGGAGTTCGGCGAGAAGCCGTCGAGCCGCCCGGTGATGCGGTCGTCGAAGCGCGCGCCGATGCAGACCATCACGTCGCAGTCGTGCATGGCGAGGTTGGCCTCGTAGGTCCCGTGCATGCCGAGCATGCCGAGCCAATGCTCGCCGCTCGCCGGATAGGCGCCGAGCCCCATGAGGGTGGAGGTGATCGGGAAGCCGGTCAGTTCGACCAGTTCGCGAAGAAGCTTCGAGGCCTCGGGGCCGGAATTGATGACGCCGCCCCCGGTGTAGAGGATCGGCTTCCTCGCCGAGGCCATCAGTTCCACCGCCGCGCGGATGCGGCCCGGATCGGTGTCGAGCTTGGGCTGGTAGCGCTCCAGGGAGCGCGCGCGGCTCGGCGGGGTGTAGGTGCCGGTCGCGAACTGGACGTCCTTGGGAATGTCGACGACGACCGGGCCCGGGCGGCCCGAGGTGGCGACGTGGAAGGCCTCGTGCAGGATCTCGGCAAGATCCTCGACGCTTTTGACCAGCCAGTTGTGCTTGGTGCAGGGCCGCGTGATGCCGACCGTGTCGCACTCTTGGAAGGCGTCCGATCCGATCAGGGGCGTGGGAACCTGCCCGGTGATGCAGACGAGCGGGATGGAATCCATCAGCGCATCCTGCAGCGGCGTCACCATGTTGGTGGCGCCGGGGCCGGAGGTGACGAGGACGACGCCCGGCCTGCCGGTGGAGCGGGCATAGCCCTCCGCCGCATGGCCCGCGCCCTGCTCGTGGCGGACGAGGATGTGCTGGACGGCGTCCTGTTGGAAGATTGCGTCGTAGATCGGCAGGACCGCGCCGCCAGGATAGCCGAAGAGGTGCTCGACGCCGTTGTCCGCCATCGCCTGAACCACCATCTGGGCCCCGGTCATCTTCCGGATTCCGGGGTTGATCGTCATGTCGTCCATGGCATTTCGCCTTCGGTTTGAGCCGACGTCGCGGCGTCGTTTCCTCGGATTTCGGGTACAAAAAAAAGGCCCACCGGAGGGGCCTTGGTCAGCGCACACGTGGCATCAGCCGGGCGGTCCGTTAGACCGCCTCGCGTGTGCGCCTTCTTACGAGAATGAGCTTCTTCGTCATGGACGGGACGCTAGACCCGTCCCCTCGCCCCGTCAAGGCCGATCTTCACGCGCCCTTGAGCTTGGCGAGCGCCTGCGAGGGATCGAGGTCCGGGACGCGGACATGGCCGTATCTCGCCAGCAGAAGACAATAGGCCCCGAAGGCCATCAATCCGGCGCCCGTCGCCGAGAGAAGAAGCGACCCGAACGGCCAGGACCCGATCTCCAGGAGCGCGTCCTCGATGCCGGGCGAATCCTCCGGCTCCCAGCGCGAGACGCTGGTGAAGAAGAGGACGGCGAAGGCGGCGAAGACGAGGGCGCGGGCGGTGAGCCCGATGCGGCAGACCGCGACCATCCACCGGGCATGGGCCGGCGGCAGCGACAGGAAGCGCAGAAAGGAGCCGCTCCAGGCCTTCTTCAGATGATCGGCCGCAACGCAGAGGAGGACGAGGCCGATCGGGATGGTGAACCACGGCCCGAAGACCGGGGCCCAGGCCTCCAGCATCCCGCCGCTTCCCTCGCCTTGCGACGACAGGCCGAGGAGAAGCGAGCCGGCATAGACGGCAAGGAGAAGATAGAGGCAGCCGGAGAAGAAGCGGCCGATGCGCGTCGCGATGCCCTTCCAGTCCGTGCCGTAGCCGTCGGCATCGAGGATCGCCTGGAGGAAGCGCCACAGCGCGAAGGAGGCGAGCGCGAGGACCAGCAAGGCCAGCATGACCGTCCCGAAGGGCGAGCCGACGATCTGGAGAATCGCGTCTTCCTCGCTCATCGCCTCGCCGCCGGAGAAGGCGGATTTGAAGGCGAAGTAGCCGATGACGATGAAGACGAAGGCCCGGGCGAGATAGCCCAGGCGCGCCGCCTTCTCGATGGCGTCCCGGTGATCCTCGATCGGCGCCGCTTGCGACATGAACCCACTCCCCTGCAGCCAAGACGAGAACCGTGCGCCGGGTGCTGCGGTTCCCTTACGATCGAAGGGGCAGCCTTCGTGATGTCCGCAGGCTCGCTTCGTCGAAGGCGTCGGGTTCGGCAAGACGGGTCCAGTCGGCTCCGAACTGGTTTCGGAACCAGGTCTCCTGCCGCTTGGCGTATTGACGGGTGCGCGTGATGGCGCGCTCGCGGGCGGCCTCCCGCGTCAGTTGCCCGTCGCGCGCCGCCAGAAGCTCGGCGAGGCCGATCGCCTTGCCCGCAAGTCCATCGAGAGCGCCGGGCCGGGAGGCGAAGGCGGCCGCCTCCTCCTCCGCCCCCTCCGCCAGCATGCGGTCGAACCGCCGCGCGATGCGCTCGCGCAGGACCGTGCGCTCGGGGGCGATCACGATCTTCCAGGCGGATGCGGCGTCGATAAGCGCGCGCCCTCCCGGGATGCCCCCGTTCTGCCGGCCGGACAAGACTCGGGTCTCGGCGAGTTCCAGCGCCCGCGTGATCCGCTGCGGGTCGCTCGGGCGAAGGCGCGCCGCGGCGTTCGGGTCGGCCCCGCGCAGCACCGCATGAAGCCGCGCCGGCCCCTCCTTGGCCATCCGCTCGCGCCAGCGCGTGCGCACCTCCTGCGGCACCTCCGGCATCTCGTCCAGCCCACCCAGCAGCGCCCGAAAATAGAGCCCGGTGCCGCCGCAGAAGACCGGCACCCGGTTTTCGTCCCTCAGGGTTTGGAGCAGAGGCTCGACCTCGCGCAGCCAATCGCCGACCGAATACGCCAAAGCGGGATCGCGGTGGCCGTAGAGATGGTGCGGAACGCCGCCCATCTCGTTCGCCAGCGGGCGCGCCGACAGGATGCGCAGCCCGTCATAGACCTGCATCGAATCGGCGTTGATGACGGCGCCTCCGACCGCCCGCGCGATCCGGACGGCGAGTGCCGATTTGCCGCTCGCCGTCGGTCCCGCTATCAGGACCGCCTGAGGTCTCTCCCCGTTCCGCAAGGCCCGCCTTCCGATGTTCGTCGCAACGCTGATCTCCGCACGCCGCGATCCGCGCGTCACCCGTCCCCTCGCCGCACAGGCGCTCGACATCGTCGGCGAGGCCGAGCTGCATTGGCTGGAGGACGAGGTCGCCTGCGACCTCGTCACCGCCGAGCCGATCGGGGACGCGGTGCGGCGCGAGCTCGACGACCTCGCCCGCGAGGCGGCGATCGACGTCGTCGTGCAACGGCAGGCGGGGCGGCGCAAGCGCCTTCTCCTCGCCGACATGGATTCGACCATGATCGAGGAGGAGTGCATCGACGAACTCGCCGCCGAACTCGGCCTCAAGGGCGCGGTCGCGGCCATCACCGCGCGCGCGATGAACGGCGAGATCGCCTTCGAGCCCGCACTTCGGGAACGTGTGGCGCTCCTGAAGGACCTGCCGGAATCCACGATCGGCCACGTCATCGACACGCGGATCCATATCGCCGACGGCGGACGGGAGCTGGTCGCGACGATGCGCGCGAACGGCGCCTGGACGGCGCTCGTCTCGGGCGGCTTCACCGCCTTCACGCGCGTCGTCGGCGAGCGGCTCGGCTTCGACGAGAACCGCGCCAATCTCCTCGAGGTCGCGGACGGCAAGCTCTCCGGCACCGTCGCCCAGCCCATTCTCGGCGCGGAGGCGAAGCTGACCGCGCTCCACGAGATCGCCTCCGCAAAGGGACTGACGGCGGCCGACGCCATCGCGGTGGGCGACGGGGCGAACGATCTGCCGATGATCCTCGCGGCCGGAACCGGCGTCGCTCTTCACGCCAAGCCGGCGGTCGCGGAGCAGGCGCCGCACCGCATCCGGCACGGAGACCTGACCGCGCTCCTCTTCCTGCAGGGCTACCGGGCGAGCGAGTTCGCGCGCTGAACCATCAGTCCAACGGCAGCACCACGAAGCGGAGGTCGCCGTTCGGGGCGGCGACGAGCATCGCCGCGTTGCGCTGGCCGGAGGAGCGCAGCTGGCCGAGCCGCTCGGTGAATGCCTCGGCATCCGCGACCCGCTCCTGCCCGACCTCGACGACCACCTGACCGGGCTCCAGCTCGGCCTCGAGCGCCGGCGAGCGCGGATCGATTTCGACGATCAGGAGCCCCTCGACGGTCTCGGCAATCCCGAATTCCTCGCGGGCGGCCTCGTCGAGCGCACGCAGCCGAAGGCCGAGCGTGGATCGGTCGGCGCCCTCGTCCGTCGCCTCGTCCTCGGCCGATCCGCCGTCCTCGCCCGCCTGCTCGGCCTCCATCAGCGCTTCGCCATCCTCCAGCCGACCGAGCGTGACCTCGACCGCAATCTCCTCCATCGGCGCCTCGAGGCTCGCCTTGCGCAGAAGCCGGACCGTTACCGTCTTGCCGACCGGCGTCTCGGCGACGATCCGCGGTAGATCGCGGGAGCTCGCGACCTCACGGCCGTCGAAGCCGACGATGACGTCGCCGATCTCGATCGTCCCCGTGTCCGAGGGCCCGTCCGGGATGATCCCGGTCACCAGCGCGCCTTGCGTTCCCTCGAAGCCGAGCCCCTCGGCGATGTCCTCGCTGACCGTCTGGAGGCGAATGCCCAGCCAGCCGCGCCGCGTCTCCCCGAACTCGGAGAGCTGCGAGACGACGTTTTCGGCCAGGAGCGCGGGGATCGAGAAGCCGATGCCGATGGAGCCGCCGGTCGGCGATATGATCGCCGTGTTGATGCCGATCACCCGACCGTACATGTCGAAGAGCGGACCGCCGGAATTGCCGCGGTTGATGGCGGCGTCCGTCTGGATGAAGTCCTCGTAGGGGCCGTCGGCGATGCGCCGGCCGCGCGCCGAGACGATGCCGACCGAGACGGAGCCGCCGAGCCCGAACGGGTTGCCGATCGCCATCACCCAGTCGCCGATGCGCACCGCCTGCGAGTCGCCGAACTCGACCGCGGCGAGCGGCTCGTCAGGCTCGACGCGCAGGACCGCGATGTCGGTCTTGGGGTCGACCCCGACGACGCTCGCCTCCAGAGCCGAACCGTCGGCGAAGTTGACGGTGATCTCGTCCGCGCCGTCGATGACGTGATTGTTGGTGACGATCAGTCCGGCCGGATCGACGACGAAGCCCGAGCCGAGCGAGCGGTTCTGCCGCGAGGCGCGATCGCCCTCGTCCAGGAGGTCGTCGAAGAACTCCTGCAGGGGCGAGCCGTCCGGCGCGGCCATCGGCGGCAAGCCTCGCCCGGCCGCCCGGACGTTCTGGGCCGTGGAGATGTTGACGACCGCGTCGAGGAGCCCCTCGGCCAGGTCGGCCACGGAGGCCGGCCCCTGCATGCGCGGCTGCGCGCTGCCGACGGGCACGCCCTCGGCGTTCGGGGTCACCGTCTCGGCCACGGGCGGCTGGGGCGCGATCGGCTGCCCTTCCGGCGGCGGCGCGATCACGCCCTGCGCCAGCGATACGCCGCCTGTCGACAGAAGGGCCAGCGCGCAGACGCCGGCGAGCGCGGATCGTTTGGTCGCCATTCCATCCCCTCGAATGCGAGGCGGCAATTCCTCACCGGTCCAGTCCTGTCGGAGAACCGAACGCGGCGTCCGCCGGCATGATGCTTTCGAATCGACCGCGCGACCGGCCCCGCGAGGCTTTTCCGTCCGGCGACACGAAGCCCGAGGAAAGCGTCTGAAACAAGGGATGCGCCGCACTTCGCCCCTCGAACGCGAAAACGCCCGCCGGAGGGCGGGCGTTTTCGTTCTCAGTTGGCGGGCGCCGGGGCGACTTCGCCGGGCTGAACCTCCGGCTCGATCGGCGGAAGGCCCGTCTCGGGCTCCTCGGCCGCCTCGCCCTCGGCGCCGGGCGTCGGCGCCATGATGGAAGGCGGCTCCTCGCCGGCGGTGATTGCGCGGGCGGCCTCTTCGGCGCGCTGGCGCGCCTCCTCGGCGGCGGGGCTCAGCGGCGCGGTCTCGCCGCCGGTCGCCGGGATCTCCGCACCCTCGGCCTCGGTGCCGCCCGCGGCGGGAGCCGGAGCGGGAGCCGCAGGCGGCGGCGTCGCCGCGCCGTTGCCCGTGGTCGCCAGCGCGACGTCGGCGTTGAAGTAGCGGAAGAAGTCCGAATCCGGCGACAGGACCATGGTCGTGCCGGCGTTCTCCATCGCGCCGCGATAGGCCTGCATCGAGCGGTAGAACTCGAAGAACTCCGGGTTCGCGCCGAAGGCCGAGGCGAAGATGGCGTTGCGCTCGGCGTCGCCCTCGCCCTGCAGGATCTGCGCGTCGCGCTGGGCGCCCGCCACCGTCTCGGAGACCTCGCGGTCGGCCGCAGCGCGGATCTCGCGCGCCGCGACCTGTCCGTTGGCGCGAAGGCCCTCGGCCTCCGCCAGACGCTCGGCGCGCATGCGCTCGTAGGTCTGCGCCGCGACGTCCTCGGTCAGATCGGTGCGACGGATGCGCACGTCGTCGAGCGACAGGCCGAGATTGTCGGCCTCAGGGCGGATCTGGTCTCGCACCTCGACCATCATGGCCTGACGCTCTTCCGACAGCGCCGCCTCGAAGGAGCGACGGCCGTAGACGGCGCGGATCGCCGAATCGAAGCGAGTGCGAAGGCGCTGCTCGGCCAGCTCAAGAGAGCCCCCGGCGACCTGCTGACGGAAGCGACCGGCATCCTGGATGCGATAGGCCAGGAACGCGTCGACCTGGTAGAACAGGCCTTCTGCCGTCTGCACGCGCAGCTGCTCCAGGTCGAGCCGCTGCAGACGGTCGGAGAGCTTCTGGACGTTGTCGGCGCGCGCGAAGGTGAAGGGCAACTTGAAGTAGAGGCCCGGATCGTCGATCACCCGCTGGATTTCGCCGAAACGAAGGACGATCGCCTTCTCGCGCTCGTTCACCACGAAGAGCGAGTTGTAGAGGACGAAGAGGCCGACCGCGAGGACGGCGATGAGAGCGTAGGCGCGGTTGCTCATCAGTTGCCTCCCTGGGCGAGAGCCTGGGTGCCGCCGACCGAGGAGATGTTCGGTCCGGACTGCTGTCCGTTCGACGGCGTCTGCTGGTTCTGTCGGTTCTGCTGATCGCGCTGCTGGCGCTGCTGGCTCTGCCGCTCGACCTCGGTCAGCGGCAGATAGGGCACGACGCCCTGGCCGCCGGCGGCCCGTTCGTCGACGATGACCATGTTCGAATCGCCGAGAATGTCCTGCATCGTCTCCAGATACAGGCGTCGGCGCGTCACGTCGGGCGCCAGCTCGTATTCGGTGAGGATGGCGGTGAAGCGCTGCGATTCACCGGTCGCCTCCTGGACGACGCGGTTGCGGTAGGCGGCCGCGTCCTCACGGATCTGCACCGCCTCCGAGCGCGCCTGCCCGAGGCGCTGGTTCTGGTACTGCGTCGCCTCGTTGACGAAGCGGGTCTGGTCCTGCCGGGCGCGCTGCACCTCGTCGAAGGCGCTGGCGACCTCGGAGGGCGGCGCGGTGTCCTCGATGGCGATGGCGTTGACCCGCAGACCCGCGCCGTAGGCGTCGAGCGTCTGCTGCGTGATCGTCTGCACCTCCTGCGCGATGCCGACGCGGTCGTCGCGGAACAGGGCCTCGACGCGCGAGCGGCCGACGACCTCGCGCATGGCGCTCTCGGCCACCTGCCGCATCATGCCCTGCGGATCGTCGACATTGAAGAGGAAGGCCTGCGGATCGTAGACCTGGTAGAGGACCGAGAACTGCACGTCGACGAGGTTCTGGTCGCCCGAGAGCATGAGGCCCGTCGCGTTGCCCTGCTGCTGCGCGGTCTGGCCGATCGGCATCTGGTTCTCGACCGAAGGCACGGTCTCCAGCGTCTGGACGGGCCAGAAGATGAAGTGCAGGCCGGGTTCGAGGACACCCTCCTGCGGCTGGCCGAACATCAGCTCGACGCCTACCTCGTCCGGCTCGACGATGTGCACGGAGTTGAAGAGCCAGATCGCCGCGAGGCCCGCCACGACGAGGCCGCCGAGCGCCAGCCCGCCGCCGGCACCCATGCCGCCGCCGCCGCCCCCGCCGGGCAGCGCCCGGCGCAGACGGTCCTGACCTCGGCGAAGGATCTCCTCGAGGTCCGGCGAGCCGCCGCCGTTGCCACCCCCGCCACCGCCGGGACGCGGCCCCTGGGGTCCCTGCCCCCACGGCCCGCCGCTGCCGCCGCCTTTCCAGCCGCCGTTCCCGGTCTGATTGCTCCAGGGCATGGATGTCCTTCCGATCGACAAGAAATTCCGGAACCGTCGGGAGGCCCCGCCGTTCACCGCTGTCGACCTTATAGGAAGGCGATCGGGTCAATTCAATGAAACGACCCGGCTTTCGGCCTGCGACACGACTGTTGGTCGACGCTTGGTTACCATCAGCCGATGCGACCGCCCGCCGCCGGACCCAGAACGGACCCCTTTATGCTTGTCCGGTCCTCGGCGCGTTGCTTCGCGACAAAGTGATGTAGCGCGCGTCGGCCGTGTCGGAGGGCCCTCGCTCCATCGCCCCGCGATCCTCCGCGATCCAGTCTCCTTCCAAGAGCGTGGGAAAGACGGTGTCGCCGTCCGGCTCCGCGTCGATGCGCGTCATCTCGATGCGGTCCGTTCGATCGAGGAACAGCCGGTAGATCTCGGCGCCGCCGACGATGGCGATCTCGTTCGTTCCGCGCGCTTCCGCAAGCCTCGCGGCAACCTCCAGAGCCTCCTCGGCATCGCCGGCGACATGCGCACCTGTCACCGGGGCCTGCCCCGAACGCGTCACGACCACCGTGTCGCGGCCATCGAGAAGCCGGCCGATCGAGACCAGCGTCTTGCGCCCCATGATCATCGGGCGCCCCATGGTGAGGGCCCGGTAGCGCTTCAGGTCCGCCTTCAGGGTCCAGGGCATGCCGCCGTCCTGGCCGATGACGCCGTTCCGCGCCATCGCGACGACGGCGACGACCGTGAAGCGGCGGCCTTCGTACTCGAACATCGCGCTCAGACCGCGATCGGGGCGCGGATGGTCTCGTGCGCCTCGTAGCCTACGACCGCGATGTCCTCGAAGCGGAAGGCGAAGAGGTCCCGCACCTCCGGGTTCAGCTTCAGCCGCGGCAGGGGCAGCGGCTCGCGCGTCAGCTGCAGGCGGGCCTGCTCGAAGTGATTGTGGTAGAGATGCGCGTCCCCGAAGGTGTGCACGAACTCGCCGGGCTCGAGGTCGCAGACCTGCGCCACCATCGCCGTCAGCAGCGCGTAGGACGCGATGTTGAAGGGCACGCCGAGGAAGATGTCGGCGGAGCGCTGATAGAGCTGGCAGGAGAGCCGGCCGTTCGCCACGTAGAACTGGAACAGGCAGTGGCAGGGCGGCAGCGCCATCGCGTCCACCTGCTCCGGGTTCCAGGCCGAGACGATCAGCCGGCGCGAGTTCGGATTGGTGCGGATGGCCTCCACCACGCTCGATATCTGGTCGATTCCCTTGCCGTCTCGGGTCGGCCAGGAGCGCCACTGCGAGCCGTAGACGGGGCCGAGATTGCCGTCCGCGTCGGCCCATTCGTCCCAGATCCGGACGCCGTTGGCTTTGAGATAGGCGATGTTGGTGTCGCCCTTCAGGAACCAGAGAAGCTCGTGGACGATCGAGCGGATGTGCAGCCGCTTCGTGGTGACGAGCGGGAAGCCCTCGGCGAGATCGAAGCGCATCTGATGGCCGAAAATCGAGCGCGTGCCCGTGCCGGTGCGGTCGCCGCGATCGGTGCCGTCGTCCATCACCTTGGACAGAAGATCGAGGTATTGGCGCATGGGCCGCCTTTGGCTGAAACCGCCCGATCCTTCGGACAACGAAGCGGGGACAGTTTCGTTCGGTGGCGGCGTTGTCGAGGACGAGGCGGCCACAGAGGTCGCCTTGCATCGCTCCGGACGGCGCCGATCATGCTGCATCAGCACCTTAGCCAGGGCAGGATTCTGTGGACACCGGACTCCTCCGCCATTCGCCTTGCCGACCCGAGGCGCCTGACGATGCCCTCATCCCCCTGCCGGGACATTCTCCCCGAGGGGAGAAGGATGAAGCGTCGTCGCCCCTTCCGATCGGCCCGTCCTTCCCCTATATTCGTGTCTGCCGGGTTCGCCCGGCTATGGCGATAAACGGACGATGCAATAAGCCATTCGGACCCGGGGGCGGTACCCGGCGCCTCCACCTGAACCCACCCGAAACGGTGGTTTGAGGCGGGGGCGAAATAGGATCGACGAGGGTGTAAAGATCGAACTTTCGCTCGGCATGGTACCACCGTTATCGGGCTGACAAAGTAGTTGCCAACGACAACTATGCGGAAGCACGTCTCGCCGCGTAAAGCGGTGCGATAGCTTCAAATCAAGCCCTGGGGGTTCGCACTCTCAGGCGGGGTCCGGAGGCACCTGGCAACAGAAGCCTCCACTTCATTTGCCTCGCCTCTCCCCTTCACACACGCCCGCCCGACCGGCTATGACTGAGCCGGGAAGGATCCTCAGCTCCGTTCGTCCCGCGCCCGTCGCCGGAACGTTTCGGCTCCGCGCGCCGTTCGCGCCGGCACCATCCGAGGATCGCGAATAGGGCGAAGACTGGACAGGCATGGGTCAGGATCTCATCCGGTACGACATTCTGGCGCAGGACGCGCTTCGCGGCGTCATCCGCAAGGTGCTGACCGAAGTGGTGAAGACCGGCCTGCCGGGCGAGCATCACTTCTTCATCACCTTCCTGACCTCGGCGCCGGGCGTGCGCCTGTCGACCCGGCTGCGGGAGAAGTATCCTGAGCTGATGACGATCGTCATCCAGCACCAGTACTGGGATCTGTCGGTCAACGACAATTCCTTCGAGATCGGCCTCTCCTTCTCCGACATTCCCGAGCGCCTGCTCGTGCCCTTCGCGGCCATCCGCGGTTTCTACGACCCGGCGGTGAACTTCGAGCTCGAGTTCGACGTCCGCGAGGTCGAGGCCGCCAATTCCGGCGAGGAGACCGGGGCGACGGACGACGCGCCGGTGGCCCTCGCGCCGGTCGCCACCAAGCCGACGGCCATCGCCTCAGCCAAGCCTCCGGCCAAGGCGCCCGCCGAGAAGACCAAGGCCGGAGCCCAGCCCAAGAGCGAGGACGCGGCGGAAACCAGACCCGCGCCCGAAAAGCCGGCCGGCGACAAGTCCGCCGAGGTCGTCTCCCTGGACGCGTTCCGCAAGAAGCCCTGATCGCGCCGTGGCCGAGATCGTCAATCTTCGCCAGGTGAAGAAGCGTCTTGCTCGCGAGGCCAAGGCCCGCGAGGCGGCGGAGAACCGCACCTGCTTCGGCCTGACGAAGGGCGAGAAGGCCAAGGCCGGCTCGGAGCGCGCTCGCATCCTCGCCGCGCTCGACGGCTCCCGCCTGGGCCAGCGCGAGGACGATCCGTCGCAGACATGATCGTCAAGCGGTCGATCTCGATCCGTGGGCACCCGACCTCGATCAGCATCGAGGACGATTTCTGGACCGAACTGCAGGCGATCGCCGGCGCTCAGAAGCGGCCGGTCGCGGCTCTCATCGCCGCGATCGACGCCGGGCGCACGGAGCGCCAGAACCTGTCCTCCGCGATCCGGGTCTTCGTGCTGCGTCAGGCGCTGGCGCGTGCTGCTCAGAAGGACGGCAGCGGCGTGACGCCCGGCAGTCCCTGATAGCCGTCGTCGGCCGGCGGCTCGGCCGGGGACGGCAGACCGAAGTCGAGGGGTGCGGACGCCGGGGGCTGCGCCGGCGGCTGCGCCCGGGCCGCGTCCTCTGCGGCTTGTGCCGCGGCAGCCGCGGCCTCGCGCGCCGCCTCCTCCTGTGCCGCCCGTTCCGCCTCGGCGCGCTCGGCGGCCTCGCGCTCGCGCTCATCCGCCTCTTCCGCCTCGATCCGAAGCCGCTCCGCCTCGGCGGCCGCCACGCGCTCGGCCTCGATCCGCTCGCGTTCCGCCTGCCGCCAGCGGTAGAAGCGCGCTTCGCGGCGGAGGCGCACGGTCTCGCGCAGTTCCTCGCGCAGCGCCTCCAACCGCTCCTGCTCGCGGGCGTAGGCCCGCAGCGAAAGGTACGAGGCGAGCGGCTCGACGCTCGCCAGCACCCAGCCCTGCGCCGGGTCGAGCGCGTAGGCGATCTCCGGCCGGGCGTCGGGCACGGCCTCGTCCTGCGGGGGCGAGAAGGCAAGCGTCAGCGCAGCCGAAACCGTGCCCGAGCGCAGGTCGAAGGTCCCCTCGCCCGTCAGGCGCTCCGTGCCCCGATCGAGCGTGACGGGCGCGGCACGCGCAACACCGAGTGCGACCGTGATCCCGGTCTCCAGGTCGCCGAGCCCATAGCGGGCACCGGCATCGGCGCGCGCGACGATCTCCAGAACGACATCGGGATCGAACGGCCCCTCTTGTTCGTCGACGGCGGCTAGGATCGAAGGCAGGCGGCCGGGCGCGACGCCGTCAAGCTCGGCGCCCGTCAGCCGCGCGTGCCCCTCGCCCGTTGCCGAAGCCGCCAGTTCGGCAAAGCTCCGTCCACTCGCCTCCAGCGCAAGACGGCCGGAGAGCGTGCCGTCGAGAGGGAGCGCGGGAGCGTCGAGCGCGGCGTCCTGAAGCTCGAGATCGAGACGCAGGCTCGCGAAACCGCCGGCATTCGCCATGGCGCCGCCACCCGTCAGCCGACCCTCTTCCAGCGTAGCGGCAAGATCGGAGACGCTGAGGCTCGAAGGCCCGGCCTCGATCCGCGCGGAAACATCGGCAAGGGACGCCGCGCCCCCGAGATCGACCCGCTCCGCCCTCAACTCCACGGAGCCGCCCCCCGCCGGCAGAAGCGGAGCGGCGACGGGCTGGTTCGACCAGGAACCGTCCTCCGCCGGAAGGTCCGGGGAGACGCCGTAGACGAGGGTCGCGAGCCAGGGCAGCGAGAGCGTACCGACGTCGACGGAGCCCTCGGTCCTGCCCCCCGTCGAGGCGGCCGAGGCGGCAATGGAGGTCCCGGCCAGAGAGCCGGTCGCCTCCCTCAGCGTCCAGTCGCCGTTCGCCGCGATCGACAGGCCGGCGCGAAGGTCCGCGGGAAGACCGTCGAACCCCTGTCCGAAGGCGGCACCGGCCGCCGTCAGCCAGGGCGCGGCGTCCTGGCTCTGCGTCGTCAGGTCCAAGTCCGCGCCCCAGCCGCCGCCGTCCCGCCGAAGGACGCCCTCCGTCCGGAGCGTGGAGCCCGGTGCGGTGCCGGTCGCCGTCAGGCGAATCGGGGCGCTGCCGTCGCCCGAGATCGTGCCGACAACGGTCAAAGGTGCGGGAAGGCCGAGATCGATTCCCGCAAGGCCGAACTGGCGCAGGAGTTCCGCGGGGTCGTCGTTGGAGAGGCTCGCCTCCGCCCCGAAGCGTGCGGGATCCTCGAATGCGCCGACCCCGTTCTCGAAGGCCGAGGCGAGCGAAAACCGGGTGCCGCCGGCCGTCCCCTGAACGTCCAGGATGATGGCCGGCCCGTCCGCCTCCGGCGGTGTCGAGGCGGACAGCGAGGCCTCGAGCGCCCCGGCATTGCCCGCCGCCTGCACCAGCGGCTGCGGCACGAGGCGGGGCCAGCGGCGCGCCAGGGCCTCCGCCAGACGCGCGGGCTCGGCGGCGGATATCTCGGCCGCAAGGTCGGGCGCGGGCGACGTCAGGAGCGACGCGACCGTTCCGCGGGCCTCGATATCGGCCCCCTCGAGCCCTTCGGCGATCAGATTGCGGAGGTCCAGAAGGCCGTCGGCGTAGCCGAAATCGAGGCCGAGCGTCCGGGCGGCTAAGCCGTCGTAGGCGATGGGCCCCGCTTCGAACCGCACGTCGAGCGCGTCCACCGGGTCGAGGACGGCGCCCGCATCGACGAAGAGCCGGCCGAAGGCGAGGAACGCGTCGAGATCGACCGCCTCGCCCGCCAGATCGACCGAGACGGACCGCCCACCCGCTTCGCCGGCCCGCTCCATGCGCCCGAGCAATCGCTGCCCGCCGACATCGATTTCGAGATCGTCGAGGATCTGTGCCTCGGGCGAAAGCCGGGCGCGGGCCTCGAAGCCGGCGCGGCCGAGCGCTGCGATCGAAGGCGGCGCCTCGCCGGTCAGCCAGGTGGCGAATCGGGCGGGCTCGCGCGCGGCGACGAGAACGCGGCCGTCGAAGGCGAAGCGTTCGTAGACCTCGAGGAGGCCGGACGCTTCGAGGAGCGTGCGGCCCGGCAATTCGGCGCGAAGGTCGGAGATCGTCCAACCGCCGCCGGAGGGCGAACCGGAGAAGGAGAGATCGCGGATGGTCGTGTCACCGGCGGTTACGATCGGCAGCGTCAGGGCGACGCGGCCCGGGATCTCGATGCGGGGGACGGCGCGCAGCGCCGAGCGCACCGCTTGCGCCCGCTCGGCGAAGCCGATCACGGCGCCCCGCGGTTCGGCTTCGCCCGCGAGGCGGTCGACGTCGATCTGCTCCCCGCGAAGGGTGAGATCGAAATGAGGGATGTCGGCGATGTCGAGGCGACCTTCGCCGCCGAGGACGTAGGGCCGCTCCGCGGGACCGATCTCGGCGCGCAGCGTCGAGAAATGCGCCTCGCGGCGCGTCAGGAGAAGGTCGCTGGAGACGCGGACAGGCGGAAGCGCGAGGTCGGACGTCGCAGCGGCATCGTCCGACACGCGCGTGACGAGTTCGAACCGGCCCTCGAAGTCCGTTTCGGCATCGCCGAGAAGCGTCTGTCCGTCGAGGCTGGCGTCGAGCGCCAGCCGGTCGGAGCCGAGCGTCAGCCGGAACGGCCATCGCCCGTCCGCCTCGATCCGGCCCGAGGAGAGCGAGAAGCCCAGCGGCTCGCCGCCCGACATCAGCCTGCCCGTTCCCGAGAAGGGGCCGCTCAGCGTCTGCGCCGACAGGACGGCATCGATGCCCGAGATCTCGCGCGAACGGCCGGTCTCCCGGTTCTGCAGCGAGACGCGCCCGTCGGTGACGACGACGTTCTCCAGAACGACGGTCGAGCCCCCCATTTCGCGAAGGCCCGGCAGCGTCGGGGCCCCGTCCCGCTCGTCCAACGGCACACGGAGATGCGGCGCGTCGAGCGTCATCTGGAAGATGCGGATTTCACCGGACAGATAGGGGGCGAGCTCGGCGTCCATCCGGAAGCGCGCGAGCGTCATCGCGGGCTCGGCATCCGGTTCGCCGACGACGACGTCCGTGAACGTCAGGGACGGGAACGGCAGGAGCCGGGCCTCCGCCTCGCCCGTCACGCGCACGGGCTGGCCGAGAATCCGGCTTGCCTCGCGTTCGAAGTCGGCACGGAAGGCGGACCAGTCGACGAAGAGCGGCGCGACGAGAACGGCGGACAGAAGCAGGACCAGAAGTCCGCCGAGGGCGATGAACAGTCTCATCCCGGCGCCCCCTTTCCGTGATCGGCGCGGCCCCCGCTCTCGGCCTGCCGAAATCCTTGCGCCGCCGGAGGTTACGCCAGAACGCCGCGGCTTTGTCGAGGGATGGCACGAAGCTGGTCGTCGCATGGCGAGATCCCCCGTGCAGGTGATGGCGTTCGACAATGCGAATGCAAACCTCTCCTCCCGAGGAGGGACGGTGATGAGAAGGAAGTTCTTGGTCGGATGTCCGTTGATCATCGCGCTTCTGACGAGCGTGCCCCAGTCGGCCGTGAGCCAGGGGTCCGAGAACATGGAGGACATCTGCGAGCGCAAGCCTGAGATCTGTAAGTCCGGCCAAGTCGGCCGACCTTCTGCATCGACCTACGCAGGATCATCCGGGGGCCTCTCGGACGGCGAGATGGCGGTCGTCGGCGGGGGGCTTGCGATCCTCGGCGGGCTCGTCGACAGCATGATCGCACAGAGCCAGAGTCAGGCGATGGCGCCCGAGCCCAGGCGCCCGGCCGCTCTGCCTGCGACGACCACGGGCCGCACGTCTTCGCCCATGCGCCCCGGCATGTGGGCCGAAGAGGCCGGCGCGACGCTGTCGCAGGCCGGCGCCCCGTCGCGGTTCGCCGCCGCCGTCGAGCGCACGCTCGCATCGAGCCTGCGCCAGCAGGTTTCGTCGCTCTACGCCCGCACGGCCGGACAGGGTCTCGGCGCGATGATCTCGCGTGCCTTCGGGGGTGAGTTCTACGCCGACCGGACGATCGACCGACTGTCGGACCTCGCCGGCGAACTGATCCTGTCGCTGCCGTCGCTTTCGAGTCTGCGCGAGCGCGCGGAGCGCGTCACAGGCGGGCTGAAAGGCGCGATCGTCGATCTCTACGAACGGGAGCTGAAAGTCGGCATCACCAATCTGATGGAGCGCTGAGATGAGTGTGATCCTGCGGTCCTGTTGCCGGCGCGTGGTCGCCGCGTTCCTCGCGGCGTCTCTCACCGCCTGCAACGTCCAGCAGCCCGGCCCCGCGGCGCTCGAGGATCTCGTCGCGCGCTACCAGACCTGCGTCCTGGAAGCCTCGGTCCGGGCGTTGTCCGCCGCAACGCCGGTGGGGCAACCCTGTCCGGCGGAGCGGGACCGCGTCGCGGACGTCCTCTTCACCAGTGGGATGCCGCGCTCCGACGTCGACCGGCAGGTGACTGAACTCGTGGCTACGACCCTCGATTTGTCAAAGGCCACGATCCTGCTCGTCCTTCTCGACGCCGGGACCGAGGACGGGCGCGGCGCGCGGCGCTAGACGCGCAGCGAGGCCGTACGGACGCGTCGCGAGAGTTCGGAGCGACCGGACGTGCCGGTCTTGGCGTAGATGCTCTTGGCCTGGGAGCGGACGGTCTCGACAGAGACGCCGCGCCGGTTGGCGATATCGTTGAGGGTCGCGCCTTCGAGCAGAGCGACCAGGATCTCCCCTTCGGTCTTCGTCAGGCCGAAGGCCGCCGTCGCCCCGCGCGCGTCGGCCGGTGTCGGCGTCCCGAAGACCGGCTCGACGAGAATTACGACGAGCGGACCCTGGAAGACTTCGACCGCGCTGTCGCGCTGGACGCGGACCAGCGTGATCCGTGCCGGCCCGCACATGCGCGAGATGGATCGCGGACCTTCATAGCCGCGGCTCACCATTTGACCGAGGATCTCGTCGAGGCTCCGGTCGGCGAGGCGAAAGCAGGCACCCCGGGTTCGAACGACCGCGCCGCTTTCGGCAAGCGCACTGCCGTAGGCCGAGATGGAAACGGGGCGCCGATCTTCGCCGACGACGACCGTTCCGATCTCCGCCGCGTCGAGGATCGAAGTTCCGACGGTCCCGATCGCATCCCGATGGGCGTTCGCCGCATAGAAGGAGAAGGCACGTCGCAGGTGCGGCGAGACGATCTGGAGCCGATCGGCGTGTCGGCGGTTCTCGTCGGCGTCGTCGCGATCGGTCAGTGCCGTGAGGAAGAAGCGCCTGTCCTTCTGCTTGACGACGGTGACGCCGACGGCGGCTCGCGCGCCCATCGGTCGCATGTAGTCGTTGTAGAATTCCGTTCGACGCAGAACGTCCTGAGGGCACATCGCCTGGGAGACGACGCCGAGATCGATCGGACGGAGGACAGCACTGGGCATGAAGGGGTTGACGCGACTGTAGTGCTCTCCGAACGCCTGCTCGTCACACTGGGACATTCCCGTGGTCATCTGGCAAAGGCCTCGCCCCGCGGCCGCGTCGAAATAGAAAAGCGTGCCGCGCCGACCCGGGATATCCGCGTAGAGCGCCGTCAGGAAACTCTGCCACGATGCTTCGCCGAGCAGCGCCGCGTACACTCGGTCGACGAGATGATCCGATGGCAACGGCTCGTCCGGCACGCTCTCGCCCCCGTCCTCGCACCCGTCGTCCTCGTGCCGCATGATCCATTTCGGAAAAGATCATGTCAACGTCCGGCCGAAGCACGCGCATTGAATTACAACCGCGCCTCGTGTGGCGGAGCTCGGTCGTAGCGCCTAGATACCGGCCATGACCGACCGCGTCGATTCGCAGGCTCAGCCCATGTCCGAGGAGCCTGCGCAGAAGCTTTCGCTGACCCAGCGCGCACTCGCCGCGCGGGGCGGGCCGGCGCGCCCGAACGCCGAGGCGGACTATCTGTCCGGCCTCAACGCCGAGCAGCGGCGCGCCGTTGAGACGACGGAAGGGCCCGTCCTCGTGCTGGCGGGCGCCGGCACCGGCAAGACGCGGGTGCTCACGACGCGCATCGCGCACATCCTGGCGACGAAGTGCGCCTTTCCCAGCCAGATCCTCGCCGTCACCTTCACCAACAAGGCCGCGCGCGAGATGCGCACCCGCATCGGCCTCCTCGTGGGAGAGCAGGTGGAGGGCATGCCCTGGCTCGGCACGTTCCACTCGATCGGGGTGAAGATCCTGCGCCGCCACGCCGAGATCGTCGGGCTGAAGCCGAACTTCACCATCCTCGACACCGACGACCAGATGCGGCTGATTAAGCAGCTCATCCAGGCCGAGAACATCGACGACAAGCGCTGGCCGGCGCGCGGCTTCGCGCAGATGATGGACGGCTGGAAGAACAAGGGCCTGACGCCGAAGCGCATTCCGGAAGGGGATTCGCGCGCCTACGCCAACGGCAAGGGACGCCTGCTCTATCAGGCCTATCAGGCGCGGCTCCTGCAGCTGAACGCCGCCGATTTCGGCGACCTCCTGCTGCACCCCATCCGGATTTTCTCCGACAACCCGGAAATCCTCGCCGACTACCACCGGCGCTTCCGCTACATTCTCGTCGACGAGTACCAGGACACCAACGTCGCCCAGTATCTCTGGCTGCGGCTCCTGGCGCAGCGGCCGAAGGCGACCACGCCGGTCGCAGGCGACGGCGAACCTGTGGCGGGCGCGCTTGCCCGCGGAGCGGGGAAAGGCCGAATGGCCGTCGCGCCGCATGGCGCGCCCTCACGGAGCGAGCCGCGCAGCGGCGACAGCGTGAGCGCGAGCAGCGTCAACATCTGCTGCGTCGGCGACGACGACCAGTCGATCTACGGCTGGCGCGGCGCCGAGGTCGACAACATCCTGCGCTTCGAAAAGGACTTTCCCGGCTCGGCCGTCATCCGGCTGGAGAACAACTACCGCTCCACGGCCCACATCCTCGGCGCCGCGGGCCATCTCATCGCCCACAACGAGGACCGACTCGGCAAGACCCTCTTCACCGAGCGCTCCGACCCGGACGACGAGAAGGTCACCGTCACCGCCGCCTGGGATTCGGAGGAGGAGGCGCGGGCCGTCGGCGAGGAGATCGAACAGCTCCAGCGCAAGGGGCATGCGCTGAACGACATGGCGATCCTGGTGCGCGCGTCCTTCCAGATGCGCGAGTTCGAGGACCGTTTCGTCACGCTCGGCCTGAATTACCGCGTCATCGGCGGGCCGCGCTTCTACGAGCGGCTCGAGATCCGCGACGCCCTCGCCTACCTGCGATGCGTCTGCCAGCCGGCCGACGATCTGGCCTTCGAGCGCATCGTCAACACGCCCAAGCGCGGCCTCGGCGACACCTCCATCCGCTCGTTGCGCGAGTATGCCCGCACCCGCGACCTGCCGCTGATGGCGGCGGCGGCCGAGCTGGTGCGCACCGACGAGTTCAAGCCCAAGCCGCGGGCGGCGCTCGCCGAGGTCGTGACCAACTTCGCCCGCTGGTCCGAGAACCTCTCGACGATGAAGCATACCGATCTCGCCGAGATGATCCTCGACGAGAGCGGTTACACCGGCATGTGGCAGGCGGATCGCTCGGCCGAGGCGCCGGGCCGGCTGGAGAACCTGAAGGAACTCGTCCGCTCCATGGACGATTACGAGAGCCTTCCGTCCTTCCTGGAGCACGTGGCGCTCGTGATGGACGCCGAGCAGAACGCCGAGCTCGACGCCGTCACGCTGATGACGCTGCACTCGGCCAAGGGCCTGGAATTCGAGACCGTCTTCCTGCCCGGCTGGGAGGAAGGCCTCTTCCCGCATCAGCGCTCGCTCGACGAGGGCGGCCGCTCGGGTCTGGAGGAGGAGCGGCGCCTCGCCTATGTCGGCATCACGCGGGCCAAGCGCCGCGCCAAGCTCTTCTTCGTCTCCAACCGCCGCATCCACGGGCTCTGGCAGTCGACCATCCCCTCGCGCTTCCTCGACGAACTGCCCGAGGCGCATGTCGAGGTGATCGAAGGGTCCTCGCACGGCTCCTATGGCGGCTACGGGGCGTCGCGCTGGGACGCGCAGAGCTTCTCGACGCAGTCGTATCAGACGCCCGGCTGGCGCCGCGCGCAGGCCGCCTCGGGCCTGGGCGCCGACCTCGCGCACAAGGACCGGACGGTGCGCTACGAGGAGCGCGGCGCGACGGGCGAGAACCTTCGCGCGCGCCGCTCCGACGCGGCGTCGAAGGCCGACCGCTACATCGCGCGCGACGGCGGCCCCGCCGGATCGGGCGTTCGGGAGGAGACCTCCGTCTTCGACAGTTCGGGCTTCGCCGGCCGCCTGACCGAGCCCTTCTCGGCCCAACACGGGCGGGGGCGCAACGAGCCGCCGCGAAAGGGCGCCGGGCTCTATTCCTCCGCCAAGGGCGGCGGGCCGCGCGAGATCGCCGGGGAGCTGATCGCCAAATCCGTGGTCGAGGAGGAAAGCCGCTTCGCGCTCGGCGACCGGGTCTTCCACATGAAGTTCGGGAACGGCACGGTTTCGACGGTGGAGGGCAACAAGCTGACCGTCGACTTCGACAAGGCCGGCCAGAAGCGCGTGCTCGACGGATACGTCCAGCCGATCTGAGGAGGCCGTCATGCCGAAGGGTCCTGCCCGTCCCCTGTCGACCGCTCTCTCGGAGACTTCGGCCGGGCGGCTGCAGGTGACCGGCACCGGCCCCTTCGGCGAGAGACGAGATCGATCGCGGCGGCGGAGCGCATGCCGGACGCGACCCTCGTCCTCGTCTCCGACTGCGGCCACTGGGCTCAGTGGAGCGACCGGGCGAGTTCCTGGTCGCAGCCGCCGCCCATCTGGACCGGATCGAGCAGAGCTTGCGCCCCTAGGCTAGAACCGGGGCAACGAATAGTCGCGGGTGCCGCGCTCGCGCCAGTCGTCGTCCGGCGTGATCGGCTTGTTGATCTCCGCGCAGCCGACAAGAACGAAGGTCGCGAGAAGGAGGGCGAGGGTCGGCTTCATGGCGAGATCGGCTCCATCTTGGGATCGCCGCTGATGCGCGGCGCCCGTGGCGGTTCGAAGGCGCCGCGCGCAATCCCTCAGGCGGCCGAGCGCGCCCCCCTCGCGGCCGCCTGCCGTGCCGCGGCTCGTTCGCGGGCAAGCGTGTGCAGCGCGAAGGCGCCTTCGACATAGGTCGCCACCTCCGCCATGCGGCGCTTCGTGCGCCAGTACACGTCCTCCATCAGGATATGCGCGAACTCGCCGTTGCGGCCGACGCTCCACAGCCCTTCGACGCCCGTCCCCTGCGCCCAGCGCAGGCGATCCTCTTCGTAGGACTTCAGGAACACGGGATAGGAAACGGCCGTGCGCACGATGCCGGCGAGGCCGAGGCATCTGTCGGCCGCCTCCGGCAGGAGTTTACGCAGGCCGTCGAGGCACAGGGTCTCGAGGCGCGCCTCGTCCATCGTCCAGATCTCGTCGCCGACCTCGCAGCCGAGGTCGAAGGTGATCAGCGTCCTGCCCTCGGGCGCCAGCCACGGCATCGAAAGGGGCGCTTCGGTGAGACGGAAGAAGGGCTGCGCGCGGTCCGGCACCCAGAGCATCGTGTTCGGCAGAAGGCCGCGGCCCTCGAAGCGAAGGTTGACGAAGACCATCGGCCGGTAGCGGAAGGCGGCGAGGTGATCGAGCGCGTCCGTGCCCTCGACGATCTTCGGCAGGACGTTCACCGGCGCGGTGGAGATGGCGGCGGAGACGGGAATCGTCTCGCCCTTCGCCCGCACGGCGACGACGCGCGGGCCCTCGACGACGATCGTCTCCACCGGCGAGCGAAGGCGCACCGCATCGCCGAGTTCGCGCACCATCGGGTCGAGCAGCGTCGACAGGCCGCCCTTCGGGTAGACGTGCCAGACCTTGGCGCTCTCCGGCATCTCGCGCGTGTAGCCGTTGCAAACGGCGCGGCGCGTGACGCGGGAGGCGGCGGAGAGGTACAGCGACTTCAGGATGCCGGCACCGAACTTCTCGCCCACCGCCGGGGCGAGCTCCCCGGCCGCCGCGCCCGACCACGCCTCGGCGATGGGGATCGCGACCTCGGAGGCCAGCGCCGGGCCGTAGGCGGCGGTGAAATGGTCGGCGGCCGAGCGGATGGGGTCGCGCCGCATGCGCTGGCGCATCGCGCTCGCGACATAGCGCGGGTTGCGCAGAAGGCCGAAAGGATGGGCGTAGGTCTGGCCCGCCACGGAGACGCTCTCGCCATAGCGGCGCACCGTCGTGCATCGGTCCAGGCCGCCGAGAGCCTCCGCCAGCCGGTTGGAGATGAAGTGGGCGCCGTAATCATAGGAGAAGCCCGCGGCGTCCTTGTAGGACGCCGCCATGCCGCCGGCCGCGCCGCCGGCTTCGAAGACGACCACGGGAAAGCCGAGCCGCTTCAGCTCCACCGCCGCCGTCAGGCCGGCAAGCCCCGCGCCGAGAATCGCCACCGGTCTCTGTCCCATCGCTCCCCCTTCCCCGATTCCGTTCGAACCTCGTGATGCTCCGCCCTTCCATGCGGGCGGTCCTCACTCATCCGGCGGGCGGGACTAAATTCGGGTGAACGCCGACGGCCGATCGACTTCAGCGTGAAGAAGAAGTTGACGCAGCGGCAAGCAGGTCAGACGCGGATCGTGCCCTCCAGGAAGAGGACGCCGCGCCCGGCGACGTGGACAACCTCGCTCTCGACGCGGCAGAGGACCGTGCCGCCGCGCTTCGACAGCTGGCGCGCGGTGAGTTCTACCCGGCCGAGCTTCTCCATCCAGAGAGGCGCCAGCGAGCAATGGGCCGAGCCGGTAACGGGATCCTCCGGGATGCCGAATTTCGGCGCGAAGTAGCGCGAGACGAAGTCGCACCCCTCGCCGCCCTCGGCCGTCACGAGCACGCTGCGCCAGGACAGGCGGGCGATGGCGGACAAATCCGGCGCCAGATCGCGCACGCGCTGCCAGCCGTCGAGCACGACCATCAGGATGTCGTCGCCCGGCACCGGCACGAGGAAGCTTTCGACCGGTTCCGCGCCGAGCGCCTGCGAGACGGCCGGGTCGCCGGCGACCGGCGAGAAGCTTCGGCGCGGCAGAGCCATCTCGTATAGCCCATCCCGGCGGGTGACGAGGAGGTCGCCCGAGAAGCGCGTCAGGAAGCGCAGGGTCTGCGCCGTCGCGCCGAGCCGTTCGCAGAGGACGAGGCTCGTGGCCAGGGTGGCATGGCCGCAAAGCGGCACCTCGCTCGTCGGGGTGAACCAGCGGAGTTCGAAGGCGCCCTCGCCGGCCGGGACGAAGAAGGCCGTCTCCGACAGATTGTTCTCCGCCGCGATTGCAAGCAGCGTGTCGTCTGGAAGCCAGCTCTCCAACGGCACGACGGCGGCCGGATTTCCCGAGAAGAGGCGGTCGGCAAAGGCATCCACCTGGTAGATCGCAAGGCTCGTCATGTGGCGTCCATCTCCTTGAACGGCGCGCTTTCCCATTTGTCGAGGAACGCCTCGACGCTGAGGGCCTGCATGTCCGGGATCGCCTCGAAGAGCCGCTCCCCGGGCCAGTCCCACCAGGCGAGCGCCCGCAGACGCTCAGCGACCGCGGGCGGGAACCGGTCGCGCAGCTTTCGCGCCGGCGTTCCGGCGACGATCGCGTAGGGGGCGACCGCCCTCGTCACCACCGCGCCCGCGCCGATCACCGCCCCGTCGCCGACGGTGGTGCCGGGCATCACGATCGCCCCGTGCCCGATCCAGACGTCGTGGCCGATGGTTACGCGGGCCACCCGACGCTCCTCGCGCTGCGCGGCGTCCACCCCGAGGAAGCGGAAATACTCGTTCGGGCGATAGCTGATCTTGTGCGTCGTCACCCGCTCCATCGGATGGGCGAGCGCGTTCAGGCGCACGTTCGCGGCGATCGAGCAGAACTTGCCGATGGTCGCGTAGGCGGCCTCCCCGCCGCGCTCCATGTAGGAGTAGTCGCCGATCACCGTCTCGCGCAGCGCGACGCGCGCTCCGATCTCGGCGAAGCGGCCGAGCCGGCAGTCCTTCAGCTCGGCGCTCGGATGGACGCGCGGCTCGCCCTGCCGGAAGCGCAGATCGTCGCCGTCCTTCGAGCGGAAGTCGCGCCGCGCCATCGCCTGTCGTCTCCCCTTCCCGACTCCGCCGGCCGCTTTGCCACCGCATTCGCGATCCTGTATCGCACGAGCGATCAGGAGACCAAATTCGATGTCGTCAACGCCCCCGCCCCGCCGCAAGCTGCCGATCGTGCGCACCGCGCTCTGGGCGATGGTGGCGGTGATGGCGGGCGTGCTCCTCTATCTCTGGACCTTCGGCGTCCAGAGCACGGACGGGCGACTGAACGCGGCGACGCAGCCGTACGGCACGGACTTCGCGCTGGTCGACCAGACCGGCGCGACCTTCACGCAGGAGGATTTGCGCGGTTCGCCGACCGCGCTCTTCTTCGGCTTCACCCACTGCCCGGACATCTGCCCGACGACGCTCTACGAGCTTGCCGGCCACAAGCAGGCGCTGCAGGCGGAAGGCGAGGACATCGAGATCGTGCTCGTCACCGTCGATCCCGAGCGCGACACGCCGGAAATCCTGGGGCAGTACGTGGCGAACGTGGGAACCGACGTCACGGCGCTGTCGGGCGAGCCGGAGGCGGTGCGCGCCATGCTCGAGGGCTGGGGCATCCACGCCTCCAAGGTCGGCGAGGGCGAGAACTACACGATGGACCACACCGCCTCGGTGGTGCTCCTGGGCTCGGCCGGCCAGTTCGTCGGCACCATCTCCTACGGCGAGAACCCGGAGACGGCGCGCGAGAAGCTTCTTCGGCTGGCGACGCTCTGATGCCCCAGACACGGTTGTTCGCGCGCGCCGATAAGGGGCCGGCCTTCGCGCTCTACGAGCGCCTCGATGCCGTCTTCGGCGAGGACGAGGCCGTCGCGCTCTCCATCGTCGAATACGACGAGGAGGCCGGCATCCAGGAGGTCTCGGCCTATTTCGAGGATATCGCGCAGATCGACGAGGACGCGATCGGCCGTGCCTTCGAGGGCATGCCGTTCCAGCGCGAGGCGCTGCCGGACATCGACTGGATGCAGAACGTGCTGGCCGAGCTGAAGCCGGTCCGTGCGGGACGCTTCATCGTCCACGGGTCGCACGACCGTCGGAAGGTGCGCGCCAACGATCTGTCGATCGAGATCGAAGCGGGCCAGGCGTTCGGCACGGGCCATCACGGAACGACGTCCGGCTGCCTGACCATGATCGGAGAGATCGTGCGGCGCCGGCGACCCGGCAACGCGCTGGATCTCGGCACGGGAAGCGCGGTGCTCGCGATCGGCGTCGCCAAGCTCGCGCGCGTGCCGGTTCTGGCGACCGACATCGACCCCGTCGCGGTGCGCGTGGCCCGGGAGAACGTACGCGCCAACGGCGTGGCGTCGCTGGTGGAGACGGCGGTGGCCAAGGGCTTCGCGGCCCCGGCGTTCCGCCCCTACACGCCCTTCGAGCTGATCGTCGCGAACATCCTGGCGGGGCCGCTGATGGCGCTCGCGCCGCAGATGGCTCGCCATCTGGCACCGAAGGGCGATCTCGTCCTGTCGGGCATCCTCGCCCGCCAGCGCCGGGGCGTTCTCGCGGCCTATCGGGCGCAGGGCCTCTATCACCGCAAGACGCTGACGCGCGGCGAATGGGTCACGCTGCACCTGACCCGGTAGGGACGAGCGTCAGAGACGCTCGGGCGCTCCGGCCTCGATGCGCGAGCCGCGGAGCACCGCGAGGTCGCCCTTCAGGTCGAAGTCGAAGAGGCGCGAGCCGTCCGTCAGGCGTTGCGGAAGGCGGTAGCCGCCGGCGCCCGTGGCGCGGCGATGCGGGAAACCGAGACGAGGAGAGGACGGCATGTTCCGGTCGAGAGAGGCAATTGTCATGTGACACCTTCGAGGTGTGGGCATTTCCCCCAGTCCGTATATGCCGCACTGCAGCACGACGAGGCAGGGGGTCCTGCGCATAGCTCGCCTGCGCAAGGCGGGCGGCAAATTCACGCCGCCTTCATCCTTTCTTTACGATGGCCGGTCGATGGGCCGAAAGGCCCATCCGCCGCCACGCCGACAGGCCCATCCGCCGCCACGAGGAGATCGCGCATGTTCCAGGACTTCGAAGAGAAGGGCAGCTCGGCCGAGAGCGCCGCACGCCTGTCGCAGCTGCGCGCGGTCCTCTCCCAGGCCGGCGTCGACGGTTTCGTTCTGCCGCGCAGCGACGAGTTCCAGAACGAATACATTCCCGACAGCGCCGAACGCCTGCGCTGGCTGACGGGCTTCACCGGCTCGGCCGGCTTCGCGGTGATCCTGCCGGACAAGGCGGTCGCCTTCTCCGACGGCCGCTATGCCGTGCAGCTTCCCGCCCAGCTCGACCCCAAGGCCTTCTCGGCAGCCGACTCGACCAAGACGACCCTGGCCGAGTTCCTCGGCGAGAACGCCAAGGGGATGAGGATCGGCTTCGATCCCTGGATGCACACGGCCGACGAGGTCGCGACCCTTCGCAAGGCCGCCGAGACCGACGGCTTCGAGCTCGTCGCCCTGTCTCGCAACCCGGTGGACCTCGTCTGGCAGGACCGCCCGGCCCCGCCGAAGGGACGCGTCGCGATCCATCCGGACCGGTACGCCGGCATGAGCGCGACCGAAAAGCGCGTCCAGATGGACAAGGCGCTGGAGAAGGCGGGCGCCGATCTCTGCATCCTCACCGACCCCTCGTCGCTCGCCTGGGCGCTCAACATCCGCGGCGCGGACGTGATCCACAAGCCGCTGCCGCTCGCCTTCGCGATCCTGCGGGGCGGAAGCCTGCCGCTCGTCTTCCTCGACCCCGACAAGATCGGCGAGGCCGAGCGCGCCGAGTTGGAGCGGCGCTGCGAACTGCACGAGCCCGAGGCCTTCGAGCGGACGCTGCGCCAGATCTCGCGCGATGCGAGGGTGATGCTCGATCCGAAGCTCGCCGCGCGCCGGATCGTCGACCTCGTGGAGTCCGCCGGCGGCACGGTCGTCGAGGCGCGCGATCCGGCGCTGCTTCCCCGCGCACGAAAGAACGAGGTCGAGATCGAGGGCGCCCGGTCGGCGCATCTGCGCGACGGGGCGGCGATGGCCTCCTTCCTCGCCTGGATGGACGCGCAGGCGCCCGGCAGCCTGACCGAGATCGACGCGGCGAAGAAGCTGGAAGCGCTGCGGACCGAGTTCGCGCGGGCGAACGGCATGGAGCTGAAGGACATCTCCTTCGACACGATCTCGGCGGCCGGGCCGAACGCGGCGCTGCCGCACTACCGCGTCTCGACATCCTCGAACCGCACGATCCAGGCGGGCGAGGTCTATCTCGTCGATTCGGGCGGCCAGTATCTCGACGGCACGACCGACATCACCCGCACCATCGCCGTCGGCGAGGTGCCCGAGCACGTGCGCCGCGCCTTCACGCTGGTCCTGAAGGGCATGATCGCCATCTCGACCGCGCGCTTCCCGAAGGGCACGCGCGGCACCGAGCTCGACCCGCTGGCCCGCATCGCGCTGTGGCGACACGGCCTCGACTACGCCCACGGCACCGGCCACGGGGTCGGCTCCTATCTCGGCGTCCACGAAGGGCCGCAGTCGATCTCGCGGCGGGGAACGACGGTGATCGAGGAGGGCATGATCCTCTCCAACGAGCCGGGCTGCTACCGCGAGGGCGAGTTCGGCATCCGCATCGAGAACCTGATCCTGACCCTTGCCCCCGAACCGATCGAGGGCGGCGACCTTCCCATGCATGCCTTCGAGACGCTGACCTTCGCGCCGATCGACCGGCTGATGGTCGTGCCCGCCCTCCTCGAGGCTTGGGAAGCGGACTGGCTCGACGACTACCACGGCGAAGTGCGGAAAAAGCTCACGCCGCTCCTCGATGCCGAGGACGGGGCCTGGCTGAGAGCGGCGACTGCCCCTCTTCCCCGATAGCAAAAGGCCCGCGGCGATGCTCTCGCCGCGGGCCGTCGCGTTTCACGTCCGGCCGAGCCGTCAGCGGCAGAGTTGGCGAGGACCGTGATAGGGCTGGAACGTGCCCGAGCGCGGGTCGAAGGACCGGTAGCGCTGCGAGCAGTAACGGTACCACTCGTTCGTCCAGGGCGCCGGACGGTAGCCGACATGGTGGCCGCGCGGCTGCACAGGCACGTAGCGGCGCTCGACATAGCGCGGCTGCGAGGCCGCGCCGGCGATGATCGCCCCGAGCGCCAGCCCGGCGATGGCACCGCCGATCACCGCGCCGTTGTTGGAGCGGCGGTGATGCCGGTAGTAGCCGCGGTCGCCCCGCCAATGGCGACCGCCGCGGTAGTAGCCGCGATGGCCGTGGTAGTATTGCGCCTGCGCCTCGGCGACGCCCACGACGGGACCGGCGATCGGCGCCGACTGCGGGATGGCGATCGATGCGGGAACCATCGCCAGGCCGAGGGCCACGGCCAGCGCCTTCCCGCCGAACAATTGGAACAACCTCATCTCGGTCTCGCCTCCTGAACGGTTTCTATCTCCTTGCAACCTAACAGGGTTCCGCCTGAACGGTTCCTGAACACCGGGTTAACGGGCCAAGGCGCACGATCGGCGGCGCAGAAGACCCGAAACAACGCCGAGCAAATCCTCGTGAAGATCGTGCCGGAAAAGCCGTTCAGGAGGTCATCACCGACAATCGCGGATCAAATCGTTCCGGCCCGTCGTTTCGCTCTTCAAATGGGCACGCCGTTCCTCCATATCGGATCGAACATCACGCGTGGGAGACGAGACCGATGATCTGGCTGCACCGATACCGCTTCGCGACAATGCTGGCGGTCTTCACGATGATCTTCTCCTTCGTGGCGATCGACTTCGCGGAGGCTCGGCGCGGCGGCGGCTTCGGATCGCGCGGCGCGCGCACCTACCAGTCGGCTCCCGCGACCAACACGGCACCGGCGGCAGCGCCCGTCCAGCGCTCGGTCACGCCGGGCAATCCGGGAACGGCCGGCGCGGCGGCTCCGGCGGCCGGCGCAGCCGGTGCGGCGGCGGCGGCGCGGGGCGGCTTCCTCGGCTCTCCCCTGGCGCGAGGGCTTCTGCTCGGCGGGCTCTTCGGCCTTTTCCTCGGCACAGGGTTCGGCGGCATGGCCGGCTTCCTCGGTCTGCTCCTCCAGGTCCTCCTGATCGGCGGCCTCGCCTATCTCCTGATCCGCCTCTTCCGCTCGCGCTCCGCGCCGGCAACGGCAGGCGGTCAGCCTATGCAGCGCTCGATGAATGGCGGGGCCTCGGGGCCCGGCGGCAATTCCCGCTCGCCGGACTTCCGGCATCTCGGCGCAGGCGTCGGCGGTGCGGCGGCCGCGAACACGGCCAGCGTCTCCAAGGGCGACGAGCTCGGCATCACCGGCCAGGACCTCGATATCTTCGAGCAGCGCCTCTACCAGTTGCAGGACGCCTTCGGTCGCGAGGACTATGCGGGCATTCGCGAGATCACGACGCCCGAGATCATGTCCTATCTCTCCGAGGAGTTGTCCCAGAACGCCACGCGCGGCGTGAAGAGCGAGGTCGGCGAGGTGAAGCTGCTGCAGGGCGACGTCGCCGAGAGCTGGAAGGAAGGCTCGCGCGAGTTCGCCACCGTCGCCATGCGCTATTCGATGGTGCAGTGGCTGCGCGACCGCCAGACCGGCGAGATCGTCGAGGGCTCGGACACCGATCCGGTGGAATCGACCGAGGTCTGGACCTTCCTGCGCGACCATCACGACGAGTGGAAGCTGACGGCGATCCAGGACGTCTGATCGCTCGAACCTGCGGTTCAGACAAAAGGGGCGCTTCGGCGCCCCTTTCCGCATGCGCCGCGTTCAGGCCCCGGCGGCCCGCGCCAGAGCGATGGCGGCGACGCCGATCGCGACGGCGGACAGCACCGAAAGGCGCAGCGACAGGACCGCGGCTCCCACGATGACCAGCCGCTCCAGCCAGCCGCCGTCGACGAAGGTCGGCACGACCAGCGTCACCAGCATGGCCGGGGGGACGGCGTTCAGCGCCGCGTCGAGTCGCGGCGGGATCGTCTTCAGCCGCGACAGGAGAAGATGGCCCGCGACGCGCGTCCCGTAGGTCAGGACGCCCGCCGCGAGGATGAGGAACCAAAGGTCGCTCATCGCCCGCCCTCCCCCTTGGGCGGCATGATCGCCGCGGCCGCGATGCCGAAGAGACCGCCGAGCGTCACGTGCCAGGGCGAGCCGAGCGTGGCGTAGACGAGGACGGAAGCGCCGGCCGATGCGCAGAACACCGGCAGGAAGCCCCCTCGCCGCCGGAACTGGAGCGTCAGCGCCAGGAAGTAGATCGGCAGCAGGAGGTCGAGCCCGAGGACGCGCTGGTCGCCGATCAGCGCACCGAAGACGAAGCCGAGCCCCGTCGTCGTCAGCCAGGCGGTGTAGAGCGAGAGCGCGAAGGCGAAGTAGTAGCTCTTGGTCAGGATCCGGGTTCGGCTGCGCGTCTCGGCGGCCGCGAAGACCGGATCGACGAGCAGATAGAAGGCCAGCGCCTTCTCCTTGGTGTCGAAGCGCTGGAGATGGCGGCCGATGGAGGCCGAATAGAGCACGTGCCGGAAGTTGACGGCGACGACGGCGAGCAGCACGGACCAAAGCGGCGTTCCGCTTGCGATCAATTGCAGGATCACGAGCTGCGAGGCGCCGGCATAGACCGCGCCCGAAAGGCCCATCGCCTCCAGGAGCGTCAGGCCGGCATCGCGCGCGAGCGCCCCGAAGACGATGCCGAAGGGAAGGATCGCGAGGACGACCGGAACGCCCTCGGTCAGGGCCTCGCGCATCTCCTGCCCTCGTGCGGGCGCGCGTCCCGCGGCGGAATCGGGGCCGCCCTCGGGGGGCAGGCCGGACGCGGAAGTCATGTCTGAACTGTCTTTCAGTGGGATCTACGGCATGGCCGCGGCCCGTCACGCTCCGACGGGCGAAGGATGTCGTCCGGATGCGACGATTCGCACGCGTCGTCCGGGCCGTTCGAAGGACACGCGACGAGGGCGCCGGACGCTTTTAGAGTTCGATGCCAGCCGGATCGGGCTCGTCCATGTCCTCGCCCTCGCTCGGGCCGCTGTCGGCGACCACCTGTTCGAAGCTCTGGAGGACCACCCGCCACCAGTCGACCGAATCCTCGAAATTGCCTTCGGTGACGGAGAGGAAGAGGTTCACGTCGTATTCGAGCACCGGCTCGCCGTCGTCGTCGATGTAGGCGCGCCCGAACCGGGACACTTTGTTCCACTCGTTCACCGCCTCCAGGCTGACGGCCGAGGTCGCCCAGGAAGCGGAGAAGCTGACCGAGCGGCACTCGACCTTCTTCTCGTTGCATTCGTAGAAATAGACGGCGAAACGCGTTCCATCGATCCGTCCGTTGATCATCGGCGTATCGTCCGCCGCCTTGCCGATGCGTGCCGAGCCGAAGCCGCGCACGATCGCAGCCACCGCCTCGGGATCGGTGGCGTCCATCAACGCGTCTGCGGCCGCGGACATCGGTGCCGCCGCGACGAGCGACGCCAGAAGGTAAGCCGTTACACGCATGATCGATGGTCCCCTCGAGCCGTTCACGAATACTCTATCGCAAAACGGAGCGGCCCGTCACGCGTCCCGCCCGATCCGCGCGAACCAGCCATCCTCGTCGAGGATCTCGATGCCGAGCTCACGGGCCTTGTCGAGCTTGGATCCCGCGCCGGGCCCGGCGACCACGAGGTCGGTCTTCTTCGACACCGATCCGGCGGTGCGCGCCCCGAGAGCCTCCGCCATCTCCTTGGCTTCGTCGCGCGTCATCTTCTCGAGGGATCCGGTGAAGACGATCGTCTGGCCCGCGACCGGCGAGGAGGACGGCGCCTTCGCCCGCTCGTTCGTCGTCGTCACGCCCGCGGACAGCAGCGCCTCCACCGCCTCTCGGTTGTGGGCCTCGTCGAAGAACTGGATCAGCGAGCCGGTCGCGACGGGGCCGATGTCCCGGTCGCCCGCGAGCTTCAGATAGTCGGCGCTCGCCCGCGCCGCGATGGCAGCCTTCAGGCCCTGCGTCATCGTCGCCCCCGCCCCGAACGCTTCGCGCAGCGCCACGCGCTGGGGGGAGTTGAGCCGCAGTCCGGCATGCTGGGTCGGGTCGAAGTCGGCGGTCTCCCCCTTTTCCGAGACGGCTTCGACGAGGCCTTCCAAGGCCTTCGACCCTTCCCCGAAGCCGCGAAGCTGCGTCAGCCGCGCCCAGGCCTCGCCCGGGCGTCCGTCCCGCGCGGCGGAAACGCCCGCCATCAGGTCGGCCACGTCGTCGAAATGGCGGGCGAGCGCCTTGGCCGTCGTCTCGCCGATGTCGGGAATGCCGAGCGCGAAGACGAAGCGGTCGAGCGCGACCGTTCGGCGCTCCGCGATCGCGGCGAGGATGTTCTCGACCGCCACCGTGGCCTCCGAGCGCTGCGCCGCGGTCTCGTCCTCGTCCTCCACGCTCTGGCCGGCCGAAAGGGCCCGCTCGCGCGCCAATGCCCGACGCCGCGCGTCGAGCGCGCCGCGCACGGCATCGAAGTCGAGGCGGAAGATGTCCGCCGGCTGCTTCACCGCGCCGCTGTCGTACAGCGCGTCGACGATGGTGGCGCCGAGCCCGACGATGTCGAAGGCGCCGCGCGAGACGAAGTGTTTGAGGCGCTCGCGCCCCTGCGCGGGACAGGTGAGCCCGGCCGTGCAGCGGCGCACCGATTCCGGCCGCCCCGTCTGCGGGTCGACCTCGCGCACCGCGGTCGAGCCGCAGATCGGGCAATGGTCGGGGAAGCGGAAGGGCTCCGCCCCCTCGGGCCGCTTCTCGATCACGACGTCCAGCACCTGGGGGATGACGTCCCCGGCCCGCTGGATGACGACCGTGTCGCCGATGCGGATGTCGCGCCCGTCGCGAATCGGCAACCCGTTCGAATCGACGCCGGCAATGTAGTCCTCGTTGTGGAGCGTCACGTTCGAGACGGTGACGCCGCCCACCGTGACGGGCTTGAGGCGCGCCAGCGGCGCGAGCTTTCCGGTGCGCCCGACATTGATGTCGATACCCAGGACCTCCGTCGTCGCCTTCTCGGCCGAGAACTTGTGCGCGATCGCCCAGCGCGGCGAACGCGAGACGAAGCCGAGGTCCTCCTGGAAGCCGAGATCGTCGACCTTGTAGACGACGCCGTCGATGTCGTAGCCGAGATCGGCGCGAAGCTCCTCGATCAGATGGTAGTGCTCGATCAGACCCTCGACGGTGTCGAAGCGGCGCATCAGGGGCTCGCTCCGGCCGAACTGCGGCACGGCGTTGGTGGAAAAGCCCATGCCCGACAGCGCCTCGACCATGCCGGTCTGCGTGTCGGACGGGCGCTCGGAGACCTCCCCCCAAGCATAGGCGAAGAAGCGCAAAGGCCGAGAGCGGGTGATCTCCGGGTTCTTCTGGCGCAGCGAACCGGCGGCGGCGTTGCGGGGGTTGGCGAACTGGCGAGCCTTCGGGACGACCGTCCCGGTTTCCGCTTCGCCTTCCTCGACGCTCGCCCCCTCGGCGCTCACCGGCAGCCCGGCGCCCGCCAGCCGCTCGTTCAGCGCCTGGAAGTCGGCATGGGTCATGTAGACCTCGCCGCGCACTTCGAAGACGGCCGGGCGCACGCCGGCAAGGCGGTGCGGGATGTCGTCCACCGTCAGCGCGTTGGCGGTGACGTCCTCCCCGACGGCGCCGTCGCCGCGCGTGGCGGCCGAGACGAGGCGCCCGTCCTCGTAGCGCAGCGACAAGGAAAGCCCGTCGATCTTGGGCTCGGCCGTGATGGCGAGAGCGGCGTCCTCGGAGAGATCGAGCATCCGCCGCACGCGCCGGGCGAAGTCCGCGACGTCGCCGTCCGTGAAGGCGTTGTCGAGCGAGAGCATCGGCAGCGCGTGGGCGATCTTGGCGAACCGGCCCGACGGCGCCGAGCCGACGCGCCGCGAGGGCGAGTCGGCTCGCACCAGCGCTGGGAAGCGCCGCTCGATGCCAGCGTTGCGGCGCCGCAGGGCATCGTACTCGGCGTCGGTGACGGAGGGCTCGTCGTTCTCGTAGTAGCGTCGGTCGTGTTCGGCGATCTCCGTCGCAAGACGCTCCAGTTCTCGCGCCGCCTCGTCCTCGCCGAGGGCCGCCACGTCCTGATCCGACATTCCCTGGCCCATACCCGGTCCCTCCCTCAAGCGGTCTGGCCGATCAGGCGGCGGGCCGCCGCACGGGCCTCGTCGGTGACCTGGGCGCCGGCCAGCATGCGCGCGATCTCTTCCGCCCGCGCAGGCCCGTCCATTTCCGCCACGCGGGTCGCGAGCCGGTTCTCCTCGCCGCCGGCCGCGGCCTTGGAGATCAGGAGATGCGTGCTAGCGCGCGCGGCCACCTGCGGGGCATGGGTCACCGAAAGCACCTGCACCCCGTCCGCAAGGCGCGCCAGACGCCGCCCGATCGCATCGGCCACCGCGCCGCCGACGCCGGTGTCGATCTCGTCGAAGACGAGAGTCGGAGCGGAGCCGCGCGTCGCCAGCGCCACCTTCAGCGCGAGAAGGAAGCGGGAGAGCTCGCCGCCCGAGGCGACCTTCATCATCGGGCCCGCGCGCGTACCCGGATTGGTGCGGACGTGGAACTCGGCGGTGTCGATCCCCGAGGCCGAGGGGCGCGACGCGTCGGCCTGCAGCGCGACGATGAACTCTGCGCGTTCGAGCTTGAGGTCCGGCAGTTCAGCCATCACCGCGGCTTCCAGCAGCTTGGCCGCCGTCGCGCGACGCTCGGACAGTTCGGCGGCAAGGCTTCCGTAGCGCGCTCGGCGCTCGCCGACCTCGCGCTCCAGCGCTCCGACCTTCTCCTCGCCCGCATCGAGATCGGCCAGATCGGCGATTATCTTCTCGGCCAGGATCGGCAGGTCGTCGACGGGCAGGTTGTACTTGCGCCCCGCCGCGCGCAGCGCGAACAGCCGCTCCTCCGTCGCCTCCAGCGCGCGCGGATCGAACTCCAGCGAACGCAGCGCCGCCTCCAGGCTCTGCTGCGCCGAGGAGAGGTTGTCGAGACCTGCGTCGAGCTGGGCCAGCGTCTCGTCGAGAAGGCCCGGCAGCTCGTCGCGACGCCTGTCGAGCCGGCGAAGGAGGCCTGCTAGCGCGGGGATCGGAGAGGCCGGCCCCGACAGCTCCTCGTTGGCGTCGTTGACGTCGGTGGCGATCTTCTCCGAGCGCATCATCGTCTGGCGCTTGGCGGCGAGCTCCTCCTCCTCGCCCGGCAAGGGCGACAGCTCGGACAGCTCCTCGACGCAGGCCCGCAGATAGTCGGCCTCCCGCGCCGCCGCCTCGACTTTGGCGCGGTGGCGGGCGAGTTCGCCTTCGGCCGAGCGCCACGCGGCAAAGGCGGACGAGACCGCCTGCGCCTCGCGCGTCAGCCCGCCATAGGCGTCGAGGACGGCGCGGTGCGCCTCAGCATCGACCAGCGCCCGGTCGTCGTGCTGCCCGTGGATCTCGACGAGAGCGGTGCCGAGTTCGCGCATGAGCGAGACGCTGGCCGGCCGGTCATTGACGAAGACGCGCGTGCGCCCGTCCGCGCTCTGGACCCGGCGCAGGATGAGGTCGCCGTCCTCCTCCGTCCCGCCGTTCTCGGCGAGGATCGCGCGCGCGGGATGATCGGCGCCGACGTCGAAGACGGCCGTCACCTCGCCCTGCTTGGCGCCGTGGCGCACCAGCGAGCCGTCGCCGCGTCCGCCGAGGGCGAGCGAGAGCGCGTCGAGCAGGATCGACTTGCCCGCACCGGTCTCGCCCGTCAGCACCGACAGGCCGGCCTTCAAGGACAGGTCGAGCCGTTCGATGAGGACGATGTCGCGGATCGTGAGATGGACGAGCATGGAGCGGGAGATACCGCTTCTAGGACGGCGGGAACAGGCTGCGTCTAGATAAGGGCGGTCGGCGCCGCGGCAAAGGCGGGACGAGGACCACGATGCGCGTTTCGACCGATGTGAAGACGGCCATTCAGCGCGGGGCGCGAACGGGCGGTTTCCTGGGCTTCTGGCTCCAGCGGCCTTTCGCCAGGAAGTTGCGGTCGCTACGCTTCACAAATTCGACGGGCTACCGGAGCCAAGCATGGCAAGGAAGGTCGTCATCGTAGGCGGAACGGGGCAGATCGGCCGTGCAGTCGGTCTGAGACTGTTGAGGGCGGGTTGGTGCGTCACCTTCGCGAGCCGTCGTGGGGACGTTCCCGACGCGGCCCCTCGGCTTCGACGCGAAAGCCGTCGTGCTTGATCGCGGCCAACCTGGTGCGTTGGCCAAGGCCATCGGCGACGGGGCGGATGCCGTTATAGACACCGTGGCCTACGACACCACGCACGCGGAACAACTCCTTAGCATCGCAGGATCGGTCGGACAGTTCGTCGTGATTTCGTCGTCCAGCGTCTATCGCGACGCGATGGGTAGGAGCCTCGATGAAGCGCGGGAGAACGGTTTTCCCGATCTCCCGGATAGAATGACCGAGGACCAGCCGACGGTCGAGCCCGGTCCGCAGAACTACTCGACGATGAAGGTCGCGCTGGAACGGAGACTGTTGGACGATGCCGAGCGTCCTGTCGCCATCCTGCGTCCTGCCGCGATCCACGGCACCCATTCCACCCATCCGCGCGAGTGGTGGTTCGTGAAGCGGATGTTGGAAGGACGCGAAGTCATACCTCTCTGCTTCAACGGACGAAGCCGTTTTCACACGACCGCAGCAGCGAACATCGCCGAGGTCGCCGTCCATGCTCTAGAGCGTTTTCCGACTGGGTAGAGTCTCGGCGCGGTTCATGATTCAAGCTATCGACCGGAAGGGAAGCAGCGATGGCACGAGCTTTGTCGATTGATCTTCGGCATCGGGTGTTGGCCGCGAT
>JAEZXX010000036.1 GCA_023419535.1 Pseudomonadota bacterium | reverse complement strand
CGGCCGCCGGGGTGGGTGGATCGGCAGGCGGTGTCGGAGGAACCGGCGGGGTGGGCTCCTCTCCCGCGGGCGGCGCGGCCGGCGGCGTCGGCAGCTCGACCGGCACGACGTCGCCTCTGCCCTCGCTCGGTTCGGGCTCGACTCCGTCGGGCAGCGGCGTGGGAAGCGGCGGTCTCTCCGGGTCGGGCATCGGAGGCGGACAGGGCGCGGCGGGCTCCGGGGCCTCCACCACGGAAGAGCGCGCCAGCCAGGGATCGACCACGATCAACTCGCTGAACGTCGATTCGCTCGCGCGGGACGGCACGGCCGGCACGGGGCTTTCCAGTTCGTCGGCGGGGTCCTTCGGCACGACCGGCACAGCCGGCATGCAGAGCATCGCCGGCGCGGGACCTGAGGCGCTCTACGACATTCCCCAGCCGTCCGTCGCCGTCGATCCGGTCGCGATCCGAAACGCGCTCGCCGCCGGCTCCAACGCCACCCCGAAGGCCGACGGGCGCTGAGCGATCCTGATCGGGACGGAGCGATCGGGAACGCTGTTCCCGGCTGCGTCGCCCCGCGACCCTATCGAGATCGCCTACTGGGCGGCCTCGCGCACCGACTGCGCCTCGTCCTCGCGAAGGACCTCCTGTCCCGGCACCTGACCCTTCGAGAGGCGATGCGCCGCAAGCGGCAGGTCTGAGGGCCCCGCCACATAGAGCCGGGTCGCCGGATGCAGCATCGCCTCGAAGGCGGGATCGACCACGCCGGCCGCGGTCACCGCATGGAGGTCACGCCCCGCGGGCAGGTCGATCTTCTTGATCAGGCAAAGCGTCGCGCCGGGGAAGCGGCTCGCCAGCCGTGCCGCGAACCCGTCCGACGACATCGTCGTGTCCCAGACCGGCTCCTTGCCGCGCATCGCCGCGCGCACCGGCAGCCAGACCGCGACACGGCCCTTCGACACGGCGCTCGCGATCGCCTCCTCGCTCTCGCACGCCTTCAGCCGCGTTCCGAGCGAGCAGAGGGCGCGCGCGAACTGCTCCATGGCGAGGACGGTCATCGCGCGGGCGGCCTCGTTGTCGTAGCCGATCTGTCCCTGGAGTCGGCGCACGGTGCCTGCGAACGGCCCGCCGCCCGGAACGATCACGGTCGGCCGACTGGATCCTTCGACCGCCTCCACCCATCGAGACAGGTCGAAGGGCGGGATCGAGCTCCCGCCGAACTTCACGATCAGCATGTCGTTCATCCGCGCCTCCTCCCCTGCGGGCCACGGCCGGCTTCCGTCGACCCGCGGCGCCGTCCTGCTACCCCATTGTAAAGCGTCACCCTGCGGCCCCGGTTCCGCCATTTCGTCGCCGCAGTGCGGCATGGCGGGGCGGCTTTCATCCCCGCCATGCCCGGGTGCGCCGAATTTCGACGCCCGCCGAAGACGGCCCCAGATCGAGCTTCTCCACCCGCACCGCCACGGCTAGAAGTCGGTCGTCGACGAGCAGCTCCTCCGCCAGCATTTCGGCCAGCGTCTCCACGAAGGGCTCGGGCGTTCGCCGGGCGAGCGCGCGGACCGCGTCGATGATGCGGTCGTAGGAATAGACGTTGGCCCCCGTCCGGGGCCCCGTGTGAGGCGCAAGTTCGGCCTCGACCGAGAAGCGCACCCTCTGGCGCCGCCCACGCTCTGCGGCATAGGCGCCGAGTTCCATCTCCTCCACGAGGTCGCGGACGAAGACGCGGTCGGGCACGCCCTCGAAGGGGTCGGCACGCTTCGGCGGTTTGAAGAGCGCCGTGAGCTCGGCCAGCGCGTCGGCGTCGATCCGACCGGCGACGTCGCGCGGCGGTGCGTCGAAGACGAGGACGGACGGCCCCAGCGGCAGCAGGCGTGGGACGTCGGGCGCCTCCAGACGGCCCCTCAGGGCGAGGCCGACACCCCGTTCGGCGACGCGCGCGGCGAAGCGCGCGAGGTCGGGAAAGGCCAGCCGGTCGAGAAGCCGGTCGGGTGTCGTGTCGAGAAGGAGAGCGCCTTCGGCCGAGCCCGTCGGCTCGTGCGGATCGAGGAGCGCGCCGGCGCCGACGCGGAGAAACGGCTGCGGAAGGATCGGGTCGTCGAGCGAGCGCGCCGCTTCCGCTCCCGCTGCACGCACCGTTCGAGCCTCGTCCGCGCTCTCGACGAGAACGACGAGACGCGCCGTTGCGCGGTCCTGCGTCGTCACGCGCGCCCGAAGGCCTTGAAGGTCACGGTGGTGAAGGTGTCGGCGACGCCGTCGATCGTCTGCAGCTTCTCGGTGACGAAATGGCCGGTGTCCCGGTCGTCGTCCAGGTAGAACTTGGCGAGAAGGTCGTACTGGCCGGAGGTCGAATAGACCTCCGACATCTCCTCGACGTTCTCGGCGATCTCGTCGGCCACCGCGTAGGCCAAGCCGGGTCGGCACTTGAACTGGACGAAGATGGCTTTCATCGGGGACGCTCCGGTGGCCGTTCGGCGATCCCTATCAGCGCCGCCGCGCCCGCGTCAAAGACGGGGCGTGGTCGGTACCCGATTCCTCCCGCGCCGACGGTTCGAAGCCGATGCCGCCCCGCCGTCAGTCGACGAAGGCGCGCTCGACGACGAAGGTGCCGGGCTTGGAATTGGCGCCCTCTTCCAGACCCGCCGCCTCCAGAAGCGACTTGGTGTCCTTCAGCATGTCCATCGAGCCGCAGATCATGCCGCGATCGGTCGCCGGGTCGAGCGGCGGAACGCCGAGGGCCGAGAAGAGCGAGCCGTTCTCGATCATGGTCGTGATGCGCTGGGCGGGCGGATTGCCCTCGCGCGTCGCGCCGCCCAGATAGCGCAGCCTGCCGCCGACGACCTCGGCGAGGAGCTCGTCGGTCGTCGTCGCCTCCACGAGGTCTCGTCCGTACTGCAGCTCCGCATCGTTGCGGCAGGTGTGGGTGAGGATGACCTCCTCGAACTTCTCGTAGGTCTCCGGATCGCGGATGATGCCCGCGAAGGGCGCGATGCCGGTACCGGTCGAGAAGAGGTAGAGCCGCTTGCCGGGGATCAGAGCGTCGAGGACCAGGGTCCCCGTCGGCTTCTTGCGCATCAGGACGGTGTCGCCCGGCTGGATCTTCTGCAGGTGCTCCGTCAGGGGCCCGCCGGGCACCTTGATGGAAAAGAACTCCAGTTCCTCGTCCCAGGCCGGGCTCGCGATCGAGTAGGCACGGTAGACCGGCTTCTCCGCGTTCGGCAGCCCGATCATGGCGAACTCGCCGGTCCGGAAGCGGAAGGCCGCCGGTCGCGTCATGCGGAACTTGAAGAGCTGATCCGTGTAGTGCCGGACCTCGGTCACGGTCTGCGCGAACACGCCGGCCGGGATCGGGAAGGCGGTTTCGGGTTCGATCTTCTCGGCGACGGCGTTCATCGGTCTCAGGCGCCTTTCGGCTGAAGGGTTCTTCTGTGTGCGCTGCGGCAAAGATAGGCGCAGGAATGCCGGGCCGAAAGCCCGTTTCCGCGATCGTGGCCCGGCATGCCGGATTCCACGGGCGAAGGCGAGGGTCGAACGTTCCCGAGCCTGCGGATCGGGGAGAAAAATCTACCGCGGCTGGGAGATCGCCTTCTCCGACGGCAGGAGGATGGTGAGAAGTCCCAGAAGCGGCAGGAAGGCGCAGATCTGGAAGACGTATCCGATGCCGCGCGCATCCGCGATCGCCCCCAGCACAGCCGCGCCGATGCCGCCCATGCCGAAGGCGAATCCGAAGAAGATGCCGGCGATCAACCCGACGCGGCCCGGCACAAGCTCCTGCGCGAACACGACGATCGCCGAGAAGGCGGAGGAGATCACGAAGCCGATGATCACCGAGAGGACCGCGGTCCAGAAGAGGTCGACATGCGGCAGGAGGAGCGTGAAGGGCAGGACGCCGAGGATCGAGAACCACATCACCGCCTTGCGCCCGAACCGGTCGCCGATCGGCCCGCCGAGGAAGGTGCCGGCCGCCGCCGCCGCCAAGAACAGGAAGAGCAGGAGCTGGCTGTCGCGGATCGACACGTCGAAGGTCTCAATCAGGTAGAAAGTGTAGTAGCTCGACAGCGACACCGTGTAGAGCTGCTTGGAGAAGACGAGCAGCGCCAGGATCACGATCGCGAAGACGACGCGGTTTCGAGGCAGGCGCGCGGCGGCGATCGGGGCGGGCCCCGCCTTCGCCGCGGCCGCGAGGCGCTCCAGATGCTTGGCCCTGGCCCAGGAACCGACGTGCCAGAGCACGATCATGCCGAGAAGCGCGATGGCCGAGAACCACAGCACCGAGGGCTGGCCGAGCGGCAGCACGATATAGGCGGCGAGCAGGGGCCCCAGCGCGGTACCGGTGTTTCCGCCGACCTGGAACACCGACTGGGCGAAGCCGTAGCGCCCGCCGGAGGCGGCGCGCGCGACGCGCGAGGCGTCGGGGTGGAAGATCGAGGAGCCAATGCCCACGCACGCCGCCGCCAGGAGCAACACGTAGTAGGAATGGGCGAAGGCCAGGATGACGAGGCCGACCAGGCTCGCGCCCATGCCGATCGTCAAAAGCCGGAAGTAGGGCCGTCGGTCGGTGGCGAACCCCACCGCCGGCTGCAGCAGCGAGGCGGTCGCCTGGAAGGTGAAGTGCAGGATGCCGATCTGCGTGAAGGTGAGCGCGTAGTTCGCCTGCAGCACCGGATAGAGCGCCGGCAGCAGCGACTGGATGGTGTCGTTCAGCATGTGGCAGAGCGACAGGGACCAGAGGACGAGCATCGTCGTCTGGCTCTGCGCGGTGCTGCCGCCCACCTTCATGCTCGCCTGGCTCAAGACCCCGCCTCCACGCGCGCCCCACGGAGCCTCGATCGGCCGTCCGCGCCATGTCGCGTCCGCGATAGACCCGGACGTTCGCCGCGTCCATCGTCAGTCCCACTTACGAAACGATTTTATCCGAAGAGAGCGCGGTCGAGCCGGCGGACGACGACGAGGCCGGCGATCATGGCGAGGGCGAAAACCCACCCCGAGAGCGCGCCGGCCATGATTCCGGACAGGAGCGTGCCGATGGAGCAGCCGAGCGCCACCATCGCGCCCCAGCCGAGGAGCACACCGCCGAGAAGGCCCCGGACGACCTCCGAGACCGTCGGCCATTGCGGCTGGAACTGACCGGAGGCGAGAGCGGCGGCGAAGCTCGCGACACACATGGCGAGGACGAAGGCGCCGTTGTTGGACAGGAGCGCGTCGGCGACGATCGACACGCAGCCGCGGAGACCTTCGAGGCCGAGAAGCGTGTCCGGCACGGCGTCGAGCGAGGCGCCGATGTCGCGCGCCCGCGCCGAGAGTTCGGCCGTGACGCCGAGCGGCGCGACCCGCAGATAGGCGAAGGCGGCGAGAGCGCCGACGAGGAGCCCGCCGAGCCATCCGGGCCAACGGCCGGTGAAGACCGCCGCCAGGGGCGCGAGCGCGGGTGGTCCCTCGTTCCGGTCGAGCGCCGCGCGCACCGCCGCGCGCCGGGCGGAACGGCGCAGAAGCAGCGGCCAGGCGAGGCCGGCCAGGACCACCAGCGTCAGCGCGACCCAGCCCGGATAGCCCGTCCAGGCCGGCAGCCAGACGACGGGCGCGCCCTGCACGAAGTCGAGATAGAGCCCGTTCCAGGTGGCGAAGCCGAGGACGAAGCCGATGAGCGTACCCAGGATGGCGAAGGGCGCGGTCGGCGAGCCCTCCCCCAGCCGGTAGAGATGGGCGGAGATGCAGGAGCCCGAGACCGACATGCCCGCCCCGAAGGCGAGGCCGCCGAAGACGAGTGTCCAGGCGACCGGTCCGATGAAGGCGTCGGGCGGCAGACGGCCCGTCGAGGGATCGGGCATCCAGGCGCCGAAGACGAGGGCGGTACCGATGACGCCCGCCGCCATCGCCGTCAGAAGCCCGAGAACGCCGTCCGGCTCGCGCTCCTCGATCCATTCGCGGATGCCGCAGTAGAAGCAGAAGCGCGAGCGCTGCAGGACGAAGCCGAAGCTGGCGCCCAGTACGAGCGACAGCGCGAGCGCATCGCCAAACCCGGCGCGCGAGAGGAAGAGCCCGCCGCCGATTATCAGCGCGGCGAGAACCGTCGCGAGCGCCCAGGCGGGCACGCGGAACCGCGACGGGCCGACGGCCGTGGGGCGGCCGCGGCCGAGGCCCTGATCCGGTGTCAGCAGCGTCGGGCGGGGGCCCTCGGCGTCGTTGGCAATGCTCACGAAAACCCTCCGGACGCGAGGAGGCCCGGCCGGAAAGACCGGCCGGGCCTCGAACAGAATGCCGCGGCGTTACTTGCCGGTCCAGACCGTGTTGGAGACGTTCACGATCGGCGAGCCGACCGAGTTGCCGTACTCGGTCCAGGAACCGTCGTAGTTGCGCACGTCGTAGCCGAGGATCTTCGACAGGAGGAACCAGGTGTGCGAGGAGCGTTCGCCGATGCGGCAGTAGACGATGATCGGCTCGGAGCCGTCGATGCCCTTCTCGGCGTAGATCGCCTTCAGCTCCTCGGCCGGCTTGAAGGTGCCGTCCTCGGCGACCGCGGTGCCCCACGGCACGTTGATCGCATCCGGCACGTGGCCGGCGCGGATGGTCAACTCCTGGCTGCCCTCCGGCGCGAATATCTTGCCGGTGAACTCGTCATTGGAGCGGATGTCGACGATGGTCGCCTCCGCCTCGCCGTTGACGACCTCCAGGACGTCCGAGAGGCGGGCGCGCAACTCCTCGTTACGCTCCGGCAGCGTGATGTCGGAGGCTTCGACGGTGGTGGCGCGGGTGGACAGCGGCAGGCCTTCCGCCTCCCACTTCTTGCGGCCGCCGTCGAGCAGCTTGGTCTCGATGCCGTAGGTGTCGAAGACCCACGAGCCCCAGGCGGCGAACCAGTTGTTGTTGTCGCCGTAGAGGACGACGGTGGAATCCTCGTCGATACCGAGGCGCTGGACCAGCTCCTCGAAGTTCTCGCGGGTCGCGATGTCGCGCTGCACCGGATCGACGAGGTCGGTGTGCCAGACCACGTTCTGCGCACCTTCGATGTGGCCGCGTTCGAACACACCGGGCTCGACGGAGACCTCGACGAGGCGCAGGTCGGGGTTGCCGAGATTGGCTTCCAGCCACTCGGTCGTGACCAGCGGCCCCTCGGCGCCCTCGATCGCGAGCGCGGGGGTCGCCATCATCAGAGCGCCAAGGCCGGCGGCGGCAAGGAGCGTCGTCTTCTTTGGCATGGGGTCTCTCCGGTGCGGCGCCCGGCGACGGGCGCACTTGAGTTGGGTTCGCCGCGTCGGTCTCGTTGCCCGCCGTCGACGTGGCACAACCATGGACGGCACCCGCCCCGCAAACGAGGTCGCAGTCCCCTCCTGCCGGCGCATCGGCGGAAAAGATTTCCGCATGTCGGCCCTTCACCGGAAAGCGAAGGAAACCTTATGGCCAGAAGGACGGTTTCCCGACCGTGCCGGCGGATTTTCCGCCGAGCCCGCAAAAATCACGAGGCCGTGTGCAACCGTTTGCACCTTTGCGCATTTGACTCGTCAAGCGACCGGGGGGACGCTGATCGCAGGGGTTGATCCGATGACCGCTTCCTTCCGCACGACCGTCGTCGCGGGTCTGGCCATGGCCGGGCTCGTCCTGAGCGTGATGCTGCCGAGCGATCCGCGCGACATCGGCGGCGTCGACGCCGCCCATCCGGCGCCGCCGCCGCTGCACGTCTCCGTCCCGACCGAGCCGTACCGCGCAGCGCAGTAGCCTGCCGAGCGCTTCAGCTGCGCGGCTTGAGGTTCTCCGGGTCGTAGAGCGAGCTCATCCCGACGCACGCGACCTCGACCGGATAGCGCTCGGCGAAATACTCCACTTCGAGCTTGGTGCCGACCACGTCGTAGCCGTGCGGCAGGTAGGCGAGCGCGATCGTCTTTCCGATCGACGGCCCGTAGGCGATCGAGGTGGTAAAGGAGCGCCGGCCGAGCTCGTCGACCAGCGTCTCGCCGGTCGCCGGATCGAGCACCGGCAGGATGCCGACCGGATAGCGCTTCACGCCTTGTCGATCGGTGTTCTCCGTCAGCACCAGCGTGCAGAGCATGGCGGGCTGGTGCGCCCGCGCGCGATACTCCAGGTGCCTGGCCTTGCCGCAAAAGTCGGCGTCCTTGACCTTCGGTCGCGAAAGCCCCGCCTCGTAGAGATTGTACTCGGTGAGGAGGTCGGCGTTCTGCAGGCGCAGGCTCTTCTCCATGCGGCGCGAGTTCGCGTAGGTCTCGATCCCGACCGGCGTCGCGCCGGTCGATTCGAGCGCGGCCCACACGGCCGGCGCATCGTCGTAGGCGACATGGATCTCGAAGCCCTGTTCGCCGACATAGGAGATGCGGAAGATCGTGACGTCGACGCCCGCGATGCGCCCCGCGCGAAGCTGGGTGAAGGCCAGCGCTCGGCTTTCGATCGCGGCCGGGTCCTCGACGATCGTCTTCAGCTTCTCCCGCGCGTTCGGGCCCCAGATGCCGACCGTCACGATGTCGTTCGTGCGGTCGGTGAGCGTGACGTCGAAGCCCTTCTCCTCGGCCACGCGGGCGACGTAGTGGAAGTCGCGCGGGGCGGCGTCCGCGCCGTCGACGATCCGAAGCCGGTCCGCAAAACGCAGCACCGTCAGATCGGCGCGCACCATGCCCTCCTCGTCGAGGAAGTGGGTGTAGATGCCCTTGTTCACGTTGGCGTCTCCGCCGATTCTCGCCGCGCACAGCCATTCGGCGAGCGCGACGTGGTCGGGGCCGGAGATCTCCAGCATGGCGAAGTGCGACAGGTTGATGATGCCGGCATCCTCGCTCATGGCGAGCTGCTCGGCGTTGGAGACGCGCCAGAAGTGCCGCGCGTCCCACTCGTTCTCGCGCACGGGAATGCGGTCGCCGTACTTTTCTAGGAGGTGTTCGTTGGATTTGTACCCGTGCGCGCGCTCCCAGCCGCCGAGCTCCATGAAATGGCCGCCGAGCTCCTTCTCGCGATCGTGGAAGGGCGAGCGGCGCACGTTCCGGCCGAGTGAGAAGGGCTCGCGCGGATGGACGGCCGGGTTGTAGATCTTCTTGGCCGTCTCGGTGCAGCGCTCGTGGATCATCTCCTCGGTGAGTTGGTGCGGATAGAAGCGCGTCACGTCGATCGCGTGGTGGTCGATCCCGGTGCGCCCGTCCGTCATCCAGTCGGCGATGAGCTTGCCGTAGGCCGGGCCGTCCTTCACCCAGATGGCGACGCAGTACCAGAGGCCCTTCACCTCGCGGCTCTCGCCGCAGGAGGGGCCGCCGTCGCTCGTCACCTGGAGGAGGCCGTTGAAGGAGTGGCTTTCGCGGTAGCCGAGCTCGCCTAGAATCGGCGTCAGCTCGATGGCCCGCTCCAGCGGCTCCATGATCTGGTCCATGTCGAGGTCGCGCTGCGAGGGCGACAGGCGCGCCTCGGCCTTCGACAGGATGTCGCGCGGGTGAACGAGCCGCGGATTGTGCTCCTCATAGTAGCCCCACTCGATCTGGCCGCCCTCGGCGGTGGTCGGGTCGCCCGTGTCGCGCATGTAGGCCGAGTTGCCCTGGTCGCGCATCAGGGGGTAGCCGATGTCCTTTCCGGTTCCGGCGAACTCGTTGTACGGCCCGAAGAAGGTGAGCGGGTGATCGACGGGCATGACGGGGAGATCCTCGCCCGCCATCTCCGCGATCAGCCGACCCCAGATGCCGGCGCAGACGACGACGTGATCCGCGTGGATCGTGCCGCGCGGGGTCACGACACCCTTGATCCTGCCGTCCTCGATGACGAGCGAGGTCGCCGGCGTGTTGGGATAAGCCCGAAGCTTGCCGGCCTTCTCGCCCTCGTCGACGAGCTTGCCCGCCACCGTCTGCGAGCGCGGGATGACGAGGCCGGCGTCGGGGTCCCAGAGGCCGCCCTGGACCTGGCCCTCCTCGATCAGCGGGAACTTCTCCTTGATCTCGGCCGGCTCGATCAGGCGCACATTGGTGCCGAAGGCCTTGCCGGAGGCGACCTTGCGGCGGATCTCGTCCATGCGGGCGTCGTCGCCGACGCGGGCCACCTCGAGGCCGCCGACGCGGGCGTAGTGGCCGAGCCTTTCGAAGAACTCGATCGAATAGAGCGTCGTCCAGCAGGACAGGAAGTCGTGGCTGGTCGTGTAGCAGAAGTCCGAGGCGTGGGCGGTTGAGCCGACGTCGGTCGGGATTCCGGAGGCGTCGATGCCGACGATGTCGTCCCAGCCGCGCTCGATCAGGTGATGGGCGACGGAGGCGCCGACGATGCCGCCGAGGCCGACGATGACGACCCTCGCGCGCTCAGGAAATCCGGCCAAGGCTGTCGCTCCGTTCATGACTTGCGGACAAGAAACTAGGCGTTGCCAACAACGCGATGCAGTCCTTTTTGCGACATCGGGGAGTGGTCGCGCGACTCCGACGCCGCCCGGAGCGAAGGCCGCGACGACCGCCGCTTTGCGTTTTGCCGCCGAGCCCATAACTATCGGGTCGGATGATGAACGCGCCTTTCCCGTCGATTCCCGAGCATGGGGTCGCCCGACGCCATGCAACGCCCGACGGGGCGGGCGTGACGGCCGTTCTCGGGCCGACCAACACCGGTAAGACCTTCTACGCCATCGAGCGGATGATCGCGCATTCGTCGGGGGTCATCGGCCTGCCGCTGCGGCTTCTGGCCCGCGAGGTCTACGGCAAGCTCGTGGAGCGCGTGGGCGTGGGCGCGGTCGCGCTCATCACCGGCGAGGAGAAGATCAAGCCGAAACACGCGCGCTATCAGGTGTGCACCGTGGAGGCGATGCCGCGCGAGCCGAATGCGGCCTTCGTCGCCATCGACGAGGTGCAGCTGTGCTGCGACCTTGAACGCGGCCACGTCTTCACCGATCGCGTCCTGCACGCGCGCGGCCGCGAGGAGACGCTGTTGCTCGGGGCCGGCACGATGCGCGGCGTTCTGGAGCGCCTGCTTCCCGGCATCCGCTTCGTCCAGCGCCCGCGCCTGTCGAACCTCCTCTATGCCGGCTCCAAGAAGATCACGCGCCTGCCGCGCCGCTCGGCCATCGTCGCCTTCTCGGCCGACGAGGTCTATGCGATCGCCGAACTCATCCGCCGCCAACGCGGCGGCGCGGCGGTGGTGCTGGGCGCCCTCAGCCCGCGCACACGCAACCGTCAGGTCGAGCTCTACCAGAACGGCGACGTGGAGTTTCTCGTCGCCACCGACGCGATCGGGATGGGTCTGAACCTCGACGTCGACCACGTCGCCTTCGCGCAGGACTGGAAGTACGACGGCTTCCAGTACCGCCGCCTCACCGCCGCCGAGTTCGGGCAGATCGCGGGGCGCGCCGGCCGCCACGTGCGCGATGGCACGTTCGGCGTCACGGCGCGCGTCGACCCCCTGGAGGACGAGCTCGTCGAGGCGCTCGAATCGCATCGCTTCGAGCCGATGCGCGTCCTGCAGTGGCGCTCGCGCGAACTCGACTTCCGCTCGCTGGACGCGCTGAAGACCAGTCTGGACCGATCGCCGCCGCCGGGGGAGCTGACGCGCGCTTTGCCCTCGGTCGATCAGCGGGCGCTGGAGATCCTGTCGCGCGAGGATTCGGTCGCGCGGCTGGCGGGCGGCGCCAAGGCGGTCGAAACGCTATGGGAAGCCTGCAAGCTTCCCGACTACCGCCGCATCGCTCCTGCCCAGCATGCCGAGATCATCGGCTCGATCTATGCCGATCTGATCCGCCTCGGCCACGTGGCCGAGGACTACATGGGCGAGCAGGTGCGCCGTGCCGACCGGGTCGAGGGCGACATCGACGCGCTCTCACAGCGCATCGCCGAGGTCCGGACCTGGACCTATGTCTCGCACCGGCCGGGCTGGCTGGCCGATCCGTCACACTGGCAGGAAAAGACACGAGCGATCGAAGACCGCCTTTCCGACGCTCTTCACGAGCGGTTGACGAAACGCTTCGTAGATCGCAGGACAAGCGTCTTAATGCGGCGGTTGAGAGAGAACGCCTTCATGGAAGCTGAGGTCGGCAACGACGGCGCGGTCACCGTCGAGGGTCACCATGTCGGCGAACTGCAGGGATTCCGGTTCACACCCGACGCCGTGTCGGAGGGGCAGGACGGCAAGGCCGTGCGTGCCGCCGCGCAGAAGGCGCTGGCGGGCGAGTACGATCGCCGTGCCGAGCGGTTCTTCAACGCGCCCAACGGCGATCTGGCGCTCGGGGCAGACGGTCTCGTGCGCTGGCTCGGCGCGCCGGTCGCCGCGATTTCGGCGGGCGACGATCCGCTTCGCCCGCGCATCGTGCTTCTGGCCGACGAGCAGTTGACGGGGCCGGCGCGCGATAAGGTCGCCGCGAGGGCCGAGCGCTACATCACCTATCAGGTCTCGACGGTCCTGAAGCCGCTCGCCGATCTCGGCGCCGGCGAAGGGCTGGAGGGCACCGCCAAGGGCATCGCCTACCGGCTCTACGAGAATTTCGGCCTGATCCAACGGCGCGACATCGCCGAGGACGTGCGCTCGCTCGATCAGGACGCCCGGGCGGCGCTGCGTCGGCTCGGCGTGCGCTTCGGCGCCTACCACATCTTCGTTCCGGCGCTGATCAAGCCCGCCCCGGCCCATCTGATGACGCTCCTGTGGGCGACCGCCAAGGACGCGCGCGACCGGCCGGGCTACGGCGAGGTTCCGCAGCTCCTGGCCACGGGCCGCACCTCGGCGCGCCCCGAGGCCGGCTTCGACCCGGTCTTCTACGCGCTCGCCGGCTACCGCCTCCTGGGCAGCCGTGCCGTGCGCGTCGACATCCTGGAGCGTCTCGCCGACCTCATCCGCCCGGCGCTCTCCTGGAAGCCCGGCACGTCCAAGCGCCCCGAGGGCGCCTTCGACGGCCGCGCCTTCATCGTCACGCCGGCCATGATGTCGATCCTCGGCGCGACCGCGCAGGACATGGACGAGATCCTCAAAGGGCTCGGCTACCGGTCGAACGGCATGGAGGCCGGCGCGGTGGACGCCCGTCTTGCCGAGGAGGACGCCGCCGCGGCGGCCCGCGCGGCCGCGACGAGCGCCCCTCCGGCCGCGCCGGCCGAGGACGCGCAGCCTGCGGCCGAGACGACGGACGCCGAGGCGAGCGACGAGACGGCGTCTGAGACGGAGGCCGTGACGGGCGAGGTCGAGGACACCGCACAGCCCGCGGCCGAGGCTCCGGCCGAGCCCGACGAGGCGCCTTCCGAGCCCGAAAGCGTGTCCGACGCGACGGACGAGCCCTCTTCCGACGAAGCGCCAGAGGCCGCACCCGTCGCCGAGGACGCATCGCCCGCCCCGACGTCAGCATCGTCGCCGGCCGAGGACAAGCCGGCCGAGGAGCCGAAGATCGTCCAGCTCTGGCGCCCGTCCCGCGGCGATCGCGAACGCGGGCCGCGTCGCGGCGGCCGCGAGGGCCGCGGCGAGAACCGCACTGCCGGCGCCGAGGGCGGCGAGCGTGTCGCGCGCGAGGGCGAGCGGCGAGGCCCGCGTCCGGGCCGCGGCGGCCCGAACCGCGAGCGGCGCGAGGGCGACAAGCCGAACGAGAACCGCTTCGGCGGCCAGCGTTCCGGCGGACCCGGCGGCGGCAAGGGTGCGGGCGGCGGCAAGCCGCGCTTCGACAAGCCCCCCCGTTCCGACGATGCGCCGCGCCGCTTCGAGAAGCCGAAGGTCGCCGATCCGGACTCGCCCTTCGCCAAGCTCGCCGCTCTCAAAGAGCAGCTGAAGAAGTAGCGAAGGCGGGATGAGCGCAGGCGGCCAGCGGATCGACAAATGGCTGTTCTTCGCGCGTCTGACCAAGACGCGCGGCCTGGCGCAGACCGTCGTCGAATCCGGGGCCGTGCGCCTCAACCGCGAGAAGATCGATCAGCCCGCCAAGCTGGTCCGCCCCGGCGACGTCCTGACGATGTCGCTGAACGGGCGCGTGCGCGTCTTGAAGGTGCGCGCGCCGGGCCTGCGCCGCGGACCCGCCAGCGAGGCCGCCGGGCTCTATCTCGATCTGTCCGCGCCGCCGAAGCCGGACGGCGCTGACGCGCCCGGCGCGACCGACGACATCGACACATAAAGAGATGTTTATATGCGCTTGTTCTCGCGCGGCACGGTTGGTAGAAGCCGGGCAGCATTCGCGCGCCCTCCGGCGCGCCGTTCCCGTTCCACCCTTCTTTGAGGTTTGACGCCATGACCGGCACGCAGGACTACATCGTCAAGGACATCTCCCTCGCCGACTGGGGCCGCAAGGAGATCGAGATCGCCGAGACCGAGATGCCGGGCCTGATGGCCTGCCGCGAGGAGTTCGGCGCCGATCAGCCGCTGAAGGGCGCGCGCATCACCGGCTCGCTGCACATGACGATCCAGACCGCGGTCCTGATCGAGACGTTGAAGGTGCTCGGCGCGGAGGTCCGCTGGGCCTCCTGCAACATCTTCTCCACGCAGGACCACGCCGCCGCCGCCATCGCGGCCGGCGGGACGCCCGTCTTCGCCGTGAAGGGCGAGACGCTGACCGAGTACTGGGACTACACCGACCGCATCTTCCAGTGGGCGGACGGCCAGCCCTCGAACATGATCCTCGACGACGGCGGCGACGCCACGATGTACATCCTGATCGGCGCGCGCGCCGAGGCCGGCGAGGACGTTCTGTCGAATCCGGGCAACGAGGAGGAGGAGATCCTCTTCGCGCAGATCAGGAAGCGCATGGCCGCGACGCCGGGCTTCTTCGCCAAGCAGCGCGACGCCATCAAGGGCGTGACCGAGGAGACGACGACGGGCGTGAACCGCCTGTACCAGTTGCAGAAGAAGGGGCTCCTCCCCTTCCCGGCGATCAACGTCAACGATTCGGTCACCAAGTCGAAGTTCGACAACAAGTACGGCTGCAAGGAATCGCTCGTCGACGGCATCCGCCGCGGCACCGACGTGATGATGGCCGGCAAGGTCGCGGTCGTGTGCGGCTACGGCGACGTCGGCAAGGGCTCGGCGGCCTCGCTGCAGGGCGCGGGCGCCCGCGTCAAGGTGACCGAGGTCGACCCGATCTGCGCGCTGCAGGCCGCCATGGACGGCTTCGAGGTCGTCACGCTGGAGGAGGCGGCGCCGACCGCCGACATCGTCATCACGACCACGGGCAACAAGGACGTCGTGACGCTCGACACCATGCGTGCCCTGAAGGACATGGCCATCGTCGGCAATATCGGCCATTTCGACAACGAGATTCAGGTCGCCGGCCTGAAGAACCTGAAGTGGACGAACGTCAAGCCGCAGGTGGACATGATCACCTTCCCGGACGGCAAGCGCATGCTGCTGCTCTCGGAAGGCCGCCTCCTCAATCTCGGCAACGCGACGGGCCATCCCTCCTTCGTGATGAGCGCCTCCTTCACCAACCAGACGCTGGCGCAGATCGAGCTCTTCACCAAGGGCGAGAAGTACGGCAACGAGGTCTACGTCCTGCCCAAGCACCTCGACGAGAAGGTCGCGCGCCTGCATCTCGACAAGCTCGGCGCCAAGCTCTCGACGCTGTCGGAGGAGCAGGCCGCCTATATCGGCGTGACGCCGCAGGGCCCGTTCAAGAGCGACCAGTACCGCTACTGACGCGCCCCGCGCCTCATCGCCGAAGCCTCCTGCGCCGCCGACGGTTCGACCGGCGGCGGCGCTTCCTTTTTCGCCCGGTGTGTCCCATCGGCTTTGCCAGCCGCGCCTCACCCGTCTAGTCTGTCGCCATCCCGTGCCGAACAGAGGCGGTTCGGGATGGCGGGGACTGATTTCGCCGGTTTCTCGGGGAAAGCGCGGCGGCGGGGACTTGGATGGTTTGCGAGAGGCACGACAGGGGCCGGACGGACGACGCCCGTCGATCGGCGGGGCGCAGCAGGCGCGCGCGCGCGAAGGCCGGCGCGCTGGCACTGCTGGCGTCGAGCGCCACTCCCGCGAGCGCGCAGCTGATGGACCGGGCGCTCGCACCCGAGACCGTCGGAACCGTCGCGCTGCTGGCGCTCGCCGTGGGCGGCACGATGATCGCCGCCGTATGGCTCAGCCGCAGACGCGTCGTCGTCGAGGGTGAAAACGAACGCCTGCGTTCCGAACTCGCCGACGCGCGCCACGAGGTCGAGACGCGCAGCGCGATGATCTCGACCGAGAACCAGCGCCTCCTCGCCTATCGCGGCACCGCCGTGCCCGACATGATGGGGGCGCTCCCCGCCTCGATCGGCGCGCCGGGCGAGCGGGCCGAGTTCCTGCGCTTCGCGACCTGGATGCCGGAGTTCGACGCCGCGCGCCTGTCGTCCTCGATCGAGCGCCTGATCGGCACGGCCGAGCCCTTCCGCATCGAGATCGAGATCGGCGAGACCCGGGCGATCGAGGTCGCGGGGCGCACCGAGGGCGAGATCGCCCTGGTCCGCTTCACCGCGCTCGACGGTCTTCGCGAGGAACTCGCCCGGCTTCGCATCGAGAACGAGCGGGCCGTCTCCACCATCGAGACCATGCAGACGCTGTTCGACGCTGCGCCCATTCCCATGTGGCTGCGCGGCCGCGACCGCGATCTCGTCTGGACGAACAAGGCCTATGCGCGGGCGGTCGACGCGCGCGACGCGGAGGACGCGCTCGAGCGCCGGCTGGAGCTGTTCGGCGCGCAGGACCAGCGCGCCATCGCCGGCGCGGTCGATGCGAGCGGCGTCTACGAAGGGCGGCTTTCGGCGGTGGTCGACGCCGACCGCCGCAACTTCTCCGTCGTCGACGCCTCGGGCCCGCTCGGCTCGGCGGGGCTCGCCGTCGACGTCTCGGCCGCCGAGGCGGTTCGGGCCGAGCTGCGCGAGACGATGCGCTCGCATGCCGAAACGCTCGATCGGCTGGAGACCGCGGTCGCGCGCTTCGACGAGAAGACCCAGCTCGTCTACCACAATGCCGGCTTCGCCCGGCTCTTCGGCCTGCCCGGCGCCTATCTCGACAGCGGGCCGGACCACATCGCCATCATGGACCGGCTGCGCACCAACGGCGTCCTGCCGGAGGACCGCCCGCTTCGCGAGATCAAGGCCGACATCCTCGCCGCCTATCGCGCGACCGAGGCGACGGAGGCGATCTGGCATCTGGCGGACGGCCGGACGCTCCGCGTCCTCGCCAATCCCGCGCCCCAGGGCGGGGCGACCTGGGTCTTCGAGGACCTGACCGAGAAGTTCGAGCTGGAAAGCCGGCTGAACGCCCTCGTCCAGCTCCAGGGCCAGACGCTGGACAGCCTCGCCGAGGCTGTCGCGGTCTTCGGGCCGGACGGGCGGCTGCGCCTGTCGAACCCGATCTTCGCCGAGACCTGGGGCCTGTCCGCCGATTTCCTGGCCGCCAAGCCCCACATCCGTTCCTTCGCGGGCACGGTCGGTGTCGACATCCAGCCGAACGCGCAGGGCGTCGACTGGGCGACCTTCGCCAGCGCCGTCACGGCCTTCGACGAAGGCGTGCGCGAGACGCTGTCGGGCGAGATCGAACTTTCCGACGGCCGGGTGCAGACCTTCGGCGTGGTCCCGCTGCCGAACGGGCAGACCATGCTGACCTTCGCCGACATCTCCGACGCCAAGGCCGCCGAGCGCATGCTGCGCGAGCGCAACGAGGCGCTGGAGGCGGCCGACCGCGTCAAGTCCGACTTCGTCCAGCACGTGAACTACGAGCTGCGCTCGCCGCTGACCAACATCATCGGCTTCTCCGCGCTGCTTCGCTCGGTCGAGACGGGGCCGCTCAACGAGCGCCAGTCGGAGTATCTCGACTACATCTCGACCTCGACCAACACGCTCCTGACGATCGTCAACGACATCCTCGACCTCGCCACGATCGACGCCGGGATCATGGATCTCGACATCGCTGAGGTCGACATCGAGAAGGTCGCGGCCCACGCGGCGGACGCGGTGCGCGAGCGCATGCGCTCCAGCGAGATCGCGCTCAAGATCGACGTGTCGAAGGCGGGCGAGACCTTCCGCGCCGACGAGCACCGCCTGACGCAGGTCCTCTTCAATCTCCTGTCGAATGCGGCGAACTTCGCCCCGGCCGGCTCCACGGTCACGCTGCGCGCCGCCCGCCTCGGACAGGACGTTCTCTTCAAGGTCTCCGACGAGGGGCCCGGCATCTCCGAACGCGATCTGGCCCGCGTCTTCGACCGCTTCGAGACCAATCCGGCCGGCGGTCGCCAGTCCGGCGCCGGGCTCGGCCTTTCCATCGTCAAGAGCTTCGTGGAGCTGCATGGCGGCCGGGTCGACATCGCCTCCCGGCCGGAGGGCGGCGGCACCGTCGTCACCTGCCGCTTTCCCGCGCGCAGCGCCGAGATCGACAAGGCGGCCGAATGAGCGGGGGACCGCAGACCGACCCGTTTCCGGACGGCCTCGTCCTCGAACTCGCCGACGAGCAGGCGAGCCGCGTTCTGGCCGAGGACGTCGCGATCCTCCTTCGCACCGGCGACATGGTGGCCCTGTCCGGGGACCTGGGTGCCGGCAAGACGACGCTTGCGCGCGCCATCCTGCGTTATCTCGCCCGCGACGAGGCGATGGAGGTGCCCTCCCCGACCTACACGCTCGTCCAGGCCTACGAGACCCGTCCCAAGGCGACGCATTTCGACCTCTACCGCATCGAGGGCGAGGCCGAGCTCGCCGAACTCGGCCTCGAGGAGGCCGCCGAGACGGGGGTCGTCCTCGTCGAATGGCCCGAGCGCTCCGACGTCGTGGCCGCTGAGGCCAATCTGACGCTGCATCTGGAGGTCGCGCCCGGCGGCGGCCGTCGCGCGGTCGTCTCGGCGGCCGCCGAAACCTCGCTGCGCCTGTCGCGCTCGCTGGGCATCCGCCGGTTCCTCCAGGGCGCGGGACACGCGCGGGCGCGCCGCCTGCCGTTTCGCGGCGATGCTTCGGCGCGCCGTTACGAGCATGTCGAAGCGCCCGATGGGCCTCTGGTGCTGATGGACGCCCCGCGCCTCGCGCGCGGACCGGTACTGCGCGACGGACGCACCTATGCCGAGATCGCGCATATCGCGCAGGACGTGGCGCCCTTCGTGGCGCTGGCAAAGGCGCTGGCGGCGAAGGGCTTCAGCGTGCCGCAGATCCACGCCGTCGATCCCGACGCCGGGCTCGTCCTTCTGGAGGACCTCGGCGACGAGGGCATTCTCGACGCCGACGGCAGGCCGGTTCCCGAGCGATACGAGGCGGCGGCCGGTTGCGTCGCGCTTCTCCACGCGGAGCCCTTCGAGCCGGAGATCGGCACGAAGGACCGGCCGTATCGCGTTCCGGACTTCGATCGCGACGCGATGGCCGTCGAAGTCTCCCTGATGGTCGACTGGTTCCTGCCGCGTCTCACGGGCCGGCCGGCGACGCGCGAGGAGCGCGAGCGCTTCGACGCGGTGTGGGACGGGCTCTTCGATTCCATCGAGGGCGCGGAACGACGTCTCGTTCTGCGCGACTTCCACTCCCCGAACATCCTCTGGCGCGCGGAGCGCAAGGACTGCGGCCGCGTCGGCCTGCTCGACTTCCAGGACGCGATGATCGGCCCGTCCGCCTACGACCTCGCATCGCTGGCGCAGGACGCGCGCGCCGACGTGCCTTCGGATCTGGAGCAGCGGCTGCTCGCCGCCTACCGCGAGGCGCGCGAGGGCGAGGCGGGCTTCGACTCGGCGTCCTTCGAACACGCCTATCGCGTGATGGCCGCCCAGCGCGCGACAAAGATCCTCGGCATCTTCGTGCGCCTGCACGAGCGCGACGGCAAGCCGCAATATCTCCGCCACATCCCGCGGATACAGGCCTATCTGAAGCGCACGCTCGTCCATCCGGACCTTTCGGCGCTGATGGAACTCTACGAGGATTGGGGCGTCCTCGACGCCTGTCTCGGACAAGGACGACGGTAGACGACCGACATGACGAAGACGGTGTTCACCCCGAAGACGGCGATGGTCCTCGCCGCCGGGCTCGGAAAGCGCATGCGCCCGGTGACGGCGACCATCCCCAAGCCGCTCGTCGAGGTGGGCGGCAAGGCGCTGATCGACTACGGGCTGGACGCGCTGGCGCGCGCGGGCGTCACCCGCGTCGTCGTCAACGTCCACTACCTCGCCGACCAGCTGCGCGGCCACCTGCGCCGGCGACGCGACCTCTCCATCGTCGTCTCCGACGAGAGCGGCGCGCTTCTGGAATCGGGCGGCGGCGTTGTGAAGGCGCTTCCCGAGCTCGGGTCCGAGCCGTTCTTCCTGATCAACTCCGACACGTTCTGGATCGAAGGCTACCGCGACAATCTCTCGCTCATGGCCGAGCTCTGGGACCCGCAGGAGATGGACGTCCTTCTCCTCATCGCGGACATGAAGCGCGCGACCGGCTACGAGGGACGCGGCGATTTCACGATGGACACGGCAGGCCGCCTCTCGCGCCTCGCCGAGCGCGACATGAGCCCCTTCATCTATGCGGGCGCCGCCATCCTGAAACCCGAACTCTTCAAGGGTCTGCGCGAGGAGAAGTTCTCGCTGAACCGCATCTTCGACGCCGCGATCGAGAAGAAGCGCCTGTTCGGCGTGCGGCTCGACGGGCTCTGGGTGACGGTCGGCACGCCGCCCGCCATCGCCGACGCCGAACGGGTGCTGAAGGCGAGCGCGGCCTGAACCGCTCTGGTCCGGAAGGCGTTGCGCGTCTAACCTTCCGAGCGATGGCACCGCGAATCCTCTCCGTCCCGCCCGGCCTGCCGTTTCTGCCGACGCTGGCGGCCGGCATCCTCGACGGTCGGATCGTCCCGGGCGTCGCCCGCGGCGGCGATCCGCTCGCCCTTGCCGACCTCACCGTCTTCGTGCCGACGCGCCGCGCCGCGCAGGGGCTGACGGCGGCCTTCGCCCACGCGCTCGGAGGAGCGAGCGCCATTTTGCCGAGCGTGCGCCCGCTCGGCGAAGGCGAGGCGACGGATCCTTTCGCCGCCCCCCTCGGCGGGTCCGTCGCGAGCCCGCTCCTGCCGACGATCGACCCGCTGCGCCGCCGGCTCGACCTCGCCCGTCTCGTCCGCTTCTGGAAGTCGCAGATCGATTCGCAGGCCGCCGGCGCCCTCGTCGGCGAGGCGATCGCCCTGCCCCCTTCCTCGGCCGACGCGCTGTGGCTCGCGGACGATCTCGCAGCGCTTCTCGACGAGGCCGGCGACGAGGAGATCTCCCTGTCCGCGCTCGCCTCGCTCGACATCGAGGACCGGCTGGCCGAATGGTGGCAGCTGACCTCGCGGTTCCTGTCGATCGTGACGGAGGCCTGGCCGGCCCATCTCGCCTCCCTCGGGCTTGCCGAACCCGGCGAGGCCAAACGGGCCTGGGCACGGGAGCGCGCGGCACGATACCGCCGGGAGGGATCGCGCGGGCCGGTGGTGATCGCCGGATCCACCGCGACGGCACCCGCGACGCTGGACCTGCTTCTGGCGGTCGCGCACCTTCCGAACGGCGCCGTCGTGCTGCCCGGTCTCGATACGCTCCTCGACGAGCCGAGCTTCGTGCGGATCGACCGGTCCGCCCAGCCTTCCGCCTCCGGCCATCCGCAGTACGGCCTGTCCCGCATCCTGGCCGGGCTCGGGGTCGCGCGCGCCGACGTCGAGGCACTCGCATCCCCGAGGGCCGGACGCGAGCGCTTCGTGTCCGACGCGC
>JAEZXX010000123.1 GCA_023419535.1 Pseudomonadota bacterium | reverse complement strand
GCGGGAAGAACGGCGAGATCCGCGCCATCTGGCGCTCACTCAAGAGAAACCGTCCGGCCATCAAAACCTCCACTCGAAAGCCGAACTGAACCAGACATCAAAGTAAATTAACAGGTCCTGAGCCTAGGGCATGTCGCTTGCGACCCATGACCTTCTTGCCGGCATCATAGCCGCGCGGTCCGCCAGCCTCAGTGATTTTCACGCTCTGGCTGTCGATCACCCCAGCCGACGGTGAGGCCTGCCGGCCCACCCGTTCGCGGTCCATCATCAACAGGGCATGGTTCAGCCTCTCTATCAGGCCGGTGTCGCGCCAGAGGGCGAATCATCTGTAGACCTTGCTGCGCAGCGGCATGTCGGACGCCAGCCGATACCGCCCCGCAGCACATAGAAGATGGCGTTCATGATTTCCCGCAACGGCCACCGTCTCGGCCGAGCCGTGGGCTTGGGTGCGGGGAGATATGGCGCGATCAGTCGCCATTCCATATCCGTCAAATCTGTTTCGTATCGGAGCCCCGCGCGGCTATGCTGCCGGCGAGTGGCTGGGATCCACATCGCTCGTTCCAAAATGGCTTCAACAACTCTTTGCAATCACGATCACCTCAGCCTCTCAAAACTTTCGGGACGGGCTATTAGATAGGGCAATTCCTATATTGCTCGACCCACACAGGCGCCTTCAGCGCGTCTCGACGCGGTACTGGTGCGGGGTCCAAGGTCCCCATTTGGCCTCATAGATCACCTTGTTCGTCTCGAAGAGTGCGCGCTTGCGGTCGGCGGAAAGGGCGTCGAACGAAGCCGACAGGTGGTGATGAACGAAGACGTCGTCGGCGATCGCGACGTGCCGGCCGAGCGCCTCGGCGCGTCGGCAGTAGTCGTCGTCCTCGAAGAAGCCGACGCCGAAATCCTCGTCGAGGTCGCCGATCGCCTCGTAGGTCCCACGGTCGAAGGCAACACAGAAGAACGCCACGTTCGCCGACGGATGCAGGCGGCCGAGTCGCTGCGCGGTGTAGACGAGCGCGGCTTTGCGCATCTCTTCCATGGTGGCATAGTGGATCTCGATACGCGCCTCGTTGCCGATGTTGTTCGTCACGGGTCCGACGAGAGCGAGCAGCGGATCGCGCTTCAGGTGCGCGACGAGCGTGCCGAGCCAGCCGGGCGTCACGAAGGTGTCGTTGTTGAGTAGCACGAGATACTCGCCGGTCGCGCGGGCGAGCCCCTGGTTGTTGGCGGCGGCGAATCCGCGGTTCTCTGCGTTCAGGATCACGGTCCGGTTGGGCCCGGCCGCCTCCCACTCCTTCAGGTAGTCCGGGGTGCCGTCGCTCGATGCGTTATCGACGACGATGATCTCGAAGTCGTCATAGGCCGTGTCCCGCTCCAGCCCGAAGAGGCAGGCCTGCGTGAACGCAAGGTTGTTGTAGGTGACGACCACGACGCTGGCGCGCGGCGAGCGGGTTTCCTCCAGGGCTTCGGCGAAGGCTTTGACCCTGTGGTCCCAGGTCTGCTCCGAGGCGAAACGACGCCGGCTCGCCTCGGCGGGCGCCTCGCCGGCACGGTCGAGCGCGTCGGTAAGCTGCTCCATGAACTCGTCGTGCGTGCGGGCGCGCGCGACGAGGCCGCCGAACTGCGAAATTTCCGGCAGGTCGACGGACACCACAGGCTTGCCGGCGCTCAGATACTCGTACACCTTGACCGGATTCGTGGCGAGCGTCAGCGGAATGACCCGGAAGGGCAGAATGCAAACGTCGAACGCGTAGAGATAGAACGGCAGCTCGGAATAGCTGACTTCCCCCGCCATCAAGACATTAGGCAGTCCGGCCAGCCGCTTGTTCGCCTGCGCCGTGTCCGCGCCAATCAGAAGGAGGCAATCGTCAGGGCGCTCGCGAGCGATCCGCTCGACGAGGTCGAGGTCGAACCATTCGGCGATGGCGCCGTAGTAGCCGATGATCCGCCGGCCCCGTTCGTCGCGGTAGATCTCGGACGGACGCCGTGCGAAATGAGCGTACTCGCCGGCGTTGCGGACCATTGAGACGCGAGGGTTGCTTTTCCTGGCGATGTCTTCGAGGAAGGTCGAGGTCACGATCACATGATCGGCCTCACGCAGGAGAACATGCTCGGCGGCGATGACGTCCGCCGCGTTGTCGCCGAAGCCTTCGTGGTGATCCATCAGGTCGTAGATGACCTTGCGGTTCGGGACGCGCTCGGCGAACGGCTTCCAGAAGGGATGCTGGACCAGCGACAGGATTTCGCGCGGCTCCGCCCATCGGAGGAAGAGCGCGAGGCTAGCGAAGATCGCCGCCTGCGTCTCGGCCGATGGCATGCCGAAATAGATGGCCGGCGCGCCGGGAACCTGTAGGTAGACGATCTGAAGCGAGCCGTCCTCGGACAGCGGCTCCGTTCGGAAGCCCGGCTCCGCCGCGTCGATGAAGTGCCCGGAGAAGTAGAAGGTGCGGTGGCCGCGGCGGGCGAAGGCGCGCGCGATATGCTGGGGCCGTTGGATGCGGAAATGCCAGTCGATGATCGCCCAGACGAACACGTCCGGCTTGTCGAGCCGCACCGGCGGTTCGGCCGCATCGACCGCTTCGACCGCGAGCGGGTGCGTCCGGCTCGCCTCGAAGCCGCTGAACAGCCTCGTGCGCCGGCTGACGAACCCTCGAAATTTCTGCTTGGCCGAAGGCGACAGCGGCAGCGCGCGATAGATCGCGCGTATGGAGAGAAAGCCGGCCCGCTTGGCGCCGCCCACACCGGTGCGAACGCCGGTCCCGGTCCAGCGCAGCGGCGCCGTCGCGCGCCAGGAATGACTGTGGTGCATGTCGGCGACCTGCGCTTCGCGAACCGCAAGGCTTTCCCTCATCGCGTGCAGCGTGTCGCTGAGCTGAACGAGCTCGGCGGATAGGTCCCGCATTTCGGCTTCGCGCCGCACCAGCGCTTCACCGGCGGCCTCCGCCTCCGTCAGCTTCGTCCGAAGGCGTTCGATCTCGGCGGACAGGCCGTGCGACTCGGCTGCGCGCCGCACCAGCGTTTCGCTTGCAACGCGGCCGGCGCTCTCCTCCTCCGCCAGCTTCGCCCGAAGGCGTTCGATGTCCGCGGCCAGACCGTCAATCTCGGCCCCCCGTCTCCTCAGCGCCTCGCTTGCCCGACGGCCGGCGGCGTGCTCCTCCGCGAGCGTTGTCCGCAGGCGTCCGACCTCGGCGGACAGCCCCTCCCTTTCAGCCGCGTGCCGCACCAGCGCTTCGCGTGTCGTCCGTCCGGCCGTCTCCTCCTCTGCCAGCCTCGCCCGCAGGCGTTCGATCTCGGCGGACAGGCCCTGCGTCTCGGCCTCGCGCCGCACCAGCGCTTCTCTCGCGGCGCGGCCGGCGCTCTCATCCTCCGCAAGCTTCGCCCGCAGGCGTTCGATGTCCGCGAAGAGACCGTCCCTCTCGGCCCCCTGTCGCACCAGCGCTTCGCTCGCCTCGCGGCGGGCGGCCTCCTCCTCCGAGATCTTCGCCCGCAAGACGCTCAGTTCTGACTGGATCGCGACATTGGCGCCCTCGTGACGAGCCTGCTCCTGCCGCGAGACCCGCAGCGATTCCTCCAGTTCGAGAAGCTTTGCGCCGGCGTGGACCGTCTCCGCCCGCCGCTGTCGATCGATCTCCCGACGAAGCGCTTGTAGATTTCCCTCGATCGACCTCACCGTCGCCTCGACGCGCGTCGGTTCGGTGGCAAGCGCGATATCGTCGAGGCTGAGCGCGTGGCGGTCTATCGTCTCGCGTGTCGCGTAAACCAGGAGGATCTGCTCGCCGGGCCAATGGGTCGGCTCGCGCGCGGCGGTGTCGGCGACGCGCGCATTGACGAGATGGAACCGGCCCGCGACGAGCGCCGGCATCATGGGCAGGTCGAAGGTGGCCTCGTGCTCGTGATGGCGCTGGTACTCCCGGAACGGAACTAGGATAACGAGCGCCTGCGCCGCGTAAACCGAGACCTTGGCGAGCACCGCCCATGGATCGACGAAGTGCTCGAGCGTATTCGAGCAGAAAAGGATGTCGTAACGCTCGCCGATCGTCTCCTTCGTCAGATCGACGGCGAGGAATTCTGGCCTCTTGTAGAGCTGCCTGGCCTGGTCGATGGCCGGCCCGGCAAAATCGATGCCCGTCACCGGGCCGTCGAACTTTTGCGCGAGGATGTCCGTCCCGTCCCCGGTGGCGCAGCCCCAGTCACAGAACGACAGGCGCTCCGAGCGCGCGGCGCGCATCAGCCACGGCGGCAGGAGCTCCAGCGCTAGCTGGTAGAAGAACCGGGTCTGCTCGGGCCCTCCCTTGGCGTCCCAGTCTCCGGCGAAGCGCGAGGACCAGTAGGCTTCGCTGTTCACCTCAGACTGCGACGGCGCCTCTTGCGTCTGCGACGGCATCAACGGATCTGACACGAAAGGCGCTCGATCGTCTTTTCAACGGGGGGGGCGATCATCCCAAAGTGCTTCTCGCGCATGTCGATACGCAGGTAGAGCGCTCCGTCGATGTGCTCGTAATAGTCCGGCATGACGTTGGTCTTGTCTTCCACGGCGACCGCCAGCATCAATTCGCCGGCGTTGAACAGGTTTTGGAACGTGAAGCGCACGATGACGCGGCCACTGGTGCCTTCGAAGGAGACACGCCCGTCATGCCACGTGGAGCCGACCAGAAGATCGAGGCCGGAAAGCGTCTTGATCGAAAAGGCCGCCGCCAGAGTGTTGCGCGGCAGATCGTCGGGCAGATCGAGTTCCATCGCGATGGTGATCTCTTCGCGCTCGTGGAACACACGCGTCCGTCGCCCCTTCGAATTCGTGGTCGAGACGGTTTTGATGATGCCCTTGCGCGAGCCCCAGTGGTTGAGAGGGGGGCGGTCGTTGGCGTCCTCCTCGCCGGCGGTCGCCTCGACGGAGACCGGCTCGTCCGGGGCGGGGCCTTCCTCTGCCGAATCCCCGGCCTCCGAGTCCGCATGGTCTTTGCCCTCAAACAGCCGGCGCAGATATTGCGACGTCACGGCATCGATCGAGCCGCTCATGCGAAGCCGGCCCCCGTCGATCCAAATCGCGCGGTCGCACAGCGTGCGCACCGCGGCGACGTCGTGGGAGACGAACAGGATCGACGTGCCGCCCTCCTTGAGCCGGCGGATGCGGTCGTGGCACTTGGCCTGGAACTGCGCGTCGCCGACCGCCAGGGCCTCGTCGACGATGAGGATTTCCGGCTCAATGATAGCCTGGACGGCGAATGCGACGCGCACGTACATGCCGCTCGAGTAGGTCGTCATCGGGCGGTCGAAGAACTCGCCGACATCCGCGAACGTCTCGATGTGGGGCATCAACTCCTTGATCTCGTCCGGCGCGAGCCCGAGGATGGCGGCGTTCAGCGCGGCGTTGTCGCGCCCTGTGAACTCCGGGTTGAAGCCGGCGCCGAGCTCGAGGAGTGCCGCGACGCGGCCGCGTCTGACGACGCGGCCGGCAGACGGCGCAAGCGTGCCGCAGATGATTTGCAGGAGGGTCGACTTGCCCGAGCCGTTGCGCCCGACGATGCCCACGGTCTCGCCGCGGCCGACGTCGAACGAGATATCCCGAAGCGCCTCGAACTGCCGGAAATAGGCACGGGGCGTCAGGCCTGCGGCGCGCTGAACGCGCGGCACGATCATCTCCTTCAGGCGGTCGTGCGGCGCGGCGTAGATGTCGTAGGACTTGCCGACCCCCTCGACGCGGATGGCGGGCTCAGACGACATCGGCAAATCCACGGCGGGTCTTCTCGAAGAACAACCGCCCGAGCAGCGCGACCGCGATCGCGCCGACCCAGTAGGCTCCGAGCACGGCGAAGTCGGGGTCGTGCCCGAAGATCAGGACCTCGCGCGCCTGCCGGATCGGCGTCGTGATGGGATTGAGGGCGACCAGAGCCTGCAAGGCGTCGGGCAGGATCTCGATCGGATAGAAAAGCGGCGAAAGGAACATCATCGCCGTCACGAATAGCGCGACGACTTGGCCGACGTCGCGGATATAGGTCCCGAGCGCCGAGAGGCCCCATGAGAATCCGAGCGCGGTGACGGCGAGGGGCGCCACTATCACGGGGAGCCAGACCCCTTTCCACGACAGGGGCACACCGAGCAGTGCAGCAGCGACCAACAGCACGCCGAACGCGATGAACGCGTTGAACAGTGCCCCGCCGACCGTCACCGCCGGAAGGAGCTCCAGCGGGAAGACGACCTTCTTCACGAGGTTGGAGTTCTGCACGATCAGGCCGGAAGCCCGGTTCGCGACTTCCGCGATGAGGTTGAACTGGATGAGGCCGATGAAGAGCATGATCGCGAAATTGACCTCGCCCAGGCCCTGCTCGCGCCAGACGCCCTGCAGGATCGCGCCGAACACGGTGGAATATATGATGACGATGATGATGTTCTGCAGGAGATACCAGTAGAGGCCGCCGAAGGTCCCCTTGTGTCGGGTTTGGATTTCCCGCCGCAGCAGGGGAATGAGCAGATGGCGGCGTTTGCCTCTGCGATCAGGTGACGATGCGACGTCACTCATTTCGAACGCTCCTGCTCAACTCGAAGTGAAGATTTCTACGACCGTTTCGGACGCCTCGCTCGTTGGGAAGCGCCAGCCAAGCCGCCTTAAACCGTTTTTCAATCCGGAGTGCAAACGCGGATGTACATACTTCTTTGTCCCCAGCCCGTTCGCTGGTTTCGGTGCGTATCAAGGGGCAGCGAGTTGGATGTCTTTCCTGTAGGAGGCACCTACGGCCACTCCTTCGGTCGCCCGTCCGATTGCTCGGCGTTCCTAGAGCCGTAATTAACGTGCGCCTAAGTTTCCCTCAAGGTCCTGCTGGACCGCGCGACAGCCAACAAAAAGCCCGTTATCGGAGGTGCACAGGTGTGAAGAGTGAACCGCGCCGGGTTTGCCGGAGGCTGATTGGTTTGAGTCCTACGCGGCGATCGGCGTGGGCTCAAGCGTAGCGTAGTATGCGGCTTCGGCTTCGGCTTCGGCTTCGGCGGGCGGGATGTTTCCG
>JAEZXX010000107.1 GCA_023419535.1 Pseudomonadota bacterium | reverse complement strand
GTTCTCATGACCGGGTTTGCCCCGGTCATCCACGTCTCGGCCTAAAACACGAATAACGTGGATGCCCGCGCCAAGCGCGGGCGTGACGAATGACTATTTGCCTTCGACAATGCGGACGAGGTGCCCGACCTTGTCGATCATGCCGCGCGTGGACGGATTGTCTGGCAATTCCCTCACGCGGCCAATCTTGTTCAGTCCAAGGCCAATCAGCGTCTGGCGCTGGGTGGCTTCACGGCGGATCGGGCTGCCGACCTGCTCGACCTTAATGGTTTTGTTCGCTGCCATGACAATTCAGCTTTCCAATGACTGGACCGATCACTCGGCCGTCGCCTCGACACCCTCTTCGCGGCGACGCGCCTGCAGGGTCGAGACCTTGATCGAGCGACGCGCCGCAACCGAACGCGGCGAATCCTGATGCTTCAGGGCATCGAAGGTGGCGCGCACCATGTTGTATGGATTCGACGAGCCCAGCGACTTCGCCACCACGTCCTGCATGCCAAGCGAGTCGAACACCGCGCGCATCGGACCGCCGGCGATGATGCCGGTTCCGGGAGGCGCCGCGCGCAGATGCACCTTGCCGGCGCCGTGACGGCCGAAGACGTCGTGATGCAGCGTGCGGCCTTCGCGCAGCGGGACGCGGATCAGCGCGCGCTTGGCGGCGTCTGTCGCCTTGCGGATCGCTTCCGGCACCTCGCGCGCCTTGCCGTGGCCGAAGCCGACGCGGCCCTTGAGATCGCCGACGACGACGAGCGCGGCGAAGCCGAAGCGACGTCCGCCCTTCACCACCTTGGCGACGCGGTTGATGTGAACCAGCTTGTCGACGAAACCGTCATCCCGCTCGTTGCGGTCGTTCCGTTCGTTGCGAGGCGCCATATCCTGTTCCTTGTTCTTTTCCGGAGGCGTCTTCGGGGATGGTCCGTCGAAACGGACGGACCGGCTTAAAGCACGATCCGGCGCGCGGGGGAACCGCGGCGCCGGGCGTGCATCTCAAGTTTTCCTGATGGCGGGCGCGGGCGCCCGTTCGATCAGAAGTTCAGGCCGCCCTCGCGGGCCGCCTCGGCCAGGGCCTTGATGCGGCCGTGGTAGATGAAGGCGCCGCGATCGAAGACGACGTCGGTGACGCCGGCTTCCTTGGCGCGCTCCGCCACCAGCTTGCCAACGGCGGAGGCCGCCGCGACGTCCGCGCCGGTCTTCAGATCGCCGCGCAGCTTCGGGTCGAGCGAGGACGCCGAGGCCAGCGTGCGGCCCTCCGCGTCGTCGATCACCTGCACGTAGATGTTCTTGGACGAACGGTGCACGGACAGGCGGGGACGCCCGTTCGCAACCTTCTTGATCGTCCGACGGACGCGCTCGGCGCGGCGCCGGAGGGTATCCTTCTGCGTAGCCATGTTCGCGCCCTACTTCTTCTTGCCTTCCTTACGGACGATCTTCTCGCCCGCGTACTTCACGCCCTTGCCCTTGTAGGGCTCGGGACCGCGATACTCGCGGATTTCGGCGGCGACCTGGCCGACCTGCTGCTTGTCGATGCCGGTCACGACGATCTCGGTCGGCTTCGGGACGGCGACCGTGATGCCCTGCGGCACCTGATAGACGACGTCGTGGCTGAAGCCGAGCGCGAGCTGCAGGTTCTTGCCCTGCATCGCGGCACGGTAGCCGACGCCGTTGATCTCGAGACGCTTCTCGAAACCTTTCTCGACGCCGGTCAGGATGTTGGCGATCATCGTGCGGCTCATGCCCCACTTCGACCGCGCGTCCTTCGACTGGTCGCGGGGATCGACCTTGACCCCCCCGTCTTCCATCTTCACGAGCACTTCGTCGTTGACGACGAAGGAGAGCTCACCCTTCGGGCCCTTCGCGCGAACGGTCTGGCCGTCGACGGATGCCGTCACGCCACTCGGAACCGCTACGGGCTTCTTACCAATACGAGACATCGTAGAACCTGTCGGTTTCAGTCAGCTTGCGATCCAAAGCCAGGTCAGAAGACCTGGCAGAGGACCTCGCCGCCGACATTCTGTTCACGGGCGCTGTGGTCGGCCATCACGCCCTTGGGCGTGGAGAGCACCGAGATGCCCAGGCCGTTCGCGACGTTCGGGATCGTCTTGGAGGAGACGTAGACCCGGCGGCCCGGCTTCGACACGCGGCTGATCTCACGGATGACCGGCTGGCCCTCGTAGTACTTCAGCTCGATGTTGAACTCGGACGTGCCGTTCTCGAACGTCGTCTCGGTGTAGCCCCGGATGTAGCCCTCGTCCTTCAGGACGTCGAGCACGCGCGCGCGCAGCTTGGAGGCCGGCGTCGCCACCGAGTTCTTGTTGCGCATCGTCGCGTTGCGGATGCGGGTCAGCATATCGCCGAGCGGATCGGACAAAGCCATGATCGTCTCTCCTTACCAGCTCGACTTCACGACGCCGGGGATCTGGCCGTTGTTGCCGAGGTCCCGGAGCGCGATACGGCTCATCTTGAGCTTGCGGTAGTAGGCGCGCGGACGGCCCGTCACCTCGCAGCGGTTGCGGACCCGCGTCTTCGACGAGTTGCGCGGCAGCTCGGCGAGCTGCAGCTGCGCACGGAACCGGTCCTCCATCGAGGCGGACTGGTCCGTGGTGATCTTCTTCAGCGCCTCGCGCTTGGTGGCGTACCGGGCCACCAGCTTCTCGCGGCGCTTGTTCTTCTCGACGGCGCTTTTCTTGGCCATGTCGCTATATCCTTTTCGCCTGCCGTTACTGGCGGAACGGGAAGTTGAACGCCGTCAGGAGGGCGCGCGCTTCCTCGTCGGTCTTCGCCGTCGTACACACGATGATGTCCATGCCCCACATCTGATCAACCTTGTCGTAGTTGATCTCGGGGAACACGATGTGCTCCTTGATGCCCATGGCGAAGTTGCCGCGGCCATCGAAGCTCTTGGGGTTCAGGCCGCGGAAGTCGCGCACGCGCGGCAGGGCGATCTGGACGAGCCGGTCGACGAACTCGTACATCTTGTCCTTGCGCAGCGTGACCTTCGCGCCGATCGGCATGTTCTCGCGGACCTTGAAGCCCGCGATCGAGTTGCGCGCCTTCGTGATCACCGGCTTCTGGCCGGCGATGCGCGCCAGGTCCTCGGCCGCCACGGACGGCTTCTTGGAGTCGCCCGTCGCCTCGCCGACGCCCATATTGATCACGATCTTGTCGAGCCGCGGCACCTGCATCTCGTTCTTGTAGGAGAACTTCTCGAGCAGCTGCTTGCGGATCTCGTCGCGGTAGACCGCCTTGAGGCGGGGTTCGTAAGCGGCCTCAGCCATCGATCTGGTCTCCGGTCGTCTTGGCGAAGCGCACCTTCTTGGCGTTCTCGCCCTCGCCCACGAACTTGAAGCCGACGCGCGTCGCCTTGCCGTTCTTGTCGGTCAGCGACAGGTTCGACAGATGGATCGGGGCTTCCTTGTTGATGATGCCCGCTTCCTGGGAGGCGGTCTGCTTCTGGTGACGCTTCACCATGTTGACGCCGCGCACGAGCGCGCGATCGTCCTTCGGCATCACCTGAATGACCTCGCCGGTGCGGCCCTTGTCCTTGCCGGCGAGCACGACGACGTTGTCGCCCTTCTTGATCTTCTGCATCGTCCGGTCCTCAGAGCACTTCGGGGGCCAGCGAGATGATCTTCATGTGGTTCTTGCCACGAAGCTCGCGGGGAACCGGGCCGAAGATACGCGTGCCGACCGGCTCCTTCTTGTTGTCGATCAGGACGGCGGCGTTCCGGTCGAACCGGATCACCGAGCCGTCCGCGCGACGGATGTCCTTGGCGGTACGCACCACCACGGCCTTCATCACGTCGCCCTTCTTCACGCGGCCGCGCGGAATGGCCTCCTTGATGGAGACGACGATCACGTCGCCCACCGAGGCATACTTCCGCTTCGAACCGCCCAGCACCTTGATGCACATGACCCGACGGGCGCCGGAGTTGTCCGCGACATCGAGGTTAGTCTGCATCTGAATCATGTCAGGCCGCCTTCATTCAACGGTCGGGCGGCGCTTTCGCCGCGCCGGCCCGAATGTCCTAGAGTTCAGTTCGACGCCGCGACGTTCGCGACGACCGTCCAGGTCTTGTCCTTCGAGATCGGACGGGTCTCCTCGATGGAGACGATGTCGCCGACCTTGTAGGCATTGGTCTCGTCGTGCGCCTTGTACTTCTTCGACCGGCGCACGGTCTTCTTGAACAGCGGATGGGTGAAGCGACGCTCCACGAGCACCACGACCGTCTTGTCATTCTTGTCGGAGACCACGGTCCCCTGCAAAACGCGTTTGGGCATCGTTACTCTCTCAGGCCTTGCTGTCGGCCGCGTTCTGGCGGGCGAGGGTCTTGATCCGGGCGATGTCGCGACGGATCTCCTTCACACGCGCGGTGTTCTCGAGCTGGCCCGTAGCACGCTGGAAGCGCAGATTGAACTGCTCTTTCTTGAGCGAGCCGAGCTGATCGTTCAGCTCGTCGGCCGTCTTGGTCCGGAAGTCGGAAGCCTTCGTCATGGTCGAACCCTTCCTTACTCGGCGATGCGCTGGATGACGCGGGTGCGGATCGGCAGCTTGGCCGCTCCGAGACGCAGCGCCTCGCGGGCCACGTCCTCGGCGACGCCGTCGATCTCGAACATGATGCGACCGGGGGCGACGCGGGCCGCCCAGTATTCGATCGCGCCCTTGCCCTTACCCATGCGGACTTCGGTGGGCTTGGCGGTCACGGGCAGGTCCGGGAAGATCCGGATCCACACGCGCCCCTGGCGCTTCATCTGACGCGTGATCGCGCGGCGGGCCGCCTCGATCTGGCGCGCGGTGACACGCTCGGGCTCCAGAGCCTTCAGGCCGAAATTGCCGAAGTTCAGGAGCGAGCCGCCTTTCGAAGCACCGTGAATGCGTCCCTTGAACGCCTTCCGGAATTTCGTGCGCTTTGGCTGCAACATTTGTCTTTACTCCGAAACCTTCAAGCTCAGGCGTGCTCGCGCTCGCGCTCGCGACGACGCTGGCCGCCACCCGAGTTAGAGCCGTCGCCCTCGACCGCCCGGCGTTCCGACGCCATCGGATCATGCTCCAGGATCTCGCCCTTGAAGATCCAGACCTTCACGCCGCACACGCCATAGGCCGTGTGGGCCTCGGCGACGCCGTAGTCGACGTCCGCACGGAGCGTGTGCAGGGGCACGCGGCCCTCGCGGTACCACTCCATGCGCGCGATCTCCGCACCGCCGAGACGACCCGCGCAGTTGATGCGGATGCCCTCGGCGCCGAGGCGCATCGCCGACTGGACGGCGCGCTTCATGGCGCGGCGGAACGCCACGCGGCGCTCCAGCTGCTGGGCGATCGACTGCGCCACGAGCGTCGCGTCCGTCTCGGGCTTGCGCACCTCGACGATGTTGATGTGCGTCTCGACGCCCGTCATCGAGGTCAGCTTCTTGCGGAGCTTCTCGATGTCGGCGCCCTTCTTGCCGATCACGATGCCCGGACGCGCCGAGTGGACCGTGATGCGGCACTTCTTGTGCGGACGCTCGATGACGACCTTGGAGACCGCCGCCTGCTTCAGCTCGTTGAGGAGGTACTTGCGGATCGCAAGGTCCTCGTGGAGCAGCTTGCCGTACTCGCCGGTGTTCGCGTACCAGCGCGAATCCCAGGTGCGGTTGATGCCGAGCCGGAAACCGGTCGGGTTGATCTTCTGACCCATTACGCGGCCTCCTCTTCGGCCCGCTCGCGGACCACGATCGTCAGGTGCGAGAACGGCTTCTCGACGCGGCTGGCGCGGCCACGCCCGCGGGCGTGGAAGCGCTTCATCGTGATCGACTTGCCGACATAGGCCTCGGCGACGAACAGGGCGTCGACATCGAGGTCATGGTTGTTCTCGGCGTTCGCGATCGCGCTTTCCAGCGTCTTCTTGACCGTCTCGGCGATGCGCTTGCGCGAGAAGGTCAGGTCGGCGAGCGCCGTGTCCACCTTCTTGCCGCGGATCATCGCAGCGACGAGGTTCAGTTTCTGCGGGCTGACGCGGATCGTACGGGCGACTGCCTTCGCCTCGTTGTCCTTCAGCACGCGCTCGGCCTTGGCCTTGCCCATGATTACTTCCTCTTCGCCTTCTTGTCGGCGCCGTGGCCGTAATAGGTGCGGGTCGGGGAGAATTCGCCGAACTTGTGTCCGACCATGTCCTCGGACACCGACACCGGGACGTGCTTGGAGCCGTTGTAGACCCCGAAGGTGAGCCCGACGAACTGCGGCAGGATCGTGGAGCGGCGGCTCCAGATCTTGATCACCTCGTTGCGGCCACCCGAGCGGACCTTGTCGGCCTTCTTGAGAAGGTAGCCATCGACGAACGGGCCCTTCCAGACGGAACGTGTCATCTCAAACTACCCTTACTTCTTGCGCTGATGGCGCGAGCGCATGATGAACTTGTCGGTCGACTTGTTCTGACGCGTGCGCTTGCCCTTGGTCGGCTTCCCCCAGGGCGAGACCGGATGACGGCCACCCGAGGTGCGGCCTTCACCACCGCCGTGCGGATGGTCGACCGGGTTCATGGCGACGCCGCGCACATGCGGGCGACGGCCGAGCCAGACGGAGCGACCCGCCTTGCCGAGGTTGATGTTGCCGTGGTCGGGGTTCGACACGGCGCCGACGGTCGCGAAGCACGCGCCCGGGACGAGGCGCTGCTCGCCCGAGTTCAGGCGGAGGATCGCCATGCCGGCGTCGCGGCCGACCAGCTGCGCGTAGGTGCCGGCGGAGCGGGCGATCTGACCGCCCTTCTCCGGCTTCATCTCCACATTGTGGATGATGGTGCCGACCGGCATCGCCGACAGCGGCATCGCGTTGCCCGGCTTGACGTCGATGTTCTTGGCCGAGGAGACGATCTTGTCGCCGGCGGCCAGACGCTGCGGCGCCAGGATGTAGCTCATCTCGCCGTCCTCGTAGCGGACGAGCGCGATGAAAGCCGAGCGGTTCGGGTCGTATTCGAGGCGCTCCACCGTCGCGACGACGTCGAGCTTGCGACGCTTGAAGTCGATGACGCGATAGGTGCGCTTGTGACCGCCGCCCTGGTAGCGGGCCGTGATGCGACCGGTGTTGTTGCGGCCGCCCTTCTGCGTCAGGCCCTCGGTCAACTGCTTGACCGGCTTGCCCTTCCACAGACCCGAGCGGTCGACGATGACGAGCTGGCGAAGGCTCGGCGTGACCGGTTTGAAGTTCTTCAGTGCCATGTTCTTATCCTCGTCCTAAGCCTTCAGAGCCCGGTCGAGACGTCGATGGACTGGCCCTCGGCCAGCGTCACGATCGCCTTCTTCTGGTCGCTCTGGCGGCCCGGACGGCCCCGGAAGCGTCGCGTCTTGCCCTTGCGGATCAGCGTGTTGACCGCCTTCACCTTGACGCCGAACAGCGCCTCGACCGCCGCCTTGATGGCGGGCTTGGTCGCGGTCTGCGGGACGTTGAAGACGACCTGGTTGTTGTCCGAGGCCATGGTCGACTTTTCGGTGACGACCGGGCTCGTGATGACGTCGTAGTGGCGAAGATCGGTCACTTGAAGCGCTCCTCGAGAGCCTCGACCGCGGCCTTCGACAGGACCAGCGTCTGGCGGCGGAGAATGTCGTAGACGTTGATGCCCTGGACGGGCAGCACGTCGACGTGCGGGATGTTGCGGGTCGAGCGCGCGAAGTTCTCGTTCAGCTCCGCGCCGCCGATGACCAGCGCGTTCGTCACGCCGAGGCCGGCGAACTGCTGCAGCATGGCCTTCGTCTTGCCGTCCTGCGAGACGAGGTCGTCGACGACGATCAGGCCGCCGGACTTCGCCTTCGCCGACAGGGCGTGGCGCAGCGCCAGGGCGCGGACCTTCTTGGGCAGGTCATGCGCGTGGGAGCGCGAGACCGGGCCGTGGGCCTTGCCGCCGCCGCGGAACTGCGGCGCGCGCGCCGAGCCGTGACGGGCGCGACCGGTGCCCTTCTGCTTGTAGAGCTTGGCGCCGGTGCGCGCGATCTCGGCGCGGCCGAGCGTCTGGTGCGAGCCCTGCTGGCGCTTGGCGAGCTGGTAGCGGACCATGCGCTGCAGGATGTCCTCGCGCGGATCGAGACCGAAGATCTCGTCGGCGAGCGTCACCTGGCCGGCGTCCTTGCCGTCGAGGGATTTGATCGTGATGTCCATTACTCGGCTCCCTCGGAAGCGGCGGCCGTCTCAGTGCCGTTGTTCGCAGCGGCCTGGCGCAGCGCGGCGGGCTTGGGCGCGTTCTCCGGCAGCGTCGCCTTGACGGCGTCGCGCACGTAGATCCAGCCGCCCTTCGACCCCGGAACCGCGCCGCGGATCAGGATCAGGCCCTTGTCGGCGTCCGTGCGGACGACTTCCAGGTTCTGCGTGGTCACGCGGGTCTGACCCATGTGGCCGGCCATCTTCTTGTTCTTGAAGACCTTGCCCGGATCCTGACGCTGACCGGTCGAACCGTGCGAGCGGTGCGAGACCGAGACGCCGTGGGTGGCGCGCAGACCACCGAAATTGTGGCGCTTGATGGCGCCGGCGAAGCCCTTGCCGACCGAGGTGCCCGTCACGTCGACCAGCTGGCCCGCGACGAAGTGCTCGGCCGTGATCTCGGCGCCGATCTCGACGAGGTTGTCCTCGGAGACGCGGAACTCCGCGACCTTCTTCTTCGGCTCGACGGACGCCTGCGCGAACACGCCGCGCATCGCCTTCGAGACGTTCTTGACCTTGGCGAGGCCGACGCCGAGCTGGACGGCGGTGTAGCCGTTCTTCTCCTGCGTGCGCTGCCCGACGACCTGGAGGTTCTCGACCTTCAGGACGGTGACCGGAACATGCTCTCCGGCGTCGTTGTAGACGCGGGTCATGCCGACCTTCTGTGCGATTACACCTGAACGCATTTCTCGTTCTTTCTTCAGAGGAACCTTAGGAGCCCGAAAGCCCGGTCGGTTCATGTCGCTCCTTAGAGCTTGATCTCGACGTCGACGCCTGCCGCGAGGTCGAGCTTCATCAGCGCGTCCACCGTCTGCGGCGTCGGGTCGACGATGTCGAGCAGCCGCTTGTGGGTGCGCATCTCGAACTGCTCGCGCGACTTCTTGTCGACGTGCGGCGAGCGATTGACCGTGAACTTCTCGATCCGGGTCGGAAGCGGGATCGGCCCGCGAACGTTCGCGCCGGTCCGCTTGGCCGTGGAGACGATCTCGCGCGTCGAGGCATCGAGGACCCGGTGGTCGAACGCCTTCAAGCGGATGCGGATATTCTGGCCGTTCATTGCATTCGTCCTCTCGTCGGAGCTGCCGTCATCGGCGCTTTCCGAGCGCTGGTCAGTTCTTCGGACATTTCAACAAGATCGCCGCAGCGGCGACCCAACCGGCTCTCCCGGGTGACGGGAGGGGGCCGTAAGCGCGGCAGCGTTATCACCGCCGCGCCTACACTTCAAAGCTTACTCGACGATGGTCGAGACGATGCCGGCGCCGACCGTGCGGCCGCCTTCGCGGATGGCGAAGCGCAGCTTCTCCTCCATCGCGATCGGCACGATCAGGTGCACTTCCATCGCGATGTTATCGCCCGGCATCACCATTTCCGTGCCTTCCGGCAGATGAACGATGCCGGTCACGTCGGTGGTGCGGAAATAGAATTGCGGGCGATAGTTGGTGAAGAACGGCGTATGACGGCCGCCTTCTTCCTTGGTGAGGATGTAAGCCTCAGCCTTGAACTTGGTGTGCGGCTTGACCGAGCCCGGCTTGCAGAGCACCTGGCCGCGCTCCACATCCTCGCGCTTGGTGCCGCGCAGCAGCGCGCCGATATTGTCGCCCGCCTCGCCCTGATCGAGCAGCTTGCGGAACATTTCGACGCCGGTGACGGTGGTCTTCTGGGTCGGACGAATGCCGACGATCTCGACTTCCTCGCCGACCTTGATCACGCCGCGCTCGACGCGGCCCGTGCACACCGTGCCGCGGCCCGAGATCGAGAACACGTCTTCGACCGGCATCAGGAACGGCTGGTCTTTCGGACGCTCCGGCTGCGGGATGTATTCGTCAACCGCGCGCATCAGCTCGAGGATAGCTTCCTTGCCGAGCTTCGGATCCTTGTCTTCCAGCGCGCAAAGAGCCGAGCCCTTGATGATCGGGATCTTGTCGCCGGGGAAGTTGTACTTCGAGAGCAGCTCGCGAATCTCCAGCTCGACCAGCTCAAGCAGTTCCGGATCGTCGACCATGTCGACCTTGTTCATGAACACGACCAGCGCCGGCACGCCGACCTGACGGGCCAGCAGGATGTGCTCGCGGGTCTGCGGCATCGGGCCGTCAGCAGCCGACACGACCAGGATCGCACCGTCCATCTGGGCGGCGCCGGTGATCATGTTCTTCACATAGTCGGCGTGGCCGGGGCAGTCGACATGCGCATAGTGGCGCTTGTCGGTCTCGTATTCGACGTGCGCGGTCGAAATGGTGATGCCGCGCGCCTTCTCTTCCGGCGCCTTGTCGATCTGGTCATAGGCGGTGAATGTCGCGCCACCTGTCTCGGCCAGAACCTTGGTAATGGCCGCAGTCAGCGACGTCTTGCCATGGTCGACGTGACCGATGGTGCCGATGTTGCAGTGCGGCTTGGTGCGTTGAAACTTCTCTTTGGCCATCGAATTCTCCCTTCCGGGTCTTTCTCGTAGTGGCGGTTAACGTGACTGGTGAACTTGCGGCGGATCAGGCGAATTTCGCCTGAACCTCCTGAGCAACGTTATTGGGCACCTGCTCGTAGTGATCGAACTGCATGGTGAAGGTCGCGCGCCCCTGCGACATCGACCGCAGCGTGTTCACATAGCCGAACATGTTGGCGAGCGGCACCATCGCGTTGATGACGTTGGCGTTGCCGCGCATGTCCTGGCCCTGAATCTGGCCGCGGCGCGAATTCAGATCGCCAATGACGGAGCCCGTGTAATCTTCCGGCGTCACCACCTCGACCTTCATGATCGGCTCGAGCAGAACCGAGCTGCCTTCCTGCAGCGCTTCGCGCAGAGCGGCTCGCGAGGCGATTTCGAAGGCCAGAGCTGACGAGTCGACGTCATGATAAGCGCCGTCGATCAGCGACACCTTGAGATCGACAACCGGGAAGCCGGCCAGCACGCCCGAACCCAGCACGGACTCAAGGCCCTTCTCGACGCCCGGGATGTATTCCTTCGGCACGGCGCCGCCGACGATCTT
>JAEZXX010000021.1 GCA_023419535.1 Pseudomonadota bacterium | reverse complement strand
TCCGCTTGGGCTGGACTTGCTCTGTAGCGCTAAATGGCCGCGGCGCGGGTGGGCGGCCGGGGCCTTCGAGACGTGAGAAGACGTCAGCCGACGAGGCGTAGGTTCGGCGCCAGACCGGCCTCGTTGGCCGGAACCGCGGCCGGTTCCAGGTCGTCGACCAGCATCATCGCCTTGTCGGCATAGGACACGAAGGCCTCGCGGGCGCGCTCCACGGTGCCGAGACCGTTGATGGCGGCGAGGCAGGCCTCGCGGGCGGCACGCAGCTCGCGGCCGTCCTTGGGCAGTTCGCTGAGGAAGGCATAGGCCTGGAAGGCGTTGTCGATCTCCCTCGGCATGCCGAGGCCGACGAAGATCCGGACGGGCCGCGAGAAGACGGTGTGGCTCATCGAACTCTCCTCCTGGCGAACCGAAAAGTCCGCCTTACGAATGGGTGGACCCAATACGTTCCAGGGAGGGAAACGTTCCGCGAGACACCCGCGGTTATCCATTCCCGCCTTAAGATCGCCTTAAGGAGCGGCGGGTCGTCTGTCGACGGGAATCAGTAGGGAAGTCCCACATAGTTCTCGGCAAGGTTGACGCCCGCGCTGCGCACCGAGGCGACGTGCTCGAACTCGGCGCGCGCGATCCGCCGCTCGAAGCCGTCGTCCTGCGGGAAGCGATGGAGCATGCGCGTCATCCACCAGGAGAAGCGCTCGGCGCGCCAGACGCGGGCGAGAGCGCGGGGCGAGTAGGCGGCGAGCGCCGCCTCGCCCCCGCCGCCGTAGTGATCGAGAAGCGCCTCGCGCAGATAGTGCACGTCGCCGGCCGCAAGGTTCAGGCCCTTGGCGCCGGTGGGCGGCACGATGTGGGCGGCGTCGCCCGCGAGAAACAGGCGGCCGTAGCGCATCGGCTCGGCGACGAAGGAGCGCAAGGGGGCGATCGACTTCTCGATCGACGGCCCCTCGGTGACGGCGTTCGCCAGATCGGCGGGCAGGCGGGCGCGCAGCTCGTCGAAGAAGCGCGAATCGCTCCAGTCCTCGACGCGCTCTTCCATCGGCACCTGCACGTAGTAGCGCGAGCGGGTGAGCGAGCGCATGGAGAGAAGCGCGAAGCCGCGCTCGTGGGTGGCGTAGACGAGTTCCTCCGCCGCGGGCGGCACGTCGGCTAGAAGCCCGAGCCAGCCGAAGGGGTAGACGCGCTCGAAGACCTCGAGCGCCTCCGCGGGGATCGAGCGGCGCCCGACGCCGTGATAGCCGTCGCAGGCGGCGACGAAGTCGCACGCGATCTCGTGGCGCTCGCCGTCCGCCGTCCAGGTGACGCGGGGGCGCTCGCCGGTCGGATCGTGCAGGGCGACGTCGGCGGCCTCGAAGACGGTCGGATGGCCGGCCGCCTCGCGCGCCTCCATCAGGTCGCGCGTCACCTCGGTCTGGCCGTAGACGGTGACGTGCGCGCCGCCGGTCAGCTCGGCGAGGTCGAGGCGGTGGCGCATTCCGTCGAAGGCGAGTTCGACGCCGTCGTGGACGAGGCCCTCGCGGTGGAGACGGTCGGCGGCGCCGACCTCCTCGAGGAGCGAGACGGTGCCCCGCTCCAGGACGCCGGCCCGGATGCGCGACAGGACGTGCGCGCGGGTGGAGCGCTCCAGGATGACCGTGTCGATGCCGGCCCGGCCGAGCAGCTGGCCGAGGAGAAGCCCGGACGGACCGCTGCCGATGATCGCGACCTGCGTCCTCGCCTGCATGATGAACCTCGCTGCGTCGATGCCGCCTTGGGCCGAAGCTCCGCGCACCGGCCCTTATCGCCCGGTCCCGGGCCTTGCGGCACGGGCCGCCCCGGCGCAAAGATTTGGACGATTCTCTCTTCCAGCGAGCCGCGATGCCGACGCCAGGCGCCCGACGACAGGACATCCCCGTCTATGCCCTCTACGGCGAGGCCGACGCGCCGCATGGACCCCGCGCCGTCCACGCCGAGACGATCTCCAGCCGGTCGCTCGGCTTCGACTGGCGCATCGCGCCGCACCGGCATTCCCATCTGTTCCAGGCGCTGCTGATCACGGAGGGGCACGCGGAGGCGAGCGCGGAGGGGGAGCGCTTCGCGCTTCCCGCCCGCTCCCTCGCCTGGGTCCCGCCGCTCTGCGTCCACGCCTACGACTTCACCCCCGGCACCGTCGGCATCGTCGTCAGCGTGCCGGCCTCGCTTCTCGCCTCGGGGCTGGCGCTCGCCCCCGCCGTCCTGCCCCGGCTGACACGCTTCTGCGTCGTCTGCGTGCCGGAGGGCGATCCGGACTGGGAGGAGGCGGAGTTCCTCTCCCGCACCCTCCTGCGCGACCACCAGACCATCGCGCCGGGACGGGAGGCGGCGCTCCTGTCGCGCGCGACGCTGCTGGCGCTGTGGACCGCGCGCCACGGGGGCGCCCGCGAGGGGGCCGCCGCCGGCGAGCGGCCGGTCGCCGCCCTCGTCCGGCGCTTCCTGGAAGCGGTGGAGGCGGACTACGCCGATCCCCGGCCGCTGCCGGACTACGCCCGGCGCACCGGCGTGTCGCTCGCCCATCTCCACCGGGTCTGCCGGGCGGTGACGGGGCGCTCGCCCGCACGGCTCATTCAGGACAGGCGTCTCGTGGAGGCCAAGCGCCTTCTCACCTATACGGCGCTGCCGGTGGGGCAGGTCGCCTACCGCCTGGGCTTCGAGGACGCCGCCTATTTCAGCCGGTTCTTCCGCCAGCGCACCGGCTTCAGCCCGCTGCGCTTCCGCCGGGCTGCCGACGATGCACCTCCGCCCGACTGAGAGCGATAACCTAAGGGTTATGGATGGCCGCCGTCTTGGATGCTTCCAAGCCTTGGCGCCGCTTGCTAATCCAAGGACGGCAGGGCGTGGTCCGTCCCGCCGCGCCGGCGAGATCGCCGCAATGGGAGGAACCGACCGTGAAACGCCTGCCTGTCCTCGGACTTCTTGCCGCCGCCGCCCTGGCCCTGTCGGCCACGACCTCGCTCGCCGACACGATCCGCGTCGGCGTGATCGGGCCCTTCTCGGGCCCCTATGCCAACCAGGGCCAGAACTTCCAGGCCGGCATCGACGCCTGGTTCGCGCTGAACGGCACGACCGTGGGCGACGACGAGATCGAGATCGTCTACCGCGACCTGCCGGCCGCCGACCCGGCGCGGGCGAGGGCGCTGGCCCAGGAGCTCGTGGTCTCGGACGGGGTGCAGTATCTGGCGGGCGTCTACTTCACGCCGGACGCCCTCGCCATCGCGCCTCTCCTGGAAGAGGCGAACGTGCCGCTCGTCATCTTCAACGCGGCGACCTCGGCGATCACCGCGCAGTCGCCCTTGATCGTGCGCACCTCCTTCACCCTTCCGCAGACCTCCGCGCCGATGGCCGCCGTCGCCCGCGAGCGCGGCATCGAGAGCGTCATCACCGTCGTGTCGGACTACGGGCCGGGCGCCGATGCGGAGAACGCCTTCTCCGCCGCCTTCGAGGAGGCCGGCGGCACGATCGTCGAGAAGATCCGCATGCCGATGGCGACGAACGACTTCTCGCCCATCATGCAGCGCGTTCGGGCCAGCGGCGCGCAGGGCCTGTTCGCGTTCCTGCCGTCGGGTCCCTCGACACTCGCCTTCACCCGCGCCTATTCCGACAACGGCCTGAAGGATGCGGGGATCACCTTCCTGTCGCCCGGCGACCTGACGCAGGAGAGCGACCTGCCGGCGCTCGGCGCGACCGCCGAGGGCTTCCTGACGACGTTCCACTATTCGGTCGCCCACGACAGCCCCGAGAACGCCGAGTTCGTGGAAGCGGCGCGGGCCGCGCTCCAGAACCCGGCGAACCTCACCTTCCCGGCGGTGGGCGCCTTCGACGGCATGCGCGTCATCGCGGCCATGATCGAGGCGACGGGCGGCGAGCAGGACGCGGCGGCGGCCGTGGAGGCCGTGAAGGGCCTGTCCTTCGAAAGCCCGCGCGGCCCGATGACCATCGATCCCGAGACGCGTTCGCCGACCCAGACCATCTATCTGCGCGAAGTGGCGCAGGCGGAAGACGGGACCTACGAGAACCGCGAGATCGAGAGCTATCCCGACACGCCGGATCTCGGCTGGCAGAACTGACAGGATCGCGGATGGGGCGCCCCGGCGCCCCGTCCTCCCATCGCCGCACGGTCAAGGCCCGATGAACCTCGCGCTCTCCATCGCCGTCGACGCCCTTGCCTACGGCATGGTGCTGTTCGTCATCTCCGTGGGCCTGTCGCTGACGATGGGGCTGATGCGGGTCGTCAATCTCGCGCACGGCGCCTTCGCCATGGTCGGCGGCTACGTCGCCTCGGTGCTCGGCACGAGCTACGGGGTGCCGTTCCCGCTGATGCTCGTCGGGGCCGTCGCCGCCACCGTCGCGCTCGCCTTCCCGCTGGAGCGCGTCCTCTACCGGCGCATCTACGGCAAGCCCGAACTCGCCCAGGTGCTGATGACGATCGGCATCACCTTCGTGATCATCGGCGTCGCCAACTGGCTGCTCGGCCCGACCCTGAAGACCATCCCGCTGCCGGACGTCCTGCGCGCGCCGACCGACCTCGGCTTCCGAACCGTCTCCACGCACCGGATCTTCGTGATCGTCTGCGGCCTCGTCATCGCGGGCGGGCTTTGGTTCGTGATGGAGCGCACCGGTTTCGGCATCCGGCTCCGCGCGGCGGTGGACAATTCCTCCATGGCCGCCGCGCTCGGCGTGCGGACCTCCCGGGTCTACGCCCTGTCCTTCGCGCTCGCGACGGGGCTGGCGGCCTTCGGCGGCGTCATCGGCGCCGAACTCCTGCCGATCGAGCCCTATTACGCGCTGCGCTACATGGTGACGTTCCTCGTCGTCGTGTGCGTGGGCGGCGCGGGCTCCATCCCCGGCGCGCTTCTCGCCTGCCTGCTGCTCGGCGCGATCGACACCAGCGGACGCTACTTCATGCCGAACTTCGGCGAGTTCTTCTTCTATCTCGCGGTGATCGCCATCGTGCTCGTCTTCCCCCGCGGCCTGATGGGGCGCCGCGCATGACCCCCTCCACGGTGGCCGCGCCCGCCCGCAAGGGCGGCACCGGCCTTCTTGCCGACCTTCTCGGCACGGCGATCGTCGCCGGCGTCGGCCTCGCCTGCTATGTCCTGTTCCCGACGAACCTCTCCTTCCTGACGGGGCTGATCGCGCTGGCGCTCCTGGCGCTCTCGCTGGATCTCGTGACCGGCTACGGCGGCGTGGCGACGCTCGGCCATGCGGCGCTCTTCGGGGCCGGGGCCTACGGCGCGGGGATCGCGGCGGTGCATTTCGGGGTCGCCGATCCGCTGCTTCTGCTCCTGATCGGCGCGCTGGCGGGCGCCTTGGCGGGCTTCGTGTCGGGCGCCGTCATCCTGCGCACCCACGGCCTGCCGCAACTCGTCCTCTCCATCGCCATCGTCCAGCTCTCGGTGCAGATCGCCAACCAGGCGAGCGCCTGGACCGGCGGCTCGGACGGGCTCTACGGCATCGACCCGGCTCCGCTCTTCGGCGTGTTCCGCTTCGACCTCTTCGGAAAGACCGCCTTCCTTCTCGGGCTCGCCGTCCTCGTCGTCGTCATGTTCGCGCTGCGGCGTCTGGTGCGCTCGCCGTTCGGGCTGCTCGTGCGCGGCATCCGGCAGGACCCGGTGCGCGTCGCCGCGCTCGGCGCGCGCGTCTACCCGGCGCTTCTGAAGCTCTACGTCGTCTCCGGTCTCGTGGCCGGGCTCGGCGGCGCGCTGGCGGCGGTCTCGACGCGCGTCGTCGGCTTCGACTCCCTCTCCTTCGAATCCTCGGCCGAGGCGCTGGTGATGGTCGTCCTCGGCGGCGTCGGCACGCTCTGGGGGGCGCTCGTCGGCACCTTCGTCTTCCTCTGGTTCGAGCACGTCGTCTCGGCGGCGAACCCCTTCCACTGGCTGATCCTTGTCGGCCTCCTCCTCATCCTCGTCGTCCTCTTCGCGCCGAAGGGGCTCTACGGTTCGCTCGCCCACTGGGCCATGGGGAGGCGGCCATGAGCGCCCTTCTCGAAATCCGCAACCTGAAGAAGGCGTTCGGCGGCCTGACCGTGACCGACGACGTCTCGCTGGTCCTGGAGCGGGGCGCGCGCACGGCGCTGATCGGCCCGAACGGGGCGGGCAAGACGACGCTGATCAACCTCGTGACCGGCCAGCTGAAGCCGAATTCGGGCACGGTGCATCTGGCCGGTCAGGACGTGACGCGGCTGCCGACGGTCTCGCGCGTCAAGGCCGGGCTGGTGCGCTCCTTCCAGGTGACGCGCCTCTTTCCCGAGCTGTCCCCGCGCGACCATCTGGCGCTCGCCGTCCTGCAGCGCGAGGGGCGCACCGGAGCGATGTTCGGCCATCACGAGCGCCTGCCCGACCTGATGGGCGAGGTCGACGCCATCCTCTCCCAGCTTCGCCTGCACCCGATCGGCGACCAGCCGGTCTCAGCCATCGCCTACGGTCAGCAGCGGCTTCTGGAGCTCGCGATCGCCCTGTCGCAGCGGCCGAAGGTGCTGCTTCTCGACGAGCCGGCGGCGGGCGTGCCGCAGAGCGAGACGAGCCTGATCGAGGAAGCGCTGGCCGCGCTGCCGGCGGATCTCGCGGTGCTGATGATCGACCACGACATGGACCTCGTCTTCCGCTTCGCCAAAGAGGTCGTCGTGCTGGCGGCCGGGCGGGTGATCTTCACCGGACCGGCCTCCGAGGTCGCCTCGGACAAAGGGGTGCGCGAGGCCTATCTCGGGAGCTACGCCGATGCCCGCTGAAGCGCTGGAGGTCTCGGGCCTGACCGCCGGCTACGGGCCGACCGTGATCCTGGAGGACGTGACCTTCACCGTCCCGGCAGGCGGGCGGGCCGCGATCCTCGGCCGCAACGGCATGGGCAAGACGACGCTGCTGGCCACCCTGATGGGCCTGACGCGCCGGCGCGGCGGCGAGATCCGCCTCGGTGGCGCCGGGCTGGAGGCCGCGTCGACCTCGACACGGGCGCTCAAGGGCCTCGGCTACGTGCCGCAGGGCCGTGAGATCTTCCGCTCGCTCAGCGTGGAGGAGAACCTCCTCGTCGGGCTGAAGGACCGGCCGCGATCGGCGGTGGCGGAGGCCTTCGAGCTGTTTCCGCGCCTGAAGGAGCGGCGGCGCAATCTCGGCAGCCAGCTGTCGGGCGGCGAGCAGCAGATGCTGGCGACGGCCCGCGCCATCCTCGGCAAGCCTTCGGTGCTCCTCCTCGACGAGCCGCTGGAAGGCCTCGCGCCGATCATCTGCGAGGAGCTGATGGCCGCCTTCGGACGGCTCGCCTCGTCGGGCGAGATGACGATCCTGCTCGTCGAACAGCGCGTGGAATCGGCGGTGCGCTTCGCCGAGACGATCCTGGTGATGGAGCGCGGGCGGCTCGTCTGGTCGGGCGCCAGCGCGGCCTTCGACCAGCCGCTGGTGGAGCGCTACATCGGCGTCGGCGGGCTTCACTGACACAGGGGTTGCCGACGATCAGCCGGCCGGGACGAGGCGCCGGGCGGCGTCCGACAGGCTGGCGAGGAAGATCTCGGCGGCGATGCTCACGGCACCGGACGCGCGCTGCGTGACGCCGACCGCGCCCATCGTGGTGCGCATGTCGAGCGGCAGGCGGGCGAGCGTCCCTTCCGCGATGTCGTGGCCGACGACGCCCTCGGAGATGAACCAGACCGCGTCGGTCTCGCGCACGAAGGCTCGGCCGAAGGCGAGGGAGACGGTCTCGACGACGCGCGAGGCCGGCGGAATGCCGGAGACGAGGAGGAAGCGGTCGACGGCCGTTCGGATGACGGAGCCCGGTGGCGGAAGGATCAGGAGGCAGGCGGCGATCTCGGCGGGCAGGGGCCGGCCGCGCTGCAGGAGCGGGTGGCCGGGGCGGACGGCGAGGCACAAAGGCTCGGCGTAGAGCGGCTGGAAGTGGAAGCCCGCCATCGTCTCCGGCTCGGCCATGCGGCCGATGACGATGTCGAGGCGGCCCTCGCGCAGGAGGTGGAGCAGATGGTCGTTCGGGCCCGTCACGATGCGCGGCACCGCACCGAGGCCCTCGCCGAGGAAGAGGCGGACCGCCTCCGGCATCAGGCGGGAGGAGACGGTCGGCAGCGCGCCGATGCGAAGCGGGAGCGAGGCCGGATCGCGGGCGGCGGAGAGCGCCCGCGCCCCCTCGTCGAAGCTGTTCAGCCCGGCCTCCGCATGGCGCAGGAACAGGGACCCGAAGCGGGTGAGCGAGACGGCGCGGCCCGAGCGGTCGAACAGCGCCAGGCCGAGCAGCGCCTCCAGCTCGCGCAGCGTCTTGGAGACGGCCGGCTGGGTGACGTTCAGGCTGCGCGCGGCGCGCGACACGGACCCGACGCGCGCCACGGCGACGAAGGTCGAGAGATGACGGAGTCGGACGCCGGGGTTCAGGGACAAATCATAGCTCCACGGTTATAGGTCCGGCACGAAGCGTCATTTTACATGACTATGGGGTGCTGGTAAGCGCAGTCCAACGAGGAAAGGGAGCGCCATGGCCTTCGCGCGCGTCAACGGGCAGGTCCTGCATCACCGGGTGACGGGGACGGACGGGCGGCCGAGGCTCGTCTTCTCCAATTCGCTCGGCTCGGACTTTCGCATCTGGGACGCGGTCGTGGACCGGCTGGCCGGCGACTTCGAGATCCTCCTCTACGACAGCCGGGGCCACGGGCTCTCGGACGCGCCCTCGGGCGAGTATTCCATCGCCGACCATTCGGCCGACCTTCTGGGGCTGCTGGACCATCTCGGCTGGGCCCAGGTCGCTCTAGTCGGGCTCTCGGTCGGCGGACTGATCGCGCAGGACGTCGCGATCCGGCACGCGGGGCGCCTGGAACGCCTCGTTCTCCTCGACACGGCCGCGAAGATCGGTGGGCCGGACCTCTGGAACGGCCGCATCGAGGCGGTCGGCCGGGGCGGGCTCGCCTCGATCTCGGACGCCGTCATCGGCCGGTGGTTCACGGAAGGCTTCGCGCGCGAGCGCCCGGCCGAGCGGCAGGGCTGGCTCAACATGCTGGAGCGCACGCCGGCGCAGGGCTATGCGGGGACCTGCGCGGCGATCCGCGAAGCCGACTTCACCGCCGAACTCGGCGCGATCGCGGTGCCGACGCTGGTCGCGGTCGGGGATGCCGACCTCTCGACGCCGCCTGACCTCGTCCGCGCGACGACCGAGGCCATTCCCGGCGCGCGCTTCGAGATCATCGGGGACGCAGGGCATCTGCCCTGCATCGAGAGGCCGGACGCCGTGGCACGGCTGATCCGCGACCATGTTCGGGGAGAGGCGGCATGAGCGCAAGCGAGCCGAGCGAGCGCTACCGGACGGGCATGGCGACGCGTCGCCGCGTCTTGGGCGACGCGCATGTCGACCGGGCGAGCGGGGCCATCACCGACTTCGACCGCGGCTTCCAGACCTTCATCACCGAGGGCGCCTGGGGCTCGGTCTGGTCGCGGCCGGGCTTCACCCTGCGCGAGCGCTCCATCGTCACCATCGCGCTCCTGGCGGCGCTCGGGCAGGACGAGGAGGTGGCCATGCACGTGCGCGCGACGCGGAACACGGGTGCAACCGCCGAGGACATCGCCGAGGCGCTGATGCATGTCGCGGTCTATGCCGGCGTGCCGGCGGCCAACCATGCGATCAAGATCGCCAAGAAGACGCTGGCCGAGATGGAAGGGGACGCGAAGTGACCTTCTTCCCGCGCGACCGCGCCTGGCATCCGGCCCCGCTCGCCCCTGCCTACAAGTCGCGCATCTTGCGCGCGCCGCGCGGCGGGCGGCTCTCGATGCCCCCGCCCCCGGCGGGGCCGCCCGGGCC
>JAEZXX010000020.1 GCA_023419535.1 Pseudomonadota bacterium | reverse complement strand
CCCCCCCCCCCCCCCCCCCCCCCCCCCCCGCGGCCGCCCCCCCCCCCCCCCCCCCCCCCACGAGGGTGATCGGCAGCCGCTTACAGTTGCGGGGGCAGCCACGGTCTCGGCCCCGATTGGGTCGTCCTCACCGTGTTCCCTTTTCATCCCCGTCCGTCGCCGGACCGGGAACCGTCGCGTCCAGCTATACGCGGCGCTTGGAAAGCCGGTCAAGGCGAGGCAGCGGCGATGCCAGAAGGCCGAAAGGCGACCGATGCTTCGTTTCAATCGCCTGGAGCGATTTTCGTGCGTGCGAACGGACGGGACGGCGCCTAGTTGATGCGGCCCTCGAGAACGAGCTCACCCGGCCGGATGCGGCGGGAATCGTCCCGCCAGTCGCGGCGGTCCTCACGCCAGTCCCGGCGGTCTTCCCGCCACTCGCGACGATCCTCGCGCCAGTCGCGGCGGGCCTCCCGGCGATATTCGCGGCGATCCCGCTCGTAGCCCCGGTCATAGCCCCGGTCGTAGCCGCGCCCATAACCCGGGTCGTAGCGGCCGCGGTCCGAGTAGAAGGACCGGTCGCGATAATGGTCGTCCCAGTAGGTGCCTATCTGGAAGGTGACGGTCGGGGCGGCGATGCGCTCGACGACGCGCGTGCCGGTGTAGCGCGTCCCGCGCTGCTCGAAGGCGAGGTAGTTCGACGACATCCAGCCGCGCTGGCCGTAATAGTCGACGTCGCACCAGGAGCGGTTGGACAGGCAGCCGAACACGCGCACGTCGTTGCCGGCGGGCACGACGTTGACCGCCGGATAGGCGGTGGACGGGCCGGCGCGCAGATTGACGTTGCCGGTGGCGAAGGCGGTGGCGGCCGAGGCGATGCCCGGCACCAGCATCGCGCCGGCGAGGATGAGGGTGGTCAGTTTCAGGCGGCGGGTCATGGGGGGCGTCCTTCGAGATTGGCCCTTGTTCGATGATCCCATCAAACCACGGACCGCCCGAACGGTTGCCGAACGCCGCGTTCATCCGGCGTTCAGCGCCCTACCCCGTCGAGGCGACGGCTCAGCGCTTGGCTTCCACCGCGTCCCAGAAGAGCGCCGCGATGTCGGCGCCGCCGAAGCGCTTCACCTCGCGGATGCCCGTCGGCGAGGTGACGTTGATCTCGGTCAGGTAATCGCCGATCACGTCGATGCCGACGAAGATCTGGCCGCGCTCCTTCAACTTGGGACCGATCGCCTCGCAGATCTGCCGCTCGCGCGCCGTCAGCTCGGTCGCCTCGGCGCGCCCGCCGACATGCATGTTGGAGCGCGCGTCTGTCTCGGCCGGTACGCGGTTGATCGCGCCCACCGGCTCGCCGTCGATCAGGATGATGCGCTTGTCGCCCTTTCGCACGTCCTTCAGATAGCGCTGCACGATGAAGGGCTCGCGGAAGAGAAGGGCGAAGGTCTCCATGAAGGAGGTGAGGTTTCGGTCCTCCTTCGTCAGGTGGAACACGCCCGCGCCGCCGTTGCCGTAGAGCGGCTTCATGACGATCTCGCCGTGCTCGGCCCGGAACGCCGCCACTTCCGCCGGGTCCTTGGTGATCAGCGTCTCCGGCATCAGCTCCGGGAACTCGGTGACGAAGATCTTCTCCGGCATGTTGCGCACCCAGGCCGGGTCGTTGGCGACCAGCGTCTTGGGGTGGATGCGCTCCAGGAGGTGCGTGGAGGTGATGTAGTTCATGTCGAAGGGCGGGTCCTGGCGGAGCAGGACGACGTCCATGGTGGACAGGTCGACCCGCGCCGGCTCGCCGAGCGTGAAGTGCTTGCCCTGCTCTTCGGCAAGGTTCATCGCCTCCACCCGAGCGGAGACCACGCCGTCGCGGAAGGTCAGCCGATCGGGCGTGTAGTGGAAGAGCGCGTGGCCCCGCCGCTCGGCCTCCAGGCACAGGGCGAAGGTGGAATCGCCCTTGATGGTGATCGAGGACACATGGTCCATCTGGACCGCGACCTTGAGGGCCATGGGAAACTCCTTCGGCGACAGGTTCCGCCTGCGGTAGCCGAGCGCGCCGCGCCCGGCAACCTCGCGCTCAGATGGCGAGCTGCTGGCCGAGTTCCACCACCCGGTTGGTCGGCAGCTTGTAAAAGCGCGTCGCGTCGGTCACCTGCCCGTACAGCGCGATGTAGAGCCGGTCCTGCCAGGCGGGCATGCCGGTCTCCGACAGGGCGCGCAGCGATCGGCGCGACAGGAAGAAGGAGGTCGACATGATCTCGAACTTGATCAGGCCCTGCTTCTTGGCGAGCGCCAGGGCCGCGGGCACGTTCGGCTCCTCCATGTAGCCGAAGGTCAGCGTCACCCGCTTGAAGCGCGGATGCAGCACCTCGACGTCCACCCGGTCGCGCTCGGAGACGCGCGGCCGGTTCGACGTCATGACCGTCAGGACGACGTTGCGCTCGTGGAGAACGCCGTTGTGCTTCAGATTGTGGAGCAGCGAGGAGGGGGCGACCTCCGGGTCGCCGCACATGAAGACGGCCGTGCCGGGCGCGGTCGCGGGATGCGAGCGATCGAGCATCGAGATCAGCGCCGTCAGCGGCATGGCGGCGCGGGACGCCTTGTCCTGGACGATGCGCGTACCGCGCACATAGGTCGCCATGACGAGGAGGAGAACCGCCGCGAGCCCGAGCGGCGCCCTGCCCCCGGCGAGGATCTTGAGGAGGTTCGCGCCGAGGAACGTCGTCTCCAGGAGCCCGATCGGCACCATGACGAGCGCGATCCTGCCCCAGGACCAGTTCCAGACGCGGCGGAAGACGACGATGGCGAGGATCGAGGTCGCCATCATGTTGCCGGACACCGCGATGCCGTAGGCGCCGGCCAGCGCCGAGGACGTCTGGAAGGTCAGGACCAGCGCGATGACGACGAGGAACAGGAGGAGGTTGACCTTCGGAATGTAGATCTGCCCGACATGCTCGGGCGAGGTGTGGCGCACCTCCATGCGCGGCAGGAGGCCGAGCTGCACCGCCTGGTGTGTCAGCGAGAAGGCGCCGGTGATGACGGCCTGGCTCGCGATGACGGTCGCCATGGCCGCCAGGATCACCAGCGGCAGGAGCGCCCAGCCGGGCGCCAGCAGGAAGAACGGGTTCGCCACCGCCTCCGGACTGTCGAGGATCAGTGCGCCCTGCCCCAGATAGTTCAGCGCGAGCGCCGGAAAGACCACCGTGCTCCAGGCAAAGCGGATCGGCTTCGCGCCGAAATGGCCGAGATCGGCGTAGAGCGCCTCCGCCCCCGTCACCGCCAGGAACACCGTCCCGAGGATGGCGAGCGCGAGGAAGCCGTGATCGGCAACGAAGCCGAGCGCGGCCAGCGGATTGAGGCTGGCGAGGATCGCCGGATCGTCGCCGATGTGGATCAGCCCGAGCCCGCCCATCACGACGAACCAGACGAGCGTGATCGGCCCGAAGAGGCTGGCGATCCGCGCGGTGCCGTGGCTCTGCGCCAGGAAGAGAGCCGTCAGGATGACCAGCGTCAGCGGCAGCGCCAGGGAGGCGAGATCCGGAGAGACGAGGGCGAGCCCCTCCATCGCCGAAAGCACGGAGATCGCCGGAGTGATGACCGCGTCGCCGTAGAAGAGGGAGGCGGCGATCATGCCGACGCTGAGCACGATGAGCCCCGTCGAGCCGTGGCGGCGCGCCAGCGCCAGGAGCGTCAGAACGCCGCCCTCGCCGTTGTTGTCAGCTTTCAGGATCAGCGCGACGTACTTGCCGGAGACGACGATCGTCAGCGTCCAGAGCAGGAGCGAGACGATGCCGATGACGTCCTCGGGATCGACCATGCCCTCGCCGGCATGGAGAAGCGCTTCGCGCAGCGCGTAGAGCGGGCTCGTGCCGATGTCGCCGTAGACGACGCCGATCGAGCCGAGCACGAGGCTCGCAAAGCGGGGATGCGAGGCGGACGAGGCGCCGTCCGCGGTGGAGTGGTAGACCGACATCTTGGGTCGTGAAGCTCGGGGCCGAGATGGGACGCGTCTTCGAAGACGCTACAGCGCCGCCCCTAACGGGCGGTTCATCCGAGGAAACAGGGCGTCTCGGCTCGTGGCGCGGAGCCTCGGATGGCTGCGGCGGGGGGCTTTACGCCTTTGCAGAGCGGTTGGAAAGCCCCTGCCCCGTCAGCGGACGCCGGGCTCCCATGCGCACGCAACATGGATCGGCCAGCGCCGGGGCAGGACCGCGACGATGTCGTAGCGCAGCGACAGGCGGTGGGCGTCGGATCGTCGCGCCAGCCAGAGGTCGCTCGCCGCCTCGATCCGGCGCCGCGCCGCCGGCGTCACGGCGTCGAGCGCGGCCGCGAGCGAGCCCCGCGCCTTCACCTCGACGATGGCGATCGTGTCGCCGCGCCGGGCAATCAGATCGATCTCGCCGAGCGGTGTGCGGTGGCGAACCGCCAGGACGCGGTAGCCCTTGAGGCGCAGCGCCCACGCCGCCAGCCCCTCGGCCCGGTGCCCGAGCCGGAAGCCGGCGCGACGCCTCGCCTCGTTCAACGCTCCGCCTTCAGCTCGAGCGCGCGGGCATAGAGCTCGCGTTTCGGCCGCCCCGTGAGGCGCACCGCTTCGGCGGCCGCCTGCGAGGGCTTCATCTCGGCGAGAAGTCCGGAGAGGATCGCATCGACGTCGCCTGGGCCCGCCTCCGCTTCGGCAGGTGGCGGACCGACGCAGACGACGATCTCGCCGCGCACATTGTCGTCGGTGGCGAAGCGCTCGGCGAGCTGCGGCAAGGCGCCGCGATAGACGGTCTCGTGCAGCTTGGTCAGCTCGCGGCACACCGCCGCCGGGCGGTCGCCGAGGACGGCCGCCATCTCGGCCAGGCTCGCGGCGATCCGGTTCGGCGATTCGAAGAAGAGCAGCGTGCCGGGCACGCGCACGAGCTCTGCCAGCCGCTTCGCGCGCGCCAGTTCCTTGGAGGGAAGGAATCCGGCGAAGAAGAAGGCGTCGGAGGGCAGGCCCGAGGCGAGGAGCGCGGCGATGGGCGCCGAGGCGCCCGGGATCGGAAAGACCGGAACTGCGGCCTCGATCGCGCGCTCGACGAGCCGGAAGCCGGGATCGGAGACGAGCGGCGTCCCGGCATCGGAGACGAGCGCGACCGAGCGCCCGGCGACAAGGTCGGCGAACAGCGCCTCGCCCGCCTGCGCCTCGTTGTGCTCGTGATAGGAGACGGGCCTCTGCGCGATCGAGAAGCGCTGCAGGAGCTTGGCGGTGACGCGCGTGTCCTCGCAGGCGAGAACGTGCGCACCGGCGATCGTCTCCAGCGCGCGCACGGAGATGTCGGAGAGGTTCCCGATCGGCGTCGCGACGAGATAGAGGCCGGGCTCGGGTCGGGGCGCGGGAAAGGTCGTGCCGCGCAGGGTGAAGGAGCGCTGCGGTTCACCCGAAAGGTTCAAGCGTCGATATCCTTCGCCTTCATGGCCTGGACATTACGCCCAGCGTAAAGAACACGCACGATTCGCAGCGTCTGCGCATTGGCGCGATACAGCACGGTCGCCCTGCCGGGAACGGCGAAACTTCGAAGCCCTGCTCCGATTTCGGGCCTCAAGCGTCCAGCCTGGGGGAACTCTGCAAGGCGCGCGCAGCGTGTTCTGATTCCGGCCAGGAAATTCTCGGTCGCGGTCAGACCATAGCCGGCGAAAAGGCTGTCGATCTCGACGAGGTCTTGTGCAGCCCTCGCGCTGAAAACGACCTCAAGCGGCACGTTCGGCCTTGAGCCGGCGTTGTCTCTGCTTCTCCTCCAAGCGCGCGAAAACCTCCGCCGCTGGCACGTCGGGTCGCGGATCCTTCTCGGCTTCTTCGATCATGGCGCGGACTTCCTCGACGTCGAAGTCGTCTTCGCGGTCGAGCGCGCGCAGACCCTCCCGTAGAACTTCATCCGCGGTATCGTACTCGCCGGACACCAAACGACGCTCCAGGCTCTCCTGCTCCTCGCCGAGCGTCACCGTGACGGTCTTAACCGCGGACATGGCCGTCTCCTTCGCGTTGATCCGAACTCGAATATGGCAGCGCCGCTCATCCGCGCCAAGCTCAGGCGGCACGAGGACCCCAGAGGATGACCGCCGCGCCGAGGAGGCACAGGGCGGTTCCGGCCAGATCGAAGCGGTCGGGCCGAGCGCCTTCCACCGCCCAGAGCCAGAGCACCGAGGCGAGGATGTAGACACCGCCATAGGCGGCATAGGTGCGGCCGGCATGGCTGGCGTCGACCTGCGTGAGAAGCAGCGCGAAAAGGACGAGGCTCGCCGTTCCGGGCACGAGCCAGAGCGCCGAGGCGCCCGAGCGCCACCAGGCCCAGAAGGCGAAGCAGCCGGCGATCTCGGCGAGCGCCGCACCGCCGTAGACGAGAAGGCTCACGCCAGATCCGCCACCACGGCATCGAGAACGAGCATGCCCGCCGGCGTCGCGCGGATGCGGTCGCGGCCCAGGCGTTCGATCATGCCATGGCGCTTCAGATCGCTCTCGACCACCGGATCGATGTCGCGGCCCGTCAGCGCACGCCAGCGCTTGAGGTCCAGCCCCTCGACGAGGCGAAGGCCCATGAGCAGCAGTTCGTCCGCCTGTTCGGCCTGCCCCAGCGGTTCGTCGAGGTCGATCCCGGCGTCCCAGTCCTCGACCATCTTCAGCCAGGTTTCCGGATGCTTCTCGTTGGAGACGGCATGGCGCACGCCGCCTTGCCCTTCGAGCCGCCCATGTGCCCCGGGACCAATGCCTGCGTAGAGGCCGTAGCGCCAGTAAGTGAGATTGTGGCGCGACTCCGCGCCCGGCACCGCGTGGTTGGAGATTTCGTAGGCCGGCAGGCCGCGGCTCGCCGTCAGCTGCTGCGTCGCCTCGTAGAGCTCGGCCGAGAGCTCGCCGTCCGGCACCTTCAGCTTGCCCGCCTTGTGCAGCGCGTAGAAGGCCGTGCCCTCCTCGATCGTCAGCTGGTAGAGCGACAGATGGTCGGCGGCCAGATCGATGGCGCGGGTCAGCTCCCCTTCCCAGGCGCTCACCGTCTGGTCCGGCCGGGCGTAGATCAGGTCGAAGGACAGGCGCGGAAAAATCTCGCGCGCCAGTCGGATCGCGCCGAGCGCCTGGCCCACGTCGTGCAGGCGACCGAGGCGCCGCAGATCGGCGTCGTTGAGCGCCTGGACGCCGAGCGAGACGCGGTTGACGCCGGCCGCGCGATAGCCCCGGAAGCGGTCGGCCTCGACGGAGGACGGATTGGCCTCCAGCGTGATCTCCGCGCCGTTCTCCACCGTCCAGGCGTCCGCCACGGCGTCGAGGATCGCGGCGACGGTTCCCGGCTCCATCAGCGAGGGCGTGCCGCCGCCGAGGAAGATGGAGGTGACGCGTTCCCCGCGCGAGCGCGCCGCCATGGTCGCGACCTCGCGGCGGAAGGCCGCCACGTAGCGCGCCTGGTCCACCGGCTCGCGGCGGACATGGGAGTTGAAGTCGCAATAGGGGCATTTGGCCGCGCAGAACGGCCAGTGGACGTAGACGCCGAATCCCGGATCGCCCGCCGGCGGCGTATAGGGGCGGATCGCGGTGAGCTTTCCGGCCTGCGCGTTCATGCCCGATCGAGCGCCTTCTTCGCGAACAGCTTGAAGGCGCGGGCGCGGTGTGAGAGCGCCGTCTCCCCTCCCGGCCGCCAGCCGTGCTTCTCTTCTGCGCTCATCTCGCCGAAGGTCCGCTCGAAGCCGTCGGGCAGGAACATCGGATCGTATCCGAAGCCGGCCTGCCCGCGCGGCGGCCAGACGAGCGTGCCCTCCACCTCGCCGCGGAACTCGGTCGTCGTGCCGTTCGGGCGTGCCAGCGACAGGACGGCGACGAAGCGGGCGGTGCGCTGGTCCGGGCGAAACGCGCCCTCCGCCTGCAGCTTCTCCTCGATCTGGCGCATGGCCATCGCGAAGTCCTTCTCGGGACCCGCCCAGCGCGCCGAATGGATGCCCGGCGCGCCGCCGAGCGCATCGACGGCAAGGCCGGAATCGTCCGAGAGCGCGAGAAGGCCGGTCGCCTTCGCGGCCGCGATCGACTTGATCCTGGCGTTCTCCTCGAAGGTCGCGCCGGTCTCGTCGGGCTCGGGCAGTCCCTTGTCGGCCGCCGAGACCACCTCGAAGCCGAGCGGGCCCAGAAGATCGCGGAATTCGGCGATCTTGCCGGCATTGTGGCTGGCGATCAGCAGCGGGCCGTTCGAGGGATCGAGAGGGGTCATGCCGTTTCCTTTGCGAAGGCGGGGCGAAGGCTAACGCCGGCCGATGGCCTCAGCCTTGCGCCAGGGCCTCGCGCTGCTTCTCGACGAGGCCGGCGATGCCGGCGCGCGCCAGCGACAGGAGCTTGAGGAACTCCTCCTCCGAGAAGGGCTCGGCCTCGGCCGTGCCCTGGATCTCGACGATGCCGCCGCGCCCCGTCATCACGAAATTGGCGTCGGTGCCGGCCGAGGAATCCTCGTCGTAGTCGAGGTCGATGACCGGCTCGCCGTTGTGGATGCCGCAGGAGATCGCCGCGACGTGGTCCTTCAGGACCTTCTCGCGCTTGACCATGCCGCGCCCCTCCATCCAGGCGAGGCAGTCGGCGAGCGCCACGAAGGCGCCGGTGATGGCGGCCGTGCGCGTGCCGCCATCCGCTTGGATCACGTCGCAGTCGATCGAGATCTGCCGCTCGCCGAGCGCTTCGAGATCGACGACGGCCCGCAGGCTGCGGCCGATCAGGCGCTGGATCTCCTGCGTGCGACCCGACTGCTTGCCGGAAGCCGCCTCGCGGCGCATGCGCTCGTGCGTGGCGCGCGGCAGCATGCCGTACTCGCCCGTCACCCAGCCGCGGCCCGAATTGCGCAGCCAGCCCGGCACGCGGTCCTCCAGGCTCGCGGTGCAGAGCACATGCGTGTCGCCGAACTTCACGAGGCAGGAGCCCTCGGCATGGCGCGAGACGCCGCGTTCGAGGGAGACCTTGCGCAGTTCGTCGCTCGCGCGCTTGGATGACCGCATCGTCGTCTAGTCCGTTCGTTTCAGATCGTTGCGAGGCTCTTAACCAAACGCCGCCCATGCCGCAAAGCGTTTCGGGACGGTCCCGCCGGCCGGCCGTTCCGCTTGGCGCAGCGGCGGGCGCTTCCTATAGTCCCGCGCATGGCACTTTCGACGACGAGGACCGGGAGCTGGACGGGAGCGGGCGCACCGCTCGACGAGCGCTCGCGCGACATTTTCCGGCTGATCGTCGACACCTATCTCGACTCGGGCGAGCCGGTGGGCTCGCGCAACCTGTCGCGGCTCCTGTCCACCGCCCTCTCCCCCGCCTCCATCCGCAACGTGATGAGCGATCTGGAGCAGCTCGGCCTGATCTACGCCCCGCATGTCTCGGCCGGCCGTCTGCCGACCGAGCTCGGCCTGCGCTTCTTCGTCGACGCCTTTCTCGAAACCGGCAGCGACATGGGGCGCGCCGAGCGCGAGGAGATCGAGGAGCGCGCCCGCATCCTCGGGGACCAGCGCGGCGTCGAGACGCTGCTGACCGAGGCGAGCCAGCTCCTGTCGGGGCTGTCGCGCGGGGCCGGCCTCGTCGTCGCCTCCAAAGCGGACGTGCGGCTGCGCCACATCGAGTTCATCCGCCTGGAGCCGACGCGCGCGCTCGCCGTCCTCGTCGGCGAGAACGGCGAGGTGGAGAACCGCATCCTCGACCTTCCGGCCGGCACGACGGCCTCGCAGCTCGTCGAGGCGGGCAACTTCCTCAATGCCCGGATCGTCGGGCGGACGCTCTCCGAGGCGCGCGAGGCGGTCGCCGCGCTCAAGGACGAGACGGCCAACGCGCTCGACGAGCTCTCCCGCGGCCTCGTCGAGGCGGGCTTCGCGGTCTGGTCGGGCGCCGGCCACGGCCAGCCCTCCCGGCTCATCGTGCGCGGACGCGCCAACCTCCTGGAGAACGTCACGGCCGCCGAGGATCTGGAGCGCCTGCGCCACCTCTTCGACGATCTGGAGACACAGAGCTCGATCGTGGAACTCCTCGACCTTGCCGAGACGGGCAACGGGGTGCGCATCTTCATCGGTTCGGAGAACAAGTTGTTCTCGCTGTCGGGCTCCTCGCTCGTCGTCGCGCCCTATTCCGACGAGCGCCAGCGGGTCATCGGGGCGGTCGGCGTGATCGGCCCGACGCGGCTGAACTATCGCCGCATCGTGCCGATGGTGGACTACACCGCGCGGCTCGTCTCGCGGCTTCTCGGCGAGGCGAGCGGGCCCAAGCGCCCTTGATTTGTCACGCTCCGCATTCGATATCGGGCGCGAAATCAACTTGAAGACGGCCGTGCGGACGCGTTCCTTGAAGGGGCACGCGACGCGCGGCCGACCAGCCCGGAGTTCCCCCGACCGTGACGACGAGCGACACCGAACACCGCGAGCCCCTCGACGGGCAGGAGCCCCCCCACACCGAGCAGCCGGCGCGTGACGACGTGGCCGAGACGGCCGAGCGCTCCGGCTGGGCCGAGGGCGCGGACGCCGCCCGCATCGCCGAACTGGAAGCCGAGAACGCCGACGTGAAGGACCGGCTGCTCCGGCTCGCCGCCGACATGGAGAATTTGCGCCGGCGTACCGAGCGCGAGATCAAGGACGCGCGCCAGTTCGCGGTGGCCAATTTCGCGCGCGACATGCTGAGCGTGTCCGACAATCTCGACCGCGCGCTTCAGGCCGTGCCGGCCGAGGCCCGCGCGGCCGGCGAGGCGGGGCTGACCTCGCTGGTCGAGGGCGTGGAGATGACGGCGCGCGCCATGGCCTCCTCGCTGGAGCGCCACGGGGTGCGCAAGCTCGAGCCCAAGGGCCAGCGCTTCGACCCGAACTTCCATCAGGCCATGTTCGAGGTGCCCGACGAGAGCCTTGCGGCCAACACCGTCGTCCAGGTCGTGCAGGACGGCTACGCCATCGGCGAGCGCGTGCTGCGGCCCGCGATGGTCGGCGTCTCGAAGGGCGGGCCGAAGGCGACGATCGACCAGAAGCCGGGCGTTCCGGACGAGACGACGAAGGACGCCTAAGGCGGGCGGACCATCGGAAAATCGAAAACGGCGGCTCTCGGGCCGCCGTTTTCGTCACGAGGCCCGGTGACAAAGCGCGGCGCGGGGCTACTCTTCATCCGGGAGACGGACCGGGTCAGGAGGACAGGCGCCCATGAAGCTTCAAGGCAACGTCGCGATCGTCACGGGCGCCGCGTCCGGCATCGGCAAGGCCATCGCCAAGGCCTATGCGCGCGAAGGCGCCAGGGTCGCCATCGCCGATCTGAACGGCGAGGCCGCGAAGGCGACGGCCGAGGAGATCGCCGGCGCCGGCGTCGAGGCGATCGCCGTGACGATGGACGTGACCGACGAGGCGGCCGTGAACGCCGGCGTCGACGAGACCGTCGCCCGGTTCGGGCGCCTCGACACGATGGTGGCGAATGCCGGCATCCAGATCGTCCACCCGATCGAGGAATTCCCCTACGAGGAGTTCCGCAAGGTGGTCGACATCCATCTCGGCGGCTCGTTCCTCCTCACCAAGGCGGCGGTGAAACACATGTATCCGCAAAGGTCGGGCGCTTTGATCTACATGGGCTCGGTCCACTCCCACGAGCCCTCGGCGCTCAAAAGCGCCTACGTCGCCGCCAAGCACGGCATACTGGGCCTCGCCCGCGTCATGGCGAAGGAAGGCGGCCCGCACGGGGTGCGCGCCAACACGATCTGCCCCGGCTTCGTGAAGACGCCGCTCGTCGAGAGGCAGATCCCGGAACAGGCGCGCGATCTGAAGATCTCCGAGGAGGAGGTCGTCAACCGCATCATGCTCGGGCGCACCGTCGACCAGGAATTCACGACCCTTCAGGACGTCGCCGACGTCGCCGTGTTCCTGGCGGGCTTCCGCTCCAACGCGCTGACCGGGCAGTCGATCGTCCCGAGCCACGGCTGGTACATGGGCTGAGCCCGGCCCTTTGCGGAACCGAAGCGGCCCGGGACGGATTTCCCGCCACGACCGCTTCGCTCCGGCCAACACGAAGGCGCAGGCCCATGGAAATCGTCACCTTCACCCCGATCGTCTCGCTGATCGCCGGCATCCTGATCCTGATCGTCCCACGACTGCTCAACATCATCGTCGCGCTGTATCTGATCTTCGTCGGGCTGGTCGGACTGTTCCCCGACCTTCTGGGCTGAGCGCGTGGGGGTTCGCTCGCGCATCCTCGTTCTGGGCGGCGGGTCGGGCGGGCTGGAGCTCGCCTCCCAGCTCGCCTTCCGCCGCGATCTCGACATCGTTCTCGTCGACCGCGAGACCGCCCATGTCTGGAAGCCGCGGCTCCACGAGATGGCGGCCGGCACGGTGCAGACCTCGCTGGCGGAGATGTCCTTCTACCTGCTCGGCGAACTGCGCGGCTTCCATTTCGAGCAGGGCGAGGTCGTCTCGATCGACCGCGAGGCGCGCACCGTCCGGCTGGCGCCGATGGTCGACGGCGAGGGCCGCAAACTCGCCGACGCGCGCGACCTCCCCTACGACCTGTGCGTCGTGGCGCTGGGCGGCTCGACGCCGGACTTCGGCACCGCGGGCGTGAAGGCGAACGCGCTGCGGCTGGACGGGCCGCAGGACGCCGAGGAGTTCCGCCGGCGCTTCATCGCGCTGATGGTGCGGGCGCGCGAGACGGGCACGCCGGCCGAGATCGGCATCGTCGGCACGGGGCCGACCGGCACCGAACTCGCCGCGCATCTGCGCCACTCCGAACACGGCTTCCTCGAGCCCGGCGTGTCGGCGTCCGGGGCGAAGCTCATGTCCGTCACGCTGATCGAGGCGGCACCCGATCTGATGCCCGGCATCGACGACACGCTGCGCCGCGAGATCGTGGAGCGCCTGCGTGCGCTGGACGTGAAGATCGTCACCGACGCGCAGGTCTCCGAGGTGACGCCGACGGAGATCCGAACCGCCAAGGGCGAGGCGTGGCCGAGCGACCTCACGGTCTGGGCGACGGGCCTCATCGGCAACCCCGTCCTGAAGACGCTCGGGGATTTCGAGCTCGACAGGAAGGGCCGCATCGTCGTCGATCGCTGGCTGCGCTCGGCGACCGACCGAAACGTGCTCGCCATGGGCGATTCGGCGGCTTTCACGCCGGAGATGGCCGACCGGCCGATCCCGCCGACGGCCCAGGCGGCGAGCCAGCAGGCGGCGTATCTGGCGAAGACGCTTCCCGAACTGGCCAAGAGACGCACCGTCCGGGCCTTCGAATTCGAGAACAAGGGGCGCCTCGTCTCGCTCGGCCTCGCCGGCACGGTGGGACGCGCGCGCGTCTCGAGGCGCAACGACCTCTTCATCGACGGGCGCTTCGCCACGGCCGCCTATCACGCGCTGGAGCGCCAGCACCAGATCCGCGTCCTCGGGCCCGTGCGCGGGTCGCTCGCCATCGCGACCGACCTCCTGTCGCCGGCCAAGGGCCCGGCGCTCAAGCTCCACGGCGAGTGAGAGCGGCCGCCGGCTTTCAGTTCCGGCCGGGGCCGGAATCGTCCGGCTCTTCCTCCGTCCCCGGGATCACGTAGGACCCCGAGAGCCAGCGGTTCAGATCGACGTCCTTGCAGCGGGGCGAGCAGAAGGGGAACGTGGCGCGATCGGAGGGCTTCCCGCATTCGGGGCACTCGCGCTTCGGCCGCAGCGGGGTGATCTTCGCCCCGGACGCGCGTGTCGTCACGCCGGCGCCTCGGCCTCGACGGGCGCGCCCCAGCGGAAGCCGTCGCCTTCGAGCAGCGACAGCGTCTCGTAGAGCGGCAGGCCGACGACATTGGTGTAGGAGCCGACGAGCCGCACCACGAATCCTCCGGCCAGGCCCTGGATGGCGTATCCGCCCGCCTTGCCGCGCCATTCGCCCGAGGCGATGTAACGCTCGATGTCGCTCTTCGACAGCCGCTTGAAGCGCACCCGCGTCTCGACGAGGCGTTGGCGCAGCCGCCCCTCGGGCGTGACGAGGCAGAGGCCGGTATAGACCCGGTGCGCGCGCCCCGAGAGGATGCGCAGATTGGCGATCGCGTCTTCCTGCAGTTCGGCCTTGGGCATCACGCGCCGCCCGACCGTGACGACCGTGTCGGCGGCCAGGACGTAGCGCCCCTCGCGGGCCTCGATGCGCGACAGGGTCAGCGCGCCGGCCTCGGCCTTGGCCTTGGCGAGGCGCTTGGCGAGCGCGCGAGGATGCTCGCCGCGCTCGGGCGTCTCGTCCAGATCGGCGGGCAGCAGCCGCTCGGGCTCGATGCCGACCTGGGCCAGGAGCTCCAGCCGCCGCGGCGAGCCGGAGGCGAGCACCAGATGCTTGTCGGGCCGCGCCATCGCCTCGAACGCCTTACTTGAAGCGGTAGGTGATGCGGCCCTTGCTCAGGTCGTAGGGCGTCATCTCGACCAGGACCTTGTCGCCCGTCAGCACGCGGATGCGGTTCTTGCGCATGCGCCCGGCCGTGTGGGCGATGATCTCGTGCTCGTTCTCCAGCTTGATGCGGAAGGTCGCGTTCGGCAGGAGCTCGGTGACCGTTCCGGGAAACTCGAGAACTTCTTCTTTCGCCATATAGGATCGAACCTTGGATGGGACGCGCGAGGGGGCGGCCGCTGGAGGAGACGGTTGGCGGCCAAGGCACGCGCGAAGACGGCCTCGTGCCGGAACACTCGGGAAATTTCCGGCCCTAGATCGGCCTTTGCGCCTCAAAAAGCAAGAGCGGCGACCGTCGGCCGCCGCCCGGTGCCGCCTCCGTCAGCCCGAGATGCGCTCGACCTCGGCTCCGCAGGCACCGAGCTTCTCCTCCAGCCGCTCGAATCCCCGGTCGAGGTGGTAGACGCGGTTGACCGTCGTCTCCCCGTCCGCGACGAGCCCGGCGATGACCAGCGAGACGGAAGCGCGAAGGTCGGTGGCCATGACGGGGGCGCCGGCGAGACGCGGCACGCCCTCGACCTTCGCCACCTGGCCGGCGAGCGAGATCTTCGCGCCGAGCCGGGCCAGCTCCTGCACGTGCATGAAACGGTTCTCGAAGATCGTCTCGGTGATCGAGGAGGTGCCCTCGGCCCGCGTCATCAGCGCCATGAACTGCGCCTGGAGATCGGTCGGGAAGCCCGGGAAGGGATCGGTCACGACGTCGACGGCGGAGAGACCCGCTCCGTTGCGCACGATCCGGATGCCGTCCGAGACGTCCGTCACCTGCGCGCCGGCGGCGCGCAGCGTGTCGAGCGCGGCGGTCAGGAGATCGGAGCGCGTGCCCGTCAGCGTCACGTCGCCGCCCGCCATCGCCGCCGCGATGGCGTAGGTGCCGGTCTCGATCCGGTCGGGCAGGACGCGGTGGCGCGCGCCCGACAGCGCCGGCACGCCCTCGATGGTGATCGTGGAGGTGCCGGCGCCCGTGATCCGGGCGCCCATGGCGTTCAGGCAGTCGGCGAGGTCGACGATCTCGGGCTCGCGCGCGGCGTTGCCGATCACCGTCCGCCCCTTGGCGAGCGAGGCGGCCATCAGCATCACGTGGGTCGCGCCGACAGAGACCTTCGGGAAGGTGTAGTCAGCCCCGACCAGCCCGCCCTTGGCCTCGGCGAGGATGTAGCCCGCATCGATCTCGATCGTCGCGCCGAGCGCGCGCAGGCCGTCGATGAAGAGGTCGACGGGGCGCGTGCCGATGGCGCAGCCGCCCGGCAGCGAGACCTTGGCCTTGTGGCAGCGCGCCAGGAGCGGGCCGATGACCCAGAAGCTGGCGCGCATCTTGGACACGAGCTCGTAGGGCGCCGTCGTGTCGACGATGGTGCGGGCCGTGAAGTGGATGGTGCGCCCGCCGGCCGGATCGTGGGAGAGGCGCTTGCCCGAGACCGCGTAGTCGACGCCGTGATTGCCGAGGATGCGGATCAGCTGCTCGACGTCGGCCAGATGCGGCACGTTCTCCAGCGTCAGCGTGTCGTCGGTCAGAAGCGAGGCGATCATCAGCGGCAGCGCCGCGTTCTTGGCGCCCGAGATCGGGATGGTGCCGTTCAGCGCGTTGCCGCCGCGAATTCGAATCCGGTCCATGACTGCCGATCTCTCGCCCGAGTGGAAATTGCGGTTCCTACATGGAACGGGTCCCCGCTTCAAACGAGGGGTGGCATGCGCAAATGAGGGAGGCTGTGCCGATCGGGCCGCAGCGCCGGCCTCGGGTCGAGCGCGGTCGCCCTATTGCGGCTGGACGAGCGCGGTTGCCGCGACGAGGGCCAGCGCGAAGACCGCGATCTTCCAGAAGTCCGCGCGGCGCCGCAGCCCCGGCCATCCGAGGGGTCGGATGATCTGCACCGCCATGGCGAGGATCAGGAGAAGGGAGAGGAGGCGGGCCATGCCGCTCCTCTACAGCATCGCGAGCGACGGCCAAAACCGGCCCGTCGCCGTCATAGGGACGACCGGTCGCGCCCCTCAGATCGCGCTCAACGTGCCGTGACCGACCACCGGGCCCGTCGGCCGGCCGGTGGGCGAGCCGCCCTCGGGCTCAAGCGAGATCGCGAGCAGGCTCTGCGACAGGTCGCCCGAAATGCGGCCCGGCTCGAGCGCGATGCGCAGCGGCACGTCCGGGTCGAAGACACCGAGCGACTGCGGGGCGCCGCCGTCCCGGGCGATCCAGAGCTCGGGCACCTGCCCTGCCCCGGTTTCCAGCCGGATCGGCACGAGGGTGGCCGTGTGGGTCGAGGGATCGAGCACGACGGCGAAGATCGGCAGCCCGTCCGCGTCGCTGGTGATGGTCGTCGCCGCAAAGCTCGCCTCGGCCGGTCCCGGCCCGCTCTGCATCGCGGGCACCGCGAAGAAGGCGAGCGCGGCGAGGCTGGCGGCGGCGAGCGCCCCCGAGCCGAGCGCCAGCCAGCGCCAGAAGGCCGGCACGAGTCCTTCGCGCGACGCCTCTCGCCGGGCCTCCGCAGGCCGGGCCGAGCGTGGCAAAGCCGCCTCGATCGCCGCGTAGAGCCCGGCGGACGGCGCGACCGGAGGAACGGCCGCCGCCCAGGGTGCGAGCCGGACCTCCCAGGCCTCGACCTCGGCCCGGAAGGCCGGGTCGTCGCGCAGCCGCCGACGGGCCGCGATTCGCTCAGCCGCGCTCGACAGGCCAAGGACGTACTCGGCCGCCGAAAAGTCCTCGTCGCGGAAGGTCTCGATCGGGTCGCTCATGCCTCCAGGCACCCCCTGAGGCGGATCAGGCCGCGCCGGACGATGCTCTTCATCGTCCCGAGCGGCATGGCACGCTCGCGCGCCAGTTCGTCATAGGTCCGCCCATCGAAAAAGGCGGCGGCGATGGCGCCGCGCGCCCGCTCGTCGAGCCCATCGAGGCAGTCGTGCAGGCGCCCGGCCTCCTCGTTCGTCTGAAGCCGCTCCAGGGCGTCGGGCGTCTCGTCGCGCACCTCGCCCGCCTCGTCGATCGCCTGACCGCGCGGACGCGCGCCGATCGCCCTCAGTCGGTCGATGGAGCGGTTGCGCGCGATCGTGGAAAGCCACGTGATCGGGCTCGCGCGTCCCTCCTCGTAGGTGTCGGCCTTGTTCCACACGGTGATGTAGACGTCCTGGAGGACGTCCTCCGCTTCTTCCCTGTCCGGCAAGATACGCAGACAGACACCGAAAAGCTTCGCGCTGGTCAGATCGTAGACGTCGCGCAGCGCACCCCTGTCCCCCGACGCGACCGCGTGGAGCCGTCCGGCGAGATGGCGCCGGGCCTCGACCTCGTTCATCGCGACCTGTGAAGCGGCACGTGCCACCTTCTCCCTTTCCCGCCTCTGCCCGAACCGAACAGGCCGGAGCCGGGCTGTCAACACGTGGACGCACTGCGACAATGTTCCACGGCAACGGGAACGCGGTCGGGTCAAGAAGCATTCTGGGGAGCGAAGGGTTACGAACCTTTGAGGACACAACACCCATGCGCACGATTCTCATCGCGACCGCACTTCTCGGCATGGCCGGGACGGCGCTCGCCCAGACCACCGTCACCACCACGCAGGAGCGCTCCTCCACCGAGCAGGCCGGCGGGGTCCTGGCCGGCGCCGGCGTCGGCGCGGCCGCGGGCGCCATCGTCGGCGGTCCCTTCGGGGCGGTCGTCGGCGGCTTCATCGGCACGGCGGTCGGCGCGACGGCCGCGGTGACGCCGGAAGTGCAGGAATACGTGGTGGCCAACCCGGTCGCCCCGGTCGCCTTCGAAAGCGAGCTTGCGGAGGGCGTCATCATTCCCGAAACCGTCGAGCTGACGCCGATCCCGCAGAACGACGAGCTCGCCTACATCTATCTGGAGGGCAACCGCCCGGTCATCGTCAACGCGTCGACTCGCGCCGTGGTCTATTCCCCGGCCGGCGTCTCGCAGTCGGCGGTCACCTATGTCGACGCCAACCCGGTCGAAGAGGTGACGCTGGAGGGCGAGATCGTCGCCGGCGAGGTCGTTCCGGCCTCGGTCACGCTGACGCCGCTGCCCGAACAGAGCGGCTATTCCTACTTCTACGCGAACGGGCGGCCCTACATCGTGGCCGATTCCAGCCGCGAGGTGATCTACGTCCGCCAGTAGGACGAAGCGCCGCTTCAACGCGAAAGGGCCGCCCTCCCGGGTGGCCCTTTCAGCGGTCCGAATGGCCGAGCGAGCGGTCCGGGTCGATGCGGTCGCGGATGCGCTGCTTGAGGACCTTCGCCTCGGGGAATCCGCCGTCCGCCTTGCGCTCCCAGACCGTCTCGCCGTCGCACGAGATCTCGAACCGGCCGCCCGTGGCGGGGATCAGCGCGACCTCGCCGAGATCGGTGCCGAAGGTCGAGAGCAGCTCCTGCGCCAGCCAGGCCGAGCGCAGCATCCAGGAGCACTGCGTGCAGTAGATGATGGCGATGCGGGGTTTCGTCATGGCTTGAGCCTGTAGCCGGTGGCGAAGATGCGGTGGACGACGAAGAGGCAGGCCGCGAGGAAGACGAGCGTCATGGCCAGGCTCACCGTCACGCTGACGTCGGCCGTGCCGTAGAAGCTCCAGCGCAGCCCGGCGACGAGATAGAGCACCGGGTTGATCAGCGACACGTCCTGCCAGAACTCGGGCAGCATCCGGATCGAGTAGAACGTGCCCCCGAGAAAGGCGAGCGGCGTGACGATCAGGAGCGGCACCAGCTGCAGCCGCTCGAACCCGTCGGCCCAGATGCCGATGATGAAGCCGAACAGCGAGAAGGTGACCGCCGTCAGCACCAGGAACAGAAGCATGAAGGCGGGATGCTCGATCCGGATGTCGACGAAGAGCGTGGCCGTGGCGAGGATGATGAGCGCCAGCAGCAGCGCCTTCGTCGCCGCCGCGCCGACATAGCCGAGCACCACCTCCACGGTGGAGACGGGGGCCGACAGCACCTCGTAGATCGTGCCGACGAACTTCGGGAAGTAGATCGCGAAGGCGGCGTTGGAGATCGACTGGGTGAGCAGCGACAGCATGATCAGGCCCGGCACGATGAAGGCGCCGTAGGAGACGCCGTCGATCTCGGGGATCTGCGAGCCGATCGCAGCGCCGAAGACGACGAAGTACAGCGAGGTCGAGACCACCGGCGAGACGATCGACTGGAACAGCGTGCGGAAGGCACGGGCCATCTCGAACCGGTAGATCGCGGCGACCGCGCGAAGGTTCAGCGACGCGCTCACGAGCGGGCCTCCCGGGTCAGGTCGACGAAGATCTCCTCCAGCGTCGACTGGCGCGTGTTGACGTCGCGCAGGCGGATGCCGGCGGCGTCGAGGTCGCGGAACAGCGCGGTGATGCCGGTGCGCCCGGAATCCAGCTCGTAGGAATGGGTGAGGTTCAGCCCGTCGGCGGACAGCGCCAGCCCGTGGGCGGCGAGCGCGGGCGGGAGCGCGCCGAGCGGCTCCTGCAGCTCCACCGTCAGCTCCTTGCGTCCCAGCCGTTTCATCAGATGCGCCTTCTCCTCCACGAGCAGCAGCTGCCCGCGGGCGATGACGCCGATCCGGTCCGCCATCTCCTCGGCCTCCTCGATGTAGTGCGTGGTGAGGATGATGGTGACGCCCTGTTCGCGCAGGCGGCTGACGAGCGCCCACATGTCGCGCCGAAGCTCCACGTCGACGCCCGCCGTCGGCTCGTCGAGGAAGAGGAGCTCGGGCTCGTGCGCCAGCGCCTTGGCGATGAGGACGCGGCGCTTCATGCCGCCCGACAGGGTGTTGATCTTGGAATGGCGCTTGTCCCAGAGCGAGAGGTCCCGCAGCACCCGCTCCACATGCGCGTCGTCGCGGGGGCGTCCGAACAGGCCGCGCGAGAAGGTGACGGTGGCGAGCACCGTCTCGAAGGCGTCGGCGGTCAGCTCCTGGGGCACCAGGCCGATCATCGAGCGCGCCGCGCGGAAGTCCGTGACGATGTCGTGGCCGCCGACGAGGACGGTGCCCCCGGTCGGCCGGACGAGGCCGCAGACGATGCCGATGAGGGTGGTCTTGCCCGCGCCGTTCGGGCCGAGCAGCGCGAAGATCTCGCCTTTGGCGATGGTCAGATCGACGCTCTTCAGCGCCTCGAAGCCAGTCGAGTAGACCTTCGACAGGCCCGAAAGGGACAGGATGGGCTGCACGGGAATCGTCTTTCGCAAGGGAGCGCGCGTCGGCCATCATATAGGAAGCGACGCGAACATTTGAGGCGCGGTGCGCGGGGGCACGATTTGCGGCGGCTCCGAAGCGTCCTTGCCGGGCCGCGCGCCCGTTCCGGCCGCGGTTTCGCCGCCGGGCTCCGGCCGCCGCCGCCGCTCCGCCCGCGTCCGCACGCCATTGCCCGAGCACGCCTGCGGCGGCGTCCTGGACGAGGACCGATCGCGGCTGCGGATGGGTGCTGGCAGGCCGCGAACGTCGTTGACAGGCGCCTTCGGTGTCCCTAAAGGTCCGGCCCGTGCCCAGGTGGCGGAATTGGTAGACGCGCACGGTTCAGGTCCGTGTGCCGCGAGGCGTGAAGGTTCGAGTCCTTTCCTGGGCACCAATTCCCCTGATCGTTCAGGGAAGCCCGATAGTTAAGCCGTGACAGTCGATTGAGGCCGGGAGCCTGTGCTACAAAGGTGGCACACATGGCCTTTCGACTGGTTGCCTCTGTGAAGCGATCCGGCTCAACCCAAGCCTACTTCCAACAGCGTATCCCGAAGGCTGTCCGTGCCCGAGCGGTTGGCCTCAAGCTCGCTATCCCGATTGGCCCCGACGCGATCCCTTTGCGGATCACGGAGACCATGGAGACGGTGCGTGTCTCCCTCCGCACCTCCGACCCAAGCACCGCCAAGGTCCGTCTGGCAGAGGTCGCGGCATACCTAGAGACTGTCTGGACTTCGCTGCGCTCCGCAAAGCCGATCGCCCTCACCCACCGCCAATGTGTAGCCCTCTCGAAGGAACTTTTCGAGGCGTGGACCACGGAGACAGGCGGCCGGACCATTGCAATCGAACTCCAGCCCGATCGTTCATGGGCGGTAGTCGAGGACAACTTCATCCCGCCAGAGGGGTGGCAGTCGCTTCTTGAACACCTCGATAATGCGGCCGACGGTGACGAACCCTCGGAGCTAGAGCGGCTGGTGGGACCGTTGATCGACGCGGTGCTTCGGCGCAACGGGCTCGGCGCCGTAGACGAAGCTTCCCGCGCCATGCTCCTTCGCGAGTTCCGTAAGGCGCTCCGGGATGCCTTCGTGGTCCAACGGCGGCAGGCGGACGGTGACTACTCCCCCTCCCCCGAACACAGCCGCTTTCCCGATAGAGAAGCCTTGGGCAGCCTTCGCGCCCCGGCTGAAGCCAACCCCTCATCGACTGGAAAGGTCTCGCTGGTGGGGCTCGTAACGTCCTGGTGGGAGGAGGCGAAGCCTGCGGGACGCACGGAGAAAACGCGCTCCTCCTATGAGGCGATCTTCAAGCGTCTCTCCGCCTTCCTGGAGCACGACGACGCGAGGGCGGTCTCGGCTGAAGACATCGTGCGTTTCAAGGCGCATCGCCTCGCGAGCGGTGTCAGCACCAAGACCGTCAGCGATAGCGATCTTGCCGGCCTCAAGTCAGTCTTCGGGGTCGCCGTCGCCAACCGCGTGCTTGCCCGCAACCCAGCGGACGGCATCAAGGTCATTCGGGCGAAGGCCGTTCGGACCCGGCCAAAGGGCTTCACGCCAGACGAGGCATCAAGGCTCCTTGCCGCCGCCTCCGCCTACACGAAAACGCCTTGGGAGAACGCGCAGACCACCGCAGCAAAGCGCTGGGTGCCATGGCTTTGCGCCTACACCGGGGCTCGTGTGGGCGAGCTGGTCCAACTCCGTCGTCAGGACGTGAGGCAGGAAGGGGGTCTATGGGTCATCACCATCACCCCGGAAGCCGGCACGGTGAAGGACAAGGAGTTGCGAGAGGTCGTCCTCCACGATCATCTGGTGGAGATGGGCTTCCCGGAATTCGTGACGGCCTCGAAGGCTGGCCACTTGTTCTTCTCCGCCAACCCCGGCGAAGACACAGAGGGCAAACGCCGCGCCACAAAGAACCGCCTCGCTGCTTTCGCACGGGAAACGGTCACGGACCCGAACGTGGCGCCGAACCACGGGTGGCGGCACCTGTTCCAAACGGTGGGCCGCGAAGCTGGCATAGAGGATAGCATCCTGGATGCGATCGGCGGATGGGCGGCCCCAAGCATCGGCCGGAAGTACGGCGGGGTCACGTTGGAGGCGCAGCGGGCGGCCTTCGCGAAATTTCCTCGCTTCGACGTGGACAGAGCTGCCTCGGAAGGCAAAGATTAAGTTCCCCTCTTCATGAAAGACTCCCTATTGCATTCACTGGGAGAGGCTAATGTCAGACGTACTTGCATCCACAGCCCTAGAATGGTTCGAGACCGTCCATCAGCTGGGTGCCCCAGTAGCGGCATTTTGGCAGCCAACGCCTGCCCAACCCGGTCGTGTTTCTCTCGGTGATCGGTGGTATTTCAAACAACACCAAGCGCCAGTGATCTTAGGCTACGGGCACTATCTTGGCTGGGAGAGGATCAGCGTCGCGTCGATGTTCCAGCGGTATGGCCTAGCGACGGGCTACCCCAGCGCAGAAAAACTCGTCACATCCCTGCGACGGCACAATCCAGCATTCACGCTTCAATCTGAAGTCGGCAATGTTCTACTAAGCTCGGTGGTGGGCTTCCCTGAACCCAAGCCGCTAGCTGACCTCGTTCCACCAATCCGCGATCTCGACGGGCCTTTCCGATACGTCGCAGAAGGTATTCAACACGAGAAGTTGCGGGAGCTAGGTGATATCCAGTCGCAGGGTAATTTCGTCCTGCGCGATAACGCAGCTGCCGAGGTGCAAGCCGTAGCGAGAAAGCGGCGTAATGGCCAAAATGCTTTCCGTCTTGCCCTTCTTAGGCGCTACGGAGCAGTCTGCGCCTTCACAGGAGAAACCTTACCAGAAGCGTTGGAAGCCGCTCATATACAGCCTTATGTTGATGCTCTAAGCAACCATATCGGAAACGGCCTACTTCTGCGGTCCGACATGCATTCCCTCTTTGATGCCGGTATTTTGAGTTTAACGGACAATTTCCGCATTCTCGTTTCAAAGCGTGTCTTGGGCAAGCATGGTTGGCTCGATGAAATGGACGGAAAGGCGGCTCGCCTCCAATCCGGTAACGCCTTTCCTTCATTAGAGGCGTTGAGCTTTCACAGGCGCGTTGTGTTCGAAGGCGGAAACCGCGTATGATTAGACTGGCCCGGAATAGTTACCGGCCACCGGCACCCCGCCTATGCCAATGGCACACCCTAGTGGTGGCATAGCGCCGACCTCAATAATCGCTTTCGCGTTCCTCCGGGAGCCAATCTCCGAGGTGCTGGACCACGCTCTCCAGCCGCCGCCCGAAGTGGATCGCCATAGCCCTCGCGGCGATCTCGGCGTTCCCCGTGAGCTTCCTCCCGAAGGTCCGGGCCATCGTGTCTGCGTAGCGCTGGGCCGTGGCTTCGATCCACTCCAGCCGATCCTCCTCCGTCTGGTCCGCCCGCTCGGCCTCCCTGTCGAGCCGCATCGCGTGCCACCACGACCGCGTTTCGAACGCCTCCGCTCCGAGCCTTCGGGCAACGTCTCGCATACGGGCAACCGATCGGGCGGAGCTTCCCGAAGCCTTCGCAATCTGCGCCTTCGAGCCCACCCCCATGCAAACATAACGCCACGCCGCGTCTTGCCTCTCTGTCTCCGTCATCGGAAGCTTCGTCACAGAGTTGGCCGCACAGGCAGCGAGGACGGCCTCCCTCAACGTCCCCTCGAAGCCAACCACCGGGACCGCCTCCACCCTTCCGGCCAAGCAGTGCGCCTCCAGCCGGTGGTGGCCGTCGATCACGATCACCCGATGCCCGACCCGAAGCACCAGCAACGGGGGGACCTCGGCGCCATCCCTCAACGCCCGCGCTATGTCCTCGGCGTGCTGGTCACTGATCTCCCTGACTTGGAAGAGCGCCGGCAGGGTCTCAATGGCCGCCAAGGGCAGGACCGAAGGGAGCGGACCACACGGGCCCGCCTCCTGCATCTCCGCCTCCAGGCGAGCCATCAGCGCAGCCGGCTCGAAGTCCTCCGCGCCCACCATCACGCCAGCCCCCAGCCGTTCCTCAACGCCGCCTGTGTGGCTTGCTCCTTCTCCGCCTCTCCCCTCGCGAGGGTGTCCACCAAGTCATTCTCCGGGTCGAAGCCGTGGCCTCGCACCCACTCGAAGGAGACCCCCGGCCGCTCATCGACAAGGGCGAAGAGGCGGACCCAAAGCTCCCGATTGGCCACCGGCCGCCGCTTGCTATTCTGCCACCCGGACGCCTCCCACTTCGCCCGCCATTCGTTCACCCCCTGGACGACGTACTGGCTATCGCAGCGGATCGCCCCACGGGCGCCTAGAGGCAGCGCCTCCAGCACCGCGATGGCGGCCGTAAGCTCCATCTGATTGTTGGATGCCTTCGGGCTCGATCCTCGGAGCGTCGTGCGCGTGCCGTCCGGGCGGAGGATCGTTGCGGCCCACCCCGAGGGGCCGGGATTGAGGAGCGAAGAGCCATCGGCGTACGCCAGAAAGGCATATGCGCTCGGCTTCCCTCCCGCCGCCGCTGCGTCCCCTTGAGGCCGCTCGGCGTCGTTCTCTGTGGTCATGCTTCTCCTGTGTGTCTGTAAAGGTTGGGGTCTAGGATTGGAGGAGGCAGGGCCGATGAAGCCCCACCCCCCCCGCCATGTCACTGCGCCGAAGCGCGAGGCGCGAGGTCCACCCCGAAGGCAGCACCAAGCTCCAAGAGGTCCGGGGCGCGAGGTCCCGGCCGGGCGGTGGGTGTCTGCTGAGCGTCGTAGTGGTCCCACACCTTGTTCTGCCGCCGCTCCAGCGCAGCCGCCACGTTCGGGTCCATACGGATTTCCCGCATGGCCGCCTGTCGGTAGTCCTGCACTTCGCCTTCGAGCAGCCAGAGCTTGGTGCCCTTCGTGGCGCGGTCCCCGTCCGGCGCCATCTGGTATTCCTCGGTGGCGATGATCTCCGCCACGATCTCCTTCAGGCTGACATCACCCGGCAGGTGCCCCGCGAGCCGCTGGTAGGTCTCGTAGGCGTTCGACCCATCGGCCATGGTGATCTCTCGGAGGTCCACCCCGGCCTGGGGCCTCGGGTTCACTCGAAGCAACGCCGAGCCGTTCACCAGCGCCAGCCTTTGCATCTCGGCATCAACCGCCGATCCGCTGTCCGTGGACCACATGCCCCGCCGTGCCACCACCGGGTCACCGAAGGCATCGTAGCGGGCCGGCACGGTCTCCGAGAGGCCCGGCACCGTGGCCATCATCCGGTCCACCACCGACCTTGCCTCGCGGAGGTAGGGGTCCCCCACGTTAGTCTGGCGGAGGAAGGCAGAGAAGGGGATGAAGTTCGCCGCCGTCTGCCCGATGAGGTTGGGGCCACGGTCCTCCGGCTCCATGATCGCTTCGAGGGTCTGCGCCAGCCCCTGGAGGTATGCCTTCTCGCGGAACTGTTGGGTGAGCGAGACGGCAAGAGCGCCGATGCCAGCCGAGACGTAGGCCGTTGCCCCGTCCATCTCCTCCTCCCCATCACCCCATGCGGCCACCATGTCCTGGAGGTCCGCCACGATGCCGAACGGCATGGCGAAGGGGTCGAAGCGGTTGAAGCCATGGTAGGACTTCGAGCCGTCCATGTGGGTCCGCACGAAGCTGTAGGGCTTCCATCCGGTGGCCGCCAACTCCTGCCGGAGCTTGGGGTCCGAAGGCCCGCCTCCTGTCACCATGCCGTTGGCCGCAAGGGTGGCCGCCGCGCCCATGAAGGTCACGCCAAGCGCCATCTGCCCATACGCCTGCGCCTGTGCCTCCTGTCCGTCCATCCCGCGAAGGGCTCGGCGGTATTCCGTCTGGAGGGCATTGAGCCCCGGCGTGAGCTTCCACCCATAGCGGAGGACGTTGGTGGGGGTCTTCACGAACGGGAGCACCAGCTTCATGCCCGGCAAGGTCCGCTGGGCGAACTGCCCGATGCGGCCGATCCGTGCGTCTTCCGGCAAGTCCTGTTGGAAGGTCGAGACGTTCGCCTCCCGCAGGGCGCGAGGGTCGATCCCACGGCCAAGCTCGTCGAAGGACGCCGCGAGGCGATCCTCCACACGGCCGGTCACGAAGGCGTCCAACTCGGCGCCCTTGAGCCCCGCCGCTGTGCCTTCCGCCGTCGCCTCCACGTAGGCCCGCGCCTGGACCTTCGAGCGGTAGACGGTCTGCTTAACCAGCTCGTCCACGTAGCCGAGCGCCCGCGTTGGGGTCCCGATCGCCTGGAACGCCGCACGGTAGACGTTGTGGAGAACGTTGGGCGACGAGGTCCACGGCTTGAAGCCTGCCGGCCCTGCCTCCGCCGCTGCTTGGTTCGGCCGGTAGTATTCCGTTCCGAAGGGCGCGAGGACGCTATCGTTGAGCTTCCAAGTCTTGGCCGCCATGCGGAAACCGTCCACGAGGGCGCCGCCGAGGTAGCCGTACTGGACCGCCGCCTCGGTGACGATGTTGCGGCCCTCGGGGTTGCCGGCAGCGGCCTTGAAGGCACCTCCGAGCATCCGCTCCAGCGGGCGCAGACCCACCATCGCGCTGTTGGAGAGGAGGTTGATGCCTTGCGTGAAAGGCCCCGAAACGAGGTTGTTCACGTAGACGTATTCGACCGCGTTCATGGTCCGCTGCCAGAACGTCGGGTTGGCCGCCCGTGCCAGCGCCTTCGGGTCCCCGTTCGTGTTCACGATCATCTGGACAAGCTGGTTGCCGTCCATCTCCTGGAGGTTCGCGAGGTCCTCCGGGCGGAGCTTGAAGTCCGTCCGCATCCGGCGAAGCGCCCGGCCGGCGTTGGCCGTGATGGACCGGGACGCCCCGTAAATGGAGGAGGCGAGGGAGAGCCTGTGCTTCAACTCCTCCACCGCCGCCTCCCTTGAGCCGAACTCGGTGAAGTCCCCTGCGTTGATCCGCTGCGCCAGCGCGTTGGTGTCCTGGAACATGCGGTGGGTGATGAGGTAGCCGGCCTCCATGTCCGCCACCATGCGGCCCGCGTTGTCCCCGGACTGTTGCAACATCCCCATTACGGTCGTGGGGTCTTCACCGAAGAGCCGTGCCCGCTGCGCCACCATGCGGGACACGGCGGCATCCGTGAGCACCTCGCCGCCCTTGATCGCCGAGAGGCGCTCCTCCACGGCGTCCACGGCGCGGGCCATGAAGTCTTCCACAGCGGCGTCTTGATTGAGCTTCACGTAGGGGATGCCCTCACCCCGGCCGAAGGTGTGGCCCGCCTGGATCGCCTGATACCAGCCGCCGTGTTCGTCCAAGGCGTCCGCGTCCCGCTGCGCCCCATTGAGGACCGCGAGGGTGTCCTCGTCTGTGTAGGTCGCGGAGGGTCGGAAGGCAGGAGCGGCGGCAGTGTCCGGTGCGCCCGGCATCGGGGAAGGCACAAGGTCCGCCCCTTCGTCCGCCGCGTTGGCAGGCCCGGAGACGCTCGGCGTCGGCTCGGCGGCGGCCTCCATCGTGCGCGAGGGCACCGCTTCGGCGTCTGCGATCGGAGAGGCGAGCGGCTGACCTTCCGGCTCGGGCACTGCGGCCGGGCTCGGAGCATCCCCCAACGGCCCCTCTGCGCCACGGGAGTTCCCCTTCAGCGGCTCCGCCTCCACCGGACGGGATGCCGCTGCGATCTCCGCCTCGGCCTCCTCCACGGCCTTCCTTGCGCTCGTCTCGTCGCCGAGGCGTAGGGCCTTCCACACCTTCCCCGCCGCAGCGAAGGTCCCGACGATGGCGAGGTCCATCCCGATGCTTTCCAGGGCGGCCTTCATGCGCCCTTCCGCCACCGTGTCGGTTGGGTCCGCCGCCAGCCATTGCGTGATCGGGTTGGCCAGCGGGGTGCTTTCGATGAGGTTGGCGAGGCGTTCCTCGTGGGGGTCGAATGCCACCACGCCCACCGTCGCGGCCCTGGCCATTTCGCCAGCCGCACGGGCGCCCCGGAGGTTGCCGAGCGCCCCGAGCCCTTTGCCGAACCACGGGAGGACCTTCGCCGCCCCAGTGATCTTCCCGGCGCCGAACATGCCGGTGGCCCACTGCCCGATGCCCGCCGAGAAGCCAGCCACGAGGGACTGTTCCTTGAGGTGGTCCACGCGGGCCTCAACGCCGGAGCGCAGGGCGGAGCGATCGGCCGGCGCCACTTCGCCGAAGAGGAAGTCCCCTGTTTCGAAGGCGGCCTTTGCGGCACCCCCGAGGGCGGCCTCCGCGATCTGCCCGGCGCCCGTCTCCGCGAGGCCCGGCTCCCCGTGCTCCAGGTAGTAGCCGGGGGTAAGGGCCTTCTGTTCCGCCGTCAGCTCGGGCTCGGGGGCTGCGGTTTCGGGAGCGGTGGCCGGCTGGGGGGCTCCGCCGCCTTCTGTGTCTTCCGTGAGGAAGTGCTCGGCAAGGGCCTGGATGCCCGCCTCAATGTCCGGGGTGCCGTCCGCGCTCGCTTCGGCCCCGGCCGCCTCGTACTCCTCAAGGAGCCGGGCGAAGTCCGGTTCGTTCTGCATGATGATGTGTCCTTGAAGGGTCGGGGCTACGCGCGGCGCCCACGGAGGGCGAAGTGCGGGTTGTCCTTGAAGCCGCGCCAGTCGGCGCCCACGTCGAGGTCCACGCCAAGCTCCTGTGCGGCCTGCTTCATGGCCCGCACGATCTCCGCTTGCGTCTCGGGGTCGAACGTCACGGCCCCGTTGGGGTCGAGCCCCCAAAGGTCCACCGCGCCGCCGTGGAGGTGGTCGCTATCGTGGGTCTTGGACCAACCCCACTCCACCGCCTTGGCCTGGAGGTCGGCATCGCGCCGCCCGGAGCCGACCACGAAGGAGACCCCCGTGAGTTGCTGGGCCCGGCGAATGACGTTGGAGAGGTCCGGCTCAATGGACGCGAGGTTGGCTTCGTGGTTGCCCACGGGGTCGGAGTTCCACTGGAGGAACTGTGGGCGTTCGGCTTCGGGGATGTTGGCGTATGCGTTCGCCGAAGAGGCTGGCGCCGGGGCGCCGCCGAGCGAGACGGGTTGGACTGCCGGTCGGTTGCTATTGGCCGCCATACCGCCGAGCCCGAGGGCACGGTAGACATCCTGGGCGGACGCGGAGGAGGCATTGAGCCCGTCGCCGTCGTAGAAGCTCCGGCCCGTGTTGGGGTTCGCCAGCGAGGCCCACTCCTGGGAGAGGCGGAAGGCGAACTGGCGCTGCGTGATGCGGCCTTGCCGGAACGCGGAGTAGCCCCGCCGCTCCAAGAGCTGCATCCCGAGGCGGTCCTGGAGCTGCGGCGTGAAGCGTTCCTTGCCGGTCAGACCCAGCTCTTCCTTCAGGCCCCCGAGGGTCTTGTAGATGAACTGGTACTTCCCGATCGCCGTGGAGGCTTTGCCCGCCGCCCGCGCCCTCTGCTGCTGACCGAGGATTTGGTCCAAGGTGAACTGCGAGAGGTCGATGGTGGACTTCGCGTTCCCCCACACAGCGTTGTAGTTGTTGGTCGCCTCGTGGTGCCCGATGAGGTTGAGGAGGCGGGAAGCGGTGGGATCGCCCGCGATGAACGTAGACCCCGGCGTGGTGTCCACGGTGCTGGCGGAGAGGGCTTCGTCCAGGAACCGTGAGGCTTGCTCGGGGGTGAGGCCAACGGATCGACTGTCCGCCCCGTCCGTGTCACCGCCCGGCGCGTAGCTCATCGGCTGGTAGGTCGCGGATGAACCCGGCGCCGGCTCTGTGGTCGATCGTTCGTTGAGCTGGCGCTGGAGGCCCCGTGCGGCTTCCTCCACGGGAATGCCGTTCTGTTGCGCAAAGTTCTCCACGGCGGCCCGTCGAGCCTCGGGCTGGGCATTGAGCCAGTCCAAGGGAGACTGCACCGGGGCAGCGGTGGGGGCGGAAGGCATTGCGTCCGGCGCCGTGGGCTCGGCGTCTCGGCCGAACCAGCTTCCTGGATTGTACCAGCGCCATTCCCCCGTGGGTTCGGGCGCGGCCTCTTGGGTTGGCGCAGGAGGTGCGGGACGCGAAGGCCACTCCGGGCTTCCCGCATGGGCGTTGGGCGTGGTGATCGCGCCGGGCCGTTCGTAGTCGCCACCGGCTTCGCGGCGGCCTGGGGTCCCAATCGCGTCCAGGATGATCCGGCCGATGCGGTTCGCCGCGTCCTCCCGTTCGAGGGTGGAAGCGTTGGGGTTGGCGAGCACCCAATCCGAGACCATCCGGCGATAGTCCGCCTGGGCCGCGAGGCCGTCATTGGAGATGCCACCCACCGGGTCGCCTGCACGATTGGACCCCTTCGTCCGCACGTCGATGGTGTCGAGGATGCCGCGCGAGGTCGGGCCGGAAAGCGTCTCCTGAATACGCTCCTTCTCACCCTCGAAGCCCTTGGCGAAGGTGTGGAGCTTGGTGAGGTCCTCCGGGTTGGCGATTACCCCAGCGTCGAAGGCACGCACCACGGCCTGGACCCCACCGCCCGCAAGGATATCCGCGTAGACGGCCTGGATCGCCTCGGGGTCGGAGGGCCGCTCGGAGAGGCTGGAGTGCCACTCGGCGATGCGGGTTCGGAACGTCGGGTCCACCCGTTGCCCGGCCGCGAGCAATTCCTCCGGGACCGGCTCCCCAGCCGCCAGAAGGTCCACGGCAGTGCGCGTGGCGTCGTCCTTCGCCGCCGCATCATCGCGGGTCTGGCGGGCGTATTCGTCGCTGGCGGCTTGGCGTCGTGCGGTCTCCAGGCGGTCTTGGGTCTGTTGCCGAAGGGCCAAACCTTCTGCCGTGTCCCCGTACGTGTAGTCCTGTCCGGGTACGGTCTGGTCGAACCAAGCAAGAAGCCCGGCGTCTCCCTTCTCCAGCGCCTTGGCCGCGAAGGCTTCCATCATCGTCTTGTCGAAGTCTTCGGGCCGGGCACCGCTGGCGACGATGCGCTCCCGTTCCTCGAAGGCGCGGGCGAAGACGGCCGAATAGTTGACCCCCTCGGGTGCCAGGAGGCCCGCCTCTTCGGCATCGTCTATGTGCTGATGGACGCGGGCGCCGTGGGCGGTGATGGAGCCGAGGTAGGCCCGATCGGCACGGTACTTGATGTCCGCCGCCGTGGCGGTGTCCTGGAGGGAGCGGACGGCAGGAAGGACCCCCGCGAGCACGTCCGGGTCCTCGGTGCCGACGTTGCGGGCGATGAAGTCCTGGAGGAAGCCATTGTGGAGAGACCCGTCCGGGTCCTCCTGGTTCTTGCCCTCCCACGCATCCCACGCGGCCCGGTATTGATGCTGGAGGCGGTTGCCGATCGCCGCCCCCTCGGCGGCCTTGTAGGTCCGCATGTAAGTCCGGGATTGATGGGCCGGGAGGCGGCCTTGGCGGACCCCTTCGGCAAAGCCTTCTTGGTTGTTCTTGAGGAAGTCCGCTTCAGCGCGGATAGCTTCCTCTTCACGGAAGCGCTGGGCTCGCTGGTTAGTGAGGGCGTTGAGTTCGGGCGCGAAGTTGCCGAAGGCGTCGGCGATCTGGTGGAGGCCCGAAGGGGCTGGCCTCACGAAGCTGTCCACCGGGGACGCCGTGGGGCGGAGAAGCTCGGGTGCCGCTTGGGGGCGGCTAGGGGCGCGGGCCATTAGCGCGGCGCGGGGCCCCGGAACTGATGGGTATGCATGGTGATGGGATAAGCCTTGGTGGCGTGGGTGGGATGAGACTTGGAAGGTCGCAGACGGACTAGCCGTGGACCGGAGAGGAGGCGCTCATCCCGAAAGACCTCCCCTCCGGCCGGCATTCACCTCCCGCGAAGGGAGGAGTTTGGGGGCAGCGCTAGGCCGCCGAAAGGGTGTCGCTCGGTTGGGTCGTCAAGGTGCCGCCGTGCAGCCAATCCGCGAGGCCGAAGGCCAGCGTGAGGAGTTGGCTGTACCGCTCGGCGTCGAAGTCCTGCGGCAGGTCGAACTTGGGGCGGTTGGTCTCGAAGCACCGCGTGGCGCAGGCAAGGAGGTCCGCCCTGCCGCGTGTGGTGGTGCGTATGGCGCGGCCTTGGTCCCGCTCGGCGTCGTCGGTAGTGAGGGTGAGACCGTCCCGCCCGAGATAGTGGTGATCGAACCCCGGCCGCTGCTTGGCCACCTGTCCGGGCTGGGCATCGGTGAGAAGCCGGAGCACCTGGAAGACGTAGCCGTTGGGGCCGGGCGATGAGATGCGCGGGTAGTCCTTCCGCTTGTCGGGGTCCGCCGTGGTCTTCTGGATCGTAAGGCGAAGTCCGAAGGCAGCCGCGAGGTCCAGCGCCACGTAGTCCAGCGGCAGAAGGAAGCGTGGATTGCGCCCCTGGATCGTCACCGCCACCAGCTTCTTGCCGTCGCGCTCGGTGAGCTGGACGGATGACACGTTGCCGTGCTCGGCGTCGATCGTCAGGACCGGAAGGAACGTCTCGGTGAGCGTTGAGGCGGCTTCGAGCGATCCGGTCTCGTGGAGAGGCGCGAGCATGAGGAGGAACTGGAGCCGCTGGTGGAGGGCGTCCGGGGGCATGAAGGTGGGTGTCGTGTGGGGCATCGGGATTGCTCCGGGTTCGGTTGCGGGATTAGGGGCATGGCTTCGCCGTCCGCGCCGGGTGGGCTCGGTCGGAATGGCGGCGGATGATCGGAAACGGAGTGCTAGCGTACGCGGCGGTACGGACGGTCTTCGAGTTGCGCGAGACGAATGGTATCAGCCGATCGAGCCTAAGCACTTCTTCTCGTAGTGGAGGGAGATGATTTCAGCCGAGACGGACGCTGCCTTCCTCATAGTGAAGACAGTTGTTCTGATCCCGACCTGTAGCCCCGCCGCGCCAGCCTATCGCCGGCCTTCAAGTCCATCCGCCGCGCCTCCGCGAGGCATTCTTTCAACTTCACCGCCGCCACCTCGCCGAGCGCTCCGGCTTCGCGCCGTCCGCCCCATGCGAGCTTCAAGTCCCCGGCCTTCAGCATCCGGTAGAGCCTGGACCACGTGGCGAAGTGCCGGGGCGTCTCGCCGTTCGCCTTCACGCCCCCTCTCGCAAGCCACATGGGCGCCGATCGACGGATGCGCCGGGTGAACGATCCGCGCCACGCGAGGAAGCGCAGACGGATGGGACCGCAGTCGTCTCCGAGGAGCGCGAGGGCGTGCTCAAGGCCGTGGCCGAAGAGGTGGTCCAGATCGTCGGCTTCCCCGAGGCCCCACAGGAGGCGGTCCTCGAAGGCAACCACGTAGGCTGCTGCACCGACGTGCGGTCCCTCCCAATATCGGTAGGCGTCGATGAAGACGGTGGTGAACTGCCGGGTGCTCTGCCCGGACGTTAAGTCGGTCATGGTGTCCGCCGTGATGATTGCGCCGGGGGTGCCTTGGTAGGGAAGCTGGGCGCCTTGGTAGGGGGCGGGTTCGGGTATGGTGGCCTTGGTAGGGGAACTGTCGGAAGGGGCTGCTAGGCCGCCACTGCCTGCCGTGACGGCTGGCCGGGACCTCGCCTCGTGAAGATGGTGCCGAGGGTTGCCTCAAGCCGGGACAAGAGGTGGTCGAACGCATGGTCCGTGGGGCGCCTCTGCATCGCCCTCGCTCCCATCCCGCCGATGCCGTTCACGGTGGAGCCGAAGATGGCGGCGAGCATAATGCCGGGGATGTTGAAGTGCCTGCGTGCTACCACGACTGCCGCCCACCGGGCCCGCAAGACGGTGAGGTCCTTGCATCCCGTGGATAGGAAGGCGTCCGCCGAGACCCCCGAGAAGTCCGCGACCATGGCGAGCGCATCAAGCGCCTTCAAGCGGGTGTCGGCGCTGCGCTCCCCTCGAAGGGTGATGCGCTCCAGCTCCAGCCTCCGCCACTGCCGCGTCCGGTCCATCGCGGGGGTGATCCGGTGTCGAACGTCCAAGTGCTCACCCTTGGCCCGAAGGAGAGACCGAAGCGGGGCAAACTGGCTTTCGCTGGCCTTGGTGGTGCGGTCGAACCATTCGCGAGAACAAGGGATGTTGCCTTCCGCTCGCGTGAAACCGACCATACAGCCCTCCGGGGCGGGCTCACAGGGGAACACGGCGATGGTCCGCTCGGGGTCCGTGGGGTCCTGCCGAAACAAGACGATGCGGATGGTGGGAAGGACGGAGTGGTGCCGCCCGACCGGGGAGAAGGCCGCGTTGGCGGAGATGTTGTCGCTGTCGAAAGGCAAGCCGAGGGCGTTTGCCGGGACGCGGGTGTCCAGCATGGAAGTCCCCTTCGTGAGGAGTTTGGTAACAGGGTGACGATTACAAACGCCTGCCCAACCCGTCAACCAAAATCGCAACGAGGTTACTAATGCTGCCCGTGCAGTGCCGTATGGCGCGTGTCGCTCTGGACTTGGGGGTTCGCGAGCTGGCCATCTTGGCGGAGGTCTCACCGAACACGGTCTCGCGGCTAGAGCGGGGTGAAGAGCTGAAGGCCAGCACTGTGTCCAGCATTCGGGCCGCTCTAGAGAAAGCCGGCGCAGTCTTTATAGAAGGCAACGGGGATGGCCCTGGGGTCCGCCTCAAGGGTGTCCGAGACGCAAAATAATGCCGATCCGAGGCCAGCCGGCCCCCTGTATGCCGAGTGTTTGTCGATCTAATCTCGGCGTGAGGTTGCAGAGGGACGCAACCAGGAGGGATTGGGGATGATCGGGGTCGATCGCGTAAACACCATGTCGAGCCAACTGGTCCTGGTGGGCTGGTTCGTGGGGCTAGCGTACTACGGCTGGTGGCTAGGGGCTGCCGTACCATGGTGGGGATGGGTAGCCTTGGCAGTGCCGGGTATGTTTGCGGTCTCCCTCGTGGTCGGCGCCGGCCTCGCGCTGCTAGCTGGTGCCGTCACTCGGGTGGCGACGGGCTCGGCAACCGGAAGTCCCCATGCGTTCTCCTGGGCGGCCCTTGCAGCTCCCGTGTTGGCGTTCCTTGCGGCCGGCTGGGCGGTCTCGCTCTTCGCCTAGCGGCCATCGGTCTCCGTCGAACGGCCACAATCGGTGAGGAGAAGGGGTAGCCCTACCAGGAAGCGGACCCAACCCGGCGCCGCGCCGATCCTACCAGTCGATGCGACGCCCTGCTTAAGGACGCCGAATGGCCGATCATCAGAACCCACCAGCCGCAAAAACAAAGGCGGCCGGGTTGCTTAGACCTGTCGAAGCTGCCGAGTACCTTGCAGTATCCGTTCGCCACCTGCGTGACTTGTCGAGCGATGGCAAGCTTCCATACGTGAATGTTGGTCTCGGCGAACGTGAAGCGCGGCGCTACCATGTCGCAGACCTTGATGAGTTCATCGCCTGCGCAAAGCGGCAGACTTCGCGCCTTCAATCTCTTGTGCGCTCGCCACCACCAAGCCCTCAAGCGCTCGCCATTCGCGCCCGCCTCGATCGCCTCGGGGAAGCCATTCGCACGGATGCCCCGTCTGTCGGCCTCGGGGGTCGGAAGCGGAAGGGAGCGCGGCAGCTTTGAAAACCCTTTTCCTTCTCATGGCGCAGTACGAGGGCCGCACGGTCCTCCCCTTGGAGACAGTATGCCGTGACTTCTTCACGCATTTGAAGCCGGACAACCTGGTCCGCAAAGTCTTGGCGGGTGAACTGCGGCTCCCGCTGCTGCGGCTCGATGATGGCGGGAAGTCTGCGCGAGGTGTCCATCTAGAAGACTTGGCGGAGTACCTCGAAGGGCGCCGGCTTCAAGCGAAGCGCGAGATGCTCCAGTGCAGCGGACGCGAGGGTGGCTGATGATTGACGACGACGCCCCCATGACACTCGCTGATGCCTGCCGGGAGGTCTTCCGGGACGCCATCACACCGGCCACGCTCAAAGGGGAAGCCGCAAAGGGCCGTCTGGTCCTGGAGCGGATTGGCCGGAAGTACTTCGTGACCCGCAATGCGTTGAAGGAGATGCGCGAGCAATGCCGCGTCCAGGTCAGGAGGCCGGCCTCCGATACGGTTAGACCCTTAGTGCAGGGTTTATCCGAGATGGAGCTGGCAAGAGCAGCACTGGCGCAGCGGTTGGGCATTGCGCCACGCCCCGGCCCGCCGCGTTGAAGACCACCTTCCTCCTCCTCGCCCGCTACGATGCCCTGCCGGTGATCCCTATTGCCGCCGTGGCGGCTGACTTCTTTCCGCACCTCGGCACCCAAAAGCTCCTCCGCAAGATCGCGGCAGGGGACATTGCGTTGCCGCTGGTGAGGATGGAGCGAAGCGCCAAGACCGCGAAGGGGGTCCACCTCCAAGACCTTGCGGCGTACATTGATGCGAGGGCGGAGGAGGCAAGGAAGGAGTGCCTGCAACTCACCGGGGGCGGCCAGGGGCAATGCCCTACGCTCCCACCTTCTCCGCCGAGAGCATGCGGTGGACCGATCCGGCACCGATACCCACCTCCGCCGCGATCTTCGCCATTGAGAGGCCCGTAGCCGCCAGCCTGCGGACCTCCTCCGCCTTCGCCTGTGCGGTCGGCTTCCTGCCCTTGTAGAGCCCCTTAGCCTTCGCCGTCGCGATCCCCTCGCGCTGGCGCTCCGGGGCGAACGTGATGGCGGCTTCAAGCTCGGCAGGCCGGGTCCAATAATCTCTCGTTATCGGACCCTTGCCACTCTAAGCCGCCTCTTCCGCCGCCCGCTTCGCTACCTTGGCGATCGTCGCCCGGCTGCACCCGAAAGCCTCCTGCACCTGCGTCCACGAAGACCCGCCCTTGAGCATGGCCGCAATACCCGCGTTGCGCTTGGTGTCCTCTGCGCGGCCCTTGTAGCGTCCAGCGGCCTTCGCCTTCTCCTGACCCTCCGCCACGCGCCTCCGCCGGTCCTCGTAGTCCTTACGGGCGACCGCAGCGAGGACATCAAGCATCATGGCGTTCATCGCAGCGAACATGCGGGCCGTGAAGTCGTCGGCTGGCGTAGCGAGCATCCACGAGGTTGGCAGGTCCAGCGCCACCACCCGCACCTGCCGCGTGTCCAGCTCCGCCTTGAGGCGCTGCCAATCAGCGGTGGATAGGCGGGAGAGGCGGTCCACTTGCTCGATGAGAAGCACGTCGCCTGGGCGGCAGTCCGCGAGGAGCCTGAAGAGTTCCGGGCGGTCGAGCTTGGCGCCGCTTTCGTTCTCTACGTAGAAGCCGGCGATCCGTAGACCCCGCTCATCTGCGAAGGCTTCGAGCTGGGCCCGAGCGCGGGAGGCATCTTGCTCGGAGGTCGAGGCGCGGAGGTATGCACGGAGGAGCATCGGAAACCACCATCGGTTTGGTTTAGATGGTTTCCATTATACAGTTCGTTTTAGATGGTTCAATAGTGAGGATGGCGCAGGCCGGAGATAGTTTCGCTGGGCCATACCCAAAGTGAACCACGGTGCCCCAGCCTTCACTCACCAAGGGCCTTCGCGCCGCCAGCGAGCATTTCGCCGATGAAGGAGCCAATCTTGCCGTAGGTGGCGCTGGACACTTCGCCCTCGCGTTCCAACTCGGAACGGACGGTCTGCCCGTCTCCAAACCGTTCGCTGTCGATCGCAGCCCTAGGCCGGCCGCCTAGGCCCGCCCCCGAGCCACTCCGCGTGGCGCGGGTCCGCGTGGCGCGGGCGCGAGGGGGTACGGGGGGAAGTTCGCCGCCGCCGCCTCGTTATCCGGTGTGTCGCATACGGGACCCCGATTTTGTTCGCCGTCCACGATGCCTCGATCAAGCGAAGCGCGGCGGTCCTCCCCGCATTCCACAGCCCCAACGGTTGACAACCGCTCCCTCTCGTTGGCGACATCGTTCCGATTCGCCCCGTCGGACGGAGCTTTAAGCCTCGGTGACGGTTAGCTTCTATGGACAGAACAGCCCAATCCGGTATGTTCCTGTTTTGTTCTTGTCCGTCACGTGAGTTCTCGTATGGCGCATTTGCCCTTCTCCCAGCCCGGCATCACAGAGCGAGCGGTCTCCCCTTTCCTTGAGCTTGGTGCATACGAAGCATTATGGGACCGGGAACATGCTAGCTTTAAGACCCTCGCGGACCAGTTTGCATCCACCCCGGATGCCCTTCCGTCCGATCTCGTCAGCAGAGCGACTGCAAGTACGTACGCCAATGAGGTGCACGCTCGGCTTAAGGACGCTGGCGTCTCGCGCTACGGCGTTCGCGTGAACGGAGCCGGAGACTACCCGGACCGCATTCGCGATGCCGAACACCCGATAGAACTCCTTTATTACCAAGGCTGGTGGGAACTAGTGAACTCACCACGATTGATCGCGATCGTTGGAACACGCAATCCCACGGATAATGGTCGCCGACGTGCGAGACAGTTGGTGCGCTCTCTAGTTAGAGATGACTTCACGATCGTTTCAGGATTAGCCAAAGGAATCGACTCGGAGGCTCACGAGACCGCGATCAGCGAAGGCGGGAGGACGATTGCGGTACTGGGCACACCGCTCTCACAAACTTACCCAAAGGAAAATCGTCATCTGCAAAACTTAATTGCAGCCAACCACCTGCTTATTAGCCAAGTCCCCGTTAAACGTTATGAGCGGCAAAAGAACCCGACTGCGAATAGACATTTCTTCCCAGCGCGGAATGTAACCATGTCGGCCTTGACTGATGCTACAGTTATTGTAGAGGCAGGCGAAACATCCGGGACATTAGTGCAAGCGAGGGCCGCCTTGAAGCAGGGGCGAAAGCTATTCATTCTAGAAAGCTGCTTTAACGACCCGCGACTCCAGTGGCCGCACAAGTTCGCTGAAAAAGGCGCGATCCGAGTCGATAGTTACGAGAGCATCCGTGAGCACCTCCTTTCCGCGCCTTCTAACTGAAATTGACGAGTTAACGCGCCAGGACCATTACTACCTTGGTGACACTGACAGATGCTTTTTCCTGGGCGAATACACTGCCCGAAAGGGATTTTCGCACAGCCCGACGAACAACTTAATTCTGAACTTTAAGAAGTCTATCGAAACTCGCGGCACTGCACAGTGGAGGTGGAAAGAGGCAGCGGTCTCGGAAGCATCATCGGCGCTTCGTAACGCACTTGGCGGGCCAGCCGTCCCAAACATAACGTTCGTACCCATCCCCCCGTCAAAAGCGAAGACCGATCGACTATATGACGACCGGATGGTACGGGCTCTTCGCGGAATAGGACCTACAGTAGACGTCCGAGAACTCTTGCTCCAGACAGTGAGCACTGCCGCAGCCCATGAAAGCGTAGATCGCCCTACTCCTGCAAGTCTTCAAGAGCTTTATACGATAGATGAACAGCAGACGAATAAGATTGGTCAAACTATCGCTATTTGCGATGATGTTCTAACGACGGGATGCCACTTCGTTGCCGGGAAGAAGACCCTCGCCGATCGGTTCCCACAAGCAACATTCGTAGGCCTATTTCTCGCACGCCGCGCCCCCGAGTCGATCGACTTTGAGGATTTTGAGATATAGAGGTCACAACCGGCCTATCGCTTATCTCCGATCGCTTCCAACATCTCTATAGCTCCGTCGCATATCATGCCGATATGCAAATGTGCGACGGCGAGCTTCTCTATGTCTGCCTGAACGTGATCGAACGATTGCCCATTATTCGAGAACGGATATCGAAAGATCTCCCCTGTTGCATCGGCGTTGTGAAGATGCGTGATGATTTCGGTGCAGTACCGTGTCCACGCATCCTCATGATATTCTGCATCTCTGAACTGCCGCAACAGTCGGTTCCATAGGCTTAAAAGCGAATGACCTTGAAGGTTTGCCGGTTCACCCGCATATTCTAAATACACGCGCAGGGCATCCTTGATCGAAAGCTCGATAGAGTGGCGACAGAGGAAAAGAAGGGGCATCGCGAGACGTTCCACCTCATCCTTCGCAACGGCGAACTCGTATAAGCTCTCAAACGCGCCCGCGTACGCCATTCCGAACGATTCCCAACTCGCCCGGCTGCGCTCTGACCGTGGCGCACGCTGCATGAATTTCTCTAGCGTGGGAGGGACCTCTTCCATTTGATGGCAGAATGTTTCGAAAGGCTTGCTCATGGGAAAGGCTCCGAGGCTCGATGCCCTTGAAGTGGGATCACAGATTCAGCGGGAACACCCTCGGTCTCCCAGTTTTAACTTGGACACCCGCCTGTGCTACAACCGTCATCTGACTGCAACGGAAACCCATACCGTACAGGCGTTTCGGCCGATCCGACCACGGTCCTTTCCTGGGCACCAATTCTCCTGATACGTCAGGGAAGCCCGAGACTTCAGCGAAAGCAGTGATGTGGTTGCGGAGCCTGTGACGGGCGTGAGCGCCGTGCGCTGGCGCTGCACCGGCGCCGGTGAAGCGGCCGACGCTCGCTTTGCTCGATTCGCTCGACGCATCCAGAGCCCAGCGTGATCGACCAGAGGTCGGCCGATCGTGAGCCGTCGGCCCGCGGCCGGCGTGCCGTACTGGAGCGGGGATCGTTTGGGACAGCCGACCCCCTCCCCGCAAACGGTCGCATCGATGCTGATCGCCCCGACTTTGCGAGGACGGCATCCGTCCCTGGCCTTCCGGGCGGACGTCGATCGCTGCGATGTCCTCACGAGCGGACAAGAACCGCGTCGTTGGCGCTGAACTCGCTCATTGATAATGAGCTCTTCCTTTCAGGTCCTCAGAGCAAGTACCGAACCCATGCTCCGGATGAAGATTGTCATGTTCCAGTCATATTCGCCTGGATGCCCTTTCTATGTATCGAACGAACAACCGTACGTTTCGCATCCGCTCCTGCAGACTACGCCTCGCCTACTGGAGGTCGATTATGTTCATTTATAGTTGAATGTGAGCCTCAGGCCGTCGAATTATATTGATCGACGCTTGACGATGGAACGAATCCGGTCACCTTCAGCGTATTGGTGGAGGGTACGACCCATGTCCGTCATCACTCGCTCCGTTGAGCCAAGCCGACTCCGGGCGCGATCCAAGAGCGCCACGTCCGAGATGCTGGGCGGCACGCTCACGACCTACGATCCGCGCGCCATGCGCAGGGCCGAAGCCGATATCACGGCGGAGACCCGGCTGGTGCTGATCAACCCCGAACAGGATTCGGGGCATGCGATCGCCAAATTCGTGCCCTCGCCCTATCACGGCACCTGGCGGATGAAGCATTTCCTCGAGGGCAAGTATGGATGGAAGGTGGCCGTCATCGACTTCAACATCCACGCCAAGAGCGAGGTGATGGAGAAGCTGGTCCGCTACCGTCCGCCATTCGTCGGGTTCGCCTTTTTCTACGACAATCTGCCCAACGACCTGAACAATCTCTGGAGCATCCGTTGTGCTCTCCCCGAGAGCTTTCTGGTCGCGGGGGGCATCGAAGTCACCACCCGCGCCGAGGAATACATCGCCAAGCTCCCGATCGACGGGGTCCTCAAAGGCGAAGGCGAGTTCGCGCTCGCGGCGCTGATGGCGGGGGCCGCGCCCGAATGGAACGCGGTCGACAAGGATGCGCTGATCGAACGAGCCTCTTCGGTTCCCGGATGGCTGTTCAAGACTTCGGACGGCACGATCGTCCGGGCACCGCCGGCCCATCCCTTCAATGCCGAGCAGTATTCCGAGGTGTTCGAGACCTACTCCCTCAGCGCCAAGGAATACCATCCCTACTGGAATTTCATCCAGGAGAACTACGACGACGACCTGCTCGACGTCCTCGACGTCAATCCGAAGATGATCCGCCTGATCTCGGCGAACTACTGCCCGTACGGCTGCAGCTTCTGCGCCAGCACCAAGTTTCTCAACTTCGCGTCCGGCGAGAAGAAGGTCAAGGTCGTCGGCGCTTCGGCTCAGCAGCTGTTCGACAAGGCCGCCTCCCTCCTCGCCGAGAATCCGAACGTCTTCATCTATATCGACGACGAGAACTTCATGGCCTTGCCCGAGCGGGCCTACGAATTCTGTTCGCTCGTCAAGGAGTCGGGCCTGAAGGGCGACTTCGGCTGTCGCGGCACGGCGCAGTTGATCACCGAAGAGATTTGCGCGGCGCTCTGCGAAGCCGGCTTCAAGGTCGTCGCCTTCGGCGCGGAATCCTGGGACGATACGGTCCTCGCCGATTTCAACAAGCGTCTGCAGAACGGCCGCTCCGACGTCGCGATCCGCAACATCACATCGGCAGGCATGAAGTGCTCGTTCAACGTCATCCTGGTCGCGCCGACGATCACGGAACCCGGACTGATCAAGACCTGCGACAAGATCGTGGAATACACCGCGATGGGATGCAACGTCGGCATGACGACCTGCATCGTGCCCTATCCGGGGACGAAATATTTCCAATCCGACGACTACGTTCGGGTCGAGGGCGTGATCGCGATCCCGGGTACGGACGAGACCATGGCGTTTCCCTGCGCCGTCCTCCCGAACGACCCGCGTCTGCGCGCCCTGATGCCATCGGCCCAGGAGATGGGCACCGAGCTCCTGGACCAATGGCGCAAGACCTTCGCGTGGAGGGACGCCCTGATGCCGCGCGAGGTCTGCGGGCTGGCCTTCATCTTCGCGATCTTCTGCGAGCTGGGCATCATCGACGAGGACGGGCGTCGCGATCGCATTCTGGCGGCGGCATCCGACATTCTGGGCAACAAGCGTCCCAACTTCGTCCGCGCCAAGGGCCTGTCGGTCGCCTCCGCCGCCCTCTACTGAGACCGGAAGGCGCGGACAGGACGCGGGTGGCGTGCGCGGGAGCGGGTGCCGGATCGTCGGCGGCTTCATCCGGGCGACGACCGGCAGAGGCTCGATCCGCGGGGCCGTTCCACCGGCGCGGCGGGATCGACTGACGATGGGGTTGCGCTATCCGTCCAGTGTCTGGTTTCGGATCGTCGTCGCGGCGGCGATCGCGGCTCCCGCGATCCCGCTGATCCTGCCGGCCGGTGTGTTCCTGCTCGAAGGATTCTTCGTTCAGCTGATCGTGGTGGTGCTGTGGACGCGGCTGGCGATGATGATCGCCGCGGCCGTCTGCGATCGCCTCTGCCGGCCGTTCGGGCCGGGCCGGGGGCGACCGCGCGTGACCGCGATCGTGCCGGCCTACAACGAGGAGGTCGTGATCCAGGGCGCGATCCGCGCGCTGGCAGGCAGCGACTGGGCGGATCTGGAGATCATCGCGGTCGACGACGGTTCGGTCGATGCGACCTTCGATCGGGCCCGCGCGCTCCTGCCCCAGATCCCGAACCTGCGGGTGATCGCGCAGAGACCGAACCAGGGGAAGGCCGCCGCGCTGAACCGCGGCGTCGCGGAAGCGACCGGCGAGATCATCGTCGTGCTCGACGCCGATTCCGTCCTGGAACCGGACGCGATCCGCCGGCTGGCCGCCGCGTTCGACGACCCGGAGGTCGCGGCGGTCGCGGCCAACGTCAAGGTCGGCAACCGCAACGGCTTGCTGGGGGTCTTCCAGAGCATCGAATACATCAGTTCGCTGAACATCGAGCGACGGGCGCAGTGCTGGCTGGGATGGGTCACGACGGTTCCGGGGGCCGGGGGCGCGTGGCGGCGGTCGGCCGTGATCGCCCAAGGGGGATTTCCCCCGTCGGTGGCGGAGGACACCGACCTGACCGTCCGGCTGCTGCGGGCGAACAGGAAGGTTCTCTTCGAGGATCGGGCCATCGTCCGGACCGAGGCGCCCGAGACGCCGATCGGCCTTTTCCGCCAGCGCCAGCATTGGTGCCATGGAAGCCTCGACAGTGCCGTCATCCACCGAGGCGGGCTTTTTCGAGGGGCGTGGTACGGCCGCCTCGTCGGCATGCCGAACTTCCTCTACCTGAATGCCATTTCGCCGATCTTCGCGATCGTCCTCATCCCGGTCTTCTTCGTCGTCACCCCGCAACCGCTGGCGCTGGTGGTGATCGGCGCGATCGACGGGCTGGCGGCGACCTTCGCCTACCTCATGGATCGGGAACGCAAGCGCGAGCTTCTCGTCTATCCGCTCTGGCGGCTCGTCTATCCGATCTTTCTCTCCATCACCTTGTCCATCCTTCTCTACCGCCTCGCTCGCGGACAGAAGGAGTGGGTTCGGGTCAAACGGACGGGCTCGATCCTGTCGTCGACGTGACGGCCCGGTCGGTCTCCGGTCCGGTCCGGCGCGTGCTTCCGGGGGGCAGCGCGTCGGCGGCATGCGCACCTCTTCGTCCGGAACGACGAGGGTGCGGACCGTGGGGTATGCGCCCGGAACGACGAAGGCTGAACGCGGACCGGGGAAGCTGCTAAGGGAGCGGCATGTCCACGATCGCCTCGATGCCCATGACCACCGCCGCTCTCCAGATCCTGAAGGCCGTCTACGGCTACGACGCCTTCCGCGGACCGCAGGAGCGCATCGTCGAGCACGTCGTTTCGGGCCGGAACGCCTTCGTCCTGATGCCGACGGGCGGTGGCAAGTCGCTGTGCTATCAGATCCCGGCCCTCGTCAGGCCCGGAATGGGCCTCGTGGTGTCGCCGCTCCTGGCGCTCATGGCCGATCAGGTCGCGGCCCTGCGGCAGGCGGGGGTGAAGGCGGCCGCCCTGAACTCCGACCTTCCGCCGGAGGACCGGCGCGACCTCTGGCGGGCCGTCGAGACCGGCACGCTGGACCTCCTCTACGTCGCGCCCGAAACGCTGCTGCGGCCCGACATCCTCGAGCGGCTCGGCCGGGCGCGGCTGTCCCTGATCGCCATCGACGAGGCGCACTGCCTGTCGCAATGGGGGCACGACTTCCGCCCCGCCTACCGCCAGCTCGACGCGCTCGTCCGGCAGTTTCCGCAGACGCCGCGGGTGGCGCTGACGGCGACGGCCGACGAGCCGACGCGCGGCGAGATCCTCGCCCATCTCGACATCGACGCGTCCGACGCCTTCGTCGCCGGCTTCGATCGCCCCAACATCCGCTACGCCATTGAGGAGAAAGCCAATCCCCGCGCGCAGCTGAAGGGCTTCCTGAAGCGCCACGAGGGGGAAAGCGGCATCGTCTACTGCCTGTCGAAGCGAAAGACGGACGAGACCGCGGAGTGGCTGCGGGCTGAGGGCTACGACGCGCTCGCCTATCATGCGGGCATGGACAAGGCGTCGCGCGAGGCCAACCAGATCCGCTTCCAGCACGGCGAGGCGGTCGTCATGGTCGCCACCGTCGCCTTCGGCATGGGGATTGACAAGCCGGACGTGCGCTTCGTGGCCCATGTCGACCTGCCGAGCAGCATCGAGGCCTATTACCAGGAGACCGGCCGCGCCGGTCGCGACGGCCTGCCCTCGAACGCGCTGATGCTCTACGGCTCGGACGACATCGCCCTGCGGAGCCGCTTCATCGAGGGGTCCGACGCGCCGGACCAGCGCAAGCGGCTGGAACGGCGCAAGCTCGACGCCCTGCTCGGCCTCGCCGAGACGGCGGGCTGCCGTCGGCAGGCGCTTCTGGCCTATTTCGGCGACGCGTGCGAGCCCTGCGGCAATTGCGACACCTGCGCCGAGCCGCCCGAACTGTTCGACGGCACGCTTGCCGCGCAGAAGGTGCTGTCCTGCATCTATCGGACCGGCGAGCGCTTCGGTCAGGCCTATGTCGTCGACGTCCTTCTCGGCGTTTCGAACGAGCGCATCGTGCAGACCGGCCACGACCGCGTCTCGACCTTCGGCATCGGCACGGAGCACGATTCGCGCACCTGGCGGGCGATCCTGCGCCAGCTGATCGCGCTGCGGCTGGTCGACGTCGATCTGGAAGGGCACGGCGGCCTTTCCATTTCGCCGCGCGGCCGGGACTTCCTGCGCGACAAGCCGAGACTGATGCTGCGGGTGCCGACGGCTCCGCCGCGACGGCGGGACCGGGCTGCGCGCGGCGCCGCCCCGGCCGCTGCGGTTCCGTCCGTGGACCAGAGCCTCTTCGAGGCGCTGCGGCAGAAGCGCAGGGACATCGCGCGCGCCCAGAACCTGCCGCCCTACGTGATCTTCCACGACAGGACGCTCATCGAGCTCGCCGCGGCGCGACCGACCTCTCGGGCCGAGATGGCGAACGTCCCGGGCGTGGGCGAGGCGAAGCTCGACCGGTATGGTCCGGCGTTCCTGGAGGTGATCGCGGGACACGCTTGAGGAGAGGGACGATTCCGGTCGGGAGGAGACCCTCGCCCTCGCCGGACCGGATCGATCGGGACCGGCGACGCGACTGCGATCGCGCCCGGGCGAGCCGTGCGAAAAGGCCGGACCGATCGACGCTGTCGCGTCCGGATCGAAACCGCTCTCGATGAAAGAAGGATTGGTTGCGGGGGCAGGATTTGAACCTGCGACCTTCAGGTTATGAGCCTGACGAGCTACCGGGCTGCTCCACCCCGCGCCGTGCCGTGCGAGCCGCGTGCGGCCCTCGGTGAAGCGCGATATAGGCGATCGTGACGGCTCTGTGAAGCCCTTTTCCCGATCTTTCGGACAGGCCGGCGCAATGTCTTCGAAGGCAGGGCCGAGCGCTCGACCGGCAGGCGCCCGATCGGCTGCGCAGCGCCCCTCCCCAGCCGATCCGCTGCCGGCCCGGACCGGCAGGCGCCCGTCAGAAGAAGCCCAGAAGCGCGCGCAGCGTCTCCTGCGGCGCCTCTTCGGCGACGAAGTGCCCGCCCGGCACCGCGACGCCCGTCACCTCGTCGCACCAGCGGCGCCAGACGTCCGGCACCTCGTCGGCCTTGCCGACCGGGGAGCCGCCTTTCCCGTAGAGCGCCAGCGTCGGCGCGGCGATCCGCCGGCCCGCCCGGCGGTCCGCCTCGTCATGGGCGCGGTCCGGTCCGGCCCCGGCGCGGTAGTCCTCGCAGAGCGCGTGGATCGCCCCGGGCGCGGCGAAGGCCCGGCGGTACTCGTCGAGCGCATCGGCGGCGAAGGCGGACAGATCCTTCGACGCCGTCCAGCTGGCGAGCGTCGTCTCCAGATAGAACAGGGGGTCGCCCGCGATCAGCCGCTCCGGCAGCGGTTCGGGGCGCGCCAGGAACGGCCAGTGATAGCCGGAGAGGGCCGCGGCCGCGTCCATCGCCTCCCAGACCTCGACCGTCGGCACGATGTCGAGGACGGCGAGCCGCTCCACCGCCTCCGGCGCGTCGAGCGCCAGACGGTAGGCGACGCGGCCGCCCCGATCGTGGCCCCCCACCGAGAACCGTGCGTGGCCGAGCGCGGCCATCACGGCCCTCGCATCGGCGGCCATCGCGCGCTTGGTGTAGGCCGCGCCGTTGGAGGAGTCAGGCTTGGAGGAGCGCCCGTAGCCCCGCAGGTCCGGCATGATCACGGTGAAGCGCGCGGCGAGTTCGCCTGCGATTCCCGCCCACATCGCGCCCGTCTGCGGGAAGCCGTGAAGGAGGAGCAGCGGCTTGCCCGATCCTCCGATCCGGCAGAAGAGGCGCGCCCCCTCCCCTTCGACCATCCTCGTCTCGAACCCCTCGAACACGGCGCCCTCCTTCATCCTTCGTCGCTCCGGGCCTTCGCGCGGCCTCTCGCGTGATCTAGGAAGACGGCGCGCCGCGACACGACCCGGAGATCCGCTTGCCCTTCACGATCGCCACCTGGAACATCAACTCGGTGCGGCTGCGCCTGCCGCTGGTGGAAGACTTCCTGTCGGCCCACGCCCCGGACGTCCTGTGTCTGCAGGAGACCAAGTGTCCGAACGAACTGTTCCCCCGCGAGGCCTTCGAGGCGCTCGGCTACGCCCACGTCGCGTTCCACGGGCAGAAGGGCTATCACGGCGTCGCGACGATCTCGAAGCGCCCGTTCGAGGACGTCGTGCGCCAGGATTTCTGCGAGGTCGGCGACGCGCGGCACCTCTCGACCCGGATCGCCGTCGGCGACACGCGCATCCGAATCCACAATCTCTACGTCCCGGCGGGCGGCGACGAGCCCGACCCCTCGGTCAATCCGAAGTTCGACCACAAGCTGAAGTTCCTCGCCGAGATGCGCCGGATGCGCGCCTCGGCCGAACCGGGCGTCTCGGCGATCCTCGTCGGCGACCTCAACGTCGCGCCCCACCCCGAGGACGTCTGGAGCCACAAGCAGCTTCTGAAGGTCGTCTCGCACACGCCCGTTGAGACGCAGGCGCTTCTTGCCGCGATCGAGGAGGGCGGCTGGGACGATCTGGTGCGCCGTCACGTGCCCTTGCCGGAGAAGCTCTACACCTGGTGGAGCTATCGCTCCAAGGACTGGACGGTCGGCGACCGCGGCCGGAGGCTCGACCACATCTGGGCCTCGCCCGATCTCGGGCAGCGCCTCGTCGAGGCCCGCGTCCTTCGCGAGGCACGGTCGTGGGAGCGCCCGTCCGACCACGTGCCGGTCCTCGCGACGCTCGATGTCTGACGCCTTCTTCCAGGGCTTCGAACTTCGGGAGCTGGAGGCCGGCGGCGTCCGCTTCCGGTTCCGGCAGGGCGGCGAAGGTCCTCCGCTGCTCCTCCTGCACGGCCACCCGCGCACCCATGCGACGTGGTGGCGGGTCGCGCCACGCCTCGCCGAGCGGTTCCGCGTCGTCTGTCCGGACCTTCCCGGCTTCGGACAATCGCGCTTTCCCGATGGCGCGGATCTGGCCGAGGTCTCGACCAAACGGGCCAAGGCCGCCGCTCTGGTGCAGATGATGGACGCCCTCGGCCACGACCGCTTCTTCCTCGCCGGCCACGACCGGGGCTCCTACACCGCCTTCCGCCTGGCGATGGACCGGCCGGACCGGGTCGAACGCCTCGCCCTCCTCGACTGCGTGCCGATCCTGGAAGCGCTGGAGCGTTGCGATGCGCGCTTCGCGGCGGCGTGGTGGCACTGGTTCTTCTTCGCCGCGCCGGGCAAGGCCGAGCACGCGATCAACGCCGATCCCGAGCGATGGTACGCGCCGGACGCCGGACGGATGGGCGCCGAAAGCCATGCCGATCTCATGGAGGCGATCCACGATCCTCGGGTCGTGGAAACCATGGTCTGGGACTACCGCGTCTCGCTGGACCGCGACCGTGCCGACGACGAGGGCGATCGCCGCGCCGGCCGCTCGCTCGCCTGCCCGACGCTCTGCCTCTGGTCCTCCCGCGACGATCTGGAGGCGCTGTACGGGGACGTCCTCGCCGTCTGGCGGCCCTGGGCCCGCGATCTTGCCGGCGGCCCGATCGAGAGCGGGCATCACATGGCGGAGGACGCGCCGGAGGCGCTCGCCGCCCGGCTCGCCGACTTCTTCGCGGGCGGGATCAGTCCCGGAAGCGATCTTCCATCGCGGTGATGGCGCCGGTGAGGCCGACGAGATCGGCGGCGATGCGCTCGCGCAGCGTCTCGGCGATCCCCGGAAACTCCTGCAGCATGCGCCGGAACAGCGATCTCGAGATGCGGATCACCTCGCAGTCCGTCCGGGTCACCGCGTTCGAGCCGCGCCGCGTCTCGATGACGAGCGCGAGTTCGCCGAGCAGCGAACCCGGTCCGACGGTGGACAGGGTCTTCGCGTCCGCGCCTTCGCCCATGACGAGATCGACCTCTCCGGAGACGAGGACGAAGCCCGCATCCGCCCGCGCCTCGGCGCGGTAGAGATACTCGCCCGCGCGAACGACCCTGTGCTCGGCGCCGAAGGCCAGAAGCCGGAGCTGGTCGTGCGTCAGGTCGGCGAACAGAGCGACGCCGCTGAGGATTTCGATGTCGCTCTCGAGGCTCATCGGCTTGTGACGTCGCGTCCCCGTTGCGCGACCGCAGGGGCGCTCGCGCACAGTATCAAGGTCAATCCCTTCGAAAGGATCAATTCACCTTGGTCGACCGGCGGAGGCCGACCGGCGGGAGCCGGTCACCGGACGACGTCGGGCATGCCCCTCAAGGCATCAGCTTGTAGCCGCCCGACTCGGTGACGATCAACCGCGCGTTCGAGGGATCGGGCTCGATCTTCTGGCGAAGTCTGTAGACGTGCGTCTCCAGCGTATGGGTCGTGACGCCGGAATTGTAGCCCCAGACCTCCTCGAGCAGGACGTCGCGCGTCACCACGCGCCGGTCCGCCCGATAGAGATAGCGGATGATCGCCGTCTCCTTCTCGGTCAGTCGGATGCGGCCGCCCTTCTCGTCGGTCAGCGCCTTCTGGCTGGGCCGGAAGGTGTAGGGGCCGACCTGGAAGGTGGCATCCTCGCTCAGCTCGTGCTGGCGCAGCTGGACGCGGATGCGCGCCAGGAGAACGGCGAAGCGGAAGGGCTTCGTCACATAGTCGTTGGCGCCCGATTCCAGGCCGAGAACGGTGTCGGCTTCGGAATCATGCCCGGTGAGGATGATGATGGGGGCCGCGAAGCCCGCCTTGCGCAGGACCTTGACGGCCTCGCGCCCGTCCATGTCGGGCAGGCCGACATCCATGACGACGAGGTCGACGCGACCCTCGCGTGCGGCCGCGATCCCGCTCGCCGCGCTCGCCGCCTCCTCGACGGCGAACTCCTCGTGCAGCGAGAGTTGCTCGGCCAGCGTCGCGCGCAGGTCGGTGTCGTCGTCCACGATCAGGATGTTTCGTGCGCTCATCGATTGGGCTTATCTTTCATCGAAGTCGGAAAGGGTTCGATGGTCCTACAGCGTTGGTTCCCCCTCCGTCCGGAAACAATCTGTGAACGATGGACGCCGGAGTCCAGCTTTCGAAGCCCGTCCTTGCGAAAAAGACTTGTCCTGACCGTCCGCCGCTCGCCTCTCGATCCCCGCAAGGGCGTCATCGCGGCGGGTCCTCTGCGCCTGCGCTGCGCCCTCGGCAAGGGCGGGACCAGCATCTTCAAGCGCGAAGGGGACGGCGCCAGCCCGGTGGCCCGCATGGCCGTCCTGTCCGCATGGCGGCGGCCGGGGCGGATCGCCGTGCCCAATCTCGCCCTTCCGTCCCGCGTTGCGACGCGGGTCGACGGATGGTGCGACGCCCCGCTCCACGGGGCCTACAACCGGCCCGTGCGGCTGCCCTTTCCCGCGAGCTGCGAGACGATGGTGCGCGCGGACCGGCTGTACGATCTCGTCCTCGTCCTCGACTGGAACGTCCGCGAGCGGCGCCGCTCGCGCGGCCGCGCCATCTTCCTGCATCTGGCGCGCGACGGCTACCGGCCGACGGAGGGCTGCGTCGCGGTATCGCGGGCCGACATGATCCGCCTCGCCCCCCTGCTGCGGGCCGGCGCCCGGGTCGACATCCGGCGATAGGGCCCGGCGCGACGCGGCAAGGAGCGAGGCCCGCGTCGCGATCAAGCGGGGTCGTTTCGTTGAACCGAAAGCAGGATGCGTCATTTGCCCCTCTGTCGGCGTTTGGGTTCTGATCAAGAGGAGTGACGAGATGCGGCGCAGCGAAATCCGGTCCGAGCCGACGGTGAAGCCCTACGACCAGCCGACCGGCGGCTGGGGCTCGATGAAGTCGCTGCTCGACAAGTCGCTCGCCGAGAAGATCTCCAAGCCCGCGCTGATGGCGGCGCTCGCCAAGCAGAACAAGGCGGACGGCTTCATGTGCGTCTCGTGCTCCTGGGCCAAGCCCGGCAAGGAGCGCGCCCACCCGGTCGAGTTCTGCGAGAACGGCGCCAAGGCGACGATCTGGGAGATGACGGAGGCGAGGACCGACAAGGACTTCTTCGCGCGCCACAAGCTGACCGAGCTTCTGGAGTGGACGGACTACGAGCTGGAGAAGCACGGGCGCCTGACGAGCCCGATGCGCTACGACGCGACGCTCGACCAGTACGTGCCGGTCTCGTGGGACAGCGCCTTCGCGGAGATCGGCGCGGAACTGCGCAAGATCCGCGAATTCGATCCGAAGGCGGTCGTCTTCTATCTCTCGGGCCGCGGCTCGCTCGAGACGAGCTTCATGTACCAGCTGCTCGCCCGCATCTACGGCAACCAGAACCTGCCCGATAGCTCGAACATGTGCCACGAATCGACGTCGGTCGGGCTGCCGAAATCGATCGGCTCGCCGGTCGGCACGGTGACGATCGAGGATTTCGATCACGCCGACATGATGTTCTTCTTCGGCCACAACACCGGCACCAACGCCCCGCGGCTGCTCCACCCGCTGCAGGAGGCCCGCAAGCGCGGCGCGCCGGTCGTCACCTTCAATCCGATCCAGGAGCGCGGCCTGATGCGCTTCAAGAGCCCGCAGAACCCGGCCGAGATGCTCTCGCCGGGACCGGGCACGAAGATGTCGAGCGACTACTTCCAGATCAAATGCGGCGGCGACGTCGCGGCGATGACCGGCATCGCCAAGACGGTCCTCCAGCTCGACGACGAGGCCAAGGCCAAGGGGGCGACCCGCGTCCTCGACGTCGCCTTCATCGAGGAGCATTGCCACGGCTTCGAAGAGTTCGAGGCCTTCGTGCGCTCCTCCTCCTGGGAGGAGATCGAGCGCGTGTCCGGCCTCTCGCGCGCCGATCTCGAAGACGTCGGGCGCACCTATTGCCGGGCCAAGGCCGTGATCGGCCACTACGGCATGGGGCTGACGCAGCATCGCAACGGCGTCCAGAACGTGCAGATGCTCTGCAACCTCCTCCTGATGCGCGGCAACATGGGCCGCAAGGGCGCGGGCGTCTCGCCCATCCGCGGCCATTCCAACGTGCAGGGCCAGCGCACGGTGGGCATCACCGAGAAGACCGAGCTCGTTCCGGTGGAGAAGTTCGAGCAGTTCTACGGCTTCCAGGCGCCGCGCGAGAAGGGCAAGGCGACGGTCGAGACCTGCGAGGGCGTGCTCGACGGGTCGGTGAAGGGCTTCATCGGCCTCGGCGGCAATTTCGTGCGCGCCATCCCCGAGACGCAGCTGATGGAGAAGGCGTGGCGCGGCCTCGATCTGCACGTCGAGATCGCCACCAAGCTGAACCGCTCGCATCTTCTTCCGGGCAAGGTCACCTATCTGCTTCCCTGCCTCGGGCGCACCGAGCGCGACCGGCAGAAGAGCGGCGACCAGTGGGTGTCGATCGAGGATTCCACCGCGACCATCCACGGCTCCTTCGGCCACCGCCCGCCGGCCTCGCCCGAGCTCCTGTCCGAGCCCCGGATCGTCGCCGAGATCGCCAAGGCGACGGTGCCCGGCGAGAGCACGATCCCCTGGGACGAATGGGTCGGCGACTATTCCATCGTGCGCGACGAGATCGAGCGCTGCTACCCGCAGCACTTCAAGGATTTCAACGCGCGCTTCCGCACGCCCGGCGGCTTCCGCCGCGACATAAAGGCAGCCTATCGCGAATGGTCGACGCCGAACGGCAAGGCCAACTTCCTGGTGCCCGAGGACGGGTTCGACGCCTTCACCAACATCGACCTGACGGGCGAGAACGTCTTCACGCTGATGACGCTGCGCTCCAACGACCAGTTCAACACGACCATCTACGGCTACGACGACCGCCTGCGCGGCGTCTCGGGCTCGCGCATGGTGGTCCTGATGAACAAGGACGACATGGCGCGTCTCGGCTTCAAGGACCAGGACTTCGTGGATCTGGAGACCAACGCCGACGACGGCGTGGAGCGGCGCGCCACCGCCTTCCGCGTCCACTCCTACCCGCTGCCGAAGGGCAATGTCGGCGGCTACTATCCCGAGCTGAACAAGCTCGTGCCGCTCTGGCACCACGCCAAGGAAAGCGACTGCCCTGCGGCGAAATCGGTTCCGGTGCGCATCACCCGTTCGAGCGCGGCGCCGGCCTGAACGGCCGCTCGCTTCGAAGCGTTCGCAGGCGGGCCTCGTCGCGGCGCCCGCCTCGTCTCATTCGGCCGGCTCGGCCCCGGCGGCGGCCAGTTGGCGCTCCAGCTCGGCCTCGCGCTCGGCGCCCGACGGGGAGAAGCGGGCCAGCGCCAGATAGGCGACCGGCGTCAGGAAGAGCGTCGCGACCGTCGCCAGCCCCAGCCCGCCGACGATGACGTAGCCGAGCGACATGCGCGCCTCGGCCCCCGCCCCGTGGGAGAAGATCAGGGGCACGCCGCCGAGGATGGTCGAGATCATCGTCATCATGACCGGCCGCAGGCGGATGACGCTCGCCTCCTCCACCGCCTCGCGCACGGTCCGTCCCTCGTCGCGCAGCTGGTTGGCGAACTCGACGATCAGGATGCCGTTCTTGGCCATGATGCCGACGAGGAGCACGAGGCCGATCTGGCTGTAGACGTTGAGGCTGGTGCCGGTGAGCAGCAGCGCGAAGACGGCGCAGGCGAGGCCGAGCGGCACCGTCGCCATGATGACCGCCGCCGAGACGAAGCTCTCGAACTGCGCGGCGAGCACCAGGAGAATGATGACGATGGCGAAGCCGAACACCGCCGTCATGCCGCCCGAGGTCTCCTGAAGCGTCGCGGCCTCGGCCAGGGGAACGATGCGGCTGCCCGCCGGCATGTGCGGCGCGGCGATCTCCTGCACCACCTCGTAGGCCTCGCCGAGCGCGAAGTTGCCGACGAGCTCGGTGGTGATGGCGACCGACCGCTGCTGCTGCTCGCGGGCGAGCGACGGCGCGACGGCCTGCTCGGTCAGCGTGGCGATGGTGGACATCGGTACGAAGCGGCCGTCCTGCGCCCGGACGAAGATGTTCTCCAGGTCGGTCGGGTCGTTGATCGGGTGGGTGGCCGACAGGAGCTTCACGTCGTAGGAGCGGTCCTCGATGAACACCGAGCCGATCTCGCGGCCGTCGAGCATGGCCTGGATGGTCTCCGACAGGCCGGAGATGTTGATGCCGAGGTCGGAGGCGCGCTCGCGGTCGATGCGGACGGAAAGCTGCGGCTGGGTCGTCTCCTGCGACAGGCGGGGCTGGCGGAAACGGCTGTCCTTCTCCAGGTCGGCGACGGTCGCCTGCGCCGCCGCGGTCAGCTCGGCATAGGAGTTGCCGACGATGGCGAACTGCAGGCCGCTGCCGGCGCCGCGGATGCCGAGGCTGTTGGGCTGGAACGCGAAGGCGCGCACGCCCGGCACCGCCCGCACGCGGTCGGTCACGTCGGTGAGGATCTCCTGCTGGGTGCGGCTGCGCTGCTCCCACGGCGCCAGCGACAGCACCATGAAGCCGGTGTTCTGCGACCCGCCCGAGCCGGCGATGGCGAAGACGGACGAGATCTCGCCGGAATCGCGCAGCGGCTGGATCAGCTCCTCCAGGCTGCGCATCTGCTGGGCGAGGTAGTCGAGCGAGACGCCCTGCGGCGCGCTGATGCGCAGGAAGGCGGCCGAGCGGTCCTCCGCCGGGGTGAGCTCGGAGCGGATGGTCGGGAACAGCACCACGGCGATGGCCGAGAACAGGACGGCGATGACGACGACGACGAACGGCGCGGCCAGCGCGGCATGCAGCGTGCGGCGGTAGAGCCGGGAGAGCATGCCGCCGATGCTGCCGAGGACGCCGCCCGAGCGCTCCTCGTGATGCCCGGCCATGAAGCGCGAGGCCATCATCGGGCACAGCGACAGCGCCACCACGGCCGACAGGACCACGGCGATGGCGAGCACGAAGCCGAACTCGCGGAACAGGCCGCCGGTCTGTCCGGGCAGGAAGGAGAGCGGCACGAAGACGGCGACCAGCGTCGCCGTGGTGGCGATGACCGCGAAGAACACCTCCTTGGTGCCGAGCACGGCCGCGGCGCGGGGGCCCATGCCCTCGTTGCGCCGGCGCACGATGTTATCGAGCACGCCGATGGCGTCGTCGACGACGAGGCCGGCCGCCAGCACGAAGGCGAGGAGGGTGAGGATGTTGATCGAGAATCCGGCGAGGTAGATCGCCGCCACCGAGCCGATCAGCGCCACCGGCAGGGCGAGGCCCGGAATGATGGTGGCGCGGATGTCGAGCAGGAACAGGAAGATGATGAGCAGCACCACGGTGACGGAGATGCCGAGCGCGATCTCGACCTCGTGGATGGCGCCGTTGATGAACACGGCCTCGTCGCCGGTGACGAAGATGTCGAGGCCCTCGGGCAGGGTCGGGCGGATGCGCTCGACCGCCTCGCGCACGCCTTCCGAGATCTGCAGCGTGTTCGATTGCGCCTGGCGCAGGATGCCCATGCCGATGCCGGTGTTGCCGTTGGCGCGAAGCTGGGATTCGCCGGTGTCGCCGCCCAGCGTCACGGTCGCGAAATCGCCGAGCCGGTTGGTGCCGTTGACGATGATCGCCTCGAACTGCTCGGGCGTCGTCACCGGCGCGGCGGCGCGCACGATCAGGTCCTGGTTGTTGCTGGTCAGCGAGCCGGCCGGCGTGTCGAGGGCGACGGTGGCGAGCGCGTTGCGCACGTCGGCGACGGTCAGGCCGAGGCTCGCCAGCCGCGACTGGTCGATGTCGACGCGGAAGATCTTGTCGCGGCCGCCGAAGATCTGCACCTCGGCGACGCCGTCGATCGAGGAGAGCGCGTCGACGATCTGGTCCTCGACCAGCACCGTCATGTCGTGGACGCTCATCGTCTCGGAGGTCAGCGCCAGCCGCACCACGGCCTGCGAGTCGGAGTCCGCCTTGACGATCTGCGGCAGGTCGGCGTCGTCGGGCAGGCGGTTCTGGACGCGGCCGACGGCGTCGCGCATGTCGGAGGCGGCGGTGTCGAGGTCGACGCCGTCGCGGAACTCGACGGTGATGCGGCTGCGGCCGAAGGACGACGAGGAGGAGATCGACTTGACACCGGCGACGCGCGCGGCCGCGCCCTCGATGACGGCCGTCAGCTCGCGGTCGATCGACTCGGCCGACGCGCCGGAGAAGGTGGTGGTGATGGTGATGACCGGCCGGTCGATGTCGGGCAGCTCGCGGATCTCGACGCCGAACAGCGCGGCGAGGCCGGCGACCGCGATCAGCACGTTGAGGACGAGGGCAAGCACCGGACGGCGCACGAAGAGCGCGGTCAGTCCGGCTTCGGCGCTGGCGGGGCTTTGTGCGTTGCTCATCGTCGCTGCTCCGCTTCGGCTCAGGAGCCGGTGACGGCGGCGCTGGGCGCGTCGCCCGTCCCGCTCTTGACGAGGCGCACCGGCGCGCCCTCGCGCACGGCGTGGATGCCCTCCGTCACGACCATGCCGGCGCTGTCGAGCTCGCCGGCGACGAGGATGCTGTCGGTGTTGCGCTGGATGATGCGGACGGCGACGCGGCGCGCGACGCCGTTCTCGACCACCCAGACGAAGGCGCCGTCGGTGCCCCACTGGACGGAGAGCGGGTCGACGGAGGGGTAGGTGTCGCCGGGGAACTGCATTTCGACCTGGAACGACATGCCGGCGCGCAGCGTGTCGTCGACGTTGTCGATGCTGGCCTGCACGTGCAGGGTGCGGCTCCTGGAATCGATGCGGCTGTCGATGGCGCTGACCACGCCGCCGAACGTGTCGTCGGGCCGGGCGACGGAGGCGGCCGAAACCGGCTGGCCGACCGAGATCATGCCTGCGAAGCGCTCCGGCACCCAGAAGTCGACCACGATGCGCGAGCGGTCGTCGATGGTGGCGATCTCGGTCTGCTGGGTGACGTGGTTGCCGACCGAGACGGGAATGATGCCGACGATGCCGGAGATAGGCGCCAGGATGGAGCGGCGCTCGAGCGTAAGCTCCGCGTCGCGCAGGGCGAGGCGGGCGTTGGACAGGGCCAGCTCGGCCTCGGTCAGCTGGACGGCGGTCACGGTGTTGGAGGCGCGCAGCGCCTTCGCCCGCTCAAGGCGCGCATTGGCGTCCTCGATGGCGATGCGGGCACGGTCGAGCGCGATCTCCTCGGCATCGGAATCGATGCGGGCGATGACGTCGCCGGCCGCGACCCGCATGCCGGAGCGGGCGAGGATCTCGTTCAGCCTGCCCGAGGAGAACGGCATGACGGAGACGGAGTTGAGCGCGCGGCCGGTGCCGATCGCCACCAGCCGGTCGTTGATGGTGGCGGTGCCGATGCGCGCCGTCACCACGGCCGCGGCCTGCTGGCCGGGGCCGTTGCCGTCCCCGCCGCCCGCCTGGCCGGTGCCGGCGCCTTCGGGCGCCATCCATTCCAGCCCCCAGCGCGCCAGCACCTCCGGCGCGCCCGGAAAGAACCGCGCCCAGACCACGACGGCGGCCGCGATCACGACCAGGGAGAAGAGCAGCTGCTTCCAGAACGACATCCGATACTCCGCATTGTCGGCGATCCCGCACGGCGTGCGAGCCGCCGGACATGCAAGGCCGGAAACGTCCGCGAAGCCGATGCCGCAACGTCCCCTTGCCGTTACTATGCCAAGACCGTTGCGGCGATAAAGCCATCGGCGCATTAAATATCGGTAATTTGATCGTCCCGGGCGGCGTTCCGCCATGCGCGGGACGGCATTCTGCTATGCAACAAGCGGCTCGATTCCGGTCCGTTCTGCCTGTAAAACAACCGCGGCGTGGCCCGCTCCGCGGCTCCACGCTGGCCTGTTGCGCGGGCCGGGGCGAACGCGCAGACGATACTGCATCCAGCACAAAGAAACGTCCGGCGCCAGGACCGGGACAAGGGGAAACAAAGTGGCAGGCATGATTGCGTTCGACGAATTGAAGAAGAAGGTTGCGGCCGGCGAGATCGACACCGTTCTGGTCGGCGCCGTGGACATGCAGGGCAGGCTGATCGGCAAGCGGTTCCTGGCGAAGTTCTTCGTCGAATCCGCCTACGAGGAAACGCACGGCTGCAACTACCTTCTCGCCGACGATATCGATATGGAGCCGGTGCCGGGCTACAAGGCGGCGAGCTGGTCCAAGGGCTATGGCGATTTCGTCATGAAGCCGGACCTTTCCACCATCCGCGTCACGCCGTGGCTGGAGAAGACGGCGCTGGTGCTGTGCGACGTCCAGGACCACCACACGCACGAGGACCTGCCGCACTCGCCGCGCGGCATCCTCAAGCGCCAGCTCGCCCGGCTGAAGGAGCGCGGCTATCTCGCCTATTTCGCCTCGGAGCGCGAGTTCTACCTGTTCGACGAGACCTATGCGACGGCGCGCGCCAAGCGCTGGCAGGGCCTCGACACTGCCTCGCCCTATATCGAGGACTACCTGATCG
>JAEZXX010000009.1 GCA_023419535.1 Pseudomonadota bacterium | reverse complement strand
GGCCCGGGGGCGCCCGGGCGGGGGGGCGCCGGCTGATGTCAGTTCGACTTCGTCACGCCGCGCAGGCGGATGAGGTTGTCGGGATAGGTCTGGAAGCCTTCGACATTCGTGCGCAGCACGAAGGGCGAGTTCTGGTGGTAGGTGTAGATGATCGGCAGCTCCTCCTGCAGGATCGCCACCACCTGCCGGTACAGCTCCTGGCGTTCGGCCTGGTCGGTGATGCCGCGCGCTTCCGTCAGCAGGCGGTCGACCTCCTCGTTGCAGTAGCGGGAGTCGTTGTTCGCGCCGTCGCAGGCGATGTGGCTGTAGGAGTTGCCGTCGGGATCGACGCGGCCCGACCAACCGCTGGCGGTGGCGACGAAGTTGCCGGACTGCATCTCGGCGAGAAGCGAGGCGAACTCCATCGGGCGCAGCGTCACGTCGAAGCCGGCTTCGGCGACCATCGCCTGCACCAGCTCGCCCAACTGGGCCGCCTGCGTCGAGGTCGCGATCGACAGCTCCACCGGCAGACGGTCGATCCCCGCCTCGTCGAGAAGCGCGCGGGCGGCCGCGACGTCGCGGGTCGTCACGGCGATGGAGGCATCGTGATAGGGGCTGGCGGGCGAGAAGGGCTGCTGCGCGGGTTCCCAGATGTCGTTGCCGACGATCTGGGCGATCACCGCCTTGTCGATCGCCAACTGGAACGCTTGGCGCACCCGCGGATCCTGACCGAGCGGGTTCTCCGAGCGCGGACCGTTGTTCGTGTTCACGCGGATGCCCTGATAGCCGAGCGTCGGTGCGATCACGAGTTCGAGGTCCGCGTTGCCCTCCACCGCCTGCTTGTCGGACGGGGTCATGCGCTCGATGAGGTCGAGATCGCCGGATTGGAGGTTGGCGAGCCGCACCGTGCCGTCCGGGATCGGCAGGAAGATCACCTGATCGAAGGCGTATTCGTCGGCCGCGTAATGGTCCTCGAACTTCGACAGGACGATGCGGTCGTTCTGAGTGCGGCTCTCGAACTTGTAGGGGCCCGAACAGACCGGGGTCCAGCTATCGCCCTGGTCGAAGGAGGCGGGCGACATCATGATGCCGCCGCGATCCGAGATCTGGGCGAGCAGCGGCGCGTTCGGCTCGTCGAGGACGAGGCGGACGGTGAACTCGCCGTCCACCTCGACGCTCTGGATCGCCGAGATGTCGGTTCTCACCAGGCTGTCCGGCAGCGTCAGCGCCCGCTCGATGTTGGCCTTCACGGCCTCCGCGTTGAACGGGGTGCCGTCGTGGAAGACGGCGTCCTGCCTCAGGTTGAAGGTCAGCTCGGTGTTGTCCTCGTTCCAGGACCAGTCGGTGGCGAGACCCGGCACGAATTCCAGATCGGGCGAGATGTCCACCAGCCGGTCGCACATCGAGGCGTAGACGATGCGCCCGACGAAGGTGCGGGAGCGATGCGGATCGAGGAGATCGGGATCCTCGGCGAGGCCGATGCGGAGCGTCGACTGCTGGGCCATGGCCGGAAGGGCCGTGGTGGCGGCGAGCATCAAGGCGAGGATCGCGGTTCTCTTCGTCATGCGCATTCTCCCGTTCCGTTGGTGGGGGTGATGGATGGGCCCGGCTCGAGGATCAGTTCGAGAGGCTCACGCCGCGAAGGCGGATCATGCCGTCCGGATAGCCGGTGAAGCCCTGGACCGCGTTCGTGTGCGCGAAGGGGTAGGGCAGGTAGTAGAGGTAGACGATCGGCTTCTCCTCCTCGAGGATCGCCTGCGCCTGTGCGTACAGCGCGGTGCGCTCGCCCTGGTCGTCGATCGAGCGCGCCTCGTTCAGGAGCCGGTCGACCTCGGCGTTGCAGTACTTGCCGTCGTTCAGCCCGCCCTCGCAGGTGACGTGCTGGTGGATGTTGCCGTCGGGATCGACGCGGCCGGACCAGCCGGACTGGCCGATCTGGAAGCGCCCCTCGCGCAGCTCGCTCTGGAGCGCGGCGAACTCGGTCGGGCGCAACGAGATGTCGAAGCCGGCCTCGGCGCCCATCGCCTGCACGATCTCCAGCACCTGCGCCATCGTCGTGTTGTTGCCGTAGGTCAGCTCCAGCGCGACGCGCTCGTGGCCGGCCTCCGCCAGCAGCGCCTTGGCGCCCTCCACGTCGCGGCCCGTGCGGTCGAGCGAGGCGTCGTAGGCGAAGCTGGCCGGCGGGAAGGGCTGATAGGCCGGCTGGAAGATGCCGCCGCCCACCGCCTGGTTGACGATGTCGCGGTCGATGGCGAGGTCGAAGGCCCGGCGCACCCGCGCGTCCGACCACGGGCTCTCGGGGTCCGTCAGGTTGAAGGTCAGCGCCTGATAGCCGAGGCCCGTCACCGGAACGACGGTGAGGTTCGCGTTGCCCTCGGCCGCCGGAAGGTCCGTCGGCGCGATGCGCTCGATGAGCTGGAGGTCGCCGGACTGGAGGTTGGCGAAGCGCACCGTCGTGTCGGGAATCGAACGGTAGATCACGCGCTCGATCGGGAAGCTCTCGGCGTCCCAATAGTCCGGGAACTTCTCCAGCGTGATGTTGTCGTTCTGGACGCGGCTGACGAACTTGTAGGGACCCGAGCAGACCGGCGCAGCGTCGGGCGCGGTGTTCTCGAAGCTCGCGGGCGACAGCATCATGCCGGCGCGGTCGGACAGCTGCGACAGGAGCGCGGCGTCGGGCGCCGACAGGTTCAGCGCGACCTCGAAGGGCCCGGTGACCTCGACGCTCTCCACCGAGGCGAGCTCGGACCGGCGCAGCGAATCCGGCAGTTCGCGGGCCCGGTCGAGATTGGCCTTCACGGCCTCCGCATCGATCGGCGCGCCGTCGTGGAAGACGGCGTCCTCGCGCAGTTTGAAGGTCAGGGTCGTGCGATCCTCGTTCAGGCTCCACTCGGTCGCGAGCGAGGGCACGAACTGGAGGTCGGGCGTGATGTCGACCAGCTTGTCGCAGAGCGACTGGAAGACGATGCGCCCGACGAAGGTGCGCGCCCGGTGCGGATCGAGGATGTCCGGATCGTCCTGGAGGCCGATCGAGAGCGTCGTCTGTGCGTTCGCCGCGCCCGCGCAGAGGGCGAGAGCGAGAGCCGCCAGACCGACGGTGCGCCGCAAACCGGACTGTCTCGAACCGAACCGCATGATGTCATTCCTTCGTGTCATGTTGCCGGCCGCTCAGAGAACGGCGGTCTTCTTGGCAAGCTTGCCGTCCTGGGCGCGCTTGTAGAGGTCGAGGCGCGTTTCGCGCTTCGTCGTGGTGGCACCCGCGACGACGGACAGCGGTGCGCTCGATCCGGCGTCGGCGATCTCGCGCCAGAAATGGCAGGCGACGCGGCGTCCGCCCTCCACGGGCTCCAGCGCCGGGTGCTCCTTGGAGCAGCGCTCGCGGGCGTGCGGGCAGCGGGTGTGGAAGCGGCAGCCGGAGGGGAGGGCCGTCGGGCTCGGCACGTCGCCTTCCAGCAGAGCACGGGGCCCGCGCGCGGCGACGGTGGGCGCCGGAATGGCCTTGAGGAGCGCCTGCGTATAGGGGTGCAGCGGCGCGTCGTAGAGCCCGTCCACGGGGGCGAGCTCGACGATCTCGCCGAGATACATGACCGCGACGCGGTCGCTCATGTGGCGGATGACGGCGAGGTCGTGGGCGACGACAAGCAGCGTCAGGCCCAGCCGATCCTTCAGCTCCTCGAGCAGATTGATGACCTGCGCCTGGACCGAGACATCGAGCGCGGAGACCGGCTCGTCCCCGATGATCAGCTTCGGCTCGCTGGCGAGCGCCCGCGCGACGCCGATGCGCTGGCGCTGGCCGCCCGAGAATTCGTGCGGGTAGCGCTCGGAGAATTCGGGTCGCAGACCCACCATGCGCAGGAGGTCGGCGACCTTGTCGTTCGCCGCCCGGCCGCTGGCGATCCCGTGCAGGCGGATCGGCTCGCCGACGATCGTGCCGACGCTCATGCGCGGGTTGAGCGAGGCGAACGGGTCCTGGAAGACGATCTGCATCTCGCGCCGCAGCTTGCGCATCTCGGCCGTCGGCAGGTCGGTGATGTCGCGCCCCTCGTAGAAAACGCGACCTTCGCTCGGCTCGATGAGGCGCAGCAGCAGGCGGCCGAGCGTGGACTTGCCGCAGCCCGATTCGCCGACGACGGCGAAGGTCTCGCCCCGCCCGACGGCGAGCGAGACGTCGTTCACCGCGTGGACGGTGGGCTCGACCTTGAAGAGCGAGCGCTTGCCGCCGAAGCGGCGGTGGAGGTTGCGGCCCTCGATGATCGGATCGGCGGGCACGTTGGGATCGACGGCGGCGCTCATGCGGCCACTCCGAACTTGTTCTCCAGGGGCGCGTACCAGCAGGCGGCACGGTGGTCGGGGCCCAGTTCGACCAGCGGCGGCGGTTCGGCCGCGCAGCGCGCGTCGCCGAAGGGGCAGCGGTCGACGAAGCGGCAGCCCTTGGGCATGGCGTCGAGCGGCGGTACGGAGCCCTCGATGGTCGCGAGCCGCCCGGCGCGCTTGCCGAGCGAGGGCATCGAGCCGAGGAGCCCGATCGTGTAGGGATGCTGCGGGTCGTCGAAGATCGCGGCGACCGGCCCCTTCTCCACGACCTTGCCGGCGTACATCACCACCACCTCGTCGGCGACCTCGGCGACGACGCCGAGATCGTGGGTGATGAGGATCATCGCCGTGCCCGTCTCCTCCTGGAGCTTGGAGACGAGCGAGAGGATCTGCGCCTGAATCGTCACGTCGAGCGCGGTGGTCGGCTCGTCGGCGATGAGGAGGCGGGGGCGGTTGGCGAGCGCCATCGCGATCATCACGCGCTGGCGCATCCCGCCCGACAGCTGGTGGGGGAAGGCGTCGAGACGCTTGGCGGGCGCCGGGATGCGCACGAGCTCCAGCATCTTCAGCGCCTGCGCGCGCGCTTCCGCCTTCGAGACCTTGGAATGGCGGCGGATGCCCTCGGCGATCTGGTGACCGATGGTGAAGGCGGGATTGAGGGACGTCATCGGCTCCTGGAAGATCATCGCCAGCTCGTTGCCGCGAAGATCGGCCCGCTCGCGCTCCTTCAGAGCGAACAGATCGCGGCCGTCGAACGTGGCCGTGCCGGAGACGATGCGGGCGGGCGGGGAGGGCAGGAGGCCCATCAGCGCCAGCGAGGTGACGCTCTTGCCGCAGCCGGACTCGCCGACGATGCACAGCGTCTTGCCGCGGTGGACGTCGAAGGAGACGCCGTCGACGAGATTCACCGGCGCGTTCGCCGAGAAGGACAGCGAGAAGTTCTCGACCGAAAGAAGCGGCGCGTCGGTCCGGGGTTCGGAAGGCGTCAAATCGCGGTTTCCTCGTAGGCCGCGCCGTCCGTCCGCGCGGCGGCGGGGCCCGGGCCGTCTGCCCGTCCCGCTCCGTCGCCGTCGATGATCAGCGCCTTGAGCTGGGTGTCGATGTTGGTGATGTGGCGGGCCATGGCGCGCTCGGCGGCCGGTCCGTCGCGCCGCGCGATGGCGGCGACGATTTCGTCGTGCTGCTGGAAGACGCGCTCGCGACGCTCCGGGGTGCGGACCGAGGCTCGCAGATGGCGCCACTCGCTCTCTTTCCGGACCTGCTGGACGGCGTCGAGGATCGAGACGAGCATGACGTTGCCGGAGGCCTCGGCGATGCGCCGGTGGAAGGCCGAATCCCAGACCTCCCAGCCGTCGTCGTCGGAGGCGGCGACCACGCGCCGCGCGAGCCGCTGGAGCGCCTCGATGTCCTCCCGGCTCGCCTTGAGGGCCGCGAGGCGCGCGAGGCCCGGCTCCAGCAGGAGCCGCGTCTCCATCACCTCGGCCGGGTTCGTGACGATGGCGAGGGACGCGAGCCCGCCGCGCGGGGTGGGACGTTGTCCCACAAAGGTTCCCTTGCCCTGCTGCCGCCAGACCGTCCCTTCGGCCTCCAGCACCTCCATGGCACGCCGCACCGCGCGTCGGCCGACCGCCAGCATCTCCGCGATTTCGCGTTCCGCCGGAAGCCGATAGCTGGGTTCGTCCCGGTGCTCCCGAATCAGGGCCCGCAGACGCTCCAGCGCGAGCGAGGAGTTGGAGCCGGATGTCGTCAACGCGCGGTCCCCTCCCTCTTCGCGAACCATTCGGTCGGTTGGTTCCCTGATGGTTGCGCCTGGCACGAGCGCGAGTCAACGGACGGCCTGCCTGAACTTTGTGCGTGCGCTGCACAAAGGCGGCTCGCCCGACGCCGCATAAGGCAATGGGGTCCGGCCGACGAAGTCGGGAGCCAGGACCAGGCGTTCGCCAAAGCGCGAACCGAGGGTCGCGTCGAAGCGAGCAGACCGGTTTGCGATCGGACGCCATCCGAGGCGAGGGCGCGTGCGCGCCGGAGTTTCCGGCGGATGATCGTGCCCTCGTCTGTTCACATTCGCGTCAGAAGCTTGGCCGAACGTCGAGGGCCGAACGCATGCGACCATCGGAAAACGCCATTCTCCTGACCCGCCTCGCATCCGTTCGTCGGCGATGGCGGGGCGATGATGCTGACGTCGGCGTGCGCTAAGACGGTCTCGCGATGCGCACCTCCCTTCGCGTCCTCGCCGATATCTGGCCCTCGCTCGTCGCGGCGCTCCTGGCCGCTGCCGGAGCCTTCCTGTCGCTCGGAACGCTTGGCCTGCTTCTCTATCATCTGGTGTCGCCGGCGCTGAGCCTCTGGTTCCCGCCGCTCGGGGCGTGGGACCAGTCCCTCGTCTGGCCGGTCATCGTCGCGGTCCCCCTGCTGTGGGCGCCCGCCTTCATCCTTGCCGGCATAGCGAACCGTCAGGTCAAGCAACGCGGATGGACGCGCGCCGGCCGCATCCCGCTTTACCTCGCCATCGTCTGGCTGGCCGCTCTCGCCGTCTGGGCGGTCGTGCTGGCCGCCAATCCCACCCTGTGGCGCTGACGCGCCATCCCGATCGGAGGATCCGAATGCGCTCGACCCTCATCACCGGCCTTGCCGCCGCAGCGACCCTCGTCGCGCTTCCGGCGGCGGCCGAGGTGCTTCTCGACTATCGCGACGCCGCCTTCCTGTCCGGCAGTCCCTTCTACTCCGAGGCGGAGCAGCGGCGGATCGCGGCCGCCCTCGCGCAGGGCCCCGAGGCCGAGCGCTTCGCCGACGGCTTCGCCCTGCGGGGCGACGCGACGGGCGCGTTCACGCAGGCCGGGGCGCAGGAGCGCGTGTTCCTGATCCAGGAGGAGGCGGCGAGCGCCATAGAGCCCTTTCCCGAGACTGGCGCGCCGGTCCTCCTGATCCTGCGCGGTGACGAGCCGGTCGGTCTGCGCCGGCTCGCGGACGACGTTCAGTATCAGCGGCTGGTCGCCGCTGCCGACACCGACGGGGACGGGCGCGACGAGGTCTTCCTGGAAACGAGCTTCATGAACATGGGCCAGACGACCATGTCGCTCGACGTCGCCTCGATTGGCGACGGCGAGACGGCGACGATCCTTCAGACGCTCGACGAGGTCTATTACGACGGCTGCGAGAACCCTGCGGGCGAACGCGAGCGATCCGCCGCCACGATCAGCGTCGCGGACGGCGCCTCGGCCGAACGCTTCGAGGAGGCGTGCCCGCAATGACGCCGCCGACCGAGCCGGACGAGGCCGGGAAACCACGCGACCGCATCGAATGGTACCAGATCTTCGTCGGCTACGGCGTGGTCGGCATCATGCTCCTGGTGCTCGCTCTGCCTCAGGCCGGCTTCGACGACCGGCATGCGCTGCGCGGGGCGGGAACGATCGTGATCGTCACGGTCGTCGGGGCCTCCATGGCGCTCATGCGCCCGATGACGGCCTTCCGGCGCGACGTGCTGTCCGTGCGCCCGGCCCTGGAGGACGCCCTGCAGTGGGCGGCGATCGTGGTGCTCCTCCTCGTCTCCTTCGGCACGAGCCTGCTCGGCATCCTCAGCATTCCGGCGAGCGGCTGGTGACCGGCGCGATGACCGAGGGTTCACCGTCCTTCCGGGCCTACGGGTCGAAGAAGCAGGCCCTGGTGGTGATCGCCGCCTTCGCGCCGATGCTCACGAGCTTCGCGTGGGCGCTCGTGATCAACTCGACCTACCCGATCGCCGTGCGCCTCGGCTTCGCCCTCCTGATCGGGGTGTCCGCGCTGATCCTCGTCGGGCCGCTGCATCGGCTGGTCACGCGCGGGCCCGTTCTGGAGGTGGGCGAGGATGGCTTCTGCTGGCGGGGCTGGTCCGGCGAGACGATCCCGTGGGAGGCGGTGGAGCGGTGGAAGCCGGTTACCTATCTGGGAACGAGATACGTCACCCTCTGGCTGTGCGATCCGGCCCGCCACCCGGCCTCGACCGCCGCGCGCTGGACGCAATGGGCGAACGGCTGGTTCGGGCAGGGCGACATCTCCATCCCGGGCGGCGGGTTGAACCGGTCCTTCGACGACATCGCCCGCGCCTTCGGCCGCCTCGCCCCCAAGCCCCCGCTGCCGGACGATCCGAGGCTGGCGCGCCGCCTGCAGCGCGCCCGCGACCGCCGGGATCGCGACGGAGCCGCCTGAGCGGGACGGGATCGGCCGGCGGGAGCCGGAGGTCGAAGCCTCGCGCGTGAACTCTCGGGCGCCGGATATCCGACCCGTCCCGCGCGGAACATCCAGAACGGCGCACCGCGCCGCGGCCCGTTCCGAGCCCGACGACATGGGGTCTGGAACCAACGGGGGACACGGTTCTGGTTCGCGGTATCGCCGCCGCGTCCGTTGCGCGGACCGCCGGTCTTGCTGCGACGCTTCGGCCGACGGAGCCACCGAACGGCTGATCCTCTTCGGACACGACGATCCGGCAGCGCAAAGACGCTTCGGTGCGGATAACGGTGAGGAGGCGGTCCCGGGAAACCGGTCAGGCTTGGTCGGAGTGGCAGGATTCGAACCTGCGACCCCCTCGTCCCGAACGAGGTGCGCTACCAGGCTGCGCTACACTCCGAAGCCGGCGTCCGTATAGCGGGAGTGATCGGGGGGAGCAAGGGTCTTTCGATACAATCGGGAGCGCGCTAGCGCAGCGGGCCGGCGACGTGCCGTCACGGACGACGAGGGTCTCACCGAAGCGTTCTCGCCCATCCGCGCGGCAGACGCGATCGCCTGCTTCGGGCGATGCCGGCGGCGGCGGGAAGCGCGGACGACCTGCGTTGCGCGCCCTGCACCGACCCGCTATAGGAGCGCACACCAGCGAGGCCTTGGGGCGTAGCCAAGCGGTAAGGCAGCGGTTTTTGGTACCGCCATTCCCTGGTTCGAATCCAGGCGCCCCAGCCATCGGCTGATTTGCAAGCAAAAACAAACACTTAGGTAGACGGCCGGAACAGCATTCCGGAACAGTTCTGCGGAACAGGAAACCGGATCGACTCCTGTTGCATGATCGTGCGAATTCTCGGCACCATCCATTTCCGAACCCAGACGTGACCGAATCTTTATCGAGGCAACGGACGTATGAGATTGGTAATTTTAGCAACGCTGGGATGGATCTCGTTCCTGGTGCCCTCGGTGGCTCAAAATCAAAAGCAATATGCTATCCACATGGAAGGCACCTCGCTTGCTGTATATTGCCGGTCATATCTGGAATTTGTGCGGGCTGGTATGAGAGGCGACCCACAATTGGGTTACGAAAGTGCACAATGCCGTGCCTACGTGCTTGGTGTTCTCGATACGATAAGTATCGAAGAGATTGACCGGAACGGTGCGACCACGCTCGACATATGCAGAACGCTCGGCGTTCCTAGCTCGATACTGGTGGAAGTCGTAGCGAAGTATATCGACGACAATCCGAGTGATCATGTCTTGTCAGGGTATCTCCTCACTCGAAAAGCAATCTCCACCTCATACGCTTGCTGACGCGGGATTGTTAAACACCTGGGGCTGCGATGGCAGCTCCGAAAATACAGCCCGCAGAGAGTAGCCCAAACACTATCGCTCCGTAGAACGTCCGGTCGATCCATGGATCTAACTTATGATCCTTCGGCCAGCGCTCGGTATCGTAGATCATGTCCGGTGAGGTCGTTTCGTCGAAGACGCGCCAATGGAGGCTCCAGTTCAGCCACGTCACGAATCCGGTAATTAACGCCAAGAAAAGCCCTGCAACGAGCCACCAATGGATTGCCGCGAGGATACGCTGGCCGAACTCCTCACCTTGGGCGAGGAAAACGAACGCACCGCCATGCGTGAGGAGGAGCGAGGCGACGAGCCATTTTCCATAGTCGCCTTGAAGCTGCATGGCAGTCCGACTGTGCTCGATCCGCCGCTCATAGTAGAGGCGGCTCAGCTCGCGAAACTCGTCAGTGGTCAAACGTGCCATCGACTCCTAACTCCTCGCAGGAACACAACAGGAACACAAGCGAGGTTATCCACAATCCTCCCCGCAATCCACAGGGCGGGAAATTTAGCGAGACGATCCAAAAAACCGAATGATTACAGTGTGGAGAGGGCGGTTTTCCACACTAATCCACAGGTTATCCACAGATCGAGCGTGTCGTCTTTTGGGGATAAGGCCTGCGTGTCGTTACCCGAGCACCAGCAGCTATGCTAAGACTTGGCAGTCGAAGGCGCCGAGTGCTCCCCAGCAACGTAGCGCCTTCGACTGACTAACCTTGGCCCCTTCCATAAGGGCCTCGGGGACTGCCGCTGCCCCTTCCAGAAGGGCGACGGATATGGCGTCACGGTCTCCAAAACCGTGACGCCGCTACCGCTTTCGTATCAGGGTCAGGCAGCGCCGGAAAGGTCCTCGAGGGCTGGTGCGTTGCGCTCGACTTCTTTGCCAGCACCGGGAGACTATTCGGCCACAAGGCTGACATGCGTCGGCGTCGGGAAGCGTCCCGCAATGCGCTCCTGGTAGCGCTCGGCGTCAAGATCGTCGGCGACTTCCTGCGGCCAGACGTTGAGGCTTTCCCCGAGGAACGCGCGGATCGCGTCGTGATCGAATGACGCCGCGTGAAGCGTCTTCGCGAGCCCGACGAGGGCTTCCACGACGTTCGTGTAGGTCTCGGCCGGGAGGTAGGTGTCTGCGGTCTGCGTGGCGATCACGGAAGTCGGTTCCTCAAGGGGCGGGTTGTTCGCGCCGGACGACGCAAGAGAATAATCGCAGGTTGGATTCTCGCGTTCAACGATTTTGTTCCGTTCGCTCGAAGATTTATTTTCGTCTTCGTATGTATAAGTCAATTTTGACTGATCAATTGACTTGGACCGGAGCAAGTTCGAGACAACGAACGTCTTGCCGCGCACCAGGCCGGACTGTTGCGCCTCGATCGAGTTCTCGAAAAGGTAGACTGCCGCGCCCGCCGTGCTGGCGATCCTGGCGTCGAGCTGGCGCTTCCGGAAACGAGACGGGACTTCTCCGCCCGCTGCCCGGAGAGCGTCTCCCACGGCCGGGATGAGATCAGACGGGACGGCCAGGATAGCGTGGACGTGCAAACGTGGCCCGCCCTTCGACTTGATGCCTGTGGCGAGCATGAGCGCCGGCTGCGGCCCGAGGATCGGCGCGAGATACCGGAGGATGCGACGACGGAGCCAATCGGTCGGCGCCTGCTTGCTGGCGAGGGCGCCCCGGATGATCTCGTCAGAGAGGTTGAGATCGACCTTGAGCGGAACCGTGTTGGGGATTGCCTGGAGACGACGGAAGGCGAGCACGGCGTCATACTCGTCGCGGCGATGCGCGCCGCTCCTCTTGCGAACGGTTGCTCGGGCCGGCGCCGGACGTTTTGCCTGGAGCGAGGAGAGTGCGCGCTGACTGATCGAGAGCGGACGTGCTGCGGCGGACGTGTTCGAGGTGACGGCTGACGGGGTGACGGTGTGGTGAGAGGGGGAGGGTGTGCCCCCCTTACTAAAGGACGACGCGCTCGGGCGCCCCGTCTGGAGCAACACGTCGCAAGGCTCAAGGCCCTGCGCCACAAGGCGCCGGAACCGCTCCAGGAAGTTCTCGGGGCGGGGTGCCTGATTTACAAAACTCGTCGCGAGAACGTCCGGGAGAGCCGAGAGCGCGGCTTCGACTTCGACGAGCGACATACCGGCGAGATCGATGCATGGGGTCTCGTCGGCGGGTGCCTCGATCTCGTCGAGCGCGTCCAGGATGCCGGCGATCTGCCATGCGGATTGCTCGTCGATTGACGATGCAACGAGGCGCAAACCATCCGTTTTTGCTTGTCGTTCGGAGAGGTTCACGCTATCATATTCTCGTTCTTGAAGCCGTCGGAAGCTTATTGGACATCAAGGGTCGCTCCATTGTGGTAGGTGGAGCGGCCCTCTCTTTTGCCTCCACTTTTGCGAAGTGCATTGCGACATGCAGCGCGCCGTGGATGCTTCGGCTATAGTATCAAATCGCGGTCGATCGCGGCAACGGTAATCGTCAGCGACGGCCCATCACATTCCCTGGGCGCATAGCGCGCAGTAGCTCGTCCTGCACAAGGGCGCGCATGGATCGCTCGACGGCCTTCGAGGTCTGCTTCGCGAGATCGGCGTTGGTCGCTGCATCGCCGCCGCTCGCGTTCACGGTCACGGTCGGCGCCAGGGTGATTGATGCCGGGCCCGAGCTGGGCGCCGAAGAGTTCGAGGCCGCGCCGACGAGCCCGCCCGAGGAGAAGCCGGCGACGGAGCCCGCATTGATCTGTTCGAGGAGCGCACGGTTGCGAGCGGTCGCCTGGGCGTTCACGACGAACTCCCCATCCGACAGGCGAGCCGGGATCGAGTCGGACGTGCCGGTGCCAGGGCCGCGAACGTGCCCGCCGGTCGAGAAGCCAAGGCCGAAGAGCGAGCCCACGACTTTCCCGGCGACGGCCAGCCAATTGCCGGAGCTGCCCCCGGCAGATCCTTTCGCCCCCTGGGCCGGGAAGGCGCTCGCGAAGAGCTGATCGACCGCCATGTTGATGAGCTGATCGGCGATCTTGCCAAGGACGCCAGCGAACGCCTCACCAGCGTCCTTCCCGGCGACGAGATCGGAGATCAGGCCCTTCATGGCGCTGTTCGCGATGTTCTGCCACTCGCGCGCCATCTCCTGCGCGCGGCCCTGGGCCTCGGCCGCGCTCATGGTTGCGAACTCGACTTCCGCCATCTTCGCGGCGACGTTCGAAAGCTCCTGGCGCTGCAACGGCGAGAGTTCGATGCCGGCCCGCTGGGCGTCGTTCAGGAGCTGCTGTTCGTAGCGGAGGCGAGCCGCCGCCTGGGCGGTCATATCGAGCGCCTGTTGCTCCAGCGCCATCTCGCTTTTGAACGCCTGGGCGCCCGCGATGATCTCGGCGTAGGTCTCGGCCTGGCGCTTCGCCTCGTCGGCGCGCTCCTGGCGCTGCGATTGAATGCCAGGGTCAATCGCCGGCATGGCGACAGACGTTCCGTTGTAGGCGTTGCGGATCGTATCGGCGTCAACGCGGCGAAGGCCGGCCCATTCGCTGCGAAGGCCGGCGACATCGTTTCCGCGACGACGGAGGAGCTGTTCGGCCATCCGGTCCTGCATCGCCGCGTCGAAGAACTCGTCGCCGGACAGGCCGAGTTCTTTCTTGAGGCCGGCAAGGGTCGAGCCGACGATCTGGTAGCGGCCGAGAGCCGAGGAGCCTTTGCCGTCGCCGTAGAGCGCACGGTTCTCGGGCGTCCGCATACGGCTCTGGAGCGCGAGGACTTCATCGATCGTCATGCGGACGAGTTCGCGAGGACCGTTCGTCCAGCGCCCGTTATCCAACGTGGCGTTATAGCCGTCGCGGCCGGACTCGACGTGCGCGATCAAGTCGAGCATCCCCTTCGATGCGGCCTCGCGGACTGGCGCCGTCTCCAGCGCCGAGAGGGCTTCGCTGCGGAGGCGTTCAGCCTGATCGATCGAACCGCGATCCTGGGCGCGGCTGACGGCCTCGCGATAGGCGGTCTCGATCCGGGCCTTGGCGTCCAGCTCGGCGAGCTGATCGGACAGACCAGGGATTTCGTTCTTGAGGGCGCGAACGGCGTCGGCGAAGGACGTGATGCCGTTGGCGCCGGCTGCGCCCGCCGCATTGATGCCGTCCAGCTCGTTCGCCAGGGTGCGGACGGCCGGCGTCGTGGTCTGCGCCTGATCGCCGGTCTCCTCGATCGTGCCGGGATAGCCGTTGCGGCGATCGAGGATGTCCTTGAGACGCGCGGCCTCGGCCGTCAGCTCTTCGAGCCGGACACGCGAGAGCGAGAGTTCGTTCGTGTTCTGGAAGATCGAGAGCGGGTCGGCGTCCTGGCGCTCCATCTCAGCGATCTGATCGAGTAGGGCCTGTCGCTCCTCGAAGATGTCGCCGAGGCGGGACTGGATCGTGTGGTCTTGCTGGCGCTCTACGGCGCGAAGGCCGTCGAAGAGATCGGACATGCCGTCGATCAGCTCGACGACGGCGCCCTTGACGTGCGTCCCGATCGTCGAGGCGATCAGCTTGAACCGACGATCGATCTCGTCGGCCTTCGCGATCACGTCGTCCTCGAGGACGAGACCGAAGTCGTTCGCCTCCTGGATGAGCTGGGCGATGCCGACGCGGCCCATCCCCATCAGCTCGACGAACCGCTCGCCAGCCGTGCCGCCGAACACCTCGTCGGCAACGCGGATTTGAGACGCCTTATCAAGGCGCTCCATGCGGCCGATGATCTCCAGCATGAGCGCGGAGGGATCGCGGAGCCGGCGCCCGAGATCGGACGCGGTGAAGCCGAGACGCTTGAAGGACTCTTCGCCGGAGCCCTTGCCGGTGACGACGAACTCGTCAGCGCGGATCGCCAGCTCTTTGAAGCCGTCGATCAGGGCGTCCAGCGGGATGCGCGTCTGCGTGGCGACGTGGCCCCATTCCTGGAACGTGCGCGTCGTGACGCCGGCTCGACGAGCTTCCGAGCCGATGTTCGCCACGCCTTCCGCGATGGCCGAGAGCCGTCCGGCCAGGGCGGTCAAGCCGCCAATGGTCGCGGCGCCGATGATGCCGCCGAGCGCGCCTTTTCCGAGGGTCGCGAGCGAGGTGGCGATCTTCGATGTCGAGGAGGACATCGCGTCTTCCATGCGCTTGCCGGCCTGCCGGGTGCGGCGTTCCATCTGGCCGCCGCGCTGGTCCACGACGCGGTTCGCGCGCGCCATGTTGCGTTCAAGGGCCGTGATCCGGGCTTCGACGAGGACGGAGAGATCGGGGACGTTCGACATGGGTTTCCTATGCTGCGAACCACGACGCGGGATCGCAGTCGGGATCGGCGAGAGGGTTGTGGGTGGTCTGGTTTGCAGCGGCGCGCGCGACAGCCATCCACGCGGCGAAGGCCCCGTCGATCCGGTCGGTAGACTTGCCCTTGTGCATGGTGCGGAGACCGGACGGGCCGGTGTAGATCGAGACGTTGGCGACGTTCCAACGGAGGACGGGGTGTCCGCCGTGCCGGAACTTCCGAGCGCCGATGGCGCGCTCCATGACGGCCACGCCAGCCGCTTGAGACTTCGGATCGAGGGGCATTGCCAGCGCCTCGATACCGTGATCCTGGAGCCCGAGGACGACGGGCATTGCATACGCGCGATCGTAGACGACTTCCGCGACGTTGAACTCGTCGTAGAGGCTGCGGACATGCTCGACGATTGCGCGGTAGTCGATCACGTCGCCAGGAGTCGGCGTGATGAAACCTTCCTCGGCCCAACGGGTGTAGGGAACGCCGTCACGGTCGCCACGCTTGCGCAGCTCGTTCGCCGGACAGAAGAACTTGGGGCTGACGATGAAGTGCTCGTCGTCGTCGGGATCGCGCCACGCGGTCACGACTGCCGTCAGGTCCGTCGTGACCGACATGTCGATCGCAACGTAGGCGGGCTGGGCCTTCAAGCGGTCGAAATCGATCGGTGCCTTGCCGTGATCGTAGACGGCCATCTCGACGAACGGCGACTGCGACTGATCGAGCCAGATATTGAGCTTGTCGTTCTTGAACGAGTCCCGCAGGGCAGGGCGCTCGCGCGCCATCTGCGCCTCGGTGCGGAAGCTCGCGAGATCGGGATAGCCGTAGCGGAGGCCAGGGTTGGCGCGGTGCCAGACAGCCTCGTCGAAAATGTCAGCGTCAGGATCGGTCTCGAAAAGGACCGGGAGGATCGTGGGGTTCTCGATCTCGCCAGCCGCGACCTTCCTGGCGAACTCGTAGGTCTCGAAAGCAAGGGTCTCTTGTCCACGGCCGGACTGTGAGATCACAAGCCCGAGCGTGCCGCCCGTCTTCGAGAGGCCCGTGCGCAGCGTGTTGTAAAGCTTGGCGTTCGTCCACTGATGCAACTCGTCGAAGAGGACGAAATACGGCGTCTTGCCGTTCTGCGTGGCGTGATCCGAGGCGATGGCCCGAATGATCGAGCCGCTTTTCAGGTGTTCGATCTCATTCGCATAGTCGCGCACTTGGCAGGCGTCGGCGATCTTCGGATTGACGATCACGTCAGCGTCCTTCGAGACGAACCCCTTCACCTCGTCGAAGGCGATGGCAGACTGTTCGCGGTTGTATGCCGCGAGGATTGTCTGGCCGAACTTCCGGCGCTCGGGACCGGCGCACATGAGGAGCGCGATTGCCGCCCCGAGCGTCGTCTTCCGGTTCCCGCGCGGGATGAGAGCCGGGACTTCCTTGACGATGCGTGTCCCGTCAGGATGACGAGGTCCGAAGATGCGCCGGATCAAGCGCTCATAGGGGCGATCGAGCTGAAACGGCTGGCCGGTGATCGGATGACGAACGGCTCGGATGAACCGCACGGCACGTTCGCCGCCCCCGATCTCCTCTCCGCTCTTCGTCTTGAAGATGGCGGGGTCCTCGATCGGGGAGTCATCGAACATCCAATGCGGGTAGGTGTCGCGGCTCATACGTCGAGATCGTCGTCGTCGGGACTGGGCGCGTCGTCGGCGCGGATCGAGGGCCTGGAGCGCGAGACCGGGGTGAGCCCGAGTTCTGACGCGAAGAGGCGCATGGTCTTGAGTGCTGCGTCCTGCGTCGTCACGGCGGGGTGCCGCTTTGGGCCGGACGTGCCGAGGTAGGTCGCGCCCTCGCTGCGGATCGTGCGCTCGGCCTCGATCGTGCGCGCATGGGCGGTGACGTAGCCTTCGAGAGCGCCGAGATCGGCTTCCGTTAGGATGCCACGCTCGACGAGGAGCGGCGCGACGCGGCGCCACTCCTTCCGAGCATCCTGGGAGAGCCAGGCGGGAGGCCGGGGAACGTCTCGGATCACGCCGGACGCGCTGGCGATCGACTGCGGTTTCCGGCCTCTCACGACACGGCCTCGCACATGAGGTCGAAGCCTTCGCGGTTCCCGAGTTCCTGGAGCCGGCGAATGCTGAACGCCTCGCCACGATAGAGGACGCGATCCTTCGTCGTCAGAGACGCAAGGTGCCGGATGCGAAAGCCGACGACGGCCTTCTCCTCCTCGCCGAACGGACGCCGGAACTCCTCCTCGCTCTGCGTCAGAAGCTCGGCCCAAACGGTCGCGATCTCGATCCAGGCTTCGCGCTCCTGGCGATACTGATCGACGGTCTTCGTGTGGCGCTCGATCGTGATCCGGCGATCGAGCTTCGCGGCCCGGATCATTGGCGCCATCCGATCAGCGCCTCGATCGTCACAACGGCGTGGCCGTTGCCAGAAGGATCACGCATGAAGCGAGCGCCAGACAGAGAGAAGTCCACAAGGTCGATGTCCTGGAGGGTGAGGGGAGAGCGAAGAGCCTCGCGGATGGCGCCGACGATCTGCTTCGCCAGGACGTGCCCGCCGTCGCCGGTCCAGACGTGAAGGTCGGTGTAGACACGCGCATGGTTGCGGCCGAACGTCAGCGGTTCGGCGACGGTCTGCGCAGCGTGAAAGATGATGCTCGGGAACTCCTCGGGCCGGCGAGGACCGTCCACGATCGAGGACGGTGCGACGAGCGCGGTGACGATCGAGGAGCCGACGAGGCGTTCGCCGATGGCGCGCTGGAGTTCGAGGGTCGGTTCGATCATGGCTTGGCCCATGCGTCGGCGACGGCCTTCTTTACGGCGCGATTGATGCGCCGCTCGAAGCGAGCCTTGAGGAGCCGGAAGGCCGGAAAGAGAAAGGCGTGAGAGGGCGTGTCTGCGGTGCCGAACTCCACCCAACGCGCATAGAAGGCGTCCTCGTCGCCGGCCACGATGCGGATCGCCAGCGCGTGATCTCCAGGCTCGGCGTGTATCGACGCCTTAAGATCGCCGCTAGCCTCGGGCGCGAGCTGGCGCGCGAGTTCGATCAGCTCGGCCGCGCACTTCTCTAGGACCGGCTGGAGCGCCAGTGTCACGGCCTGGGGAACGGCTGCGAACCGTTGCTTGAGGCGGGCGCGTTGCTGGGCGTAGGTCGGCCGCGCCATGTTAGAACGTCCAGCGGTAGTGCGAGGCGACGAGGGCCTTGACGGTCTCGGGGATTTCGACGGCCTCGGGCTCGCCGCCACGGTTCACGTAGAGGTGCGCCGCGAGCTGCCCGATCGCTTCGAGGATGTCGGCCGGCACGTCGTCAGGCATCGACGAGAGGCCACAATAGGAGACGATCCAGGCGGACGCGGCTGCGATCTTCCCGAGGAGGAGCCCATCGTCTTCGTCGTGATCGATGCGAAGAGCGGCTTTTAGTCCTTCGACTGTATCCGTCATATGAAAAATATCCTATTTGAGGTCGCTCGTGTAGTGAGGGACGCCGCCGGTCTACTGGCCGATGGTCGAAAGTTCGGAGGGTGCCCCCGGTCGAGGCGGAGCAAGGCGAGGGCGCCCTGCGCCGATGTGGCCAAGGGCGATGGCCTCGCCGATATGAAGGCCGCGCTTGGTTCGCTGGCGGAGGATCGTGACCGACAGGCCCGTTTCTTCGGACCATTCGCGAAGAGTGAGGCTCTTCCCGTTGTGGTGGAACCGCTGGCCTTTAGCCGGCATGTTGTCGCCGAGAGCCTGGGCGAGCGTCCAGCCGATCGCTAGGCGGCTGTGAACGAGCGCGTATGAGAGGCCGTGATCCTGCGCCAGTTGACGAAGGGTCTTCTTCTCACCATTGAACTCGTAGAGCTGGGCGCGACGGGCCGAGTAAGATGGTTTGCTCGGGACCTGGGCCGTGACTTCGATAGTCAATGGCGTCGAGTTGAAGCGATCCGCTCGTAGTCCAATCGCCGCAACCTTCTCACGTTCCTCGGCGCGCTTCTCTGCGGCGTAGGCGAGGGCGCGCGCCATGGCGATCCGGCTCGACAGCATCGCCTCGCGCTTGTTCTCCAGGTCAGCGAGTTCCTTCGAGGTCATGCGAGGGCGAAGCTCTGACGGAAGGTCGCCTCGATCGAGACGAGGCCAGCGGGGAGGCGAGTCTCGATCCACTCGCGGCACGTCACCTTGATCGGCTGCTCCTCGCCAGGGACGCGATAGGCGAACGTGCGGTCGCCGCCTCGTTCCTCGAGGAACGAGAGGATCGTGCGCGCCTGGGCCTGGGTGAGGACTTCCCAACGGAGCTGGAGGACGCGCCGGACATGGTTCAGGCCGCGACGGGTCTCCTGGGTGTAGCCGTCGCCGAACTCGGTCGTGCTGATCCTGATCTCGGGCTTGTCCTGGAGCGAGGACGGCGAGACGGGAGGGATGAACGTCGGGGTCGTCATGGTCTGCCGTCTTTCTGTGCGGCTCGTTCTTCGGACTGCTTGGCCCCGTCGTGGCAGGGCTTACAGAGGGGTTGCCAGTTGCGGCGGCTCCAGAAGAGACCGCCCTTGGAGAAGTCGCCGCGATGCGGGACGATGTGATCGACGATGGTCGCGGGCTCGCTGCAACGCCGACAGGATGGGTTCGCCGCGAGGAAGAGGAGCCGTTGCTGGCGCCACTTCCCATCGTAGCCGCGCTGCGCAGCGGTCCCGCGTTTCGCGTCGTGCGCACGCTCGGCCTCGCGGCGGCATGAGCATTTCGCGCCAGCCGGGACACGCTGGCCGCACGAGCAAATCTTCCCCGGCTTAGACGGCATCGGACTTGCGCCCGAACCGGGCCTGGAGCTGCGCAGCGAAGAGATCGGCTTGCTGATCGAGCGTGAGTTCGTGGTGCGGCTTGGCTGCGGTCGCGCTCTTCGCGGGCGCGAACGCCTTCTGGCGGAAGCGATACGCGGCGATGATCTCGCCGGGGGTCGCGTTCCATGCCTCGCTAGGGCTCCACTTGAGGATGCCGGTCGCGAAGCCGAAGAGCTGTTCGTATTGGTCGGCGAAGCTGGTCGGCTTCTCCTGGGCGTGGTGATCCTCGAGCTGGTCGTCCTGGTGCCGCTCCTGGTCGGGATCGGTGCCGAGGAGTGCGGCGACGAGTTCGGTGGCGATCGGTCGAAGCTCGGCGATGCGTGACGCGAGGCTGCGGCCGGGATGGTCGAAGAGGTCGGCGAGTGCAGCGGAGACAGGACTGCACTCGCCGATGACGCGCCCGATGACGGAGACGGACCCTTCCTGAATGCCTAGCAGGATTGGGCCGAAACCTCCGTAGTGGCGTGTCAGTCGAAGCGCGGCCCGCAGACTTGGGGACAGTAGAGATCGATCGCCGGAACCAAGAGCGATCTGGTCTGCGAGCCGCGCCACGATGGATTACGCGCCGGACGGAGCCGGCGCGAAATAGACGCCGCTGGTGATCGCGACGGCATAGGTCGTCTGGATCACGGCGCTGGTCTCGCCGTGGTTCTGCTTGGCGCTCGTGACGATGCCGGCGAAGTAGGTCGCGGAGCCGTTCTTGAGCGTGAGCTTGAAGCCGTGGACTTCGTTCGTCTGGCCGGCGTTGCGCGCGACGGACTGGCCGATGTCGTCCAGGTCATAGACGACGACGATCTCGACATCGCCAGCGTCCTTCACGCCGGCCAGCTTGTGACGACGGTTGTCCTCGATCGTCTCGAAGGCGACGACTTCGGCTTCGTCGCCGAGGTCCGGCAGACTGCGGAGGCCGCTGATTGCGTGAAAGGTCGCGGCCTTGAGGGTGGCTTCCTTCTCGTCGGCGAGAGCGGCCGAGGAGATCGAGAGCGTTGCGCCGCCGAGAGTCATTCCGGGAACAGACATGGTGCGAACCTCCCTTACGCGAGCACGAGCTTGGCGATGGCCTCGCCCATGACGACGGAGCCGCCGACACGACGACGGGCGCCGATGTGGACGATCGGGGAGCGCGCGAGGTCTTCGCGCAGCGGCTCGAAGGCGATCCGGTCGGTGATGAGGTAGCCCGAGGAGTAGTCGCCGAAGAGGATCGGCGAGGCGCCAGCGGCGATGTCGGGCATGTCGCTGGCCTCGTAGACCGGACGGCCGAGGATGGTCGCCGGCTGGCCTGCCGTCAGTGCCTTCTCCCAAAGACGGGTTCCGTCGCCGTCTTCGAGCTTGCGGATCGCCGCCATGGTCTTGCGGTTCATCAGCCAGGCGCCACGGTTCGAGTAGCCGGTCTTGAGCGAATAGAAGAGGTCGATCAGGTCGTCCGCCGCGACGGTCGCGCCAGCGGCTTCGACTTCGCCGATCTCGGCGCTCGTCAGGATGCCCTCGGCTTGCGTCGTGCCGTTGCCCTTCACGAACCACGCGCCTTCACGCTGCGAGAACTTCGCGACGAGGTTGTTGGCGATGAAGCCGGCGAGATCGACGTTCGCGTCTTCGAGCGAGCGACGAGACAGCGGGACGAACACGGACATCTCGTGCGACTTGATGTCGATCTGTTCGAACTCGGGCTCGGCCGAGGGGCGCGGGTCCGGGGTCGTCTCGTTCACGTCTTCCGGCTCCACGTCGGAGACGAGTCGCGGAATCGAGACCATGCCCGAGGTCGCGTTCATCACGGTCGCGAGCTGGCGAACCGGGGAGAACTCACGGATGCGCTCCAGGATGGTCGTCGAGAGCTGGGCCGGTGCCATGACGCCGGTCGTGCCGTTCGTCGTCGTCAGCGCCTTCAGCTCGACATCGGACCCGGAGCGATAGAAGGCTTCGAGAGCCTTGGTCTCGATCTCCAGCGAGCCGGTGTCGTCGGTGCGGTGGACGGCCGGACGATTGAGCTTGGCTTCGAGCTTGGCGAGTCGCGCCATGGGTTCGTCGGCCTTCGTCTCGATCGCGGCAATGCGCGTCTCGACGGACGCCGTGAGGTCGGCCAGGGCCTTCGTCACGATGTCGTTCGCGAGATCGTCGCCGCCTTCGTCGGCGGACTTGAGTTCGATGGCGCCGTTCGAGAACGCCGAGTGGTCGAGGTGCATGTGATCCTTACCGTTGGGAATGAGAGAGGGCGTCAGAGGCCCGGTTGATGAGGTCGGCGAGCGCAAGGGCTCGCCTTCCGTCCTTGGTGTGCACGACGCGCGCGCCAGGATGGCTCGGGACGGTGACGAACGAGCATTCGACAAGCTCGGCGCGCGAGATCAGGCGCCGGACGCGGCCGGCGACGTTGCTGCGGGTCGAGCCGAGATCGCGGAAGCCGATGGAGACGCCACGCATGGCGCCGGCCTTCACAAGGGCGAAAGTCTCGCGAGCGATCGACACGTCTTCGAGGAGGAGACGGCCCTTGAGGATCAATCCCTCGTCGGTCTCCTCGATCGCCGTCCAGACGCCGACAGGAGCGGCCGGGTCGTGCCGGGAGAGCATCGGGAGCGGCATGACGGCTTGGGCGAACGCGCCCTTGAGGATCATGTCGCCGGCACGATCAGGCGAGGCGAACGGCCAAGCGAGCGCGGTGACTTCGCCGGTCTCGTCGGCGGTGATCTGCGCTTTGGTTTCGATCTGCCTCACGATGCGGCCTCGTCGGTCGCGGCCTGGGTGCCGTAGTAGGTCGCCGTCAGGACGTTGATCGCGACGAGCTGCGCTTCCTCGATCGGCCGGGAATAGACGTAAGCGGACATGAGGTCGGCGGCTTCCTTCGGATCAGTGCCGCCGCCGATGAGGCCGAGGCGAATGATCTGGTGCAGCTCGACGATCGAGAACTCGCGACGGAGGATGCGCTGGGCGATGGCGCCGATGCCGTGGCCGGTCTGCTTCTCCAGCTCGACGACAAGCTCAAAGGGGAGCCGGAAGGTTCGCTCGGCATCGCCGAAGAACTCGCGGTGCGTCGTGGCGGTCATCGGGTCATGTATTCCCGAAGGGCCGCATGAGCGGCGGCTTGTGCCAGCCGCGACATTTCGCGAAGCTCCTCGTCGGTGAAGCCGCCCGTCCGAGCGACGGGAAGGCAGACAGTGATGACGCGTTGGTGCGCTTCGAGCGCGGAGAGATCGGCGCGGAGCTGGCGAGCGAAGGCCCTCGCCACTCGATCGGCGAGACGTTCGCGACATGCGTCGTCCAGCGCGCAATCGGCGAGCATCGTGCGCGCTTCCTTGATCGGGTCGATATGGAGTTCGGCGCTCATGCCGCTTCCTTCGGCGGCTGGCCGCTGGTCATGGTGTTGGGGTTCTGGAACTCGTCGCCGCCGACGTAGGGGGAGCGGTTCTCCATGGCGCGAACTTCGTTCGGCGACAGGATGCGCGAGGCGATTGCCTTCGAGTAGGCTTCGAACCGGGTAGCCGTGTCGGCGCGGAGGAAGTCGTCCACGATCCACTCGATCGAGAGATCGTCGTCGGTCTCGGGATCGAGGAGGACGCGGCTGTAGGCGTCCGTCCACTCTTCGAGCCAGGCGAGGAGCGTGTGCTGGAGGAACTGGCGCCCCATCTCTTCGGAGTTGCCCCAAGTCGCGCGGCCCATCTCGAAAAGCATGTGCGGCGGGACGGAGAAGGCTCGGGCAATCTCCTCGATCGTGAACCGGCGCAGCTCCAGGAACTGCGCGTCCACGCTGGAGAACGTGAAGGGCTTGGCCGTGGCGCCATCGAACAGGACGGCCAGACGGCCCGACTTGTCGGAGCCCTCGAAGCCGGCACGAGCTGCGGTGATCAGGCTCTTGCGAGCGTCGGCCGCGCTCTGGTTCGGTCCCGTCTTCGATGCCTCGGCCGGATACTCGATCGCCATGGACGGACGGGCGCCGTTCGCAAAAAGCTTGGCGCCGTGCGTCTCCATGAGGAGCGCCAGGGCGATGCCCTCGCGAGCGAGAGCGATCGGTGCCTTCGCCGTCAGCCCGTCGAAGCTCGTCGGAGCGCGAAGATGGAGAACGTCGCGGTGCGTATAGGCGACGACGCCGCCCGTGGTCGCGAGGCGATAGATCGGCTCGCCATAGTCGTTCGCGACGACGGACATTGCGCCAGGATCGACGCGAAGGAACTCGACGACGGCGCCGTTCGGCCGGTTGGCGATGGCGTAGCCGTTACCGTGGAGGAGGGCGTCCTGGGTGAGGAGCTTGCGCAGCTCGCCCGCCGAGGTCCAGTCGTTCGCGTAGCGGTGAATGAGACGGTGCGCAGGGTGGTCGGACGCGACTTCCTTTGAGCCGTTGACGCGGCGATAGAGCTTGGGCGGGAGAGTGCGGGTCGCGGCTGAAATTCGAGTGACCGCCGCTTGAACGGCAGTTACCTGCATTGCGGACTTCGCAGTAACGGAGACGCCCGCAACAGTTTCAGGTGAGAAGAAATCAGGCGGATACCATTCAACGTGCGACGGCATGGCGCTCTTCGTCTCGATAGGAGCGAGGAGGCGCGAAACCGAAGCTTTGATCGAATGGAAGTTCATCAGGGCCGTCAAGTTCTCTACTTGACAACCATTGTCTCACGTCACGAATCGGCGATGCAAGAAAATAATCATATACTCGAGGAAATTTAGCCTACGCGGTGTGCAGGTGTTTCAGATCGAGGTCGGGGTAGGCGATGGCCTCAACGAGCGTGATGCGCTGATCGAGGATGCCTTGCGGGAGGAGGCCATATTGGCTCGTCGTGCCGGACTTCTGGTGCCCGAGGAGGAAGCCGAATTGAGGATCGAGGAGGCCCGTCCGGCGCCAAGCGTCGGCGACGCCGTGGCGGAACGAGTAGAGCGACAGGCCGCGTCCCTCCTTCATGCCGAGCCGCCCGAGATAGCGGCCGAACTCGCGCGAGAACTCGGCGATCATTTGGCCCCGGCTGTTGCGCTCGGCCTCGGGGAACAGGCGGGTCTCGCCTCGCTTTTTCATCGAGCGATGAAACTCGATGAAGCCGAGCCGGATCAGTTCGGAGTGGATCGGCACGACGCGCATTGATCCTTCGGTTTTCAACGATTTCTCGCCGTCGCCTTCCGTGGTGATGTGCATCGTCCAGCGACCATGTTGCTCGAACACGTCAGCGACATTGAGCTGGGCGATCTCTGCCGGACGTGCACCCGAGAAAAGCATCACGAGCGGAATCCAATAGCGGTGATCGCGGATCAGGACGTTCCCAGGCTTGGCGACGTTGCGCCACTCCTCGGCACTTTGGCATCCGGTAAACAGCGGGGAACGGAAAAGGACGTTCAGCTCGTCGGGCGTGAAAGGCCGCGTCGAGACCTTTTTTTGCTTCGTGAGATACATATCGACGAGCGGATTGGCCGGAATGTAGCCATGGCTGGAAAGCCAGTTGCAGAAGGCCCCGAGCGACGACAGATAGCGGTTGACGGTCCTCACTGCGATAACGGGTTTCCCGACTTGCTCGTTCTCGCGGACGATCTGCGAGAGCGTCATGCCGGCGAAGGCCTTCGTCTCTGTCGCCTTGACCGGGAAGCGCATGAGAAGCTGCTTCCATTCGCGGACGGCCTTCTTGTCGATCCGGTGGACCGGACATGACGGGCCGACGAGATCCACAAACAGGCTGACATCACGGCGCGACTGATCGAGCCGGTCCTTCTGGACTTGGTTCGGGTTCTCGCGGGCGAAGGCGTCGAACAGCTCCAGGATCGTCTCGCCAGACTTCGCCGCCTCGCGAGCGGTGCCAATAATCGGCTTGACGATCGGATCGCGCGGGGTGCCGCTGTAGTCGCCCCGATCGCGCTCCAGGGATCGCTCTAGGAACTCGATCTCGGCCCGCATGAGCTGCCGGGAGAGGTCGCGGCCCTCGTCAGAATCCACGGCGACGAGGAGCTTATGGCGCTCGATGTAGGCTGCGGTCTCGTCCTCGATCAGTGCCGTCTCGCCCGAGACGAGATGCTCGCGGAGGAGGTCGAGCTTCACGCGGCGATTGTTCGCCTCGTATGCGCGAGCGTTCTTCATCACGAGAACGTCGGACGTCGCGTCGAGCAAGGCGAGGGGTGTGTCCGCAACGATCTCGCCGCGATCGGCCTTCGCCTGGAGAGCCCGCGAGGCGGCTGCGATATCATCCGAGGTCGGAAGGTGTCGGCGCGCCTGTTCGTCCCGAGCGAGCGAGCCCTGGTAGTGCTGCCAGACGGCATCGGCTTTGTCGTCGGCGGTTATGTCACGCCGAGAGCGCACGTCCGCGAACTCGGCCCGCCACTGCGCAATTTTGACGGCGAGGCGGTCCTTCGCCTCCCGCTCGTTCTTCGTGCGGAGGGAGACCTTGCGGGTCGTCGTGCCGTAGTGCGCGACGAGATCAGTCGGCGTGTCGATCCGCGCGTAGTAGGTCGATCCGCGCTTCTCTAGGTGCGATGTCATGCGAGCCATGTCGAGCCTTACGGATCGGGATTCCGGAACACCATTCCGGAACAGTCGTATTCGTAAGAGCCCGGTAATACAAGGGTTTGAGCGTTCTCAGGGGCATTTTGCAGTTTGGATTATGTTCCAGGCGCCCCAGCCAGCATCGACGCCCGTCGCCAGGACAGACCCAGGGCAGAACGACTCGCACGTCGCCGATCGGACGTGCGGTAATCGAGCTTGCTCCAGCGCATCCTCCTTCGTCGGCGACCGGACGCCCGTCGCCGATTGCGGGCGGGCCGGGGTTTAAGCGCTTCTCGAAAGGGGAGATCGTTGGAGCGGACGATGGGATTCGAACCCACGACATTCTGCTTGGAAGGCAGAAGCTCTACCCCTGAGCTACGTCCGCGCCGGCGCGGACGCCTGAGCGTCGCGCGATGGATCGTCTCATATCGCGCCACCCGGTCGGAGGCAAGATCGCAGAGGTACGGCTCCGGTCCCTGAGGGCTGTGACCGCGAGGCCGCCGGCACGTCCCGAGAAGGGCGTCGCCGTGCTCGTGCCCAGGCTCACTGCGCGGGCAAGGGCGCCCGGAGGGAGTTCCCGCCTGCCTTCGATGGATCGGGAGCGCGACGGCCCGAACGCGCTCTTCGACTGAACTTATCCCCGTCGCCGAAAGCGCCCGTAACGTCATGGCCGGTTCGAGGAGAATGGCCATGGACGACACGATCAGGCTGCAGCTTCCCTACATTATGCCGGCGCAGGCACAGAAGCACGTGACGCACAACGAGGCGCTTCGGCGGCTGGATGCGCTCGTCCAGGCCTGCGTCCTCGACCGCGACAGGACCGAGCCGCCTTCGGCTCCCGCCGAGGGCGACTGCCATATCGTGGCGGATGGGGCCACCGGGGCCTGGCACGGCGCAGCACGCCACCTCGCCGCGTGGCAGGACGGGGCCTGGACGCTCTTCCGCCCCTCCGAGGGCTGGCGCGCGTGGTCGCTGGCGGACGCTGCGCTGCTCGTGTTCAGGCAGGGCGAGTGGCGCGTCCTGTCGTCGAACCCGGCCGAGCGCGACAGGATCGGCATCAACGCCACCGCCGACGCGTTCAACCGGCTCGTCCTCGCCAGTCCGGCAGCCCTCTTCACGCACGAGGGGGGAGGGCACCAGCTGAAGATCAACAAGGCGGGTGCGGGAGACAGCGCGAGCCTCCTCTTCCAGACCGGTTTTGCCGGGCGCGCCGAACTCGGGACGACGGGCGACGAGGACTTCCGCCTGAAGGTCAGCCCGGACGGCGCGACCTGGCGCGAGGCGATCGTGGTCGACCGCACGACCGGCGCCGTCGCGCTCCCGAACACGCCCGTCCGCGCCTCGCGCGAGCGGCTGACGGCCGACCGCATCTACTATGTCCGGACCGACGGCAGCGACGCCAATGACGGCCTGTCCGACACCGCCGGGGGCGCCTTCGCGAGCGTCCAGCACGCGCTCGACATCGTCTACGGCCGGGTCGATCTCGCCGCCCACCACGTCACGATCCAGCTGGGCGCCGGCACCTTCGCCGAAAACCTGACGATCGCGGGCTCTCATGTGGGCCTCGGCGGGGTGATGCTGCAGGGGACCGGCGCCGGGACCGCGATCGCCGGTGGGTCGGCCGGCTCGCCGACCCCGGTGCTCCAGGTGACGAACGGCGCACGCCTCAGCGTCGCGCGCATGGAGATCCGGTCCACCACGCTCGGCGTGCATGTCGACGGCAACGCGATCGTGACGTTGCGGACCGGCTTGTCGTTCGGCGGCGCCAAGGAACCGGGGCTCTTCAACATCCAGGCGAGCGGCGGCGGGTCCGTCATCTGCGAGGGAGCGCACGCTCTGCTCGCCGATGCGGGAGGGCACATTCGCGCGACCCTCGGGGGACAGGTGCGCTGTTCGGCGGCGGTCGCGGCGGATACGGTGGCCTTCTCCACGGCCTTCGTGCAGGCCGACCGGACGGGTGTTGCGGACTTTTCCGGCTCCACCTTCTCCGGCACGTCCACCGGCCGGCGCTACGACGTCTCGGCGAACGCCGTCGTCGTCACGGGCGCGTCCGATCCCGAAACCCTGCCAGGCAGCCTCGCCGGGACGCTCGCGACGGGCGGCCAGTACATCTGATCGGCCGGTGACCTCGGCATAGGCGAGGAACCGAGCCGTCCTCACGGGCCGCATTGCTCGGCAGGTCCAGGAGAAGGGGCGCCGAAGCGGTGGGCGGGCGGCAACTTGAGAGTGACCGCGGCCCGAAGCACCGACAGGCGGGATCGTTCGCAGCGCGCCTTCGTCAATCGCTGGAAGACGCTGGCAGCGGCCGACCCGCGGCGTTTGGGCTTGCGGGAAACCCCTGCAATCGCTACGAAACCGCCGGTCGGGCGATTAGCTCAGTTGGTAGAGCGCCTCGTTTACACCGAGGATGTCGGCAGTTCGAGCCTGTCATCGCCCACCATTTCCCGTTGTCGGGTGTTCGATCCGTCGAAGCCTCTTTTGAACGCCTGCTTCGCTTTCGCCCGAAGGGCAGGCGGCGGCTCGGTCAGGCAGTTGCATCGACCGGACCTGCGATCCGGCCATGACGGCACGCCGGACGTTCGGGCGCTTCGTCTTGGGGCGTGCCTTCGTCGGGGACACGCGGTCCGGTCGGCAAAGGGCGCTTCCTCGTCGACCTCCGGCGTCAGCCGGCCGCAGGGTCGGGGGACACGGCCTGCGCCATCGCGCGCAGGATGATCTCGGCCGAGACCGCGCCGGGATCCGCATGGCCGATCGAGCGCTCGCCCAGCCGCGCCGAGCGCCCGCGGGCGGCGACGAGACTGGCCGTCGCCCGGGCCCGCTCGGCCGCGACGGCGAGGACCGGCGGCCAGATCGGCGTCCCCGATTCCAGTGCGGCGCGGGCCGCCTCGGCCGCCGGCAGCCAGACGTCGAGCATGGTCTTGTCGCCCCGGCGCGCGCGGCCGCACTCGGCGATCCCCGCCGCGATCCCTTCGATCATGAGCACCTGCTCGGGAGCGCCGAACGCCGCGTGCCCGTCCAGCCGCTGCGCCGCCCGGCGCAGGCCGGTGGCGTAGAGAGGGCCCGTCGAGGCGCCGACGGCATCGAGGAACGCGGTCGCCGCCGCACGCAGGAGTTCGGCCGGAGCGGCCGCCTCGCCACCGGGACGGCGGCGCGAGAGGGCGGCGTCGACCGCGCGGAATCCGAGCGCCATCGTCGTCCCGTGATCGCCGTCGCCGATCACGCCGTCGAGGTCGCTCAGATGGTCCTTCTCGCGCTGCATCGCCGCGCTGACCGCGGCCAGCATGGCTGCGACCGGAGCGGCGGCGGCATGCCCGTCATTCGATCCTGCCATGTTCCCTCCTTCGGACCGAAGCCCGCTGCGTCAGCCGAGATGATGGGGCACCCGGAAGAACGGGGTGTCGCAAGGATGGTCCAGAAGCCGAGCCAGTTCCTCGTCGAGATGCAGGACGGAGACGGAGGCGCCTACCATGTCGAGCGAGGTGCAGTAGTGGCCGATCCAGTTGCGCGCCACGGCGAGGCCGCGCGCGGCGAGGCGCTGCTCGACCCGGCGGTAGAGGAGATAGAGTTCCATGAGGGGCGTCGCGCCGAAGGAGTTCACCAGGACCGCGACGCGCCCGCCGCGGTCCGCCGGCATCTCCGCCAGGATGCGGTCCATCATGGCGTCCGCGGCCGCGTCGGCGCTGCGGATCTGCTCGCGGGACACGCCCCGCTCGCCATGGATGCCGACGCCCATCTCCATCTCGTCCGGGCCGATCGCGAAGTTGAGCCGCCGGGTGTGCGGCATGGAACAGGCCTCCAGCGCGACGCCGACGGTGTAGGTCCGGGCGTTGGCCTGACGCGCCGCGCGCTCGCATGCCTCCAGGGGCCAGCCGAGATCGCAGGCCGCGCCGGCGATCTTGAAGACGAAGACGTTGCCCGCGACGCCCCGGCGTCCGTCGCGGTCCTCCAGCGGGGAGGAGGCGACGTCGTCGGTCGTGACCATGGTGCGGACGGCGATTCCCTCCTCGGCGGCGAGTTCGGCGGCCATCTCGAAGTTCATCCGGTCGCCGGAGTAGTTGCCGTAGACGAGAAGGAGACCGGCCCCGGCGGATACGGCGCGGGCGGCTTTCAGGATGGGGTCGGGCGGCGGCGAGGAGAAGACGTTGCCGACCGCCACCGCGTTCGCCATGCCCCGCCCGACATAGCCGACAAAGCAGGGTTCGTGGCCCGAGCCGCCTCCCGTCAGGAGGGCCACGTGGCCCGGGCGGGTGCCGGCGGCCGACATGAAGGCGCGCCGCGTGCCGGCGACCGGCGCCAGATGGGCGCCGTGAGCCAGGCGGACCCCGTCGAGCATCTCGTCGACGATCTCGTCGGGATCGTTGATGAACTTCTTGACGAACCGGCGGCCGGGATCGGCCGGGGCCGGCTCGACCTGCGCGGGCTTGGGCGCGGCGCGCCGCGAGGACGGGGCCGACGGGGCGACGCCTTCGGCGTCGAGGATGCCGCGGGCGGTGGCCGCGTCCGTGACGAGCATGTCGCAGTGGCCGCCGCGCATCGCAGCGAGGATGGCCGGCACCTTGTCGAACCCGCCGGCGACGGCCAGCCGACGCTCGATCGCCCCCAGTTCGGCGAGGGTGATGCCGATGGTGAGGTCCTCCAGCGGGCCGTCGACGGGATCGCCCCGCGCGTCGATGAAGCGGCCTGCGACGACCCCCACCGCGTTGCGCGCGAGGTAGTGCTGCAGGGGAACGGCGTCGAAGAATCCCGAAGAGTGGACCGTCGAGTTGGGGCGCATGGAGGAGATGCCGAAGACGGCGCGGTTCGCCTTGCGCAGCGTCTCGAGCTGGGACCGCACGAGGGGCTCGTCCATCAGGAGTTCGCGCAGCGCCGGCGTCGAGACGATCCCCGGCGCCGTGACCGGCACGCAGAAGGCGCCGAGCGCCTCGGCGACGGCCGAGGCGCAGAGCTCGGGCGAGAAGGGCGCCCCCGAGCTCATCCCGCCGGTCGCCTGCACGACGCGGACATCCTGCAGGCCGGACGACGTCAGGGCACCGGCCAGCGCCATCACCGTCCGCCCCCAGGCGACGGCGAGCGTGTCGCCGGAGCGCAGGAGACCCCGAAGCGCGCGCGCGCCGGCCAGACCGAGCCCGCTGATCAGCTGTCCGGGCTCGCCCGTGCCGGGCACGACGAGGCAGTCGTAGAGGGCGAAATGACGCTTCAGATCGGCCGCGAGCGACAGGGCCGCCAGGCGGTGCGGCTCGATGGCGATGTTGACGATGCCGCGCTCTCGGGCGTCGGAGAGATTGGCGTTGACCGTGGCGCGCGAGACTCCCATCGCATCGGCGATCTCGTTCTGCGTCATGCCCTCCTCGTAATAGAGCCAGGCCGCCCAGAGCTGCGAATCCTCGCCGAAGCGCAAGGGGACGATCTCGGCCGTCTCGCCGGGCCGTTTCGGCTTGCCCCTGTCGGCGGACGCCAAGGCCGTCTCCCTCTCCGTTCGATCCTGCGGTCCGCGAATGCCCGTGCGGCCGGTCGCGGTCAATCCGAAAGCCGGGCGGCGGCCCCGCGCGCCAGGCTCGCCAGGATCATCGCGCAGGAGGTCGCGCCCGCGTCGAGAACGCCGCGCGAGCGCTCGCCGAGCCGGCTGGCGCGTCCGAGCCGGGCGACGAGATCGATGGTGGAGTCGCGGCCCGCCTCCGCGGCCGCCACCAGGGCGTCGAGCGCCTCCGCGAACGGGCGCCCCTCGGCGATCGTCGCGTCGAACGCGTTCACCGCCGGCACGAAGGCGTCGATCAGCGTCTTGTCGCCGACCTTCGCCGAACCGATCGACTGCACCCCTTCCAGGCCCTTGTGCAGCATGGAGGAGAACGCCTGCGCGTCGATCGTCTCGCGACCCTCGACGGCCTCGGAGAACTCGGTGAACATCATGCCGTAGAGCGGGCCCATCGAGCCGCCGATCTCGCCCATCAGCACCTCGCCGAGCACCGCCATGGCGCGGTCGAGCGAGGCGTCGGATCCGTCGCCCAGGCGTTCGGCCGCCATGCCGAAGCCCTTGGCCATGTTCACGCCGTGGTCGCCGTCGCCGATCCTGCCGTCGATCTCGGAGAGATAGGCACGGTTCTCGACGATGCGCCCGGCCATTTCCACGACGATCGCGCCGCCGCCGGCATTGGGAAAGCTGGTCATGGTCGCGGACATCCCCTCAGGCCCGAAGACCGGGCGCGTGGGCCTCGGCGTCGAGAAGGCGCTTCAACTCCTCGTCGAGGGCGAGCACGGTCAGGGTCGCGCCCACCATCTCCAGCGAGGTGAAGTAGTTGCCGACATAGGTCCGATGGATCGCGAGGCCACGGGCGGTGATCTCCTCCTCGATCGTGTCGTTGAGGATGTAGAGCTCGTTCAGCGGCGTCGCGCCGAGCCCGGAGACGAGCACGGCGACCTCGGTCCCCTCGGGCAGGGCGTGGTCGTCGAGGACGAGCCGCGCCATGTCCCTCGCGACGTCGGCGGCGGTCTTCAGCGGCTCGACGCGGATGCCCGGCTCGCCGTGGTGGCCGATGCCCACCTCCATCGTGCCCGGCTCGATCTGGAAGTTCGGATGGCCGACGGCCGGAAGCGTGCAGGGGCCGAGGCCGACGCCGATCGAGCGGCAGGCGTCGATCGCCTTCTGGGCGGCGGCGCGGACCTCCTCCAGGCTCGCGCCCTCGGCGGCCCTGGCACCGCCGATCTTCCACATGAAGATCTCGCCCGCCACGCCCCGGCGCTTCTCGCGCTCTTCGGGGGGCGCCGAGCAGACGTCGTCGTTGGCGACGACCGTCGCGACCTCGATCCCGTCCTTGGCGGCGAGTCTGGTCGCCATCTTCACGTTCATGTTGTCGCCGGCGTAGTTCCCGTAGAGGCAGACGACCCCCGCGCCCCCGTCGGCCTCCTTGACCGCGTCGTGGAAGCTCTTGGCCGTGGGCGAGGAGAACAGCTCGCCGACGGCCACCGCATCGACGAGGCCCCGGCCCGTGTAACCGATGAAGGCGGGCTCGTGACCGGAACCGCCGCCCGTCACCACCCCGACGCGTCCCGCCTGCGGCGCGGCGGTGGAGACGACGACGCGCGGGTTGGTCGCGGAAAGACGCACGAGGTCGCGATGGGCCTTCACGAAGCCCCTGACGGTGTCCTCCACGACCCGGTCCGGATCATTGACGAAGCGCTGCATGGAATTCTCCGGAAGGCATGGGGTCAGAGGATGGTGTAGCCGCCGTCGACCAGGAGGTCGGCGCCGTTGATCATGTCCGCGCCGTTCGAGGCGAGGAAGACCGCAGCTGCGGCGATCTCGTCGGGATAGGCGAAGCGCCCGGCGGGAATGCGCTTCTTGGCCGCCTCGCCCTTCTCGCCGCTCCAGGCCGCCCGGCCGAGGTCGGTGAGGACGATCGTGGGCGAGATCGTGTTGACGCGGATGCCGTGGCGTCCCCACTCGGCCGCGAGCGTCTTCGACAGGCCGATGACGCCGAACTTGGAGGCGCAGTAGGCGGCGTGCTCCTCGATGGCGACCGTGCCGGCCTGCGAGGCGAGGTTGACGATCTTGCCGCCCCCGGCCGCGATCATATGGCGGCCGACCGCTTGACTGACCAGGAACGTGCCCTTCAAATTGATCGCGATGGTCCGGTCGAAGGCGTCCTCCGACAGATCCTCGGCCGGTGCCAGGGCGACGATGCCGGCGCTGTTGACGAGGATGTCGATCCGCCCGAACGCCTCCAGCACGGCCGCGACGCTCCTTTCGACCGCGCCCTTGTCGGCGACGTTGCAGTCGAAGGCCCGAGCGCCGCCGCCGATCGCAGCCGCGCTGGCCTGCACGGCCTCGTGCTTGATGTCGCAGACGGCGACGCGCGCGCCCTTGGCCGCGAAGGCCGCGGCGATCGCCGCCCCGATGCCCGATCCGCCGCCGGTGACGAGCGCCACCTTGCCTGCAAGGGAGAAACTGAAATCGATCTGCGGCTTCTCTTCGTCCATGACCGTTCCTTTCGCAGCCCGACGCTGCGGGCCTCATGCCGATCGCGACAGGCTGACCGCCGCGGCCATCGGGGCGAGGCGGTCGTCCCGAACGACGCCCGCCTCGCGACGACTACTGGCGCATGGCCAGCAGTTCGTCGGCGTTCTCCGTCGTGATCGGCGTCCAGGGAACGACGTACTCGGCCGAAGCGCCGTCGGCCCACTCCATCTCGGGATACTGGGTCCAGACGTCCGACTGCGGCTCGTAATCCGGCTTCACCGCCCTGATGGCGACGTCGATGGCGCCCTGCGCCTGCGCGTTCGCGTCCTGCAGCACCGAAGACATCAGGCCTTCCTTGACCGCGTTGATCGCGTCGGTGACGCCGTCGATGCCGGCGATGGCGAAGTCCTCGACGTTCTGCCCGCTGGAGCGGATGGCCTCGATCGCGCCGAGCGCCATCTCGTCGTTCTGGGCGAGCACGCCGTCGATCTGGTCCGGATAGGAGGTCAGCCAGTTCTCCATCAGCGTCTGGGCCTCGGCGCGCGACCAGTTGCCGGTCTGCTGGTCGAGGACGGTCACGTCGGGGCACTCGGCGAGCGCGGCCTCGTTGCCTTCCAGGCGCTGGACCTGCGCGGACTGGCCGATCGGCCCCTCGATGATCACGATGTTGCCCTGGCAGCCGATCTTTTCCAGGATCGACTCGCCCTCCATTCTGCCGGCGGCGACATCGTCGGAGCCGACATAGGCGGTCAGGAGGTCGCTGTTGACGCGCGTGTTGGAGCCCACGACCGGGATGCCGGCCGCGTGCGCCGCCTCCACGGCCGTGGCGCCGGCGTCGACGTCGATCGGCACGAAGACGATGGCGTCGAACTCCTGGGTGATCATGGTGTTGAACTGCTCCTGCTGGACCAGCGCGTCGTAGCGGCCGTCGAAGACCGTGAGCTCGACGTCGCCGCTGACCACGGCGGGATGGTTCTCCGCCGCCGCGGCCCAGAGCTGCATGAACTCCGCGTTCAGGCCGTAGACGGCGGCACCGATGCGGATCGGGCCGTCCTGCGCGAGGGCCGGGGCGGACAGCGCGGAGGCGGCCGCGAGCGCCAGAATGAGCTTCTTCATGTATGACCTCCCAGTATGGTCGGACGCCGGAATGGCGGCCCGTCTCGCCGAAGGCTGCGCCCTCGGAATGGATCGGCTCCGGTCAGGAGCGGTTGCGCTTCTGGTCCAGCATCACGGCACCCACGATGAGAGCGCCCTTGAGGACCTGCTGGTAATAGGACTGCATTCCCATCAGATCGAGGCCGTTGTTCATCACGCCGATGATGAGCGCTCCGATCAGGGTCCCGGTGACGCGGCCGACGCCGCCCGAAAGCGACGTTCCCCCGATGACGACCGCCGCGATGGCGTCGAGCTCGTAGGCGATTCCGGCCTGCGGAAGACCCGAGCCGGTCCGTGCGGCGAGTATCATTCCGGCAAGGCCCGCCAGCCCTCCGGAGATGACGTAGACGAGGAAGCGGACGCGACCGACGTTGATGCCCGAGGTCGCGGCGGCGTGCGGATTGCCGCCCACGGCATAGACGTACCGCCCGAAGCGCGTGCTGGAGAGCACCCACCAGGACACCAGGAAGACGACGGCCAGGATGATCACCGGCATCGGCACGCCGAGGACGTTGCCCGTGCCGATCCAGCGGAAGTCCGGCGTCAGGCCGGGCACCGGGCGGCCGCCGCCGTAGATCAGCGTCAGGCCGCGCGCGGCCGAAAGCATCCCGAGCGTCGCGACGAAGGCGGGCACGGAGAAGCGCGCGACGACGAAGCCGACGAGGGCGCCCGAGGCGACGCCGACGGCGATGCCGGCCGCCAGCGCCAGGATCATCGGATAGGGTCCGCCGGGCACGCTCGCGGCGACGGTCGTCGTCGCGAAGCTCGCCGCGACGATGCCGGCGAGCGCGACCACCGAGCCGACCGACAGATCGATGCCCCGCGTCAGGATGACGAAGGTCATGCCGATCGCGAGTATGCCGTTGATCGACGTCTGCAGGAGGACGTTCGAGATGTTGCCCGTCGTCAGGAAGAACGGATTCGACAGGGACAGGACCGCGACGAGGATCAGGAAGGCGACGAAGATGCCGTATTCCTGGATCAGGAGCCGTCCGCGCTCGGAGGCGAGCACGCGGCCGCCAGGCTTTGTCTGTGTGTCGGTCACGAAGGCTCTCCCGCCGCGTCCTTCGACGCGGATGTTCCGATGATCAGGTCGACAGGTGGACGAGGGACTGGGCGTTCGCCTCGCCCCTTGCGAGGATCCCGGTCGAACGCCCGGAGCGCATCACCATGATGCGGTCCGAAAGGCCCAGGACCTCGTCGATCTCCGAGGAGATCATCACGACGGTGCCGCCTCCCGCCGCGAATTCGCAGACGATCCGATAGATCTCGCGCTTGGCCCCGACATCGACGCCTCGCGTCGGCTCGTCGAGCAGCAGGACCCGCGGGCGGCGCAGAAACCACTTGCCGAGCACGACCTTCTGCTGGTTCCCGCCCGACAGGCCGGATACCGGCATCGTGTCGCGCGCGGCCTTGATGCCGAAGGCCTCCACCATGCGGCGGCTGGCCGCCGCCTCCGCGCCCCGCCGCATGGCGAAGGCGGGGCTCAGCTCCTTCAGCGAGGCAAGCGCGATGTTGCCCCGCACCGAATCGTGCAGGTTCAGCCCGCTGTTCTTCCGGTCCTCGGTGACGAAGGCGAGGCCGGCCGCCATCGCGTCCGCCGGCTTGCCGATCCGCAGCGGCTCCCCGTCGAGGAGGATGCGGCCGGTGGAGCGGGCGTCGAGTCCGAAGAGCGCGTCGAAGATCTCGGTGCGGCCGGAGCCCATCAGCCCGTAGATGCCGAAGATCTCCCCCTTGCGCACGCTGAACGAGACGTCCTCGATCCGCCCGGGGCTGGCGAGGGCCTCGACCTGAAGCCCGACCGCGTCGCTCGGCTCGTTCGTCTTGATGTATTCCTCGCCGAGCTCGCGTCCGACGATCATGCGGATGAGGCCCGGCCGGTCGATGTCCGCGAGGGCGCCGCTCCCGACATAGGCTCCGTCCCGGAACACCGTGTAGCTGTCGGCGATCTTGAAGATCTCGGACAGGCGGTGCGACACGTAGACGATGCCGCAGCCCCGCGCCTTCAGGCGCTCGATCGCGCTGAAGAGATGCTGCGCCTCGCGTTCGCCGATCGCCGAGGTCGGCTCGTCCATGAAGATCACCTCGGCCTCGTGGCTGAGGGCCTTGGCGATCTCGACGAGCTGCATCTGGGCGACCGACAGCCTCGCCATCGGCTGGTGGGCGGCGATGGCGAAGCCGAGCTCGTCGAGCACGCTTTGCGCGGCGCGGTTCATAGCGCGGAAGTCGATGCCGCCGAAGCGCTTCAGCGGCTCGCGGCCGAGATAGATGTTCTCGGCCACGCTCATGTGCGGGACCGGCGAAAGCTCCTGCTCGATGATCGCGACGCCAGCGGCCAGGGCCTCGGCGGGGCTGGAGAACTCCACGGCACGGCCGCGCAGCCTGATGCTGCCGGCGTCGCGCTTCTGGATGCCCATCAGGATGGTGAGGAAGGTGGACTTGCCGGCCCCGTTGCCGCCGCACAGGGCGTGGACGGAGCCCGCCTTCAGCTCGAACCGTCCGTCGCGCAGGGCCGCGACGCCGCCGAACGATTTCTGCAGGCCTTCGACGCTGAGCAGCGACGTGGACATGGGGTCCCCCCGAACGAGCCCGGCCGCATCGCCCTGCGCCGCGCTCTCCTCCTCGACGACCGGCTCCCACCAGTCGATCTGACATATGTCACCATAGCCCTGGCATCTGTCAATCTCGGTCGGCGCGGAGCGGATGACGCTAGCGTGAGGACGCCTCGACTCGGGCTAGGATTTCGAGATAACCGGTCGCCTCCCAAGCCGAGCGGCCGATGAAAAGGCCGTCGATCCCGTCCTGAACGGCCAAAGCGACGCAGTTCTGCGGGTTGACGCTGCCGCCGTAGAGGATGTCGATCTCGCGGCCGGTTTCCGCCCGGGCGATCGCCTTCACCCGCTGGTGCTGCTCGGCCGCGAAGTCCGGCTCGGCCGGCGTTCCGCCTTCCCCGATCGACCAGACGGGTTCGTAGGCGAGCACGACATCGGCCTTGCTCGACCAGTCGACGCGCGACAGCGCGGCCTCGGTCTGGCGCCGCAGCGCCGCCGGCGTCGCACCCGCCTCGTACTCCTCCCGCGTGTCGCCGATGCACACCAGCGCGGTGAGGCCGTGGCGCACGACCGCCGCCGTCTTGCGGGCCACGGTCTCGTCGCTCTCGGCGAAGTGGGTCCGGCGCTCGGAATGGCCGATCTCGACGAGCCGCGCGCCGCAATCCTTGGCCTGCGGGACCGAGATCTCCCCGGTCCATGCGCCGGCATCCTCCCAATGGGCGTTCTGGGCCCCGACGACGATGTCCGTCCCGGCCAGGGCCTCGGCCACCTGATGGAGGACCGTGAAGGGCGGCACGACGAAGAGCCGCGCCGTGGTCGTGCGGGTCGCGGGCGATGCGAGGAGGGTCTGGCAGAAGCGGGCGGCCTCGGCGCGACCCTTGTTCATCTTCCAGCTCGTGCCGATCCAGAGGGGCTTCGTCATGCCTGCGGCTCCGTCGGGGTCGGGGAGGGGGCGGCGCTCGCGCCGAGCCCCGTGTCGGCGTGAGGTGCCCAGAAGGCGACCGATTCCCGCATCGCCGCGACGACCTGTCGGTCCGCCGGCTCTCGCTCGCGGAACGCGAGTTCGAGACACAGCTCGTTGCTCCCGCCGCCGCCCTCGCGAAGGGCCGGGATGAGCGTCTCGGGCTGGATGCGGCCGTCGCGGTTGTGGGCCTGCGTGAACGGCCAGTGGCCGCCCTTGTTCTGCGAGCTCTGCTTGATGTGGATGATCGGGGAGCGGGCCGCGAAGGCCCGCGTCCAGGCGAAGGGGTCGGTGTCGGCGGGGTCGGGCGAGGAGACGTCGCCGTGGTCGATGTCGATCATGGGCTTCAGCGGAAGGGCGAGGTCGTGGCGCTCGATCCAGGCCTGCAGCTCGAACGTGTCGCGGATCGTGTGGCCGAGCTCGCGACCGACCGACATCGGTTCCCAGAAGAGCCATGTCAGGCCGCGCCGTGCGGCGTGCTCTGCGACCTGCGTCCAGCCCTCGATCGCCCGATCGAGGATCGCGGCGCGGCGCTGCGGATCGTCGTGGTCGCGATAGGTGAGGATCGCGAACTGGGTTCCCACCGCGGGGCAGTCGAGATCGGCGGCGATGTCGGCCAGGCTCTTGAACCAGTCGACGGTGTAAGCGCGTACGCCGGCGTCCGGATGGCCGAAATGGTTGAGCCGGCCGTAGGGTCCGGTCATCATGGACGTGACCGAGACGCCGTGCCGGGCGCAGGCCGACGCCATCTCCGCCACGCGCCTCGCGCGGACCGGCGTCGGCCAGGCCGGGTCGAGGAACTCGTGGGTCAACTGGATGCGGCCGATGCCGATCTCGCCCGCGATGACGGCGATCAGCTCGGACGGTTCGGCGAAGCGGTTGACGAGCGGGTTGGTGGAGATCGAAAGGGTCGGCTTCATCGTATCGAACGGCTCCCGGGCCGCGAACGTTGTGCGCACGGCAGCTGAATTATAATCACTTGCCTGAAAAAATTTTCAATGGTCTAACTCCGGGCGCGGTTCGGGTCGCAGGACGGCGTGGCTCGCGCGCTGCGCCGGTGGCGGCGGCCTCGGACCGGAACGGATTGAAACGGGTGGTGTCATGAAGATTGCCGTGGGTGGGGATGGTGCCGGCCGGCCTCTGGTCGATCTGGTGATCGAGCATCTCAAGGCGCGCGCCGGGGTCAGCGTCGAGGATCTGAGCGCGTCGCGGGGCGCCGACGAGAAATACGCCGTCACGTCCGAGCGTGTCGCGGTCGCGGTCGCCGAAGGACGGTTCGATCGCGGCGTCCTGTGCTGCGGGACGGGGCTCGGGGTCATGATCTCGGCGAACAAGATCCCCGGCATCCGGGCCGCGCTCTGCCACGACACCTATTCGGCCGAACGGGCCGTGAAGAGCAACAACGCGCAGATCCTCACCATGGGCGCGCGCGTGATCGGGCCGGAACTGGCCAAGGCCGTGCTCGACAAGTATCTGGACTCCGAGTTCGATCCCAAGAGCCACTCGGCGGCGAACGTCGAGGCCATCGACGCTCTCGACGAGAAGTTCAAGGGCCGCGCCGGCTGACCTCGCGGCCGACGGCCCGGGCCCATCTCCATCGGGAGGGCGGAGAATGCTGAAGGATGCCCCGCGGCGCCGGGACGACGGCGAGGACGCCGATCTGGCGGCCCGCGCCGCCTGGCTCCACTTCGCCGCCGGCCTGACGCAGGGCGACGTCGCCCGGCGGCTCGGCATCCCCAACATCAAGGCGCACCGCCTCATCGCGCGCGCCACGCGGGAAGGGCTGGTGCGCATCGTGGTCGACGCCGAGGTCAGCGAGTGCATCGCGCTCGAGGACCGGCTGTGCGAATTGTTCGACCTGTCGCTCTGCCGGGTCGTTCCCGATCTGGAGGAGACCGGCGCGATCCCGGTCAAGGCGCTGGCGATCGCCGGCTCGGCCTTCCTGAAGAGCGAGATCGAGCGCGGGGAGGCCGACCTCATCGGTATCGGCCACGGGCGCACGCTCGCCGCCGCCGTGAACGCGCTGCCGCACGTGCCGGCGGGGCGCATCCGCTTCGTCTCCATGTTCGGCGGGCTCTCGAAGCGGTTCGCCGCCAACCCCTACGACGTGATCCACCGCCTGGCCGAGCGCACCGGCGCCGAGGCCTTCCAGATCCCGCTGCCGACCTTCGCCAATTCCGTGCACGACCGCGACGTCCTGCTCGCGCAGCCCGGCATCGCGGAGGTCTTCGAATTGGCGCGCTCGGCGCCGCTCGTCGTCGCCGGCATCGGCGACCTGACCGACGACGCCTTCCTGATCGCCAGCCACATGCTCGGAGACGAGGAACTTGCCGAACTGCGCGGCACCGGGGCCGTCGGCGAGATGCTCGGGCACTATTTCGACGCAAACGGGCGCACGGTCGCCGAAAGCTTCACCGCACGCGCGCTGTCTCCCGACCTGGAATGCGTGCGCCGGGCCCGCGTGGTCGCGCTGGCCGGAGGCGTCGCCAAGGGCCGCGCCATCCTGGCCGTGCTGCGGAGCGGAACGCTCGACGGTCTGCTCGTCGACGAGGCGAGCGCGCGCGGCATCGTCGCGATGCACGGCGAGAGCTGACGGTTGGGGGGCAGGAGAGCGTGAGGGAGATCGCAGCTTCGCAGAACGGCCCGTTCGTGGTCGGCATCGATGCCGGGACTTCGGTGATCAAGTCCGTGGCCTTCGATCTCGACGGACGGCAGGTCGCGGTGGCCTCGCGGCCGAACCGCTTTACGACGTCCGCCGGCGGTGCCGCCGAGCAGGACATGGCGCGCACCTTCACCGATGCGGCCGCCACCTTGCGGGAACTGCAGGAGCAGCTTCCCGGCGGCGCCGCGAGCATCCTCGCCGTCGCGGTGACGGGGCAGGGCGACGGCACCTGGCTGATCGACGCTTCGGGCGAACCGGTCGGCCCCGCCTGGCTCTGGCTCGACGGGCGGGCGGGCGAGGTCGCCAGCGCGATGGCGCGCGACACGCGTCACCGCCACCATTTCCGCACCACCGGAACGGGCGTCAATCCGTGCCAGCAGGGTGCACAGCTCCTGGAGATGAAGCGCAATCACCGCCATCTCCTGGACCGTGCGGCGACCGCCTTCCACTGCAAGGACTGGCTCTACTTCAAGCTGACGGGCGTACGCGCCAGCGACCCGTCCGAGGCGGTCTTCACCTTTGGCGACTTCCGCACTCGGCAGTACGACCGCTCGGTGATCGACAATCTCGGCCTGTCCGCCGAAGCCCGCCTGCTGCCGCCGATCGTGGACGGCCTGAAGCAGTCCCATCCGTTGAGCGGGACCGCGGCCGCGGCCTGCGGCCTCGTCGCCGGAACGCCGGTCGTGCTCGGCTATGTCGACTTCGTCGCCACCGCGGTCGGCGGCGGCCTCGTGAGCGAGAGCGAGGATGCCGGCTGCTCCATCCTGGGCTCGACGGGAATGCACGAGCGCTTCGTGCGCCGGCCGGAGGACGTTCTCCTGAACTCGGAGGAAAGCGGCTACGTCGCCCTTCTGCCGTTCGAATCGTCCATGGCGCAGATTCAGTCCAACATGGCCGCGACCCTGAACGTCGACTGGCTGCTCGATCTCGCCCGCTCGATCCTGCGCGACGAAGGTGTCGACCTCGGGCGCGAGGCTCTCGTGCGTCGCCTTGACGAGCGGGTCCTCGGCGCCGAGGCGCTCGCGTCGATCTATCATCCCTACATCTCGGCCGTCGGGGAGCGCGGGCCCTTCATGGATCCGCTGGCCCGCGCCCAGTTCGTCGGGCTCCATGCAGGCCTCGGGTTCTACGATCTCATGCGCGCCGTCCTGGAGGGAATCGCCTTCGCCACGCGAGACTGCTACTCGGGCACCGGCGCCGTGCCCGCCGAGATCCGTCTGACCGGCGGTGCGGCGCGCTCGCGGGCCATGCGCACCATCCTCGCAAGCGTTCTGGGCGCGAGCGTGCGCGTGGTCGAGCAGGAGGAGGCGGGCGCCGCGGGCGCGGCCATGACCGCCGTGGTCCAGCAGGGCGTCTTCCCCGATATGATGGCGGCCACGCGGGTCTGGACGACCCCGCGCCTGTCGCCGCCGACACGGCCCGATCCGTCGTTGACGGGCCTCTACGACGAAGGCTTCGAACTCTACCGGGACCTGCGCAGGGCGGCGGGGCCGACCTGGGCGCGCTTCGATGCGATCAAGCGCCACCACACCCCGGATCGCCCGAGCGGACTGCCCGCGGAAAGTGAATGACATGAGCGATTGGGGCACCGTCGATCTTCTCGTCGTGGGCGGCGGCGTCAACGGGGTGGGAATCGCCCGGGACGCGGCCGGGCGCGGCCTTTCGGTCGTCCTGTGCGAGAAGGACGATCTGGCCGAGGGCACCTCCTCCCGGTCCGGCAAGCTCGTCCACGGCGGTCTGCGTTATCTCGAATACTACGAGTTCCGGCTGGTGCGCGAGGCGCTGACCGAGCGCGAGGTTCTCCTGAACATCGCGCCGCACATCATCTGGCCCCTGCGCTTCGTCCTGCCCCATTCGCCCGAGCAGCGCCCGGCCTGGCTGATTCGGCTCGGCCTCTTCCTGTACGACCACCTCGGCGGGCGAAAGAAGCTGCCCGCGACGCGCACCCTAGACCTTCGGACGGCGCCGGAGGGCGCCGCGATCCAGGATCGCTTCGGCAAAGCGTTCGAATATTCGGACTGCTGGGTGGACGACGCCCGCCTCGTGGTCCTGAACGCAATCGACGCGAGCGAGCGGGGCGCCCGCGTCGAGCCGCGCGTGGCAGTGGCCGGGCTGGAGCGCGAGGAAGGGCTGTGGCGCGCGACCCTCCAGCCGAAGGAGGGCGGCGCGCCGGTGACCGTTCGCGCCCGCGCCGTCGTCAACGCGGCCGGGCCCTGGGTCGAGAACGTCGTGCGCAACGTGGCGCGTCAGAACTCCTCGCGCCGCGTCCGGCTCGTGAAGGGGAGCCACATCGTCTTAAGGAAGTTCTGGGACACGCCGAACGCCTTCCTCTTCCAGAACACCGACAAGCGGGTGATCTTCGTCAACCCGTATCTCGACGGGCTCTGCCTGATCGGGACGACCGACGTCCCCTACGAGGGCGACGCCGCAAGCGTGGCGATCGACGAGGACGAGATCGCCTACCTCCTGGCGGCGGTGAACCGTTACACGAGGGCCCAGCTCCAACGCTCGGATGTGCTTCAGACATTCTCCGGCGTGCGACCGCTTCTTGAGGACGACGCGGAGAATCCGTCGGCGGTGACGCGCGACTATGTCTTCGACCTTGACGGCGGGAATGGGCGTGCCCCGATCCTCCACGTCTTCGGCGGCAAGATCACCACCTACCGCGAACTCGCCGAGCACGCGTTGGAGAAGCTGCAGCCGTTCTTTCCGTCCATGTCCAAGGCCTGGACGGGCAGGGCGGCCCTGCCGGGCGGCGACCTTCCGGACGCCGATTTCGACGCCTTCGCCGCCTCGCTCGAACGCGGCTATCGCTTCCTGCCCGGCGACCTGCGACTTCACTATGCGCGTCTCTACGGCTCGCGGATCGACCGCGTCCTGGCAGGCGCGACGGACATGGCCGGCCTCGGCCGGCACTTCGGAGGCCTCCTCTACGAAGCCGAGGCCCGCTATCTCCTGCGCGAGGAATGGGCGAGGACGGCCGACGATATCCTGGAGCGCCGGACCAAGCATGCGCTGACCCTGACGGCGGACGAGCGGGCGGCCTTCGCCGAATGGCTTGCAGGGGACGGGCGCCCTCTATAGGCGGCAGGCGGTAGCGGTCTCGTCGGGCGGGCGTTTCGTCGCCTCCGGCGGTGACGGGTGTCGCGCGTCCAACGGGACGGCGGCGCACCAGGACTTGCGATGCCGCTGTCGGCGCGATCGGTGAGGACGAGCGGACGGCCTCAGCCAGAGGCGGGATCCGCGCACAGGGAGTTGGAAGAGACATTGGCCAAGATCACGCTGCGACAGCTCCTCGATGACGCCGCCGAGCACGGCTATGCCGTGCCGGCCTTCAACATCAACAACATGGAGCAGGGGCTCTCGATCATGCGGGCGGCGGCCCGGACCCGCTCTCCTGTCATCGTCCAGGCCTCCAAGGGCGCCCGTGCCTATGCCGGCGACATCATGCTGTCGAAGATGATGGAAGCGCTGGTCGAGATGAATCCCTCGATCCCGCTCTGCGTCCATCTCGACCACGGGACCGACGAGGCGACCTGCCTGACCGCGATCCGGCACGGCTTCACATCCGTGATGATGGACGGATCGCTGGAGCGCGACGGCAAGACCCCCGCCTCCTACGAGTACAACGAGGGGATCACCGCGCGCGTCGCGGCAATGGCCCATTGGGCAGGCGCCTCGGTGGAGGGGGAGCTCGGCGTTCTGGGATCGCTCGAGACCGGCGCGGGCGAAGCCGAGGACGGACACGGCTTCGAGGGAACGCTCGGTCACGACGAGCTTCTGACCGATCCGGACCAGGCGGTCGCCTTCGTGCGTGCGACCGGCGTCGACGCGCTGGCGATCGCCATGGGCACCTCGCACGGGGCCTACAAGTTCACCCGCAAGCCGGACGGCGACATCCTCGCCATGCACGTTATCGAGGAGATTCACGCGCGCCTGCCGGACACCCATCTGGTGATGCACGGCTCGTCCTCGGTGCCCGAGCACCTGCAGGAGATCATCAATCGCTACGGCGGGCAGATGCGGCCGACCTGGGGCGTGCCCGTCGAAGAGATCGTCCGCGGCATCCGGCACGGCGTGCGCAAGGTGAACATCGACACGGACGGCCGCATGGCGATGACCGGGCAGCTGCGCCGCGTGGCGAGCGAGCACCCGGAGGAGTTCGACCTGCGCAAGTTCATGCTGCCGGCGATGGCGGCGCTGGAGACGCTGGCCGCCGAGCGCTTTGAGCAGTTCGGATGCGCGGGCCGGGCCGACGGCCTCGTCCCGGTCTCGCTCGACGAGATGGCCGCGCGCTATCGCAGCGGCAGTCTCGACCCCCGCACCTGACGCGGCGGGGACCCCGCCCGTAAAATGTGAAAGGCCCCACCGGCCTGCGCCGGCGGGGCCTTTCGTCGGCCTTCGACGTTACTGCGCGAGCGTGAACGGACCCGTATAGTCGTCGACGTTGTCGGCGGTGATCAGGAGGCAGTCGAAGAGCTGCTTCTCCGTGTCGGCACCGGTCTCGCCGTTCTTGATGAAATTGTCGGCCTGACGCACCGCCTCGGCGGAGAAGATCGCGACCGGCTGCAGGACGGTGTAGGCGAGCGTGCCCTCCTTCACCGCCTCGACCGCATCGGGCGAGCCGTCGAAGCCGCCGACGGTCATGCCCTCGAGACGTCCGGCCTCGCGCAGAGCCGCGATGGCGCCGAGCGCCATCTCGTCGTTGCCGCTGATGACGCCCTTGATGTCCGGGTTCGCCTGCAGGAGGCTCTGCATGCGGTTGTAGCCCTCGGTGCGGTCCCAGTTCGCCACTTCCTCGCCCACCTTCTCCAGATCCGGATACTGGGACAGGACCGTCTCGAAGCCGTTCGAGCGCGTCTGGGCGTTGTTGTCGGAGGGCGCGCCGAAGAGCTCGACATATTGCCCTTCCTCGCCCATCGCCTCGACCCAGTGCTGGGCCCCAAGGGCCGCGCCTTGCGCGTTGTTGGAGACCAGCTGGGCCTGGGCGAGGCCCTCCTGGTTGATCTCGGCGTTGACGAGGATGATGGGGATCCCCGCGTCCACCGCCTTCTGCACGGCGCCCACCGAGCCATCGGCATTGGCCGGATCGAGGATGATGGCGACCGACTGGTTGGTGATCGCCGTGTCGATCAGGCGGCTCTCGGTGTTGGTGTCGCCGGTGTGGGCCGCCACGGTGGCCGTGTAGCCGAGCTCCTCGGCGGTCGCCTTGGCGACCTCGCCCTCGGTGAACCAGTAGGGGTTCGCCGGGTCGTTGACGATGATGGTGATGAGCCCACCCTCCTGGGCATGGGCCGTTCCGACGAGGAACGGGGCCGCGGCGATGCCTGCCAGAAGAAGGCGCCGTGTTCTATCGAGCATTTCTCTCTCCCATTGTGTTGCAAGTGGCAGTCTTCGCCGGTCGACCGGCATGGCTCCCGGTCCGTCAGCGCGCGCTGGCCGGGGGTGGGGA
>JAEZXX010000104.1 GCA_023419535.1 Pseudomonadota bacterium | reverse complement strand
GTTCAAATCCGACACGGTCGGCGTCGCCCGCACCGAGCAGATCGGCATGAGCAAGGTCACGAATGTCGGCCAGGCGCAGATCACCAACGTCGGCAAGGAGCAGCGCACGACGGTCGGCGAGACGGTCCATGTGCAGAGCGGCAAGCTCTACAAGCTGATCGCGCAGGAGAAGTACGAGGGCGAGGCCAAGGTCTGGGAGATCCGCGCCGAGGACCGGCTGCTGATCTCCGCGCCCGGCGGCTACATCGAGATCGACAAGACCGGCATCCGCGTCCGCGGCCTGAAGGTCGACATCGAGGGCAACAGGATCGCCTTCAAGAAGGGCGGCCCCGGCGAGGGCGCGACGTGCCTTCGCCAGATGGCCCAGTCGGCGACGCCCTTCGTTCGGATGTGAACCGATGAGCCAGATCGATGCCCTGCGCACCGCGATCCTCTCGCTTGACGGCCCCCTGTTCGCCGTCCTCGACGGCGCTCAGTTCGAGAACCTGCCGCAGACGCTGCTGTTCGCCGGGATCGAGGCGCGCTGCCTCTACCTCGATCGCGGCGACAACCATCCCGAGCGCCTCGTCACCGCGCCCTATATGGTCGATCTGGCGCAGGTCGGCGGTGTCGATCGTCTGCTGTCGATCGTAAGCTCGCCTCGGCAGCTGGCTCTCTGGCAATGCCCGGCCGGGCACGATGCGCTCTATAGGCACCTGCGTGGGCTGAACCGCGTTCTCGTCCCACTCGACGTGCCGAAGCCGCCGGCGGCCGGCGAGGACGACGAGATGCAGACCCACGAGGCCGTCCTGTTCCGCCATGCGGACGCCAACGCGCTCGATCAGGTCGTCCCGGCGCTCGGCGCGGTCGAGATGGCGCGGGTGATGGGCCCGGCCGAACGGCTCGTCTTCCTTCCCTAGGGCGAGGCCCGGCCGAAGTCTGTCCGCAGCGACCCCACGTGGCCGCGGCCCGTGCCGGGCATGCTGCGCATCGAGGCCGGGCCGTACTCGCAGATGCGGAACGCCCGGCTCCACCGCTCGCGCCTGACCGTCGCGCGATATCTGCGCGACTGCGCGCCGGACGAAACGGCGGACATGAGCGACGACGAGCTCTTCGAAGCGGTCCTCGCGTCAGAGCGCTCCGGAACCCGGCTGGGGCTGCGCTCGGAGGCGGCGCAGGCGCAGTGGCCTTCCTCATGGCGACGACCGGCGGCGAGATCGAGAAGGGCCCGCCCGTCCGGAGGGCCATCGCGGAAGCCCCGGACCCCGACGCCGCGATCGGGGCGATGATGCGGGAGATGACGCGATTGGCCGAGGAACAGGCCGCGTTACCTACGGCAAGGGTTTCCTAACGTGGCGGGGCCGCTGCTCATCGTTCCAGCCATCGTGCAAGGCGCTGCATGGGGTTGGCGCGCTATTCAGGTCGCTCGGGCGGCGCGAGCCGCTCGCGCGGCGGCAGAACTTGCAAGACGAGCGGCAGAAGCGGCGCGAGCTACTGCCGCGAGCGAGCCGACCAGACAGGCCGCTGCACAGATCGCGCGCACCACCTCGCAGGCGCAGCAGCTCTCTCAAGTTCAGTCCCGCGCCGAGGTCTGCGACGGGTGCGCTGACATCGTTCCCTGTTTCAACAAGCCGGACGGCGTCACGGACGAAGAGTTCGACCGGCAGCTCAAGGAGCAGGAGGACACGATCAACCAGACGTCCGCCGATATGCTCCTTCAGCGACGTCAAGCGATCCGCGATGCCGGCGGAACCGATGGCGTGCGCGATCATCGCGCTCAGACGAGAGCGCGCGATCGTCACCTGAGTGAGGCGCTGGAATCTGGTATGTCGAGACGAGAAGCCCGCGATGCGATGCGCCGACTGGACGCAACACATGCCCTTGATATCATAGCCGGCGGCGACCCTTCGCTGATCACCGGACTGGCCGATCGTAGCGTCAACCGATCGCTGGGCGGACAATGGCAGGGCGCGAGGTCGCAGGCTCTCGAAGACGAAGCTCAGCGCATGCACGCTGAAGGGCGAGGTGCCGAAAAGATGAAAGTAAAGCTCGTAAAATGCTGACTCCCATCCTGACGGACGACTTCCAAGTAATCATCGAAGAATTTGGGGAGCCAGAAACCATTCGCCCGCTAAGCGAGGAGGACGTAAAACGGTTCGAAGGCCGCATGCCGCGAGCGCTAGTCGATTTCTACAAGGCTTACGGCATCTGCCAATTCTGGGACGGGCTGTTGCGGTTGTGCGACCCCGATGCGATGCACGGCGTTCTCAAACTTGCCTTTGGCCGGGATCACGATCTCGATCCCGCGCGATGCTGCGTCGTCGCCTACAGCGCCTTTGGCGAACTGGTCATCTGGAGCGAGAAATTCCAGAGAGTTTTTCTGAGTCTTACCGACCTCGTACTTCGTTCGCGGGTTCTAGAAGATAGCTCGCGACGGGTTCCGGATGAGGATAGGGCCGCCGCCTTCCTGTTCGCAAGTGGGAGGAAGGACTACGACTTCGCCGACAGCGAAGGTAAGCTCCTCTACGAGCGGTGCCGGTCCCGCCATGGTGCGCTTGAACATGATGAGTGCTTTGGCTTCTTCCCCGCGCTTCTGGTGGGAGGAACGGCAGACATCGGCTCGGTTCGCAGGGTGAAGGCGCTCGAGCACTTCGCTATCCTGGCTCAACTCGACCGTCCCACCTTTGTACGAGTGCTAGAGAACGGGCAGACGGAAGCCATCCGGAAAGTTGGTTGAGCCGAAGGGTCATTGGAGATGACACGCCCCGTTTCGCTTCGCGGCCACGCGCATGTCTGCCCGATGGTCGATCCCGGCCCGAAGCCCCATGTCGGCGGGCCCGTCGTCTCGACGCAGCAGAGCTTCGTAACGGTCGAGGGTGTGCCCATCGCGACCGTCGGCGACAAGACGCTCTGCTCGGGCGTGCCAACAACGGCGGGGATCACCGGCGGCTCGGCGATCGCCACGATCGACGGTCGCAAGGTGGCGCGGCAGGGCGACGCCTGCGAGCACGGCGGCAAGCTCACGCAGGGCGTCGCCTGGCTGACCTTCGAATAAGGCGTCCCCTTCGGCTCGACCGACGAGAACCACGTCGCCTCCTGGCGCCGGCGCTTCGCCTTCACGCCGGGCAAGCGGGCGGGCCGCGACTGGAACTTCGAGACGCCGACGAGCGTGCCGGGCGCCGAGACGCCCTCCACGGTGCAGCTGCCGAGGAACGGCGCCTACGAGCTCTACGAGTATCCGGCCCGCGCCCTCGACACGCACGCCAACGAGCGCGCCTCCAAGCTGCGCATGCAGTCGGTCGAAGCCGACCACGAGGCGTTCTCCGGCGCCTCCACCGTGCGCGATCTCAAGCCCGGCGCGAAGCTGACGCCCTTCGACATCGCCGATCCATCGAACGCCTTCGAGACGGCAGCGATCGCCTCGATCACCCACAGGACGCCGCATGCGTTGCCGATTGTAGCCCGGCACGGGCCCACTCGGCTTCCGGTCCGGCGGCGGCGGCGAGGTCTCCCCGGAGCGGCGGACGGGGGACGAACCTCGGTGCGTGCGAGCCCCTTCTCGAACCTTGATCCTCGGCCCCTGCGGATGGCAGGGCAGCGCTAGGACGGCGCGTCAGAACGCGCTCTCCAGCCGGTAGCGGCTGCCCGGATAGAGCAGCCGCACGGAGGTGACGACGGCGCCGCCCGACCATGTGCGCCGGCGAACCATCAGGCACGGCTCGCCCCGTGCGATCGCCATCAGACGGCATTCCCAGGCCTGCGGCAGGACCGCCTCGACGAACTGCTCGGTCCGCGAGATCGGCGCGATGGCGGTGAGATAGGCGTTCGGCGTGCGCTGCGAGAAATCCTCGTCCAGATAGTTTGGCGCGATCGCCGGATTGACGTACCGGTCCTCGAGCTGGATCGGCACGTCGTCCTCCACATGCACGATCACCGAATGGAAGACCGGCGCCCGCAGCTCGGTCTGAAGCGCCTCGGCAAGGTCCGGCCCGGCGGTCTCCGCCTGCGCCAGCACATGGATCATCGAGTGGACGGAGCCGCGCTCCGCGATCTCGTCGGCGATGTTGCGCACGCCCATGACGGTGGCGCTGCGCTTGTGCGGCGCCACGAAGGAGCCGCGTCCCTTGATCCGAACGATGCTGCCGTCGGCGGCCAGCTCCCGCAGGGCGCGATGGGCGGTCATCCGGCTGACACCGAAGGTCTCGACCAGCTCGTTCTCCGAGGGCAGGCGATGGTCGGCGGGCCAGGCCCCGCTCGCGATCCGGCGGTGGATCGCGACCTTCAGGCGCTCGTACAACGGCACGCCCGCCGGCTCCTCCGGCAACGTCAGCACCGTCCCGGCGCCGCCCTCTCGGTCGTCGGCCGAGCGCCCGGCCTTCCCGGTCGGGCGGAGGGCGGCGATTATTTCGTCGGAGCGGCTTTTCACGGTCGGGGACTTGTCAAAATCGATCGCTTCGTCGAATGTTGTCTATACAACATGATCAGCAGGCTGGCCATGGGTCCTCACGATAGCCTCTTTTGCCGCACGGTTCTCCTTCCCGACGGGTGGGCGGCGAATGTGCGACTGGTCTTCGACCCTGGAGGGGCCATCTCGGCGGTCGAGCCGGCGCCCTCTGCGGCGACGGGCGAAGCCACAGCGTCCGGCCCGGTCGTGCCGGGAATCGCCAATCTCCACTCCCACGCCTTCCAACGGGCGATGGCGGGGACGGCCGAGATCGCCGGCGCGGGCGAGGACAGTTTCTGGACCTGGCGCGAGGCGATGTACCGGCTGGTCGGGCGCCTCGACCCAGAACCCTTCGAGGCGATCGCTGCAAAGTTGTATATGGAACTTCTACAAGGGGGCTTTTCGCAGGTCGCCGAGTTCCATTATCTCCATCGGCTCGGACAAGGTCGCCATACCCCCCTGGAAAGCTCGCGCCGCATCCTGTCGGCGGCCCGCCGGGCGGGCATCGGCCTGACCCATCTGCCCGTCTTCTACGCCCATTCCGGCTTCGGCGGCGCGCCGGCCACGGCGGGCCAGCGGCCCTTCCTGCACGATGTCGACGGCTTCCTTTCGCTGCTGGATGCGCTGGGCCCCGAATGCAGCGCCCACGGGGCGCGCCTCGGCCTCGCCTTCCATTCGCTGCGCGCCGCGACGCCCGACGAGATGCGTGCGATCCTTTCGGCCGGGCGGACCTCCGGCCCCATCCACATCCACGTCGCCGAGCAGGAGCGCGAGGTGGAGGAGTGCGTCGCCGCGACGGGTGCCCGGCCGGTCGAATGGCTCCTCGGCGAGATGCCGGTGGACGGCCGCTGGTGCGCGGTCCACGCGACCCACATGAGCGAGCGGGAGACGCTCGATCTCGCCCGCTCCGGCGCGGTCGCGGGCCTCTGCCCGGAGACGGAAGCCAATCTCGGCGACGGCCTCTTTCCCGCCGTCGCCTATCGCGCGGCCGAAGGGCGGTTCGGCATCGGCACGGACAGCCATGTCGCCACCGACGTCGCGCAGGAGCTGCGGACGCTGGAATACGGCCAGCGCCTGCGGGACCGGCGCCGGGCCCGTC
>JAEZXX010000100.1 GCA_023419535.1 Pseudomonadota bacterium | reverse complement strand
ATCTCTAGGTCTGTAAGCTGACGAGACTGAATACGACACGGACGGTTTCGTTGCCGCTGGACCGCGATCTCTAGGTCTGTAAGCTCGCCGCGTCGGTCTACCTGTCGGCGGTCAGGTTGCCGCTGGACCGCGATCTCTAGGTCTGTAAGCTGTGCCTACATTCGATACGACGGTCGATCGGGTTGCCGCTGGACCGCGATCTCTAGGTCTGTAAGCTAGTGGAGGTCGACGATGTCGAGCCGCTTGCGTTGCCGCTGGACCGCGATCTCTAGGTCTGTAAGCTCGGCGATCCGCGCGCAGGCTGACGCCCACAGTTGCCGCTGGACCGCGATCTCTAGGTCTGTAAGCTGCCCACCCGGAACATCACCTCCTCGTTCCAGTTGCCGCTGGACCGCGATCTCTAGGTCTGTAAGCTGAGGCGGATACTGTCGCCGAGCGTCGGCTCGTTGCCGCTGGACCGCGATCTCTAGGTCTGTAAGCTCGATCGGCGCCTATCTCGTTGTTCCGACACGGAATAGGCGCCGATCATTCGCGCTTCGTTCCGGCCCGCGCCCGTCAAAAGAGGGCCAGTTGGTCCGGGTTCTTGCGGGGCCGTTTTCGCCTCTGGCCTGAGAATCGCACGATGTTCTCATACTGCCGGTCCGTGAAGGTCAGGATGTGGATGTCGCCGCGGTCGGGCAGGTTCGTCTCGATCCGCCGCAGATAGGCCTCGAATTGCTCCTTGCCGTTGCAGAAGCGCGCATAGACGGAAAACTGGCTCATCTCGAAGCCCTCGTCCATCAGGAACTGGCGGAACTTGGTCGCCGCGCGCGACTGCGCCTTCGAGGTCACGGGCAGGTCGAACATCACGAAGATCCACATCAGGCGGTATCCGCTCAGCTGGGTGGCGCTCATGGCTCGGCCGCATCGAGGCCGGCCAGTTCGATCGCCGAGGGCGGGCGCGCCAGCACGAAATCGGTCACGCGCCCGCTCTGGAAGGAAAGCGCCAGGGATTGGGCGGTGCGCAGCGCGGCGTTGGCGACGGTCGTCGTGCCCGCTTCGCCCGGCAGGTCGAGGGCGATCAGGCCAGCGAAGGCCCGTTTGGCCTCCGGGCCCACCTCCTTGGTTCCGCGCTTGAGAAGGCGCAGGGCGACGGCGTCGACCAGAGGGCGAAGCGGTTCGATCAGGTCGTCGGCGAGCGCGAAGGCGTTGGCGCGGTTGGCGTGGTGGACGCCGATGGACGGATGAAGGCCCGCGGCAACCACGGCGCGCGCGCAGACCGAGCGCAGGACGGTGTAGCCGTAGTTAAGGAGCGCGTTGGCACCCTCCGAGTTCCGGTCGCGCCGGAAGTCCGGGCCCATCATCAGCGGCCAGTAGCGCCGGGCGGCCTGCGCCTCGACATTGTCCGGGTCGCCCGAGCGCACCTTGCGCGCCAGGAAGTCAAAGGGGCCGGCCTCGTGGCCGTGGGCGGCCAGCATGGCGCCCTGCCAGCGGATCTTGGCGACCACGATCTCGCGCCAGAGCTGCTTCTGGAGCGGACGTCCGGCCGCCCACTGCGCCCGCATCCGGGCGTTCTGGGTGTGATGGGCCTCGAGCGGAAGGCACAGCGCGACGGGCGCGTGGTTCGGCCCGCAGAAGACGACGGAGGCCCCGCGCTCGGCCAAGGCACAGACGAGATTGGTCGTCCAGGTGACGCCGTGGGCGTGGACGATGACGGCCGCGACGTCGTCGAGCGGCACGCGGCCGACCTCCTCGCGCCCGCCTGATGCGTCGGACGAGGCCGTGACGACCAGGAAGCCTCGATGGACCGAAAGGTGCCGGCCGTCGGTGGCGATGTCGACGAACCGGTCCATGTCAGGCGGTTCCGGGACGGGACCGGGGGCCGGGATCGAAAACGCGGCCGATCTCGTCCACCCGCACCTGCCGGGCGAGGACGCGCTTCAGGCCGCCGGCGGTGGGCGCGAAATACTTGAACGGATCCTCCTCGCGCGAAGCGGCGTCGCGGCGCTTCAGATCACCCGATTCCTGCGGCGCGGCGAGCGTCACCTGCCCGTTCTGCCCGAACTTCACCACGCGCATGAGCTCGCGTCCCTCCCCCCGCTCGATGGCGAGGATGTCGCCCTGATGGAGCTTCAGAACCTTGCGCGCCGTCGGGTTGGCCTCCCGGATGGGCGAGCGCCAGTCCGGCTGGTGCGCATGGAACATGGAAACGACCTCCGCCGTCCATTTGCCGTCCCTCAGCTCCCAGACGTCGTAGCGATAGTTCGAATCGCCCTTGTAGCCCTTGTAGGGCTTGCCGGCCGCATCGCGGATCTTGATCGTCTCCAGCGGTTCCTCGACGCGCACGCGCCGCACGCCGCGAAAGGAGAGCGGCCCGGAGCGCGGGAAGGCCCGCAAAGCGGCCTCGAAGGGCCTGCCGGCCGCGAAGGCGACAAGCGCCTCGCGCAGCTCGCGGTCGGCCACCCAGCGCCGGCCGCCCTCGCTCAGATCGTCCGGCTTGAGCGACAGGAGCGGCACGCGATGGACGACGATCTCGTTGCCGCGCGCGTCGCGCCGTCCGGTCAGCCCGTAGGCGGTGTCGTTGTGGAGGCGCCCGGCCGTGGCATCGGTGCCGGTGCTCGCAGTGCCGGCCGTGCCGTGATCGGGCTTGTGGGAGACGGTCATCGCCCCGAGCGCGACCTTCACGTCGTCCCGAAAACCCTCCCACGGGTCCGGGACCAGCGAGGCGAGCCGGTCGGCCTCTCCCAGCGTCTCCGCGCCCGCGATCCGCGACAGCGTCTGCAGGAGCCTGACGTCCGTCAGGGCGACGACGATGGCGTCGATCGCGTGGTGGCGGTGGTCGAGGCGGTTCTTGCCCTGCGCGTTCGAGCCACCGTAATTGTGGTCCGGCAAGGTGGAGTTCAGACCCCAGGCCCGGCGCAGCATCTCGGTCAGCCGGCCGGGAACGACGCGCACCTTCTGGCTGTCCTCACCCCGCTCGGCATAGAGCGAGGACAGATATTCGCGCGCGAGGCGCGAGAGGTACTGCGTGTCAATGAGTTGGCGGGCGACGAAGCCGCCTTCCCGCTCGAAGCGCTCCATCGCGCTCGGCTCGAAGCGTCGGGCCTTGGCCGGCGGCAGCCGAGCGGCACGGGCCAGGATGTCGTCCCAATCGTTCTGATGGCCGAAGGCCTCGGCCGGCGTCCTGTTGCCCTTCCGGCGGTTGGCCTCGCGGAAGCAGACGACCTTGTTCCCGTTGGAATCGTCGAGCGTGCGCGAGAACGGCAGGATGTGGTCGATGTCGACCTCGCCTGAGAAGAGCGTCCCGATCCCGATCTGCCGGCCGGTGTAGATGCAGCGCCGGTCGATGACGTCGCCGAGCTCCTCCCAGAGCGCCAGGAAGGCGCGGTTGCGGCCCGTGTCCGGCTGGCCGATCTCGATCAGCTTCTTCGAGCGCTCAGCGGCCGCCTCGCGGTTGCGCCGGTTGCGCTGGTTGGCGCGGGTCTTCTCCTCCTCGTTCATCTTCAGATCGCGGGCGAGCTCCAGGTGGATCTCGGCCGGCTTGCCATGGGCCGCCATCAGCCGGTTCACGATCTTGCGCAGCTGGTTCAGCCCGATATGGACGGTCGGATTCGTCAGCCGCCCCAGCCGGTCCTCGTCGATGTCCTTCGGGTCACCCGTCCCAGGCATGACGAAGCGCTCCAGGATCGCGCCGTAATAGGGCAACGCGTCCAGCACCTCGCCGGTGCGAAAATCCGAATGATGGCCGAGGCCGGCCTTCTCGACCGCCTCGGAATAGACCACGACTTCGGCGGTCAGCGCTTCGACGAGGCGCGTCGTCGCGGTCGGGCCGAACCGGCCGTAGCCCTCGGGCAGCCGCGCCCCGACGACGGCGCGAGCCGCCTCCCCGCTCAGCTCGTAGCGCTCCTCCAGCCAGGCTTGCAGCGCTGCCTCGTCGGCTTCGGTCTCCAGCGCGTCGACGCGCTCCACGATCTCCCACTGCGCAGCCGGCGAAAGATGCCACCAGCGCGGCCCGAAGCGCTTCTTGGAAGAGAACTCGGCGCCGATCTCGTCCCCCTTCAGCTCGCGGCGGTTCTCGTTCTCCTTGTTGAAGCGCGCGTCCGGATCGAGCCTCAGGGCCTTGCGCAGCGATTCGAACAAGACCTTGGCCCGGTCGCGCAGCTTGAGGAGAAGGAGGTCGCGCTCCTGCAGCGTGAGAGGGGCCGGATCCTCGCCGACGCGAACGATCCGCAGAGCGTTCACCTCTTCGAGAAGGCGGCGCTTCTGGAACAGTGGATGGGCCTTCGGCAGGCGTCGCTCCGATCCCGTCAAGGTGCAGAGACCGACCTCGGGCGACCTAAGGGGCCGTTGGTGGAAGACGATCTCGAAGAGGCGCTCGCGAACCTCTTGCGTGAGGACGTGCGGATGGTGCTCGGCCTGCCGTTCGAGGATGAGATCGAACTCGTCCTCCAGCATCGCGCGGGAGGGATAGAATTCGAAGCCGGCCTCCTCCCCCTCGTCCGGTGCGCCTTCCGCGCCGGCGCGCGTACGGACGGCCGGGACGAGAACGGGCCCTTGGTCCCCTTCGGACCGGCGCGCCTCGAGCCGCCGCCCGTGCAGGAACTCGCCCAGCGTCTCGGCCCCGGCCGCGTTGATGGCGGCGGCGAGGCGGGAGACGCCGACGCTGATCTTGCCCTTCTCGGAGTCCTTCTCCTTGCGGTCGGCGCGCCGATTGCTCTTGAAGCCGCGCCGCTGGTTGAGGTGGAAGAGCGCGCGCCCGACCTCCGGCAGGTCCAGCCGCTCGTGGAGCGCCCGGGCGCGCAGTTCGTAGGGGTCGAGCGTCTCCAGCGCCTTTCGTGCGGCCTCGTCGGCCGGCCAGAGCCCGTCCCTGATGAGGTATTTGATCAGCGCGGCCTGGCGCTGCTTGAATCGGTCCCGCCGCCGCCGCATGGCGCGGGCGTCCCGCCGGTCGACGGCGTTGGAGGCGCCGGATTTGGGGTCGCGTCCGTCGGAGAAGATGCGCGGCGCAGCATTGAGTATCGCGACGGGCCTACCGTCTGTATCGAGTTGTAAGGCGGCCCATCCCAAGGAGTTCGTGCCCAAGTCGAGCCCAAGCCGCCACTTAGGGCGCAAACCATCGTTCTTTCCTGCGCGCACCGGCAACGTCATCTCGTCCTCCATCGTCCGCAAATGCGATTTCGTCACACGCATGGCGCGAAGTCAATAGATGGCTAAACGACTTAAAAAGCCATGTGATGTCTGTGAGTGGGAATAAGCGATATGGCTGGACCCCGGCCCGGGACAGACGCGTTAGCCGGGCAAGGGGCGGTCGATGCTAGGCCATACAAGCGGCTCCGCCTCCACGGCATTGGTCCGAAAATCGGAGCGATCTCCAGAAAGCATGATGCGTCGATTCAACGATTTAGATCGACGATCAGAACCGACGCATGGCGGTCTAACAAGCGCAGGATCGTCCGATCCTTCCGATCACTTGCCCTAGATCTGGAAGCATGCGATCTCACTCTCAAGCCATGTGTGTCTGAGAGTGTCGTTGCCGGACCACAATCTTGATTGACAAGCCCACCGCTTCCACTAATCTGGGCGTCTAGAGATCGTGGTCCGGCGGTTAACAAGCAGCTAGTCTACACCAAATAAGGGCGACGCTCCGGCGTCGCCTTTTTGGTTTCTGCTTTGGTGGCCCGGATTGCTGCAGAGATCGCAGCAGCTTGGCTCCAACATCGGCGCGGCAAATTCGACGACATTTCGGTAACGTGCGGCGCGTCGCTAAGCTGTCTCAAAGTACCCACCCTGCCACGGCGAACCCCACCACGACCACTGCGATCATCGCCCAGAACGTCAAAGCGAGGCGCTTTTCGATGAAGGTCTTGGCCCGCTCGCCCTGCCAGTAGAGGAGAGCGCAGGGGATGTAGAAGCGCATGGCGCGCGCCACGACGCTCATGCCCACGAACAGGGCGAAGTCGAGCCGGGTGACGCCCGACAGGATGGTGATCACCTTGTAGGGCACCGGCGTGATGCCGCCGCCGATCAGGACCATCAGCCAGCCGAGATCGTTGTAGTCCTCCGCCAGGCGCTCGAACGAGCCCGTCATCCCGTAGAAGGCAAGAAGCGGCTGTCCGACGGTCTCGAACAGGAACACGCCGATCAGATAGCCGACGATGCCGCCGATGACCGACGAGATCGTGCAGATCGCCGCAAGCCGCCAGGCGCGGGTGCGATCCGCCAGGATCATCGGCAGGAGCATGACTTCGGGAAGCGCGGGAAGAAACGAACTCTCCGCAAAGCACATGGCCGCCAGCGAACGCTCCGCGTTCTTGTGCCTGGACGCGCGCATGGTCCAGTCGTAGAGGCCCTGCAGCATTCCCGCTCCTTGTCGTCCGGGCGAAGGCGCCGTCCTTTCGCGAGGGTCCGGCGCGGGCGCCGAGGCCTCAGGCATTTGGCGAGCCCCGGGCCCGTCCGCCAGTGTCGCGGATCGATCGTTAAGGAAAAGGCGCGACAACGTCCACACGCATCCGCGGGCTTTCCCCTCGCCACCCGATAAGGCCTCGTTCATCGCATCGTCAGCCACGACGCAAAGCCGGTTCCGATCGCGCCCGCGATCCTCTAAGACCGGTCGCGGGGGCGCGCGCCGGCCCCGCCCGCCCCCCCC
>JAEZXX010000071.1 GCA_023419535.1 Pseudomonadota bacterium | reverse complement strand
GCCGCTCTAGAAGCGGAAGCATCCGAAAACGCGCGCCTTCTAGGCCAGGCCGGTGAGAAGATCGCGAACCTGTCGGGAGAGATCGACCGGCTGAAGCGCGACTTGGCGCGGGTGGAAGCAGAAGCGTCCGAGGGAGAGCGGAGGGGGCTTGGCGAACCAATAGCGTGGCGTTGGCGCGAGAAGGGCTCGCGAACGTGGCAACTCGCCGACGTGCCTCCTGATCGTTCGGATTACTGGCACAATGAGATCGTGCCGCTGTACGCCGCCTCCATCTCCGAAGCGCCAACACAACGCGAGTTGGGCTCGTCCGCGGAAAACCAAATCTCGACGGCGGAATTTGGTTTTCCCGAAGCGCTGGCAAGGGAGCGCTGAGACCGTGGAGGAGGTCTGGAAATCGGTTCTCGGATGGGAAGGCTTCTACGAAGTCAGCAGCCTTGGGGGTGTGCGCAGCGTGGACAGGATCGCTAACGGTGGATCGTGCGCCACGCAGAATATCCCAGGTCGGACTCTGACGCCTAGGCCACAGATGCATGGGTACCTGATCGTCACCCTTAGAAAAGGAGCGGGCCAGCGTCGTATATGCAGAGTGCACCGGCTAGTAGCTCATGCGTTCATAGAAAACCCGGACGAGAAGCCGAATGTGAACCATATCGACTGCTGCCCGACGAACAACCGCGTCGAAAACCTCGAATGGTGCACGCAGGCCGAGAACTTGGCCCATATGGACTCGCTCGGTCGGAGGGCTAAACCGTTTCTTGGAAAGCGGAGCCCGAATGCGTTTCTAAGCAATGATGCCGTTCGAGCCCTGCGGTCGGAGCGCGAGACCTTCGGCACATCCTACGAGAAACTTGGCAGGATGTTCGGCTTGAGTAAGCGGGCCGCTATGCGCTGCGCGACACGGGAGACATATACCGATGTGTTCTGAGTGGATGCGAATCGAGACGGCGCCGAAGGATGGCACGCCCATCCTCGCCTACAACACTCGTAACACCGGTCATCATCCGGTGGTCGTGCTCTGGAGGGATTGGAACCTCGACCCCGATATCGGCGATGAACCGCATTGGGCGGATGCCGCGACGGCCGGGAGCGATGCGCTCTACTACAATGGTGGTTTCTTCGATTATTGGCGCCCGCTTCCCTCTCCTCCGCCAGACGGGGAGGAACAGTGATGGGGCGCCCGTACACGCCGGAGAGCTTGGCCGAACGCTGGGGCGTCTCTCCCCACCACGTCCGCCGGATGATCCGAAACGGCGATTTGCCCGCCTTCCGTCTTGGCGACAGACTGCTCCGCATCCGTGCGGATGATGTGGAGAAGTTCGAATGCCAAACTGGAGACTCACCCGACTGCGAGGAGAGTTCTGCGTCACCTGGCAGGATGGAGACATCCGCCGCCGTTATCGACTTGGCACAGACGACCCGTCAGAGGCGGCCCGCCGCGCCGCGGTTGAATACGCGAAGCTGACGAGGCCGAAGGGCAAGACGGTAGCCGACCTCTGGGATGGCTACGTCCTCGACCGGGAAGGCCGCGCCGTCCTCGTGACGATGGGGTTCACTTGGCGGGCGCTAAAGGATCGCTTTGGAGCGATGCTGGCAGAGGACATCACGATAGCCGACTGCCGCGCTCACACGAAGGCGAGGCGCGAGGCCGGGATCCAGAACGGCACCATCCATACCGAGCTCGGGCACCTTCGCATGGTCCTGAAATGGGCGAAGGCGCACAGGCTCATCGCAGACGTGCCCGAGATCGAGCGGCCGATGAAGCCAGAGCCGAAGGAACACTTCCTGACGCGGGCAGAAGTCACGCGGATGATCGCAGAAGCGCGCGCCCCGCATGTCGCACTGGCGATCCGGTTGATGGTCGGGACCGGAGCGCGGAATGCGGCAGCTCTGGAGCTGACCTGGGATCGCGTCGATTTCGCCAAGCGCCTTATCCACCTCCGAAACCCGTTCGACCAAGCCAGGCGCAAGGGGCGGGCGACGGTGCCGATCAACGACTCGCTCTACGACGCGCTGGTCGAGGCGAAGCGGGCCGCGCTCTCACCGTTCGTGGTGGAGTACGGCGGCGGGCCGGTGAAATCGATCAAGCGCGGTGTGAAGGCGGCAGCGAAGAATGCCGGCGTCGATCATGCCTCTCCGCACGTCTTCCGTCACAGTGCCGCAGTGTGGATGGCAGAAGCAGGAATCAGCATGAAGGAAATCGCGGACTTCCTCGGGCACGGCGACAGCCGGATCAGCGAGAAGGTCTATGCGAAATTTTCGCCGGATCGGTTGCGTTCTGCAGCGTCGGCGCTGGAGGTGTGATAGGTTCGATGAACCTGCCGGTCACTACACAGAAACCGCATCGGGAAGGGAAAATCCCAATGAAACCAGTGGGTCGAATGGTGGGCGTGACAGGGATTGAACCTGTGACCCCTACGATGTCAACGTAGTGCTCTCCCGCTGAGCTACACGCCCTTTCGACGACCGCCGTAAACCACACCCGGCCGGACGGGTCAAGCGGGCGTTTGGCGCGTCGCCGACGATCGGCCGGGACGCGCCTTTCGCGGTCAGGCCGCGTCCTGCAGCATCTTGCCGACCTCGTCCACGAGCTCGCGCAGGTGGAACGGCTTCGACAGGATCTTGGCGTCCTTCGGGGCCTTCGAATCGGGGTTGAGCGCCACGGCCGCAAAGCCCGTGATGAACATCACCTTCAGGTCGGGATCGAGCTCTGTGGCACGCCGCGCCAGCTCGATCCCGTCCATCTCCGGCATCACGATGTCGGTGAGGAGAAGCGAGAAGGGCTCTTCGCGAAGGCGCTCGTAGGCGCTGGACCCGTTGTCGTAGGCCGTGACCTCGTAGCCCGCCTTTTCCAACGCCTTGGCGAGGAAACGACGCATGTCGTTGTCGTCTTCGGCCAGAAGGATTTTCGACATCGTTCTTGCGTCCCGTCGCGCAGCGGACGCCCACGCCCGCATTATGGCATAGTCTGACGCCACTCCCTTAACAGATCGCCTCCCCGCCTGCGAAGGGGAATGTTCATCGGCGCGTGCGACACTAGATCTGGCCCGAGACGAACGGAACGCCGCCTTGCCCTATCCCGCCCCGATCCTCGAAACGCTGGCCGGGCCCCGCCCCGCCTTCGAGGTCTTCGAGCCGCAGCGCCAGACGACCCCGCTGGTGTTCTCTTCGCCCCATTCCGGCCGCGCCTATCCCCTGTCGCTGATGGAGGCGACGCGGCTGAAGGGCGCCGCCATCCGCCGCTCCGAGGACCTCTTCGTCGACCGGCTGTTCGATTTCGCGCCCGCGCTCGGCGCCCCGCTGGTCGTCGCCCATTTTCCCCGAGCCTATGTCGACGTGAACCGCGAGCCCTACGAGCTCGACCCGCGCATGTTCGACAAGGAGCTGCCCACCTACGCCAACACCGGCTCGGCGCGCGTGGCCGGCGGGCTCGGCACCATCCCTCGGATCGTCGCCGAACGTCAGGAGATCTATCCCGGGCGGATCGACCGCGACGAGGCGCTGGCGCGGATCGAGACGATCTACCATCCCTTCCACGCCGCGCTCGGGGAACTCCTGCGGCGAACCGTGTCGGCCTTCGGCATCGCCGTCCTCGTCGACTGCCACTCGATGCCCTCGACGGTGAGGGCGCTGCCCGGCCGCCGCCGGCCGGACATCGTCCTGGGCGACCGGTTCGGCACCAGCGCCGCGCCCCGGATCGTGGCCATGGCGATGGAGCGACTGAGCGCGCTGGGCTGGGAGGTGGCGCGCAACAAGCCCTATGCGGGCGGCTACATCACCGAGAAGTACGGGCGGCCCCGCTCCGGCATCCACGTCATCCAGCTCGAACTCAACCGTTCCCTCTATGCCGACGAGGAGAGCCTCCTGCCCCATCCCGCCTTCGACGAGGTCCGCGAACAGCTGCGGACCTTCGCCAGCTTCTTCAGCGCCGAGATCGACGCCGAGCTCGATCGGCCGGCCGCCGCCGAATGACCGCCCCGCTCGAACCGGGCGCGCTGCCCGACGCCGCCTTCCTCCTCGACCTCGCCGAGCGCGCCGCACGCCAGACGCTCCCGCGGTTCCGCGCCGGCACCGGCGTCGACAACAAGCTCGCGCAAGGGTTCGATCCCGTCACCGAGGCCGACCGCGCGGCCGAGCGGGCGATCGTGGAGGCGATCGCCGAGCGGTTCCCGGACGATGCCATCCTCGGCGAGGAGTACGGCGCGTCGGGCGAAGGCTCGCGCCGCTGGGTCATCGACCCGATCGACGGGACGCGCTCCTTCATCTGCGGTGTGCCCCTCTGGGCGACGCTCATCGGGCTGACCATCGAGGGCCGGGCGCGCGTCGGCATCATGAGCCAGCCCTTCACCGGCGAGGCCTATGTCGCGGACGGCAGGAGCGCGATCCTGCATCACGGCGGAACGCAGCGCCCCTTGCGCACGCGCACCGGCGTCTCTCTGTCCGAAGCGGTTCTCTTCACCACCGATGCCACGATCTACGACGCGGCCGGCACGGCCCGCTTCGAGGCGCTGCGCGCAGGCGCGAAGCTGACGCGCTACAGCGCCGACGCCTACGCTTTCGCGCTCCTCGCCTCCGGCCAGATCGATCTGTGCGTCGAGCCGCCAGTCCAGCCCTACGACATCGTCGCGCTGATTCCGATCATCGAGCAGGCTGGCGGCGTCGTCACGCGGTGGGACGGCGGGCGGGCCGAAGACGGCGGACCGATCGTCGCCGCCGGCAGCGCCGCACTTCACGCGCAGGCGCTGGAGATCCTCAACGGCTGAGGGCGGCGGTCCCGTCCTCGGCCACGCTGTCCTTCAGCGCCTCCAGTTCGCGCAGCACGGCCTCCTCGCTGCCGGCCGCCGGGGCGACCGGCATCACGGACGAGACGAAGCCCTCGAAGGCCGCCAGAAGCTGCTCGCGAAACGCGTCGCGCTCCTGGAGAAGCTCGTGCCGGGCGCCGGGGATGGTGAGGAAATGGCCCGAGCGCATGCGCCAGGCCAGCCGCTCGGCGCGGGCCGAACTGACGACCCTGTCGTCGCCCGCGGTCACGAAGAGCGTCGGCAGGTGAAGCGTGGCGACGACATCCGAATCGTCGAGGCGGCGCATCTCGCCGAAGCAGACGTCGAGCCAGCGCGCCGTCAGGTTCCTCACGAAGAGATGGGGCGCGGCCTCCACGAGGCGGCGGTTGCGATCGGCGCGGGCCGGATCGCTGGTCAGCCTGTTGTAGGCGGGGGCTCCCCCGCCGCTGCGTTCGATCCGCCGGAGCGGGACGCGGCCGAATCCGGTCCAGCGCATGGTCCGGGCGAGAAGGGCCGTCGCCCCGCGTCCGGGGGCGCCCTGCCCGACGGCGACGAGCGGGGCGGAGAGGACCATGCGCTCGAAACGCCGCACCAGCCGCGGCACGGCCGCAAGGGCGACGAGCCCGCCCATGGAATGGGCCAGGATCACGTAGGGCGGCCGGCAGTCGCGTTCGAGGACGGACTCGACGAAGGTCTCGAGATCGGAGACGTAGGTCTCCATCCGGTCGATGTAGCCGCGCGAGACGTTGCGGATCTGGCGGTCCGAGCCGCCCTGCCCGCGCCAGTCGAAGATCGCGACGCCGAAGCCGCGTGCCGTCAGGTCGCCGATCGTCTCGAAATACTTCTCGATGGTCTCGTTGCGCCCGGCCAGGAGCAGGACCGTGCCCCGCGCGGTCCGTTCGGGCCGGGCGAGCGCGTAGCGAAGGCGCTTGCCGTCGCGCAGCGTCAGCCAGCCGCCCGTCAGACCCTTCGGTCGCGGATTGCCGTCGATCTCGACGAAGTCGGGCGTGCTGGCAGCCATGGACGGCTCCGTGGAAGGACACCTTCCGATTAGAGCATCGGGCGGCCGCGCGAAAGCGGGCGGCCGGCGACCGTGTTCGTCAGGGCTGAAGGGCCTGCTTCAGCGACCCTCGCCGGTCTCCGCGTCGCGGCGTCGCCGCATCTCCGCAATGGTCCGGCGGTCGCCACGGGTCAGACGGCGGATCGCCTGCGAGACATGCGCCTCGTCGAGGGGGGCGGAGGCGACGTCGCGGCGCTCTCCGATCTGCCGGATGCGGCGCCGGAGCTTTTCACGCTTCTCGGCGGCGGTCTCGGCGGCCTCGGCCTCGGGCGCGGCATCCCTCGTGCGATGAACGGGCTCTTCGGGCGCCACGGCGCTCGACGAGGCATCGGGCGCCGCGGCCACGGGCTCGTCGTCTCCGACCTCTTCGTCGACGGCACGAGGGGATGGTTCATGAGCCGATGCCGCCGTCTCCTCTCCGCCGACCGGACGCGCGTCGGTCCGCTCAGGCAGCGGCGCGGGGGCGGGCGAGACGACGGAGGGCCCTTCGGCCTGCGGGTCCGGGTCCAGCGCCTCGGATCTCGCCGCCCGGTCGGCGGCGCGGGCCCGCAAGGGGTTGTCGAGGGAACGCTCCGGCAGGCTCGGCGGCGCAGGGCGGCGCGCGGCCGGTTCGGCCGTCGGGGGCGCCGACGTCCTGGCGGAACGCTCGAAGCCGTCGGGGTACGGGGTGCCTTGCGCCGCTCCGGCCGGCGCGGCCGCGAAGGCGGGCTGGACGGCCCGGGCCCGCAGGAGCTGCGAGATCGCCGACAGGAAGGCCAGGCCGATCCCGAGGCCGAGGCCGAGGATGCCGCCGGCCGCCACGATCAGCTTGCGCGAGGAGGAGCTCGGCTGCAGCGGCGGCGTCGCCTCCGAGATGGTGCGCACGTTCAGCGTGTTCAGGCTCTCCTGTTCGCCGAGCTCGCGCGAGCGCAGGAGATAGGCCTCGTAGACGGCGCGCGAGGCCTCGACCTCGCGTTCCAGCTCGCGCAGCGCGACGAAGGATTCGCTGGTCTCGAACTGCTGGCCGCGCAGGCTCTCGATCTGCGTCGTCAGGTCGCGCTCGGTCTCCTGGGCCCGCGCCAGTTCGGTCTGCGCGGCCGAGACGATCCTCTGCAGCTCGCCCGCGATCGCCTGCCGGGCCGAGGTGAGGCTCTGTTCGCTGGCGATGCGCTGGGGATGGCGCGGACCGAGGCGCGAGGCGAGGACCGCGTTCTCCTGCTCGGCCTCCGCGAAGCTCTGGCGCAGCCTGACCAGGGACGGCGAGGACAGCTCCTCGGGGAACGTGCCCTGCACCACGTCCTCGACGCTCGTCTCGCGCATGGACTGCGCGCGCACGTTCAGGCCGGTGATCTCGGCGCGCACGTTCGCGAGCTGCTCGTTGATGCGCAGGATGAACTCGTCGTCGATCAGCCGGCCGCCGACGCCGAGCAGGCGGTTCTCGGCGCGGTATCGCTCGACCGCCTCCTCCGCGTCCCCGACGCGCTGGCGCAGCTCGACGAGACGCGTGGAGACGAGGGCCGTCGCGTTGCGCGCCGTCTCGGCCTGGGCGCGGACCTGCTCCTCCACGAAGGTCTCGGCGATCCGGTTGGCGAGATCGGCCGCCTTGGCCGGGTCGCGGCTGCGCACGGAGACGGTGATGACGAAGCTGTTGGCGTTGCGACTCGCCGTCACGTGGCGCCGCAGATTGTTCAGCGTGAAGAGCCTGCGGCCCTCCGCCGTGACCGGGGCGCCGTCCTGCGAGCCGAGGAACGCGATCGAGGGGATGAAGCGGTCGAACGGCCCCTCGGCGGTTCCGTTGAACTCGGGGTCCTGCGTCAGCCCCGCCTCGTCCACCACGCGGCCGAGGACCGAGGAGGAGGTGATGACGGCGATCTGGCTCTGGATGAGCGCCAGCGCGGCGTCGGACGCGAGGCCGAGCGGGGTCTGCGTCACCTCGTTCTGCACGAGGTTCACGCCCCGCGGGTCGAGGATGAGATCGGTCGAGGCGTCGTAGGTGCGCGGGACCTGCAGGGCGATGAAGACGCCGATCGCGGCGCCCAGGATCGCCAGGATCAGGATCCACCATTTGGCGCGCCAGATCCGCCAGACGACGAAGAACGGATCGAGGATGGGCGCGCCCGCCTCGGCCGGCGCGGCACGCCGTGCCGGCTGGTCGGGATGCTGCTGGCTGGTGAACATGCGCGCGGGTCCCGCTTCGATCGATTGTCCGCAAAGGGTACCGGAGACTTTCCGCCATCATGGGAAAGAAACCGTTAAGCCGCGCGGATCGGACCGTCTTACAGGACGCGGCGGCCTGCGGTCGAGCGTCAGGCGCCCTGCGACAGGCGCCGCCGCAGCTCGCCGAACCAGGGCTTCTCGCGCATCTGGGCGTCCAGGGGATGCGGACGCGAGGGCGTGCCGTCCTCGCGCGGCATCACGTCGTCGACCCACGTGTAGCGGTCCGTCAGTCCCCAGGCGACAACGGCGCGGGGCGGCCGGCCGGGCAGGACCGCGTCCATCAGGTCGGAGACGACGCGCCCCGCCGCCTCGTCCTGTTCCTCCGGCCCGCCGTCGATTCCGTACTGGATCACGTCGAGCTCGGTGACGATCACGTCGACGCCGAGCCGTCCCAGCTCCTCCTTGAAGCGGGCGAGGCCCTCCACGTCGATCTGGTAATGGGCGTAGAGATGCGCCTGAAGGCCGACGGCATCGACCCGAAGGCCCGCATCCTGCAGCTGGCGGACGACGTCGAGCATCACCCGGCGGCGCGCTTCGTAGCGCTCCCCGGTAAATTCGAGGTCGTAGTCGTTGATGACGCAGCCGGCAGACGGGTCGGTCCGCGCCAGGGCCTCGAAGGCGAGCGGGATGTGCCGGGCGCCGAGCAGCCGTCGCCAGACCGTGTCGCGCAAGGGACCGCCCTCGTGGCCGCGCGGCTCGTTGGCGATCACCTCGTTGACGACGTCCCAGTCCGTCAGCCGGCCACGAAAATGATCGGCCGTGCGTTCGATGTGCTCGATCAGCACGGCTTCCGCCTCGCGCGCGTCGGCGAGCGCGTCGAGCCAGGGCGGGTTGGTGGACCACCAGACGAAGGCGTGACCGCGCGAGGTCTTGCCGTTGTCGCGCGCGAAGTCGACGAGGCGGTCGGCGCGCGAGAAGTCGAAGACCCCGCGCTCCCACTGCACGAGCCCGAACTTCAGCTCGTTCATCGGCATGACGATGTCGCAATGGTCGAGGAAGGCCTGCCGATAGGCCGCATCGTCGAAATGCTCGTGCTGGATGGCCCCGCCGAAGGGCACGGCGGCTCGGGCGAAAGCGGGAGGGGCGGCAAGCGCCAGACCGGCCGCCGCCCCTGCGCCGAGGAAAGAACGGCGCGTTAAGCGCGGCTGACTATCGTCGCGCGCCGTGAGAGGAAGCGGTGGATACGTCCGATTCATCTGCGGGTCCGTCTTGGAGCGTCGGGACATGAGCGTTGGAGAAGTCTGGCAGCAAGGGCTTAAGGCCGGTCTACGGTCCGCCGGCAGCTACGCCAAACTGCTCGGCGGTTCGGCCGGTCGCCTCGTCCTGTCGCTCCTCTACTTCGTCAGCATCGCCAATTCGCTGACCGTCGACGCCTTCGGCCTGTTCGCGACGGCCGCGGCCGTCGGCATCGTGCTGTCGCGGATCGCAGGGCTCGGCTTCACCTCGCCGCTGTACCGGATCGCGACGGGCAAGCCGAGCCTTCTCGGCGTCTACACCGCGGGGCTCATCGCCGCGACGCTCGCCTCGCTGCCGCTCGTCGCCGCCGTCGCGCTCGGCTTCTATCTGGCGCTCTTTTCCGGCGAGATGGCGGCGGCGGCCTTCGCCGCGATCGTCTGCGCCGAGGTCCTGTTCTGGCGCACGCTCGAGATCGTCTGCATCGCCAACAACGGCCTGCGCCGCTTCGGACGCGGCGCCCTCGTCGTGATCATGGGCTCGTGCATCCGCGCGCTGGCAGCCTTCGCCTTCGCGCTTTCCGCCGACGGCTCGCTCCTCACCTGGTCCTTCGTCTATCTCGGGGCCAACGCGCTGGCCGCTCTGGCAGCCGTCGTCCTGTTCTACCCGCGGACCCGGCTTCGGTGGGCGCCGCGCCTGTATCTAGCACGCTCGCGCGACGCGGCGGCGGTCGCCGCCGCGGAGATCGCCTTCTACGTCCAGTCCGAGCTCGACAAGCTCCTAGTCCTGGCCCTCGGCGGTCCGTACACGGCCGGCATCTACGCCATCCTGATGCGGCTGATCGACCTGACCGCCCTGCCGGTGCGCTCGGCCAACACGCTGATCGTCCAGCGCCTGATGGTCTCGGCCGACTGGCTCGCCTCCTGGGCCAAGCGCTGGACGATCGAGGCGCTGATCGCACTGGTCTCCATCGGTGCCATCGCGGCGATGGGCCTCGTGCTCCACGTCTTTCCCCGAGCGCTCGGCGACAACGTCGCGGACGCCGCGCCCTTCGTCCTCCTGGCGCTTCTCGTCCCGGCCTTCCGAAATCTCGTCGAGTATCAGAGCGAACTCCTGTACGCGCGCGGCAAGACGGGCGTGCGCGTCCTGATCCTCGTCCTCCTCGCCGTCATCAAGGCAGGGCTGGTGAGCGTCCTCCTGTCGGCGGGCGCGGAGGGCACGAACTGGATCCTCGGCCTGAACGGGGTGTTCGCGACGCTCTGGCTGGTCTCGGCCGCGGCGAGCTACACCGCCTACGACTGGACGGACGGACGCGGCCGGGGGCTCAGCCCAGCCCGGCGGCCCGCCGGATGAGCGCCGTGTCCGTGCCGATGAAGGACTGGATGCAGACGGCGACCTCGTCCGCGCCCATCCCGGCGAGGAGCGCGGCGATGTCGCGCTCCCCCAGCGCCTCTCCCGCCCAGCGCACATGGGCCAGCGGCCGTGCCGTCGGGGCGTGCCGGTCCGGGCGGCCTTCGGCCTCGTCGACGAAGCGACCGTAGATCGTGCACTCGGACAGCGCGCGCGAGGCCGCGAGCCGGCTCATGGCAGGGCGCTTCGTCACCGCCTCGATCCGCTCCAGCATGTCCCGCACGGTGTCGGCGCGCCAGGGAACGAGGGTGGTGATGTAGCCCGTGCGCGTCTCGGACCGGTCGAGGCCGAGCAGCCGGCCCGCCCGGCGCGACCAGGCTCGGTGCTCCCGGCTCATGCCTGCGTCGACCCTGTCGAGCCCATCCGGAACGCGGTAGAAGCGCAGACGCGGCCCCTCGAAGACCGACGACGCGTCGAAGGCGCGCAGAAAGACGACGTCCGAATCGCAGGAGATCATCGCCGCCTCGGCCATCCGCCCCGCGAAGGCGAGGCGGCGGAGCTGCTGGGCGTGCCAGCCGCGCAGGGGCAGCCCGAACGGGTGCAGCCAGTAGCGCTTGGAGGGCCGGAGCGGATCGGGAACGGGACGCAGCCATCCGGGGAGGAGATCGCGCTCGCCGATGACGTGGCGCCTCGGTCCGGCCAGCGGCGCGAAGACCGCGCGGTCCCGCTCCTCGACCAGGAGGTAGTGCGCGCTGTGGTTGGATACGCGCGCGTCGATCGAATCGCACAGGAGCCGGCAGCGTTCGAGATCGCCGCGATAGGTCGAGGTCACGAGCGCGACCGTCCCGCCGCTCAACGGTCCCGCTCCCAGGTCGCAGCCGCCCTCTCGAGGAGAGCCGCGCCGCGCGAAGCCGCTTCGCGTGCCTCCTGCCGCCGCCGGGCCGCGAAGTCGGCGCCGCCGCCGCGCATCGAGCGCCCTGCCCGGTCGGCCTCGACGCCAGCGATCAACGCCTCGGCGAAAGCCTGCGGATCGTCCGTCACGGTCAGATGCGCCGGCCGCTCGCCGTCGATGCCGCGCAGCGCGCGGCCCGTGGCGACCGCCGGCAGCCCCTCCTCCAGCATCTCCAGCGTCTTCAGCTGGACGCCCGTCCCGGCGATCGTCGGCAGCGCCAGGATGCGCGCGGCATGGACGAAGCCTTGCGCGTCCGGCACGCGGCCGAGAAAGCGAACGTTGGCGGGTACGGTCGGGGCTCGCCCGTCGATCTGACCGGCGATGGCGACGGACAGGTCCGCCGGCAGGCGCGGGACGACCTCGTCCAGAAACCAGTCGAGCCCGGCCCGGTTGGGCGCCCAGCTCCAGGTGCCGATCAGCCCGACATCGTGATCGCGCCGACCATCGTCCACCCGCGGCGGCCGGCCGAGGGACAAAGGCAGCGGCAGCGCGCGTTCGCTTGCCCCGAGCCCGAGCGTCTCGGCGTCCTCGCGCGTCAGCGTGTGGACCGCGCAGGCCGTGCGGCAGAGTTCGGTCTCGACGCGGCCGACGAGCCGCGCCTCGCGCTCGAAGAGAAGGCGCTGAAGCCGGCCCTCGGCGCGCCCGGCGTTTTCGCGCGCGGAGATCGCCTCGACATTGTGGGCGACGAAGACCGCAGGCGCCGTGCGCAAAAGGACGGGATAGGCCGCCGGCATCTGCACCGAATTGAGGATCACCCCGTCGAAACGCCCGGCCTCGGCGAGGCGCTGCAGGAGCCGGTCATGGGAGAGCACCCGAAGCTTGGCGCCGGACACGGGCAGCCCGAGGCGCAGAGCCCTGAGGACCCATCCCGCCTTTCGTGCCGTGCCCGCCCCGGCGTTCTCGATGACGAGATCGCCGAGCAGGATCTCGCCCTCGCGCGGCGCCGGCGCGCCCGGTCGCCGGAAGCCGACCTTGGTCAGCCGCACGCCCGCATCCTCGTAGGCCCGCACGATCGCCGCGTTGGCGATCTCGAAGCCCGTGCGGGGCTCCGGCTCGGGAAGAAGGGAAGAGATGAAGAGGCAGTGCATGTCGTCGATGGGGGTCTCGCGTCGCGCCGATCCTGTCAGGCCGCGCTTACGATTGAGTCAATCCGCCACTTGCCGTTGCTCCACCGGCGTTTCAGCATCCTTTAGGGTCTTTGCGCGAAAACTGATGTCGATAGACCGGGAAGCGTCCATGACGGCAGGGGTGAGCATCGAACTGGCCTCGCCGAGCCTCGACCCCGGCGCGCACGCGCTCGTCGTGACGCTGCCGACCTTCCGCCGTCCGGGGCACCTCGCCCTGACGCTGACCTCGCTCGCGCGCCAGACGATCGCGAGGGAGATCGCCGTCATCGTCATGGAGAACGACGCCGACGGCCGAGAAGGCGTCGAGGCCGCGCGCCCCTTCTTCGAGGCGGGCGACCTTTCGGGCCTCGTCGTCGTCGTCGCCGAGCGCGGCAACTGCTCGGCCTATAATGCCGGCTGGGAGACGGCGCTCTCCTCCTTCCCCGCGATGCAGCACATCGCCGTCATCGACGACGACGAGATCGCCACGCCCGACTGGGCGGAACGGCTCCTGGAGACCGCGCGCGACCTCGGCACCGACATCGTCGGCGGCCCGCAGGTCCCGGTCTTCGCCAGCGAGCGCGGCGAGCGCTACCGCCGCCATCCGGTCTTCACGCCGCCCCACGAGCGAACCGGGCGCGTGCCGATCCTCTACTCCTCCGGCAACGTCCTGATCTCGCGGGCCGTCCTCGAAGCGATGCCGCGCCCCTTCCTCGACACGAGCTTCAACTTTCTCGGCGGCGGCGACAGCGATTTCTACGCCAGGGCGCGGGCCGCCGGCTTCACCTTCGGCTGGTGCGCCGAGGCGGTGGTGCGCGAGACGACGCCCGAGCGCCGGACCGAATTCTCCTGGCTGCACGCCCGCGCCTTGCGCAACGGCGCGATCTCGTCGATCATCGAGCAGCGTCAGGCACACGGGCTCGGCGGGCGCCTGAGATCGCTGGCCAAGAGCGGCGCGCTTCTCGCCGCCGCGCCGTTCCGGTCCGCCAGCCTCGGCATCCGGACCCGTTCGGCCGTGATCGGGCTCTATCCGCTGCAGATCGCGCTCGGGCGCTTCCAGGCCGTCCTCGGAGGGGTGAATGAGCAATATCGCCGCCCCGAGGCCAACTGACCACGCGCTGCGCGCGGAACTGGCCGACACGGTCCGCACCCTTCTGGGTGCGGTGCTCCTCACCGCGCTCCTCGTCACGCTGACGCCCTTCGTCGTCGTGCCGGCGGGCACCGGCCACGAGGGCAACATCGTCAACCAGCTCGGCTACGGTCTTCTGGCCGGCATCGCCCTCGTCGGCCATCTCCTCTTCACCGACCGAAGAGTGACGCTCTCGCTCCTGCGGCCGGTCTGGATCGCGACGATCCTCTGGTACGCGGTGACGACGGCGCAGGCCGTCGAGCCGGAGGGGGCGCGGCGCGCGTTCGCCTTCATGCTGGCCGCCATGATCGCGGCGACCGGCGTGCTCTGCCTGCCGCCCACGGTGCGCGCGTTCCGCTTCTGCCTGACGGCCGCCTGCGCAACGGTGCTGGCGCTCTCCTATTTCGGGGTCGCGGCGCTGCCGGAGATCGGCGTCCACTCCTTCTTCGGGCCGGAGGGGCATCACGGCGGGCTCTGGCGCGGAATCTACAGCCACAAGAACATCGCCGGCGCGATGATGGCCGCGATGTTCTTCGCAGGCGTCTATCTCCTGCGGTGCCGGCATTGGTGGACGGGCGGAGCGATCGCCGCGCTCTCCCTCCTCTTCGTCCTCCAGACCGGGTCGCGAACGGCCGCGCTCCTCCTGCCCGCCGTCGCGATCTCGATCGTCGGGGCGCGGCTGGTCGGCGGGCGCATTCTCGCCGCCTTGGGCGTCGCGCTCCTCGTCGCCGGTCTCGCCGGCCTGACGATCGGCCTGACCCTCTCCCCTGCGGTCCAGGCCGCCCTCGCGCCGATCCTGCCCGACCCGACGCTGACCGGGCGCACCTTCCTGTGGAGCTATGCGCTCGACCTTTCGGAGGGGCGGCGGTGGCTCGGCTTCGGCCTCGATTCCTTCTGGCGGTCGGCGACGGTGCTCGCCAGCGAGCCGAGCCGCGAACTCGCCTGGGATCCGCGCGGCGCGGCCAACGGCCATTCGGGCTACATGGACCTTCTCATCACGTCCGGCATTCCCGGCCTCGTCCTCGGGGTCCTGACACTCGTCGTCCTGCCGTTGATCGACTATGCGCGCGCCGGCGACGATGCCGAGAGCGCCCGCCTTGCCGACTTCTTCCTGATGGTCCTCGCCTTCATGCTTCTCAACGCGTTCCTCGAAAGCTTCTTCTTCGAACGCGGATCGCCGATCTGGATGACGCTCTGGATCGCGGTGGTGGGCCTCAGGCTCGTTTCGGCGCGCCGCCTTTCGGCGGGCTGACGGATCATGTCCGGACCGGCGACGGGCTCGGCCTGCGCCGAAGGACGATGCGCTGGCCGGGCGTCTCGACGAAGCGCCAGGTCAGAGCGCTGATGACGAGCGTCGCGGCGACGATGATGGCGAGGGCGATGCCCGCCTCGACGTCCCCGCCTGCCACGACGGAGCTCCCGTCGGGACGATCCCGCATCAGGGACAGGCCGAACAGCGCCTCGAACGCGCTCGCGCCGTTGATCGCGCGCGAGATGACGAAGGCGTGCGTCATGTAGACCGAGTAGGAGATCAGCCCGAGGAAGGCGAAGGGGGCGGTCTTCAGGAGGCGGCTGAGCGCGCCGCCCTCGTGCGCGAAGACGAGGAGCGCGTAGCCGAAGACGAAGGGCGCGGCGAGCGAGAGCGGCGTCGTGCCGGCGAGGATCACGAAGACGACGACCGCTGCGACGCTCGCGACCTCCGCCAGCGTCCAGGCATGGCTCGGCGCCGGGTCAGGACCGGCGCTTCCCAGGCGCGGCCAGATCGCGAGCCGCAACAGGACCCCGAGCGAGAAGCCGTAGAGGCACCGTAGCCAGCCCCAGACGACCGTCACGTCGATATGGCCGACGGCCGCATAGAGAGCGAGCGGCGCCAGGACGAGGATCGCCATGAGCAGCGGTTTCAAAAGGCGCGGCACGAGGACGAGCACCAGCGCGAAAAGCCCGTAGGCGACGAGCTCGGCCGAGATCGACCAGCTCGGATAGTTCCAGCCGAGGCGGTCCACGATGCCGAGCGAATGCGTCATGGTCAGATTGGCGAGGAGCGCGCCGAAGCCGTTGCCGCCGGGGAAGGCGGCGTCCGGGCCCCGCAGCGCGAGCATGACCAGCTCGAAGGCGAGGAAGAGAGCGAGCATGAAGAGGTGCAGCGGATAGACGCGCTTGATCCGCGAGACCGAGAAGGCGCCCGCCTCGCCCCAGCTGCGGATGCGCGTCGCGAAGGCATGGGCGATGACGAAGCCGGAGAGGACGAAGAAGAAGTCGACGAAGAGGAAGGCGTTGCGCACGATCGGCGCCTCGCCGATCGTCCCGCCCACGGGCGCGTGCAGGAACACGATCATCAGCGCGCAGACGCCGCGCAAGCCGTCAAGCGCGGCGAAGCGCCGGATGCCCGCGGGGGGCATCGTGGTCCGCGCCTCGATCATCGCTCGCCTCCGCCTGTCATGACGACCTCATTCTAGAAACGGGCCTCTTAAGGCCGCCTTGCCGAGACGAAGGTGGTCGCGGCGCATCCCCGCGCTATTCTCGCCCCTCGCATCCCAGACCGCCAGCGAAAGACGCGCAAGATGACGGACCTCAAGCTCCTCGCCCTCGACGCCGAGGATCTCGGGATCGTCTCGGCCCACTGCCAGGACGCGGTGGCGCGTACGGCCGAGATGAGCTTCGCGCCCCGCGACGGGCGCTTCGTCCTCGTCATGAACCGCTTCGCCTGGGAGGTCGCCGACCGCTCGCGTCGCTTCGCCTTTTCGCGCCGGCGCGACTACGAGCGGCGGCGCTCCGTGCTCCATTTCGACCGCGTCACGCGCGTGCGCCAGTCGGGTGTCGCGATCGGCGACGCGGAGCAGGTGGTTTCGCTTCTCGCGATCCGCTTCGAGCCGTCGCAGGAGCCCTCCGGGACCGTCGAGCTTGTCTTCGCCGGGGGGGCCGGGGTAAGGCTCGACGTCGAATGCATCGAAGCGCAGCTCACCGATCTCGGCGCCGCCTGGAGCACGACGAACCGTCCCGATCACGACCGGGACGACCCCGCGCTCCTTAGCTGACGGGCGGCCGCGCGGGATCTGGAACGGAAGCGCCTTGCCGGTCAGACTGAACATCCGCGACGAGACCTTCGAGTGCGATTTCGCGACGCTCCTCGCGTCCAAGCGCGAGGCGTCCGAGGACGTCGAGGCCGCCGTGCGCGCCATCCTCGCCGATGTGCGCCGGCGCGGCGACGAGGCGCTCATCGAGTACACGGCCCGCTTCGACGCCCTGCACCTGACGCCGGAGACGCTGCGGGTGCCGGCAGCCGAGATCGCGGCCGCCTACGGGAATGCGCCGAAGGACGTGCGCGACGCGCTCCATTTCGCCCATGGCCGCATCCTCTCCCATCACGAGCGCCAGCGCCCCAGAGACGACCGCTACACCGACGCGGCGGGCGTCGAGCTCGGCTCTCGCTGGACCGCCATCGCCTCGGTCGGCCTCTACGTGCCTGGCGGCGCGGCGAGCTATCCGTCCTCGGTCCTGATGAACGCCGTTCCGGCGAAGGTCGCCGGCGTCTCGCGCATCGCCATGGTGGTGCCCGCCCGCAAGGGCGAGCTCAACCCGCTGGTGCTCGCCGCGGCCCACATCGCCGGGGTGGACGAAATCTGGCGCGTGGGCGGCGCGCAGGCGATCGCCGCCCTCGCCTACGGCACGCAGAGCATCGCGCCCGTCGCCAAGATCGTCGGGCCGGGCAACGCCTACGTCGCCTCCGCCAAGCGGCAGGTTTTCGGGACGGTCGGCATCGACATGATCGCGGGCCCCTCCGAGGTGCTGGTCATCGCCGACGGCGAGAACGATCCGGACTGGATCGCCGCCGACCTCCTGGCGCAGGCCGAGCACGACGAGGCCGCGCAGTCGATCCTCGTCACTGACGACGCGGCCTTCGCGGCGCGGGTCGAGGAGGCGGTGGAGCGCCAGCTGCGGACCCTGCCGCGCCAGACGACGGCGCGCGCGAGCTGGACCGGCTACGGCGCGGTGATCCTCGTCGAGGACATCGCACGCGACGCTCCCCCGCTCGCCGACCGGATCGCCGCCGAGCACCTGCAGATCGCGACCGCGGACCCCGACGCCCTGTTCGCCGAGATTCGCGAGGCGGGCGCGGCCTTCCTCGGGCGTCACACGCCCGAAGTCGTGGGCGACTATGTGGGCGGCTCCAACCACGTCCTGCCGACCGCGCGCTCGGCGCGCTTCTCCTCCGGCCTGTCCGTGCTCGACTTCGTCAAACGCACCTCGATCCTCAAGCTCTCGCCGGACGCCCTGCGCGCGCTCGGTCCCGCCGCGGTCACCCTCGCCCGGTCGGAGGATCTGGAGGCCCATGCGCGCTCGGTGGCCATTCGCCTGAATCTCGGAGGGCCAGCATGAGCGAACACGGACGCCTCGTCTCCGTCGATCTCGACGCCTCGATCGGGCGCGCCTCGGCCGATGCCGAGCACGAGCGGGCGGTCGCCATCGTCGACCTCATCGAGGGCAACCGCTTCGAGCCGGTGGGCGCCGAGGGCGGCCGCTACCGGCTGAATCTGAGCCTGGCCGACAAGCGGCTGGTCTTCGACATCCGGGCCGAGGACGGCACGGCGCTCGCCACCCACATTCTGTCGCTGACGCCTTTCCGACGCATCATCCGGGATTACTTCCTGATCTGCGACAGCTATTATGCCGCCATACGCACGGCGACGCCGTCGCAGATCGAGGCGATCGACATGGGACGGCGCGGCGTCCACAACGAGGGCTCGCAGATCCTGAAGGACCGGCTGTCCGGAAAGGTCTCGATCGACGGCGAGACCGCGCGGCGCCTGTTCACGCTGATCTGCGTCCTGCACTGGCGCGAGTGAGGGGTTGAGCGTGCGGCGCGTTTTCCGCTCTTCCGGGCATCACAGCAGCGGATGGTGTCGTTGAGCGCGCCGGGCGCCGCCGCCGGCCGCCTGCCCGGCTCCATCCTCTTCGTCTGCGGCATGAACGCCATCCGCTCGCCGATGGCCGAAGCGATCGCCCATTCGCTGATGCCGAACGTCTACGTGGCCTCGGCCGGCGTCAAATGCGGCGAGCGCGACCCCTTCGTCGACGTCATCCTCGCAGAGAACGGGCTGAAGCTCGGCGAGTTCGTGCCGCGCTCGCTGGAGGAGCTCGGCGACGGCTATTTCGACCTCATCGTCACCATGTCGCCCGAGGCGCACCACGTCGCGCTCGACCGCGCCAGCGCGGACGCCGTCGCGATCGAGTTCTGGCCGATGCCCGACCCCTCGGTCGTCTCCGGCTCGCGCCAGCAGATCATCGACGCCTACCGCGACGTCTACCGCCGCATCGAGGAGAGGCTGAAGGCGTTCCGGGACGAGAGCGTGAGCAGGGACTGAAGCGCCCTCACCGCTCCATCAGGACGGCGATGGCCGCCTGAAGGTCGGTCAGGCCGGCCCCCTTCTCGGAAGAGGTCGCGATGATCTCCGGATAGGCCGCGGGACGCTTGCGGATCGCCTCCTGCGTCGCCGCCAGGAGCTTGGGCAGGGCCAGCGCGGAGATCTTGTCGGTCTTGGTCAGGACGATCTGGTAGGAGACCGCGGCCTTGTCGAGCAGCGCGAGCACATCCTTGTCGTTCGCCTTGATGCCGTGCCGGGCGTCGATCAGCACGAAGACGCGCTTCAGCGTGGCACGCCCGCGCAGATAGTCGAAGACGAGCTTGGTCCAGGCGTCGACCTGGTCCTTCGGCGCCTTGGCGTAGCCGTAGCCGGGCATGTCCACCATCGCGATCGGCGGCAGGTCGTCGCCCTGCCCCGAGAAGCCGTCCGGGACGAAGTAGTTCAGCTCCTGGGTGCGCCCCGGCGTGTTCGAGGTGCGCGCCAGGCCCTTCTGCGACACGAGCGCGTTGATGAGCGAGGACTTGCCCACGTTGGAGCGACCGGCGAAGGCGATTTCGGGCGGTCCTTCCGGCGGCAGGAACTTCATCGCCGGAACGCCGCGGATGAAGACCCAGGGGCGCGCGAAGAATAGGCGCGTCTCCTCCTGCGGGCCGATCGTCGTCTCGTCGCTCATGCGCGCTCCAATGCTTCGAGGTCCCCGGCCCGGATGGCGGCCAGATTGGCGACGATCCTCTCGACCGGCCAGTCCCACCAGGACAGGGCCACGAGCCGGCGCACCTCGTCCTCCTCGAAGCGAAACCGCCGGACCCGCGCCGGGTTGCCCGCGACGACCGCATAGGGCGGCACGTCGCGCGAGACGACCGAGCGCGCGCCGATCACCGCGCCCGATCCGATGCCGACGCCCGGCAGGATCGTCGCCCCCTCGCCGATCCAGACGTCGTGGCCGACGACCGTGTCGCCCTTCAGGCCCTGGGTGATCGACGAAAGATCGAAGCCGGCCTCCCACCCCTGTCCGAAGATGTTGAAGGGATAGGTGGAAAGGCCGCCCATCGCGTGGTTCGCACCGTTCATCACGAACGTCGCGCCCGCCGCGATGGCGCAGAACCGGCCGATGACCAGCCGGTCGCCGAGGAAGTCGTAGTGGTGGGTGACGTTGTTCGCCTCGAAGCCGAGCGCGTCCAACGGGTCGTCGTAATAGGTGTATTCGCCCACCGAGATGGTCGGACGCGTCACCAGCGGCTTGAGGAACACGATCCGCGGGTGCTCGGGCACGGGATGGACGGCGTTCGGGTCGGGTCCCAGCATGGTCGGTTCTCTCCGAAGCCTCGCGTGGCAAAAGCGAAGGGGGGGGGTTAGGCCC
>JAEZXX010000050.1 GCA_023419535.1 Pseudomonadota bacterium | reverse complement strand
TACCGATCTTCTCCGACGACTGCTCGATCGCCCGCATCGCCTCCACCGCCTTGCCGACGATCTCGCCGCCCTTGGCCGCGTTGCGGTTCGCGCTCTCGGCCGAATCCTGCGCCCTCCCCGCGTCCTGAGCCGTCTCGTTCACCGCCCGCGTCACCTCGGCGAGCGCCGCCACCGTCTCCTCCAGGCTCGCCGCCTGCTGCTCGGTGCGCTGCGCCAGATCGTTCGAGGCCACGTTGATCTCCCCCAGCCCCGTGCGGATCGAGCCGATCGAGGTCACCACCGAGCCCAGCGTCGATTCCAGCTTCTCCACCGTCGCGTTGAACTGCCCCCGGATCGGCTCGTACTGCGCCGCCACCGCACGCTCGATCCGAACCGTCATGTCGCCCTGCGACAGACGCGCGAACCCGCCCTCGATCTCCCCCACGAAATGACGAAGATCGTCCTGCGTCCGCTTGTCGATCGCAGCAACCCGCTCACGCTCGGCCTCCTGCGCCTGGCGCATGGCCACGGCCTCGGCCTCCATCGCACGGGCCTGCACGGCGTTGTCCTTGAACACCTGGACGGCGCGCGACATGCCGCCGACCTCGTCCTTGCGGTCCGTACCGTCGACCGTCGCGTCGAGATTGCCGCGCGACAGCTCCTCCATGGTGCGCCCGAGGCGCGTCAGCGGCATGGTGATCGTCCCGCGGGTGATCAGGAGCGCCATCAGCACGCCGAGCGCGGCGGCCACGGCGGAGATGACGATCGTCATCCAACCGATGCTCTCGACGGAAGCGGACATCTCGCTGGACAAAGTGTCCAAGACCGCGAGTTCGGAATCGACCAGCGTAGCGGCCGCATCACGATACGCCGCGATATGGGTATCCATCTCTGCAAGTTGGGGGAGAGCTGCTTCCGCCTGATCCTGAAGGCCGGCCGCAACAGCGTTCGCGCTCGTCGTATCGATCGCATCGAGGATCGCCTCGAGTTCGGTGATGCCAGCCTGGAGGGAAGGAATCGCCGCCTCGACCTCGACCAGCCAGACGCGGGCCTTCTCGATGGTCGCGGTCCGGTCCGCGGCGGCGGTACGGGCTTCCTCACTCGATCCGGCGTAGGCGAACACCTTGTAGGTGTCGTAAGCGACTTCCATGGACTGCCGCCCGGTCCGGGCGAGCTTCACGAGGGCCGGCGAGCGGACATCGGTCAATTCGCTGTAGCGGCGGTCGATGTCCTGCATCCCGACGCTGGAATACCAGGCGAGGAGGATGCTGATGGACGCCGTGACGATGATCATCGCGGCGATCTTGATCGAGATTTTGGTGTTGACGAGGAAGCGGAACACGACGGGGCTCCTGAGCGGCGCCTGGCGCCGGTCGCTTGAGGGGAACGCCGTTAATCTATAAAATGAACATAAATTTATGTTTAATTGACTGAAGACGCCCCTTTTTCCTCTTGACGTTGCTTCGGGATAAGACGTTCAACCGCGGGGCGAAAGAAAGATCGCCCACCTTACCTTCGACGAACGAGACGATGCTTCGGCGGCCACGCCATGCCGCAAGGTCCGCGCGGGGAGCGCGGGAACCTGTCGTTGAGGAAGGGATGGCGTCGCCCGACCCGTCACGGAGGCGGAGGCGGCCCAGCGCCGTCCGCCGGAGCGAAGGAGGGCGGACGGCGGATCGCGCCGCCCGGCCGGAACGCTACTCCGCGGCGACGGCGAAGGCGCTGGTCTCGAAGCGGCTGGTCGCCGCGACCGTATCGACGTCGAGGATGAGCGCGACGCGGCCGTCGCCGAGGATCGTCGCGGCGGCGATGCCGGGCACACGGCCGTAATTGGCCTCCAGGCTCTTGATGACGACCTGCCGCTGGCCCTGGATCCCGTCGACCAGAAGCGCGGAGCGTTGGCCGGTCTCGCCCTCGACCAGGATGACGACGCCCTTGGCGGGGTCGGTCGCCTCGCTGCGGTAGCCGAGCTTGCGGGAGATGTCGATCAGCGGCAGGAAGCTGTCGCGCACGTTGATGACGTACTCGCCGTCGCCGAACGACTTCACTTCGCCCGCGCGCGGCTGCAGCGTCTCGATGATCGCGGTCAGCGGCACGACCAGCGTGTGGTCGCCCGACGAGATGATCATGCCGTCGAGAACGGCCAGCGTCAGCGGCAGGCTCATGGAGAAGAGCGAGCCCTTGCCTGGCGTCGAGGTGATGGCGACGCGACCGCCCAGCGCCTGGATCGAGCTCTTGACGACGTCCATGCCGACGCCGCGCCCCGACAGTTCCGACACCTGCTCCTTGGTGGAGAAGCCGGGGAGGAAGATGAGGTTGTCGGTCTCCTCGTCGGAGAGGTTCGCGTCGGGGGCGACGAGACCCTTGCTGACGGCGATGCGCCGGACGACCTCACGGTTGATGCCCGCGCCGTCGTCCGAAATCTCGATGACGATGCGGCCCGAGCGGTGCATGGCCGCGACGCGCACCGTGCCCTCCTCGCCCTTGCCCGCCGCCAGGCGCTTCTCCGGCGTCTCCAGCCCGTGGTCGATGGCGTTGCGGATCATGTGGGTGAGCGGATCCGACAGACGCTCGATGACGGTCTTGTCGACCTCGGTGTACTCGCCTTCGGTGACGAGGCGCACGCTCTTGCCGGTCCGCTCGGCCACCTCGCGCACGAGACGCGGCAGCTTCTGGAAAACCGACTTCACCGGCTGGGCGCGGATCGCCATGACGCTGTCCTGCATTTCGCGCGTCAGCTGCTCGAGTTCGTCGAGGCCGATGGCGATCTCGGAGGCGCGCGCGAGACCGGCCTGCATGACGCGCTGGGACAGCATCACCTGATGGATGACGAGCTCGCCGACGAGATCGATCAGACGGTCGACGCGGGCGAGATCGACGCGGATCGTGGGCGCGGGCTGGCCGCCCCCCGCCGAGCCCCTGGCGTCGCCGGCCTCGGCGTCGGCGACGCTTGCGCGCCGGACCGGTGCCTCGGACGGCTCGGACGGCTCAGAGCCCTCCGGCTCGCCGGCACCGACGCCGACCGAGCGCAGCAGCGCGAGGAAATCCTCTTCGCTCGCCGGGCCCGCCTCGGGCTGCGCCGGCTCGCCCAACGGCTCGACGACGAGGTCGCAATCGCCGTCGACGAACTCGAAGATCTCCCGGATCGCGGGTTCGGCGACGTCGCCGGTCAGCTCGATCGTCCAGGAGAGCGCCGCGCCCTCGGGATCGAGGTCGGCGAGATCGGGAAGGTTCTCGTCATGGCATTCGACCGTCCCCTCCCCCAGCGCGAGCGTCTCGCGGATGAGGCGGGCGGCGTCGTTGGCCTTGGCGTAGAGTTCGGGCCGCGGCGCGAAGCGCACGCGGATGCCGGGCGCCGGCGCCGACTGGCCGAAGAGGGCGCCGAGATCGACGGCGACCGCGGAAAATTCCGGCTCGTCGTCGTCCGGATCGGCACCGGACGAATGCGATGCGCCCTCACCGCCGGCGAGGCGCTTGAGTTCCTCCGCGACCGCGTCGGCGCGCGCCGCGTCCGGCTCCTCCTCGTCGCGCGCGGCCGAGACGAGATCGTTCAGGATGTCGGCCGAGCGCAACAGGACGCGCATCACGCCCGCATCGGGGTCGAGCCCGCCGGAGCGCACGAGGTCGAGCGTCGTCTCGAAGACGTGGGCGAAGCCGACGAGCGCATGGAGATTGAAGGCTCCCGCGCCCCCCTTGATGGAGTGGACGGCCCGGAAGACGGCGTTCACCGTCTCGGTGTCGGAGCGTCCCTCCTCCATGGCCATCAGGCCCGCCTCGAGTTCCTGCAGCTGCTCGGCGCACTCCTCGAAGAAGGTCGCCCGGATTTCGGCCATCACGTCCATTGCGCAGGAATCCTCGAAGGAGCGCTGTCGATGTCAGGGTGCGACGCGGTTGATCGCGTCGACGAGCTTCTTGGGATCGAAGGGCTTGACGATCCAGCCGGTCGCGCCGGCGGCCTTCGCCCGCGCCTTCTTCGGCGCGTCGTTCTCGGTCGTCAGCACGAGGATGGGGATGGCGCGTCGCTGGCCGTCCTGGCGCAGCTCCTCGATGAAGGTGAGCCCGTCCATGCGCGGCATGTTCACGTCGGTGATGATGACGTCCGGCGAGCAGTCCCGCAGGACCTCCAGCCCGTGAACGCCGTCTTCGGCCTGGACAACCTCGAAGCCGGCGTCCGACAGCGCCGAGCGCAAGAGCTGGCGCATCGTCCTCGAGTCATCCACTGTCAGGATCGTCTTCAACCCCTGCACTCCTCGGCTGGTGCGGCACGGATCGCCCTGGACCGTAGCCATCAAGATTTACGTCTTGGTTAATACGAGGTTAGCCGCGCCCGGCCGGCCCCGTCAGAAGAGGTCCAGATCGCCGGCCGCCTCGCCGGCCGGCGCCCGCCCGCCCGACAGGCGCGCGGCCAGCGCCGAAAGGCGCAGCGTGCCGAGCGCCGGGCCGACATCGGCCCGGGCGGAACCGCAGACGCCCCGTGCGCTGAGACGCAGGAAGGCGGACAGATCGTCGAGCGTCTGCTCCAAAAGGTCCTGGTTCTGCGCCGCGACGACCGCCGCGTCGTCGCCCAAGCCGGCCGGCAGCGGAAGATCGCGCGCGAGGACGGCCAGCCCGCGCATCTCGTCCGCGATGCGATCGAGCAGGGTGCCGACCGCCAGGACGTCGTTCGAAGGGGCGCTCGTCGTCATCGTCAGAACAGCTCCAGATCGCCGCCGCTCTCGACCGTCGGGACGGCAGGCGGGACGCGGACGAAGGCCCGCCGGTCCGCCGGCTCGATCAGGATCTGCCGCGCCCGCCCCGTGACGGGCCAGAACTCGATGCGGCGGCCCTGCAGGCCGCCCGTGCTGCCGCCCGTCAGCGCGATGCCCTCGGTCGCCAGGAAGCGGGTGGCGAACTCGACGTTCTTGGCGCCGATGTCCGACAGGCCTTCCATCGTGCGGGCGCCGCCGAAGAGCTTGGCCTCCAGCGCATGACGCCGGGCCCCCTTCTTCAGAAGACCGTTGATCAGGAGCTCCATCAGATAGAGCCCGTAGCTCTGCGTGCGGCCCGACCGATCGAGAGCCGCCTCGCCGGGAAGGAGGAAGTGGTTCATCCCCCCGACGCCGGCCTCCGGATCGCGGATGCAGGCCGCCACGCACGAGCCGAGCAGCGTCGTGATCACCACCTCGGGGCGGTTGTCGACCACCGCCTCGCCCTGGATGAGATTGATCCGGCGGCGCTCGGTCGCGCCGTGCGACGCGGGGATCGGCATCACTGCAGACGGCCGAGAACCGCTTCGAGCGACTTGCGCAGGACGGGCACGGAGACGGGCTTGGCGAGGATGTTGTTGGCACCGGCGGCCGCGGCCTGCTGGACCAAAGCGCGGTCGCCCTTGCCGGTCAGCATGATGAAGGGCGTCTTCTGCGTCGGCCCGTAGGAGCGGAGCGCCTTCAGGAGCTGGATGCCGTCGAGCTTGGGCATGTTGTAGTCGGAGATGACGATGTGACAGGGCGTCGACATCATCATCTTCAGCGCCTCCTCCCCGTCCCCCGCGTAGACGACCTGCTTGATGCCGAGCGCAACCAGCGCCTCGTAGGTCAGCATCCGGCTTGTACGGTGATCGTCGACGATCATGACCTTCAGATGTTGGACAAAACTCATGATTTACTCGCGTCGCATCGAATTCTACTAGATGATATCGTTCAAATCACAACGAATCCTCAATGCCGACACAAAGCTTACGCGAAGATCTCATCGGCGATCCGGCCGAGGGGAACGCGTTTCTCTGCAGCGCCCACCTGCCAGGCGACGCGGGGCATGCCGTAGACGAGGGATGTCGCCTCGTCCTGGGCCAGAGTGCGGTGCCCGGCCTTCGCCATGGCGAGGAGGCCGTCCGCTCCGTCGCGTCCCATCCCCGTCAGGATGACCCCGGCCGCCCGTCCGCTCGCGCATTCGGCCACCGAATTCATCATCACGTCGACGCTCGGCCTGTGGCCCTGGACGGGATCGTCCTCGCGAAGGGCGCAGGCGAGCGAGCCGCCGAGCCGGCGCACGGACAGATGCTGCCCGCCGGGCGCCAGATAGACATGACCTCTCGCGATCGTCTCGCCGCTCTTGGGTACCACGACCTTGGCGGGGCAGGCCCGGTCGAGACGCGCGGCGAAGGAGGCGGTGAAGGTCGCGGGAAGATGCTGGACGATGAGAACCGGCGGGGTGTCGGCCGGAAAGCGGGGAAGAAGCTGCAGCAGCGCCTCCACGCCGCCGGTGGAGGAGCCGATCGCGACGAGGTCGGGCCAGCGGCTCTTGTTCGCAAAGGTCTCGGCGCGCTTGGGCGCGGCGATGCGCGCGCCGCCCGACGAGATGACGCCCCGCGCGGCGTGGGCCTGGCGCACGAGTTCGGGCAGGCGGGCCAGCGTGTCCCCGCCCTCGCGCCCGGGCTTGCCGACGCAATCGAAGGCGCCGATCTCGAGCGCCGAGATCGTCGCGTCGGCCCCGGGCTGGGTGAGCGTCGAGACCATGATCACCGGCGTCGGACGCAGGCGCATGATCTTTTCCAGGAATTCGAGGCCGTTCATGCCCGGCATCTCGATGTCGAGCGTGACGACGTCGGGGTCGAGGAGCTTGATCTTCTGGCGCGCTTCGGCCGGATCGGGCGCCTCGCCGACGATCTCGATGGCCGGATCGCCCGACAGCGCGTGCCGGATCAGCGCGCGCATGGTGGAGGAATCGTCGACGATGAGGACGCGGGTGCGCGCCATGGTGCGGCTTTCGAGAGGGGAGCGGAGCGCGTCAGCGCTGCTGGTAGATGGTGTTCCCGACGAGGTGCATGCGGGTCGCCGCCGGTCCCGCCATGCGTTCGGAATGCCCGATATAGATGTGGCCGCCCGGCACGAGCGTCTGGCAGAACCGGTCCCAGACGCGCTGGCGGGTCGGTTCGTCGAAATAGATCGTGACGTTCCGGCAGAAGATCGCGTCGAACTTGCCCTTCATCGGCCAGTCGCCGATGAGGTTGAGCTCGCGGAACGAGACGAGGTCGCGCAGCGGCTGCGAGGCGCGGTAGCGATCGCCCTCGCGCTCGAACCACCGGCGGCGCAGCTCCGCCGGCACCGGCTTGATCGCGGTCTCGTCGTAGAGCCCGGCGCGTCCGAAGGCGACGACGTTCGGGTCGATGTCGGAGGCGAGGATCTTCACGTCGTGCTCGCCGGCGTCCGGCATCACGCCGAGCAGCGTCAGCGCGATCGAATAGGGCTCGTGCCCGTTAGAGCAGCCCGCCGACCAGATCCGCACGCGCCCGCCCTTGCGTGCCCGCTCCACGAGAGGGGGCAGGAAGGTCGTGCGAAGATGGTCGAAATGATGCGACTCGCGGAAGAAGTGCGTGACGTTGGTCGTCAGCGCGGCGAGCATCACCATCCGCTCGTCGGCGCCCGCGTCCGAGACGACGAAGGTGCAATAGTCGGAGAAGCTCGCGATGCCGAGCGCGCGCAGCCGCTTGGCGAGGCGCGAATAGACGAGCGTGGACTTGGTGTCGGGCAGCGCGATGCCGGAATCCTCGTAGAGGATCGAGGCGATCCGACGGAAGTCCTTCTCCGTCATGCGGAACTCGCCGCCCGAAGCCGGCTCGGGGGAGTGCGCGTTGGCCTGGGCCGTCATGCGCGACATGGGGGCAAACTCCGGAAGGCGAAGGCGGCGCCGGTCAGGCCGCGAGGTCTCTCTGGGCGGGCAGGATGCTGTCGATGCCGATGAGGGAGATCATCCGGCCCTCCAGCGCGATGACGCCGCGCACGAAGCTGCGCGCCATGTCGGAGGCGACGTCGGGCGTCGGCTGGACCGTGTCGTCGGTGACCGTGAGGATGTCGGAGACCGCGTCGACGAGAAGGCCGACGAGCTGCTGGTCGAGCATCACGACGATGATGACCGAGCGCATGGTCGGCTGCGTGGCGCCGAAGCCGAGGCGCAGCGACAGATCGACGATGGGCAGGACGGTTCCGCGCAGATTGATGACGCCCGTGACGTAGCCCGGGGCGTGCGGCAGGGGCGTCGCCGCGGTGAAGCCGCGGATCTCGCGCACCGAGATGATGTCGACGCAGAACTCGCGGTCGGCGACGCGGAACGCGATGAGTTCGCGGGCGCCTTCGAGCTGGTTGGACTTCGAGATGTTCATGCGGTCCTCCGCGGGCGGTGGGCGTGTCGGGTCTTGGATGTCTCAGGCTCTGGCCGCGGCGAGCAGACGGGCCAGAACGTCCTCGTCGCCGCTCGCGGGCGCGGGCGCATCCGTCTCGCGCCGCGTGATCGTCAGCTCGCAGTCGGTGTCGACGAAGGAGAAGATGTCGCGGATCTCGTCCTCGCTCTCGCTCGTCTCAAGCTCGATGCGGAAGGCGAGCGCCGCCCCCTCGGGCCGGAGCGCGCCGAGATCGGGCAGCTCGTCGTCGACGCAGGTCACGCTTCCCTCCCCGAGCCGCAGGACGTCTCGGATGAGCAGCGCGGCCTCGTTGGCCGAGGCGTAGAGGGACGGGTAGGGCCGGAAGAGGATGTCGTAGCGGACCGGCCCGCCGGGTGCCGCGAGGCCGCCGAACATGTGGCCGGCGTCGATCGCCACGGGCGTGAAGCCGAGCGCGGCGAAGTCGATCTCCTCGCTCGCGCCCTCGTCCGGCGCGGCCTTGGCCAGCGCTTCGTCCTCGGGCAGGTGGATCGCGATCTCGTCGGCGAGGGACGTGGTGCGCCGCGAGGCCTCGATTTGCGTGGCCAGGGCCGCGGCGCAGCGCGAGACGAGCGCGGCGACGTCGGGGTCGCTGGCAAGAGCGCCGGAGCGGACCTGTCCGAGCAGCGCCTCGAAGGTCTTGGCGAAGGCGGAGAGCTCGCCGAGGCGGAAGGAGGCGGCGCCGCCCTTGATCGAATGGACCGCGCGGTAGGCCGCCCCGATCGTCTCCGCGTCGGGCACGCCAGCGGCGAAGGCCGGAAGCGTCGCGTCGAGCGCGGCGAGCCCTTCTGCGCATTCCTCGAAGAAGATCGTCCTGATTTCCACCATCGCGTCCATGACGCATCGTCCTTTGCGGCGGGCTTGTCTCGGTCCGGCCGGGTCTGCCGGCGCGCGCGTCAGGCGGGCTTGATCTCCGCGCCCGCGATCCGCGAGGCGTCGAGCCCGAGCACCCGGAGCCCGTCGCACAGGCTTTCGGAGGGCTCGTCGAGAACGAGCGACATCCCGTCGCCGGCCCAGCTTCGGGCGGCCGAGAGCAGGATCGCGGCGCATTGCCCGCCGATGCGCTCGACGTTGCGGCCGTCGATGCGCAGGGGGGCGCCGCGCCTGTCCATCAGCTCGCGGTGGAGCGGCACGGCGGCCCGGATGTCGAGAACCGGATCCAGCACGATCGAAGCGTCGGCTTGCGCGACATCGGCCTCGGGGAAACTCATCGAACGGCACCTGGGCTTGAGGGACGACAATTCTCGGAGACCGGCCGCGCCCGTCGGGTCCTGCCGGCCGTTCGCGCCGCCTGGCGGCGGCGCTCGGCGTGCGGCCCGGCCGATCGGTCCCTCCGGGTCGAACCCGTCGAACCCTGGCCGTCCGCACGTCCCTTTATGATGGGAATCATTTACAGAATAATTGACGTGTTCGCCGCGCGGCCGTCTTCGCCACGGGCCGCGTCGACTATGCGTCCGGAAGAAGCGCGCCCGAGGGTTCCGCGAAGAAGAGCGCGGTGACGTTGCCGGACAGGCCGCCGCTGCGCTTCAGGCTGAGGGCGTCGAAATAGCGTTGCCGGCGCTCGTCGATCAGCATGCGCTCGATCAGCCGCGCGGTGTCGCGCAGGCGGGAGAGGAGCGCCGGGTCGCCTTCGCCCGAGCCGCCCTCGGCGAAGGGCCCGTGAGGTGTCGCATCCAGCATTCGTTCAGGCCGCTTGTTTTTCGTGGATCCACTGTTTCAGGATGGCTGCGGCCTGGGCTTCGTCGAAGTCGACGAGGCGTTCGAGGCGGGCCTGTGGGGAGTTGGAGCGCATGTGGTCGAGTTCGGCCA
>JAEZXX010000079.1 GCA_023419535.1 Pseudomonadota bacterium | reverse complement strand
CCCGGCGCGCCGGGCCGCGGCGGCGAAGGGGGGCCGGGGCCTCTCCGGCAGGTCCCGCCTGTGCTTCTTCGTCCTCTCCGCCGTCCTCCCCGGGCTTGTCCCGGGGATCTGCTGGCGAGAGCCATCGCGCATGCGCTGGACGGTTCGGACCCTGCGGACGAGCCCGAGGGTGACGTCGCGCGGGATCGGATATGGTTCAGGCGACGGCGTCGTCGCTCGCGCAAACCGGTCGATGCCGTCCCGTTCGGCCATCGGGCCGCTCGATAGCGATTTCTTGAACGCCGTCGCCGGTTTGAGCGGCAACCAGTGGTTTCCCTCCGGGCCGCCCGTCCCATTTGCGGGCGGGATGAAGCGGCGCCTTCGGGCGCTGCGGCCGGCGGAGCCAAGCCGCCGGACAGCCCTTCGGAGGACTTCACGATGTTCAACCGTCTTCTCGCCGGCAGCGTTCTCGCTGCCGGACTTCTCGCCGTTCCGGCCCACGCCCAGTCGACCGGCGATACCTCGCCTCTCGACCATGTCGAGGGCCAGCCGCCGGCCTCCGGCGAGGAGGCGACCCCGGCCGGCGAGCCCGTCGAGACCGAGGCGCCCAACGCCCCCGACCAGGAGCCGGCCTTCCCCGAGCAGACGCGCGCCGCGCAGCCCGCCGAGATGCCGGAGGTGACCACGCAGACCTTCGCCGAGGGGCTGCCGCAGCTCTGGTCGATGGAATTCCTGCCGGACGGACGCGTCCTCGTCGCCGCCAAGGAGGGCGCGATCCATATCCTGTCCGCCGAGGGCGAGGCGGGGCCGGCGATCGAAGGCGTGCCCGAGGTCGATTCGGCCGAGCAGGGCGGTCTTCTGGACCTCGCGCTCTCGCCAGATTTCGAAACCGACAACCGCATCTTCTTCACCTTCTCCGAGCCGGTCGAGGGCGGCAACCACACAGCGCTCGGCACCGGGATCCTGGAGACGGACGATGAGGGCGGCGGCTCGCTGTCCGACGTGGAGGTGATCTGGAGCCAGGTGCCGGTCTATGACGGCCACAAGCATTTCGGCTCGCGCATCGTCTTCACGCCGGAAGGCAACATCCATGTCGGGCTCGGCGAGCGCTCCGACGACCCGATCCGCGAGCTCTCCCAGGACCTGACCTCGACGCTCGGCAAGGTGATCCACATCACGCCCGAAGGCGAGCCGGTGGAGGGCAATCCGTTCGCCGACGGTGCCGATGGTGCCTTGCCGGAGATCTGGTCCTACGGCCACCGCAACATCCAGTCGGCGGCGCTCGACGGACAGGGCCGGCTGTGGACGGTCGAGCACGGGCCGCGCGGCGGCGACGAGCTGAACCGGCCGGAGGCGGGCCTGAACTACGGCTGGCCCGTCATCACCTACGGCATCGAGTATTCGGGCCAGGAGGTGAACGAGGGCATCACGGCCCAGGACGGCATGGAGCAGCCGGTCTATTACTGGGATCCGGTGATCGGCCCGGCCGGCATGGCCTTCTACGAGGGCGAGGAGTTTCCGGAGTGGGACGGCGCCTTCCTAATCGGCGGCCTCGTGACCACGGGCATCGTCGTGGTCCATCTGGACGAGGCGGGCGATCGCGTCGCCTACGAGGAGCGCGTGCCGCTCGGCGAGCGCATCCGCGACGTGAAGGTCGGGCCGGACGGTGCGGTCTACGCGCTGGCCGAACTGCCGGACGACAGCGCCTCGACGATCTTCCGTCTCACCCGCGCCGACTGACGGGCCTTGAAGAAGGAAGGGCGGGCGCCTCGGCGCCCGCCCTTCCGGTCGTGCGGAATTTCAGATCTGGCCCGGACGGGCCGAAGAACCGTCAGCCGCGGGCGGCCTCGTAGCGCTCCAGGACGTAGTCCCAGTTGACGAGGTTGTCGACGAAGGCCTCGAGGTACTTCGGCCGGGCGTTGCGGTAGTCGATGTAGTAGGAGTGCTCCCAGACGTCGACGCCCAGGATCGGCTCGGCGCCGTGCACCAGCGGGTTCTCGCCGTTCGGCGTCTTCATGATCTGGAGCTTGCCGTCCTTGACCGCGACCCAGGCCCAGCCCGAGCCGAACTGGCCCTTGCCCGCCTCGATGAAGTCGGTGCGGAACTTGTCGTAGCCGCCAAGATCGGAATCGATCGCCGCCTGCAGCGCGCCGGGCAGGCTCTTGCCGCCGCCGTTCGGCTTCATCCACTTCCAGAAATGGATGTGATTGTAGTGCTGGCCGGCATTGTTGAAGAGCGGCTGGTTCTTGCCGAAGGACTGCTTCACCACCTCTTCCAGCGAGGCGTCGGCAAGGCCTGCGTCCGCCGCCAGCTTGTTGCCCATGTCGACATAGGCCTGATGGTGCTTGTCGTGATGGTACTCCAGCGTCTCCTTCGACATGTAGGGCGCAAGGGCGTCGTAGGCGTAGGGCAGTTCGGGCAGGGTGAAGGCCATGTCGGCGTCTCCTTCTCAGGCGTTGAATTCGTCCGCCGCGGGCCGCAAGGGCGCGGCCGGGCATCGCCCCCTACCTAGGGTCCACGCGGCGTCCTGTCAGGTCCGCAGCCGTCAGAGGCCGTTTGCGGCGCCCTCCCGGGCGAAGCGCCAGTAGAGCTCGCGGGCCCGCGCCGCCACCGGCCCGGCCTGGAACTCACGGTCCTCGAAGCGGGTGACCGGCACGACCTTGGAATGGTTGCCGGTCGAGAAGATCTCGTCGGCGGTCGAGAAGTCCTCCGGCGTCAGCGTGCGCTCCACGACTTGCGCGCCGTCCTGGCGCAGGAGTTCGATGATGCGCTGGCGCGTGATGCCGTTGAGGAAGGTGCCGTTGGGGATCGGCGTCTGGACGACCCCGTCGCGCACCAGGAAGACGTTGGAGGTGCCGGTCTCGGCGACGTTGCCGACCGCGTCTCGGATCAGCGCGTTGTCGAATCCGCGCGAGCGCGCCTCCAGGATCGCCCGGCCGGAATTGGGGTAGAGGCAGCCCGCCTTGGCGAGCGTCGGCGCCGATTCCGGCGTCGGGCGACGGAAGGGCGAGAGCGCCATGGTGAAGCCGGAGGAGGCGATCATCGGCGCCTCGTAAAGGCACAGGCAGAAGCGTGTGGAGGCGGGGTCGGCCGGCACGCCCATGTATCCGCCGTCCTCGGCCCAGTACATGGGCCGGATATAGACCGCGGTCTCGCCGTCGAAGCGCTGCAAGCCCTCATGGGTCAGGCGCACGATCTCCTGCGCGGAGACGGTAGCCTCCAGGCCCAGCGCGCGCGCCGAGGCGTTGACGCGGGCCGCATGGCGGTCGAGGTCGGGCGCGAGCCCCTCGAACCAGCGCGCGCCGTCGAACACCGTGGAGCCGAGCCACATGGCGTGGCTGCGTGGCCCGGCGATCTGCGGGTTGCCCTCCACCCATTGCCCGTCGAGGAAGGTCAGCGTGCGGGACATCTCGGCCATGGATCGTCGTCCTTGCAAACTCGAACGCGCGGCCGTCTGCGACCGCACCCGCGGACTGATAGGACGGGCCGGCGCGTTTGTCTAAAGGCAAAGACGGCCCGCTCCCGCGAGCTCTCCGGCGCTTCCGCCTCAGTATCGCCCGGCGTCGCGGATCTGACCCCGCTCGAAGCTCGTGACGCGGTGCTCAAGGTTCGACTGGCGCAGCATCGAGGGCAGGAGGAAGAGGTCGATCAGCTGGCCGACGCCCAGGAGGCCGAAGGTGAAGAGCCAGAGCAGACCGGTCCAGAACCGCCCGAGATAGAAGCGGTGCAGTCCGCACAGGCCGACGAAGCACAGAAGCCAGAGGACGAAGGCGGCGGGTCCGGATTTCATGGCAGCTCCTCGGGGTGGGACGAGTTCGGCGTCCCTCTCGCGTGCGCAGATAGGCGAGCGCGGAGGCGAGTTCGAGAGGGACGCCGATCGCGCGAACGCCCGGAGTGCCGGGCCGCGTTCGGCGGGCGCCTCATTGCAAGACGGCGCGGGCTTTGACATGGTCGCCGCGGGCCGACCTTCGAGCGGCTGCGAGGAGATGCGATGTCCGCCGAGAATGCGTTCGAGACGATGGCCGACACGGTCGGGGTGACCCCGGCGGAGGCCCGCGAGGCCGCGGGGCACATCCTCGCCTTCATGCAGGCCGAGAGCGACGATCCGGCGGTCTCGCGCATGATCTCCGAGACGCCCGGCGCGCCGGAGGCGCTGGCCGAGGCCGGTCCCGCCGCGGACGGCATCATGGCGCTCGGCGCCAAGCTGATGGGCCTCGGCCTCGACATGGCCCAGATGAGGGCGATGGGCGAGGCGCTGATCCTGCATGCCAGGGCGCATGCGGGGGACGACACGGTCGATCAGGCCGTCGCCTCCGTCCCGGCCATCGGTCAGTTCGTCTAGATCGTCTCCTCGCGTTCTCGAAAACGCGCCGTCGGCGGGGCGAGAGCGCGGGACGAAGGCCGTCGGGCCGCCTTCCGCAACGTCCGCCGAGGACGCGCTGCGAGAGATCGCGGGCGCGCGAAGCGGGCGTTCGGGGATCCGACCGGGCGTCGAGCCGGACGGCATACCGAATTGAGATGGGGTCTCTGCAAGAAATATATGTCAGAGAACTTGGAGAAGATGAGCGTCGGCGCCGGCGACGACTAAAGATTTTAGTTGCTGCAACTTAACGAAGCCTTCTTACTTGTGTCCCTATGGTCCGCACTTCGGAACATGCGGTAAGTCGGGTGACCGCGAATGGACACGACCGCTCTGTCGGCGATGATGCCGCAACCGCGCAATCGGCGCGCCTACGTCGTTGAGTCCCTCTACGGGGACCGCCTGTCCTTCTTCATCGGCGGGCTGGCCGTCGTGTGCGCGGCCGCCTACACCGCGCTGCGGACGGGCGAACGCGCGCTCTGGCTGGTGACGGCGGGCATCGCGCTCTTCGTCGTCCTGCGCCTCATCGCCTTCGCCATCTTCCTCGCCAACGCCTCCCATGCGGACCGCCACCCGGTTTTCTGGAAGCGACTCTACACCTGGCTCGGCGTCGCCCATCTCGCGCTGATCGGCAGCTGGACCGCCGTCGCGCACTGGCTGACCGGCGACGAGTTCTCGCAGACCCTCTCGGTCTTCGTCGCCCTCGGCTACATGATCGGGGCGCAGGGCCGCAACTTCTCGAGCCTGGCGCTGGTGCGCTGCCAGCTCCTCGCCTGCATCCTGCCGATGGTCGTCGGCTTCATGGCGCTGTCGAGCACCCGCGCGGTCATTCTCGGCCTGTTCCTCGCCGCCTTCTATCTTGCCGCCATCGGCACCTCGCGGCGGATCCGCGGCATCCTGCACGACGCGATCGAGGCGTCGGAGGAGAACTGGCGCCTCGCCCACACCGACCCGCTGACGGGCTTCCCCAACGCAACCAGCATGCGCACCACCCTTCAGCGGCTGATCCGCGAGGGACGCTCCTTCACCCTCCTCATCGTCGACATCGAGACCTCGCGCCGGGTGAGCGAGACGCTGGGCCAGCTGGCGGGCGACCAGTTCCTGCGACAGGCCGGCGCGACGATCCGGCACGTCATCGGCGAGCGCTCGCTGATCGCCCGCGAACCCGGAGACCGCTTCCAGATCGTCCATCCGGACGGCGAGGGGCGCTCCGCCGCCGAGATCGCGGCGGCGGTGATCGACGCGATCGGCCGCCCGACCGTGGTCAACGGCGTGACCATGCCCGGCGCCTGCAGCATCGGCGCGGCGCATTTTCCGGGCGACGGCCGTCTCTACGAGGAGGTCTCGCACCATGCCGACATGGCGCTCTTCGAGGCCAAGGCCGCCGGCGGACGGCGCTTCTTCGCCTTCGCTCCGGGCACGCCGGACCGGGCGGCCGACCGCCTGCAGCTGGAGAACGATCTGCGTCAGGCCCTGCGCGAGGATCTGATCGAGCTGCACTTCCAGCCGATCCTGGAGAACGGCACCTACCGCGTGATCGGCTGCGAGGCGCTGGCGCGCTGGCCGCATCCGACCCGCGGGTCGGTGCCGCCGAGCGACTTCCTGGTCGTGGCGGAGGACGCCGGCCTGATGGACGAGCTGACGGACCGCACCCTGCTGGCCGGGTGCCGCGCGGCGGCCGAATGGCCGATCTCGGTGGAGGTCTCGATCAACGTCTCGCCGAGCCAGCTCTACCGGGTCGACCTCGTCTCGACCATCGCGCAGTGCCTGGCGGAGTCCGGTCTCGACCCCGAGCGGCTGGAGATCGAGATCACCGAGACCATGGTCCTGGAAGACCATCTCGGCGTCGTGGAGACGCTCCGGCAGATCCGCGCCCTGGGCGTTCGACTCTCGCTCGACGATTTCGGCACGGGCTATTCCAACCTGGGCCGGATCGCGCTCTTGCCGATCACCAAGATCAAGCTCGACAAGAGCTTCCTGGAAGGGCTCGACCAGGACGACCGCCGCACGGCGGTCCTGAAAGGGGCGGTGCGCTTCATCGCTCCCCTCGGGCTCCAGCTGGTCCTCGAGGGCGTGGAGACCGAGGCGCATGTCCGCTTCGCGGCCAGCGAACCCGGGATCGGCTTCCTGCAGGGCTATGCCTTCGCGCGGCCGATGCCCGCACCGGCCATTCTCGACTATCTGAACGGGAAGGTCGCGGAGGAGAAGCGGCTGGAAGCCTCGCTCCTCTGAGGACCCGCCCCGGCCGTCCGCACGCGGCGCCCGCCCCAGACCTGTGAAGCCGCGCGAGCCCTGAGACGGAGGCCCGTCCCGGTCATTCCGCGAGACCGCGGCGACGTTCCGTTCGCCCCGCCTCGACCATACGGCCCCCGACCGCCCGAACGATCTCCACCGAAGACGACGCCGAACCCCGCGGACCGTTCGCCGGCTGCGCAACCAGAGGGGGTGTGTCCGCGAGCGGACGGGCGCTCACACATCTGTGTGACCTCGCGCCATCACACTTGAAGCGCGTAAACCGAAAATTAACCTGTAGGAACAATTTTAGACAAATCAGAATCAAGCGCCTGTCGTTGTTGGGGTCGCCCCGGTGTCGCCGTCGGCTGAGAAGGAGTGACTTCGTTGGCAGAGAAGGCCCGGGTCGACGTCGCGAGCCCTTCCGCCTCCGAGGCGCTTTCCTTCCGATACAGACGAGCGACCCTGCCGCAGGAGCAGGAGCAGCTGTTCCGCCTGCGCTACCGCTGCTACCTGGCCGAAGGTGCGATCGACCCCAACCCGACGCACCGCCTGTCCGATCACTACGACGAGGATCCCAACGTCTTCATCTTCGGGATCGAGAGCGAGGACGCGCTCGTCGCCTCGATCCGGATCCATGTCTGCTCCCCGGACATGCCCTTCGCGCCGGGTCTGAAGGTCTTTCCGGACATTCTCGGACCCCTGATCGAGAAGGGCCGCTCCTTCGTCGATCCCACCCGCTTCGTGGTGGACCGCTCGCTGCGCCGCGCCATGGGCCAGATGCCTTTCGCCACCGTGCGCATGGCCGGGATGGCGGCCGAGCATTTCGATGCCGACTACATGCTGGCGACCGTGCGCGCGGAGCATGCTCCCTTCTACCAGCGCTTCTGCCACATGAGCGTGATGACCGAGCCGCGGTTCTATCCCGGCCTCAAGCGGCCCATCTGCCTGATGTCCGGGCATTTCGAGACGATGCGCCAGACGGTCTATCCGCGCTATCCGCACTTCCTCTCCACGCATCGCGAGCGCGTTCAGCTCTTCGGCGCCTCCCGCATGATCGGCCTCGGCATGACCGACATGCCGCTTCTCAACGACAACGACGGGACCGAGGCACCGGAGGCCTCCCCGCGGCTTCGGGTCCTCGAACCCTGAGCCCCGCACCGGGGGCTCAGAAGCCCGCCGGCCGGACCTCGCCGACATGGTCGCCGTTCCAGTTGCGCAGAGGCGTTCGGGCGAGCGCCGCGTAGCGCTCCGACAGCGCCGGATCGCCCTTCGCCAGAATGGCGGACAGGGTCGCGGCGACCGCCGCTTCCGCGGCCCGCGTCGCCCCGTCCTCGATCTTGAGCGCGAAACCGATGCCCTGGTCCGGAAGCGCACCGCAGAAGACCCCTTCCGCCCCGGTCTTGACGAAGACGCGGCCGTCGCCGGCCTCGATCAGCCGCCGGCAGGCCCGCCCGGTTCCCGACATGAACCACGGCTCGGCGATGCAGGCCGCGATCAGCCGCCGTCCGGCCGCGGCGCGGTCCGCCGTAACGCCCGTGCCGCCCGCCAGCCGCGCGAAGCCGAGCGCGAAGGCCTCCAGCGGCGCGGCGTAGGTCGGGATCGCGCAACCGTCGATGCCGCAGAGCTCGGCCGGAAGGGCGATCCCGGCCAGATCCTCGAAGACGGCGCGTACGCGGCGCTGGACGGGATGCTCGGCCCGCACGTAGCCGCGCGTCTCCTCCCCCAGATGGACCGCGCTGCAGAGGAAACCGGCATGCTTGCCCGAGCAGTTGTTGTGGAGCGCGGTCGGCTGCCCGCCCCCGCGGGCCATGGCGATCGCGATCTTCTGGTCGAACGGCCAGTGGCAGCCGCATTCGAGCGCCTCGCCCGTCAGCCCGGCTTTGCCGAGCATCGAGGCAGCGCGGTCCGCATGGGCCGCCTCCCCCGAATGGGAGGCGCAGGCGAGCGAAAGATCGGCTTCGTCGAACCCCAAAGCGTCCGCCGCGCCACTCTCGATCAGCGGGATCGCCTGGAACACCTTGACGGCCGAGCGCGGAAAGACGGGCCGGGCGACGTCGCCGCGCGCGTAGACCGAGCGGCCGGACGCGTCGACCACGGCGACCGCTCCGCGATGCAGGCTTTCGACGCGGCTCCCCCGCGTGACCTCGATGATGAACGGCTCGGCCATGGATCGCTTCTCCTCGTCTGACGAAGGGGAGGCTGTAGCCGATCCGGGAGCCGGCGGGGAGGCGGCCCGCCCATGGCCGCGACGCTTTCGTGCGAGGCGGTCGATCTGATACATCGGCTCGGCGATACGAGGACGATCCGGGGGGCCATCCATGTTCCTGAGCTGCGGCGACTGCCTGTTCGACATCTTCGCCGGACCGGAAGACGGCGGCGACGTGGCCTCGGTCGCGCTCGCCGGTCGCGTCGGCGGCTCGCCGCTGAACGTCGCCCTCGGGCTCGCCCGCCTCGGCCATCGATCCGCCTTCCTGACCAAGCTCTCGACAGACCTCTTCGGCCGGCGCATCCGCGCCTTCCTGGAGCGGGAATCGATCGACGGACGCTTCCTGGTCGAGACGGCGCGCTCGACGACGCTGGCCATGGTCTCGCTCGGGACCGACGGTTCGCCGCGCTACGACTTCTACATCGAGGGCACGGCGGACCGCTCCGTCGAGATCTCCGACCTGCCCGATCGCCTGCCCGACGAGGTGCAGGCCGTCCACGTCTCCAGCTATGCGACGGTGATCGAGCCGACCGCCTCGGCGCTCGAGCACCTCGTCGCCCGGGAGAGCGGCCGTCGCCTCGTCTCCTACGATCTCAACGTCCGTCTCGCCGTCGCGCCCGATCTGGACCTGTGGCGGGCGCGCGCGGAGCGCACCGTGCCCCTGGCCGGGCTCGTGAAGGCGAGCGAGGAGGACCTGGAGGCCCTCTTCCCCGGCACCTCCCCCGAGGACGTCCTGTCGGACTGGATTTCGAAGGGCGCGGCGCTGGCCGTGGTCACGCGCGGCGAGAGGGGCGCGATCGCGCTGACCCGCGGCGGCGCGACGGCCGAGGCGAGGGGGCGCCCGGTCCGCGTCGTCGACACGGTCGGCGCGGGCGACACCTTCCAGGCCGCGCTTCTGGCGGGCCTGGCCGACGCCGGCCGGCTGCAGGACCCCGGTTCGCTCGGCGCGGACGAACTGGAGAAGCTCCTGGACTTCGCCGTCGGCGCGGCCGCGCTCACCTGCACGCGGCGGGGCGCCGATCTGCCGCGCCGCGCCGATCTCGGTCTCGCCCCGCTCGCCTGAGGGGCGCCGACCCGCGAACGCGAAAAGGCCGCCGGACGCCCGGCGGCCTTTCTTCGTGCTCGGGATGCGGGCCGAAGCCGCGCGATCAGTTGAAGCGGTAGGAGGCCTTGGCCCAGACCGTGTGGAAGTCGAGATCGGTGTTGGAGGAGGCCGTGTAGGTCTCGCCCGCCGCCGCACCGGTGCCGGCGAAGGTCACCTTCGTGTCGGCCGAGCCGAGGTCGTGGTAGAGATACTCGACGCCGAAGGAGAGGTTGTCGGCCGCCAGATAGTCGACGCCCGCGCCGACCGCATAGCCGACCTCGTCCGTGTCCTGCGAGAAGACGACCCCGTAGGCGCCCGGCGTCGCGCCCGCCGTCGGCGAGCCGACGAACTGGCCGGGGCCCGAGGTCGAGGTGTCGAGGCTGGCATAGGCGAGGCCGCCCGTCGCGTAGACGGCGAGCCGGTCCGCCGCCACGCCGACCTTGCCGCGCACCGTGCCGATATAGTCGATGTCCGAGGACGAGCCGAAGCCGTCGACGCCGCCGTTGACGTTCGTCAGCCCGAAGGAGGAGGACGAGGAGGCGTCGATCAGATTGAGGTCGCCGACCGCGCCGAGGATGATGTTGTCGATCTGGTGGTCGTAGCCGACATGGACGCCGCCGATGAGGCCGGAATCGCTGCCCTCGTTGCCGCCCGCGAAGGACGAGCCGGCCGAGGTGAAGGGGCCGGAATCGGTGTTGAAGGCCGCGCCGAGCTGGCCGCCGACATAGAAGCCCGTCCACTGCGGCGCCGCCGTGCCGAACGAGACCGGGTCCATCGGCGCGGGCGCCATCGGCTCGTTGTAGATGATGTCCGCCGCGCCGGCCGGGAGGGCGAAGGCCGCGGAAGCGATGAGGATCGCGATACGCTTCATTTCAAATGCTCCAGCTGTCGCCGAACGGCGACGTTCGATCGCGAGGGACGGGTCCCGTCCGCTCCTCGCGAATGCAAAGGCCGGCGTGCCGGCGTCGGTGGGATGACGACCGGGCGCCCTCCAGGGACGACGACCGGTCCGCCGCGTCGGACGGGGCGCTCTTGGAGGCGCCGATCCGTTCGATTGCGTTCGGAAACGATAATGGTCCGCCAACCTTAAGGCCCGCTTAAGCGATTGAGTTAACGAGCGATATTCGGCGGGGCTGCGGCGTTAAGGCCTGTGTTCCCGGCAAGGCGAAAGCGCGCCGGACGGGCCGAACAAGGGCTTGCGACGGCGCACCCCCAGGTCGCGCGGAGCGAAGGGATCCACTAGGGCCGGACGCGAAAAAACCCGCCGGCGGGCGCCGACGGGTTCTGGTTCGGACCGTGGCGCCGAGCGGCGCCGCAATCGCTCCGATCGCTTACGGGCAGCGCGCCACGTAGCGCTGGCCGCGCGAATCGCGATAGACGCACTCGCCCGGACGGTTGGCCGCCGCGCCGACGAGGGCGCCGGCCGCCGCGCCGATGCCGGCGCCGATCAGCGTGCTCTGCGTGTCGCGACCGATCGCCTGGCCGACCAGCGCACCGCCACCGGCACCGATCGCCGCCGGCAGCGCGACGTTCTGGTCGACGCCCTGGCAGCCCGCCGCGCCAAGCGTGAGGGCCGCCATCGCGGCCATCATCATCTTCTTCATTCTCAGTGCCTTTCCAGCCGTACTGTCCCTGCCTCACCAACGAGGGAGGAGACTGATGGTTTCATTGAGGCGAGTATAGTTGGGGCAGCCGCTCCGATTGTCAGCGGGAGGCGAGCTGAAGGTCCTCGGAGACGGGCTCGGCGGCCGGGGCCGCGGCGATCTGCGGCTCGTCGGCGCGAACCTCGACCATCAGTTCGCCGCTGCGGCTGATCGCCCACTCGACGGTGCCGGACTGCTCCATCATCGCCTCGTCCACGGGCGTGCAGGCGCCGAAAACCTTGTTGTCGTAAGTGGAGCTGAACCGCATCTGCAGTCCAAGATCGGTCCGGCAGTCCTCGACGGAGGAATAGAAGGGCGTCGGCACCGGGATTTCGGAACAGACCTCCTGATCCGAACTGCAACCGACCAGCAGCATCACCGCAAGGAACTGTTCCATTTGCTCGACCTCCGATTGGTCGATGAACAGCTTTGCTTGCCGGCCGGTTCCCGGCGCAAACGAAAATGCACCCGTCGAGGGGTCCGCGTTCAGTTCGCCGGCGGCACCAGATCGGCGCATTCGGCGTAATTGTCGGGCAGGCGCCCGCCGCAGGACAGGCCATAGGCCTCCTCCGGCGAATCGGCCGGCGTGCTCCAGTAGAGTTCGTCGCAGGCGCCGAGATCGCCGGCGAAGCACGCATCCGCCTCCGGCCGGAAGGCCGGGTCGTCAAGCGCCGGAACGGGAGTGGGTGCGGGCATCTCGGCGACGCTGCCGAAGGCCGGCGCCGCACCCGATTCCGACGACGACGTCTGACCGAAGTCGCCGCCCAGCGGGTCCTCGACCGCAGGGAGGCCGCGCAGGACCTCGCTTTCGATCGCCTGCTGCAGGTTGTTGAGCGGACCGGAGACGAGGAGCGGGATGGCCAGCGCGAGGCCCACCGGCACGGCCAGGAGGGCCAGGAGGATCGCCCAGGCGCGCAGCTTGCCGCGGCGCGCCGGGTAGGTGGAGCCGAAGGCCGGGCCGATCGCCTGGACGCGTGCCGACAGCGGCGGATAGGTTCCGAGCCAGCGGGCGAGGGTCATCCAGCCGGTGTTGAGATCGTCCTGCTGGCGGATGAAGGCCTCTTCGTTGACCTTCTGGTAGTGGCCGGCCCCGGCGGCAAGCACCAGGAGACCGCGGCGCGCGCCCTCGCGATCGCCGGACAGGACGGCGCCCCAGCGGTCGCAGGTGAACTCGCAGGCCCGCGAATAGGCGGAGCCGAGGAAGGGGATCACGCGTCCCGGCAGGGTCAGGAGGTTCCAGTTCAAATGGTTGGCGCGCAGATGGCCGATCTCGTGGCCGATGATCATGTCGCGCGCGGCCAGATCGTCGCCGCAGGCCGTCAGCAGGTCCGAGTAGAGGACGACGAAGCGGCCGCGGAAGAACTTGGTGGCGAAGGCGTTCAATCCGCCATCCGCCTGCAGGATATAGGCGTCCGGCGGGGCCGAGAGACCCGAGCGGGACGCGAACTCGACGACGCGCGCGTAGATGTCGGGAAACTGGTCGGCCCCGAGCTTGATGGCGCTGCCCCGGACATGGGCGATCAGGGCCGCATGGGCGAAGAAGAGGACGGCACCGATCAAGACGACGTAGATCAGGCCGATGCCGAGCGTGCCGACGATGATCAGGCCCCAGAGGAGGATCGAGAGGATCACGATCGTCACAAAGAGCGGCATCTCGCTTGGCCACCGCTCGACGCTGACCGGCCTGCTCTGCGCATCGACGGGTTCGATCTTCATCGGCCGTTTCTCCTGTCAGTTGCAGAAGGCGTAACCGCTGTTTGCTTCTCACGCAAGCGTGATAACGGAGGTGCGAAGAGAACCCGTTCAGAGCATCTCGAAGACGTGGTGCTCGATGCGGCCTTCGAAAAGCTGCATGAGTTCGCCGGTCAGAGCGCGGCTTTCGGCCCGCTCCGGCGAGGCCATCATCCGATCGAGGGCCGCGGAATCGTCGAAGCTCATGGCGAGCGAGAGGGGAATGGGGTCCGCGCCCTCGTCCCGGTCGAGCTCGAACAGGACGCGCACGTCGCGAGCGCCCGGAAAGCGCTTCCAGCCCTCCAGCATCCGGTCTTCGACGAAACGGCGGAACTCGGCATCGCGGCCCGGCACGACCCGGCCGCGGAAGAAGGCCTGGCGCACGATCATCGGCCGAGCCTTCAGTGCGAGATCTGGCCGAGGAAGTTGCGCGTGCGCTCTTCCTTCGGGCTGGTGAAGAAGGTGCCGGGCTCGCCGATCTCGACGATCTCGCCCTTGTCCATGAAGATCACGCGGTCGGCGACCTGACGGGCGAAGCCCATCTCGTGGGTTACGACCATCATGGTCATGCCCTCGTTCGCCAGATCGATCATGGTGTCGAGCACCTCCTTGACCATCTCCGGGTCGAGCGCGGAGGTCGGCTCGTCGAAGAGCATGATCTTGGGGTTCATGCACAGCGCGCGGGCGATCGCCACCCGCTGCTGCTGGCCGCCCGACAGCTGCGCCGGATACTTCTCGGCCTGCTCGGGGATCCGCACGCGCGCCAGGAACCTGCGGGCCGTCGCCTCGGCGTCCGCCTTGGAGGCGCCGCGCACCTTCATCGGCGCCAGCGTGCAGTTCTGAAGGACGGTCATGTGCGGGAAGAGGTTGAACTGCTGGAAGACCATGCCGACGTCGCGGCGGATCTCTTCGACGTGCTTCGGCCCCGCCGTCAGCTCGATCCCGTCGACGACGATCCGGCCCTTCTGCACCGCCTCCAGCTGGTTGATGCAGCGGATGAGCGTCGACTTGCCCGAGCCGGAGGGCCCGCACAGGACGATCTTCTCGCCCCGCGCGACGGTCAGGTTCACATTCTTCAGCGCGTGGAAGTCGCCGTAGTACTTGTCCACGCCCTCCATCACGACGGCGGAGCCCGCCCCGGCGGATCGGGATTCAGATGCGCTCATGGCGGGGCTCCTCGTCGTTCGGGTCGCTTAGCGGGTCGTCTCAGCCAGGAAGTCCGGCAGGGGCGACTGCAGCCACTCCTCGTGGATGGCGTTCAGCCGGCCGTCTTCCTTCACCGTGTCGAGGAAGTCGTTGATGAAGGTCAGGAACGCGTCCGAGCCCTTGCGCACGGCGATGCCCTGGCTCTGCTGGCGCAGCGTCAGCTTGCTGTCGAAGCGGCCGGGTGCGGTCTGCTCGACCTGCGCGATGACGACGTTGGAGAGGCCGATCAGGGGCACCTGGCCGGAGAGCAGCGCCTGAACGGCGGAGGCGTCGTCGTCGAAGCGCTGGATGTTGGTGCCCTCCGGCGCGATCTCGGTGATGGCGGTGTCCTGCGTGGAGGCGCGCGCGACGCCGACGCTTTGGCCGGCGAGCTGCGCGGCGTCCGTGATCTCGAGGCTCTGGTCGCCGTAGACGAAGATCTCGATGCCGGCATAGGGCTGCGAGAAGTCGACCTGCTCGGCGCGCTCGGGCGTGATGCCGAGCGAGGCGACGAGGACGTCGACCTGGCCGGACAGGAGATAGGGGATACGGTTCGGCCCGGTGACGGGCACGATGTTGAGCTCCACGCCCATCGCCTCGGCGAGAAGCGCGGAGACGTCGGCGTCGTAGCCGTCCGGCTGGCCCTGCAGGTCGAGGATGCCGAAGGGCGGGAAGTCGACGAGCATGCCGACGTTCAGCGTGCCGCGCGACTGGATCTCCTCCACCGTCTGCGCCGAGGCGGGCGCGAGGGCGACGAAGGCGACGGACGCGGCGAGCGCGAGGGTCCGGGTCAGATGGGTCATGGCGGTGGTTCTCCTCCTCTTGAACGAATGGGTCAGCGATGCTGGCCGACGGCAAAACGGCGTTCCATGCGGCGCGCGACGATCGAGAGCGGCCAGCACAGGACGAAGTAGACGAGCGCCACCAGCCCGAAGACCTTCAGCGGGTCGAAGGTGGCGTTGTTGATGATCTGGCCGGCCCGCGTCAGCTCCACGAAGCCGATGATCGAGGCGAGCGAGGTGCCCTTGATGAGCTGGACGAGGAAGCCGACCGTCGGGGCCACCGCGATGCGCGTGGCCTGGGGCAGGACGATCGACTTCATCCGGTCGAGATAGGAGAGGCCGAGCGCGTGCGCCGCCTCGCTCTGCCCGCTCGGCACGGCCTGGATGCAGCCGCGCCAGATCTCGCCGAGAAACGCCGAGGCGTGCAGCGTCAGCGCCACGGAGGCAGCGACCCACGGGTTCACGCCGAAGCCGAAGATGTTCAGGCCGAAGAAGACCAGGAACAGCTGCATCAGGAGCGGGGTGCCCTGGAACAGGCGGATGAAGCCGAGCGCCGCGTAGGAGAGCCAGCGCGAGGCGGAGACACGCGCAAGCGCGATCGCCAGGCCCCCGACGGCGCCGCCGGCGAAGGCGATGGCCGAGAGCGCCAGCGTCCACTGGACCGCCATCAGGATGAAGAGCGCCTCGTCGGGCCCGAAGGGACGGATCATCTGTCGTTCCCCTTCAGCGGCTCAGCGGATAGTGGAAGGCGAGCCGCTGGACGAGCGAGAAGGCGCCCGTCAGCGCGATCGAGAGCGCGAAGTAGATCGCCGTGATGACGAGATAGACCTCGAAGGCGGCGAAGGTCTGCGACTGGATGTCGTTGCCGGCCGCCGCGAGATCGGTCGCCGAGATGACCGAGACGACGCTCGAGGTCAGCATCAGATAGATGAACTGGCTCGTCAGCGCCGGGTAGACCGTTCGCAGCGCCGGCTTGATGACGATGTAGCGGAAGACCTGATGGCGCTTCAGGCCGAGCGCGATGCCTGCCTCCACCTGGCCCCGGTTGATCGATTCGATGCCCGCCCGGATGATCTCGGTGGCATAGGCGCCGACATTGATCGTCAGGGCCAGGAGCGCGGCGGTGTTGGGCGAGAAGCGCACGCCGAGCGCGGGCAGGGCGAAGTAGATGAAGAAGATCTGGATCAGGAAGGGCGTGTTGCGGATCAGCTCGATATAGGCGTCGATCAGCCAGCGCAGCGGACGCGGGCCGCCCGTCTTGCCGGCCGCGCAGACGACGGCGACGACAAGGCCGAGGATCATCGCTCCGATCGACAGCTGGAGCGTCGTCAGCGCCCCCTGAAGCAGTCGGTCGAAATTCGCGAACACGGGCGCGAAGTTCAGCTGGTACACGACATCGGTCCTCCCGCCGGGACGGTTCGCACGCGTCGCTCCGGTCGAGCCCGAGCGACGGCCGGCGCGTCCGTCCGTCGTTAGATCGATCTAACGCCGATCGGCGGACAGCGTCAAGCGGGAGCGGCGGACTCGCCCGAACGTTCGGTTGCGCGCGCGACGATCGGCGCGCGCCCGCAGGAGGGACGATCGGCGAAGCGGAACGGCGTGATCCGCCGCTCGGCGGGCAGATCGCGCCGGGCGAGACGGCGCAGCAGAAGTTCGCCCGCGTCGCGCCCGATCGCGCCGGGATGGGTCGCGACGGAGGCGAGGCCCGGCACGACGAGGTCGCATTCGGCCCCGTCGTCGATGCCGATCAGCGAGATGTCGACCCCGATCCGCACGCCCCGCTCGATCAGCCCGCGATGGAGGCCGAGGGCGACGACGTCGTTGAAGCAGAGGACGGCGGTCGGCGGGGCGGGTGGTCGCAGGAACGCGTCCGCCGCGCTTCGCGCCGCGCCGTGCTCGAGCGGCACCTCGACGATCAGCGACGGCTCCAGCCCGTGATGCTCCATGGCCTGCGCGTAACCGGCGAGGCGCTCGTCGCGAACGGAATGCCGGAGATCGACCGAGAGGAAGGCGATGCGGCGGTGGCCGAGCGCGATCAGCCGCTCCGTCGCCTCGAAGGTGAGGGCGGTGAAGTCGGTCCCCGCGAAGTCCGTGGAGACGCCTTCGACGTGGCGAAGGAGCTGGACCAGCGGCATGTCGCGCGACAGCAGCCGTTCGAGGGCGGCACGGGGCGTCTTCTGCGCCGAGCAGACGATCAGCCCGTCGACGCCCTGTTCGCACATGCGCGTGAGAAGCCGGTCCTGGCGGGCCGCGTCCTCGTTGCTGTTGGCGAGCAGCACGGAGATGCCGGCGGCCTCGACGGTCTCCTCGATCCCGGCGACGAGCGTGGCGAAGAACGGGTTGTTCAGATTGGGCAGGAGGACGCCGATCGTGTGGCTGCGCGCCGCCCGCAGCCGGGCGGCGCTGCGGTTGTAGACGTAGCCGAGTTCGGCCATCGCCGCCTCGACCCGGGCGCGCGTCTCCGCCGTGATGGCCGGGCTCTCGCGCAGGACGAGCGAGGCCGTGGCGCGGGAGACGCCGGCAACGCGCGCCACGTCGAGAAGCGTCACGGCTCTGGCGGTCGTACGGCCTGTGGTCATCGTCGATCTTATCCGAAGTCTCGGGGAGGGCCCCACGAGGGTGCGCGGGCGAGCGATAGCATGGCGGACCCGAGGATGGCGCGGCAAGCCGGGCGATCCGCTTCGAACGGTCGGCCGCCCGCCGCGACCTAAGGCCGGCGGCCACCGGTCACTCGCCGGACGGGGAAACGTTCGCGTGCCTTCCGAACCCTCTTTTCAAAAGTCATACGATATGCCTAGATCGCCGTCATTCGGGCGGTCGGGAAGGATGCCGCTCGAGCGTCTTCAGGGGAGGTCATCCATGCTTCGTTCTCGCTCGGCCGTGTTTGGCGCCGCGGCCCTCGCGCTCGCCGCCACCACCGTTTCGGCCAACGCCATCACCGTCGGATTCTCGCAGATCGGATCGGAATCCGGTTGGCGCGCCGCCGAGACCACCGTCACGCGGCAGCAGGCCGAGGAGCGCGGCATCGACCTGCGCTTCTCCGACGCCCAGCAGCGTCAGGAGAACCAGATCCGCGCCCTGCGCACCTTCATCGCGCAAGGGGTGGACGCCATCCTGCTCGCGCCCGTCGTCGAGACCGGCTGGGACCAGGTGCTCGAGGAGGCCAAGGAGGCGGAGATCCCGGTCGTCCTGCTCGACCGTCAGGTCGATTCCTCCGATGATCTCTACCTGACGGCCGTCGGCTCCGACCTCGTCCACGAGGGCCGGGTCGCGGGCGAGTGGCTGGTCGAGGACGTGGGCGACGAGCCGTGCCGCGTCGTCGAGCTTCAGGGCACCACCGGCTCCTCGCCCGCGATCCTGCGCAAGCAGGGCTTCGAGGAGGCGATCGCCGGCCACGACAACATCGAGATCGCCCGCTCCCAGACCGGCGACTTCACCCGCACCAAGGGCAAGGAGGTCATGGAAAGCTTCCTGCGCGCCGAGGGCGGCGGGGCCGACATCTGCGCCGTCTACGCGCACAACGACGACATGGCGGTCGGCGCCATCCAGGCGATCAAGGAAGCCGGCCTGAAGCCGGGCGAGGACATCAAAATCGTCTCGATCGACGCGGTGCCCGACATCTTCCTCGCCATGGCGGCGGGCGAGGCGAACGCCACCGTGGAGCTGACGCCCAACATGGCCGGCCCGGCCTTCGACGCGCTGGAAGCCTACCTGAACGACGGCACCGAGCCGGAGAAGTTCATCCAGACCGAGTCCAAGCTTTTCACGCAGGCCGACGATCCGCAGGCGGTCTACGAGTCCAAGAAGGACCTCGGCTACTGAGACCCGCCGGGAGGGATGCCGGCCGGCATCGGCCCGGCACCCCTCCCGCTTCCGTCATTCGCCGGACCGGAGGAGAGGCGATGGACGACATCCTGACCGCACGCGGCATCACCAAGGCGTTCTTCGGCATCAAGGCGCTCGACGACGTGGACCTGACGCTGAAGCGCGGCGAGATCCACGCGCTGCTCGGCGAGAACGGCGCGGGCAAGTCGACGCTCATCAAGGTGCTGTCGGGCGCGCTCGCCGCCCAATCCGGAACGATCGAGGTGGACGGGGCACAGGCCTCGCCGCGCTCGGTCGCCGAGGCGCAGACGCTCGGCATCGGCACGGTCTACCAGGAGGTCAATCTCCTGCCGAACCTCACCGTTGCCGAGAACCTCTATCTGGAACGCCAGCCCCGGCGCTTCGGGCTGATCGACCATCGGCGCATGGAGCGCGACGCGGCCGGGCTCCTTTCGGGATACGGCCTGTCCATCGACGTCGCAAAGCCGCTCGCCGCCTATTCCGTCGCCATCCGCCAGCTCGTCGCCATCGCCCGCGCGGTCGACCTCTCGGGCAAGGTGCTGATCCTCGACGAGCCGACCGCCAGCCTCGACGCCGGCGAGGTCGACGCCCTGTTCGCCGTGCTGCGCCGCCTTCGCGACGGCGGCCTCGCCATCGTCATCATCACGCACTTTCTCGACCAGGTCTTCGCGCTGGCCGACCGCGTCACGGTTCTGCGCAACGGCCGGCGCGTCGGCTCGTCGGCGATCGGCGACCTGACGCGCATGTCGCTCATCACCTTGATGCTCGGGCACGAGCTGAAGGAGGAGACCACCGCACGCCCGCCCGCCGACGCCGCCGCGGCCGCGGCCGCGCCTTTCGTTGAATTCGAGGGCTACGGCCGCAAGGGGGTGGTGGAGCCCTTCGACCTCTCGGTCGGGCGCGGCGAGATCGTCGGCGTCGCGGGACTTCTGGGCTCGGGCCGCACCGAGACCGCGCGCCTCGCCTTCGGCGCCGATCGCGCCGACACCGGCACCGCCCGCCTCGACGGCAAGCCGATCCGGCTCTCCACACCGCACGACGCGATGGCGCACGGCTTCGCCTTCTGCCCGGAGGAGCGCAAGCACGACGGAATCGTGGAGGATCTGTCGGTGCGCGAGAACATCGTCCTCGCGCTGCAGGCGCGGCGCGGCTGGGCCAAACCCCTGTCTCGCGCCGAGCAGGTGGCGCTCGCCGACCGCTACATCAAGGCGCTCGACATCCGCACCGCCAGCCGCGAGACGCCGATCAAGTTCCTCTCGGGCGGCAACCAGCAGAAGGCGATTCTCGCCCGCTGGCTCGCCACCGATCCGCGCTTCCTCATCCTCGACGAGCCGACGCGCGGCATCGACGTCGGCGCCCATGCCGAGATCATCCGCCTGATCGAAAGCCTGCGCGCCGACGGCCTGTCGCTGCTCGTCGTCTCCTCCGAGCTGGAGGAGCTGGTCGCCTATGCCTCCCGCGTCGTGGTGCTGGCCGACCGGCGCCACGTCGCCGAACTCACCGGCGAGGCGGTGTCGCCCGCCGGCATCCTCTCCGCCATCGCCGACGCCCGGAAGGACGCCGCATGACGCAAGCCCTCGGCACCCGGCTGAAGCGCCTCGCGCCGCAGCTCGTCGCGCTCGCCGCGATCCTGGCGCTGAACGCAGCCATCGCGCCGAACTTCCTCGACCTGACATGGGCGAACGGCCGGCTCTACGGCTCGCTGATCGACATCCTGAACCGCGGCGCGCCGGTGGCGCTGCTCGCCATCGGCATGACGCTCGTCATCGCCACCAAGGGCATCGACCTCTCGGTCGGGGCTATCATGGCGATCTGCGGCGCGATCGCCGCCTCGCTGGTGGCCGACGGCACACCGCTGCCGCTCGCCCTCCTCTCGGCGCTGGCGGTGGGGCTGCTGGCGGGGCTCTGGAACGGCGTCCTCGTCGCCTTCCTGAAGATCCAGCCGATCATCGCGACGCTGATCCTGATGGTGGCGGGGCGCGGCATCGCCCAGCTGATCACCGAGGGCGTGATCCTCACCTTCAACGATCCGGGCTTCGCCTTCCTCGGCTCCGGTTCGCTTCTCGGCCTGCCGACGCCGGTGGTGATCTGGCTCTGCGCCGGGCTGATCGTCGGCCTCGTCGTGCGGCGCACCGCGCTCGGGCTTCTGATCGAGGCGATCGGCATCAACCGCCGCGCCTCCGCCCTCGTCGGGGTCCGAACCCACTCGCTGGTCCTCGCCGTCTACATGGTCTCCGGTCTCTGCGCGGCGCTCGCCGGCCTCATCGCCACCGCCGACATCCGGGGGGCGGACGCCAACAATGCCGGCCTCTGGCTGGAGCTCGACGCGATTCTCGCCGTCGTCATCGGCGGCACCTCGCTTCTGGGCGGGCGCTTCTCGATCCTCGCCTCGCTGATCGGGGCGATGATCATCCAGTCGGTGAACACCGGCATCCTCACCGCCGGCTTTCCCCCAGAGTTCAACCTCGTCATCAAGGCGGGGATCATCGTGCTCATCCTGACGATCCAGTCGCCCGCCGTCTCGGGTGCGCTCGGCTACGCCGTCCGGCGTCGGGAGCGCAAACCTGCCGACGCCAAGGCCGCGGAGGTCGCCCCGTGATCAACACGCGAACGCTGCCCTTCCTCATCACGCTCGGCGTCTTCCTCCTCGCCTACGCGATCTGCATCTGGCAGTTCCCGGCGATGCTCTCGACCCGCGTTCTCGGCAATCTCCTCACCGACAACGCCTTTCTCGGCATCGCGGCGGTCGGCATGACCTTCGTGATCCTCTCGGGCGGCATCGATCTCTCCATCGGCTCTGTGATCGCCTTCACCAGCGTCCTCCTCGCCGTGCTCCTGCGCGAGGGCGTGCCGACGGGCGTGGTGCTGCCCCTGGCGCTCCTCGTGACCACGGCCTTCGGCGCGCTGATGGGGCTGACGATCCACGTCCTGAAGATGCCGGCCTTCGTCGTCACGCTCGCGGGCATGTTCCTCGCCCGCGGCGCGGCGTTCCTCCTGTCCACCCAGTCGGTGCCGGTCGACGACGAGGCCTTCCGCGCCATCGGCAACGTCTTCTTCCGCGTGCCGGGGGGAGGGCGGCTGACCATGGTCGCGATGATCATGCTCGTCGTCTTCGTCGTCGCCGCGATCGTGGCGCGCCGCACGCGCTTCGGGGCGAACGTCTACGCCATCGGCGGCAGCGCGCAGTCGGCCGAGCTGATGGGCGTGCCGATCGGGGCGACGACGGTCGGCATCTACGCCGTGTCCGGCTTCCTCGCCGGGCTGTCGGGCATCGTCTACACGCTCTACACCTCGGCCGGCTATTCGCTGGCGACGGTCGGCGTTGAACTCGACGCCATCGCCGCCGTGGTCATCGGCGGCACGCTCCTGACGGGCGGCTCGGGGCTCGTCGCCGGCACCTTCGTCGGCATCCTCATCATGGGCCTGATCCAGACCTACATCGTCTTCGACGGCACGCTCTCCTCCTGGTGGACGAAGATCGTGATCGGGCTCCTGCTCTTCGCCTTCATCGTCCTGCAGCGGATCGTGACGATGGTCTCGGAGCGGAGGAACCCGGCCGGCGCCCACGCCTGAACCGTCAGCTCCTCGCCCGTTCCACCGCGCGGCCGAGCACCAGCATGACCGCGGCCCCGAGGACGACCGCGACCGCGGCGTAGACGATGACGCCGAGCGGCCCGACCCCGTCGATCAGGAGGCCGCCGACGACGGCGCCGCTCGCGATCGCCACCTGGAAGGACGACGACAGGAGCGCGCCGGAGGGCTCTGCCAGTTCGGGCGCGGCGCGCGCGTTCCAGATGGAGGCCGCGACCGGGAAGCCGCCGAAGGCGAAGCCCCACAGCGCGGTCGCCATGAACGCCACCTCCGGCGAGGCCCCGTAGAGGACGAGGATGAGTGCCGCCGCGCCGATGAGGAGCGAGGCGGCACCCGCCGCGACAGCCGGGCTGCGCGCCGCGATGGCGCCGGCCGCGAGATTGCCGAGGAAGCCGCCGAGGCCGAAGGCGAGGAGCGCCAGCGAGATCGTCGACACCTCAAGCTGCGGCACGCTCTCCAGATAGGGACGGATGAAGGTGAACCCGGCGAAATGCCCCGACACCACGATGAGGACCGTCGCGAAGCCGATGAGAACGGCGCGGCGCGAGAGCGCGGCCTTGAACGAGGCGAGGGTCGGCGCGCCGGCCGAGGGCAGCGGCGGCAGGACGACGAGCTGCACGAGAAGCGAGGCGATGCCGAGACCGGCGGCGGCCAGGAAGGTCGCCCGCCAGCCCCAGAGTTCGCCGAGGAAGGCGCCCAGCGGAGCGGCGAAGACGGTGGCGACCGAAACGCCCATGACGATGATCGACATGGCGCGCGGGACGTCGGGGGAGGGCACGAGTCGCAGCGCCAGCGCCGTCATCATCGCCCAGAAGCCGCCGAGCGCGAAGCCGAGCAGCGCGCGGGCGACCAGGAGGACCGCGATGTTCGTCGCGAAGGCCGAAAGCACGCTGGACGCGACGAGGAGCGCCATCAGCGCCCAGACGATCGCCCGCCGGTCGAGCCGCCCGGAGAAGAGCACGAGCAGCGGGCCGGCGAAGGCCGCGACGACGGCGGTCGCCGTGATCGCCTGACCGACCGCGCCGTTGGAGACGCCGAGTTCTGCGGCCATCGGCGTGAGCAGGCTGACGGGCAGGAATTCGGCCGTGACGAGGCCGAAGACCCCGAAGGAAAGCGAGAAGACGGCGGCCCAGGCGGCGCGGGGCGCGTCCAGCGAAGGCGCCGCGAGAGCGGGCGTGCACAGCGTGTCGGACATGGAATCGAGGTCCCGGATCGGGCTGAAGGGGTTCGCCGAAGCTAGTCTCGCGGTGTTGGCGTTTCCATGCTAGGAACGCCATCATGCTTGACCGAACGTCCAAATCTTCGCCCGCCGGCGCCGATGCGCTGACCGACATGCTCCGCGGCCTGCGCCTCGACGGCGTGGAATACGGCCGCTGCCGCATGACCGGCGACTGGGCCTTCCACTATCCGGCGCAGGAGCACGCGCATTTCCACTTCGTCGCGGGTCGGGGCTGCTGGCTGCTCGGGCCGGACGGGGACTGGAGCGCGCTTTCGGCGGGCGACGCGGTGCTGGTGCCGCGCGGTGCCGCGCACACGCTGGCGAGCGCGCCGCACGTCGCGCCGCGCGCCTTTCCGCGCCGCGACTGCCTGTCGATCTGCGAGCGCGTCTACGACTACGAGGCGGGGGGCTCGGGCGAGGACGGAACCTGCGTCCTCTTCTGCGGATCGATGCGCTTCAATCTCGACGGGCTGCACCCTCTCCTGCGGATGATGCCGGACGTGATGCGCGCCAAGGAGCTGATGCTCGCCGAGCCGACCATTCCGCATCTGTTGGAGGCCATGATCGCCGAATGCGCGCTGAACCGCGTCGGGGCGAGCGGGATCCTGGCACGGCTCGCCGACGTCATGGCGGCGCAGATCATCCGCGCCTGGGTCGAGCACGGCTGCGGGAATTCGGCCGGCTGGATCGCGGCGGTGCGCGATCCTCAGGTCGGGCGCGTGCTCGTCGCCATCCATGCCGAACCGGAGCGCGACTGGAGCGTCGCCGACCTCGCCGGCCTGATGGGCGTCTCGCGCTCGGGCTTTGCGGCCAAGTTCCAGGCGAGCGTCGGCGTCTCGCCGGCCCGCTACGTGACGCAGGTGCGCATGCATCAGGCGCGCCAGTGGATCGCGCGCGACCGCATGCGCGTCTCCGAAGCCGGGCGGCGCCTGGGCTACGAATCGGAGGCCGCGTTCAGCCGCGCCTTCAAGCGGGTGGTCGGGGCTCCGCCGGGCAGGGTCCGGCAGGAGGCGGCCGCCGCGGGCTGACGCATCGCCGGTTTCCAGGCACGAAAAGGGCGGGCCCCCGCGAGGGAACCCGCCTTGTTCATCGCGATCTCTGCGATCAGCCGTCGATGCGGACCTGCTCGCCCGTCTCCGGGTGGAAGAGGATCTCCAGCTTGCGGTTGTCGGAATTGCGGACCTCGACCTCGTAGCAGCCGTCGTCGATGTCGATCTCCTCGATCTGCAGGTTCAGCGGGGCCAGGCGCTCGCGCAGCTGCGCCTCGCTCATCCAGTTCTGGACCGGCACGTTGCCGCACGGGCGGTCGTCGCCGCGGCCATGGCCGCGATGGTCGTCGGCGAAAGCCGCGGTGGCGGTGAGGCCGGCGAAGGCGGCGGCGAGGGCGAGAACGGTCGTCTTCATGGGGTCTGTCTCCTATCGGGTCGACGTGAAGCGGCGGGGTTCGCCGTTTCGATGGGAGCCTTCTAGCCGCGCCGCGCTGAGCCTTGGCTGACGGTCGACGTCAGCGGAATGTCAGCTCGGGCGCCCTAGCTTGTCGCGGATGATCCGCCCGCTTCCCCCCGCCGTGCTCGTCGCCCTCGCCCTGTTCGCTCTGCCGGCTCCCACGCTGGCGGACGACGACAAGATGGATCGCCTGTCGGCGGCCGTCGCGCGGGGCGAGGTCCGTCCCCTCTCCGACCTCCTGGAAGCGCTGCAGGGGCCATTTCCGGGCAAGGTCGTGGAGGTCGAGATCGACGAGGAGGACGACGTTCCCGGCGGGTTCGTTTACGAGTTCAAGATCCTTCAGGAGAACGGCCGGCTCCTGGAGATCGAGCTGGAGGCCGCGACCGGCGCGGTGATCGAGGTGGACGGCTTCTGATGCGCATTCTCCTCGTGGAGGACGATGCCCGGATCGCCCGCGACGTCGCCGAGCATCTTTCGCGCGCGGGCTATGTCGTCGAGCGCGAGGCGGACGGCGAGGCGGGACACTTCCGGGGCGAGGAGGAGGATTTCGCCGCCGCGATCCTCGACCTCGGCCTGCCGGGCCTCGACGGGCTTTCGGTGCTCAAGCGCTGGCGCGCGGCCGGGCGCGGCCTGCCCGTCCTGATCCTGACGGCGCGGGGCAGCTGGCAGGAGCGCGTCGAGGGCATCGATGCCGGTGCCGACGACTATCTGCCCAAGCCCTTCCAGATGGCCGAGCTGCTGGCGCGCCTCCGCGCCCTGATCCGCCGGGCTCAGGGGCAGGCGAGCCCGGTGATCGAGGCCGGACGCCTGTCGATCGACCCGCGCACGCGTGCCGTCCAGAAGGACGGGATGCCGGTCGACCTGACGCCGCTCGAATACCGGGCCGTCCACTTCCTGTCGCTGCACCGCGACCGCCACGTCTCCCAGATCGAGCTGACCGAGCATCTCTACGCCCAGGATTTCGAGCGCGAATCGAATTCGGTGGAGGTGCTGGTCGGGCGCCTGCGCCGCAAGCTCGGGCGCGAGGCGATCGTCACCCGCCGGGGCTACGGCTACCGGATCGGCGAGGCATGAGGCGGCGTCCGCTTTCCATCCGCGCGCGGTTCCTCCTCGTCTCGCTCGCCGTCGTCCCGGCCGCGCTCGCGCTGGCCGGCCTCGTCCTGATCTCGCTCTTCGCCGACAATCTGGAGCGGCGGATCCAGGCCGAGCTGTCCAACGCCGTCGCCAATCTGGCCGGCGCCGTCGCCTTCTCCCCGGATGGCGAGATTCAGCGTCCCGCCGACGGCTTCGATCCGCGCTTCTCGGAGGCGCTGGGCGGGCTCTACTGGCAGATCGAGGACGAGGGGACCGGCCGTGTCCTGCGCTCGCAGTCCCTCTGGGACGTGACGCTGGCGCTGCCCGCCGATCTCGACCCCGGCGAAAGCCAGTTCCGCTACGAGCTGGCGGGTCCGTCCGGAACGCGGCTTCTCGCCTTCGAGCGGCACGTGATGGTCTCCTCGCCGACCGGCGCGCGGACGCTGCGCATCGTGGCGGCCGCCGACCGGGCGCCGCTCGACGAGGCGAGCCGGATCTTCGCGCTCGACATCGTGCCCTTCCTTGTCGCCCTCGCGCTGTTCCTGGTGGCCGCCTCGCTCGCCCAGCTGGTGATCGGCCTCAGGCCCCTGTCGCAGCTGACCGCAGGGCTCGACCGCATCCGCGAGCGCCAAGGCGGGATGCCCGGCGGGCGGCTCGAGGGCGTCCTGCCGAAGGAGTTCGCGCCGGTGGAAGCGGCTCTCAACCGGCTGCTCGACGCGCAGGGCCGCGCCTTGAGCGAGGCGCGGGCGCGCGCCGGAGATCTCGCCCACGGGCTCAAGACCCCGCTGACCGTCCTCTCCAACGACGCGCTGACCCTGAAGGAGCGCGGGGAGAGGGAGATCGGCGAGGAGGTCGAGGTGCTGGTCGCGGCCATGCGCGTCCATGTGGAGCGCGAACTGGCGCGCTCGCGCATCGCCGCCAATGCCGGGCTGCGCCAGGAGGACGCCGATCTGACCGCGACGCTGGAGCCGCTGGTGCGGACGCTGAAGCGCACGCCGGACGGCGAGCGGCTGGACTGGACCCTGGGTCTGCCGGCCGGGCGTCGCCTGCCGATCGACCCGCAGGATCTGCGCGAGCTCGCCGGCAATCTCCTGGAGAACGCCGCCAAATGGGCGGCCGCCGGCGTCCGTCTCGGCTGGGACGAGGGGACGGGCGGCGCAGGGACGCTCGTCGTCGAGGACGACGGGCCGGGCGTCGATCCGGCCCGCATCCGGGCCATGACCACGCGCGGCGTGCGCCTCGACGAGACGACGCCCGGCACCGGGCTCGGCCTCTCGATCGTGCGCGAGATCGCCGACATCTACGGCCTCGATCTGACGATCGGGAACCGGCAGGAGCGTGGTCTGCGCGTCGCGGTGGCGTTCCCGGCGGACGCGGCGGCCCCGCGCGGCGCGTGACCGGTCAGCCGACAGCGGCGAACTCGGACGCGATCGCCTGCCAGCTCTCGTAGGCCGCGAGGACGGCCGCGGCCTGCGCCCGGGCGCCGAGGCGGAAGGCCTCTCCATAGACGGTCTCGTCGGGAAATTCGGTGATGAGCGTCACGGGCACGCGGTGGCGCGTGTCCTCCACGACGGACACCGGGAAGCCGGCGAGCAGGTCGGATCCCGCTTCGCCGCCATGCGCGCGCTGCAGCGCGATCTGGCGCTCGTTGAGGGCGACGAGATCCGGCATCTGCGCGAGCCGTTCCGTCACCTCCCGCGCCAGGCGCCGGGCCGCCGCGCCCCGGCCCGGATGGTGGCGCAGGATCAGGAAGAAGCCCTTCGGCATCGTCCAGCCCTCGAAGCCGCGCGGCAGGTAGCCGTTCAGCGGACGCGTCCATTCGTGCGCGGGATAGCCGTGGCAATTGACGTGGAGGCCGGGACGCATGCGCTCCACGATCGCCTCGCGGGCCCCGCGCTCGAAGAGCGGTGCGGCGTCCCGGGACTCCAGATCGTCGCCGAGCGCGGTGTATCGCGCGGCGTGGTTCATGTGATGGGGCTGGGTCTCGGCGAGTTCGCCCGCCAGCGCGTGGCCGTCGGGATTCTCCAAGGGGATCAGCGCGAAATGGGCGTCCGGCCGATCGGCGAGGACGTGGCCGGCCAGAAGCGCGCCGGCGATGCCGGTCGGCTCGTTGGCGTGCTGGCCGCCCGTGACGAGGACGGGGGCCTCGCGGCCCGCGCGGTAGCGACCCTCGACCGGACGCCCGCAGACCGACCGGCCGGAGAAGGCCTCGCCGCCGATCCGCGCCAACGCGCGCTCGACCTCGGCCCGGTTCAAGGGCGCGTCGGCCTCCAGGGGCGTCCAGCGCGGACGCCGGGGCGAGGCGGGCGGCGCGGCGTAGGGGCGCAGTTCGATGCGAAGTCCGGGAGGGCCGTCGCGCGTCTCGACCGCCGGGACGATCCGCCCGGGTCGGAAGCGGCGGTCCCCGGCCGCTCGGCCCGCACGCGCCTGCAGGAGCTCGAGGCCGGAGAAGTAGAACTCCTCGTGCAGGGCTTCGGCCAGGCTGATCCGCTCCTCGCCCACCCCCAGGGCCCGGTCGCGGAAGGGCAGATGCGCCTCGATCCGCAATTCCTCGAAGAAGGGCTCCGATGCGCTGCGGGCATGGTCGCCGAGCACGCGCATCCCGGCCTCGAACAGGCTTTCGAAATCGGTCTCAAGGCGACCGTCCTCCACCACGGCGTCCCCTCGGCGGACGCGCAGCCAGCCGGTGGGGGACAGGACGGTCGCGCCCGCCGGGTCGCGGTGCTTCCGGTTCGGCGCCTCCACCGCGGTCGTCTCGGGCGGCCGCGTGTCGTAATGGACGGTCGCCTCGTAACCGAGCCCGGCGATCCTGCTGGGCCCGAAATCGATCGGGAGCGCGATCAGCCCGGCCAGCGGATAGGCCTCGCGCAGGAAACGCCGCTGGTCGGCCCCGTCCTGCACCGGATAGGCGATCTCGACGCCGGTGGCGCCCGAAAGGTCGATCTCCTCCAGAAAGGCGTGGACCAGCGGCTTGTACGCCGATCGAAGGCGCGCCCGGACGCCGGAGGCGGCGAGCCTGTCTTCGGCCGTCCGGCGCGCCGCCCCGTCCTCGAACAGCCAGGCGTCGACCTGAAGGTCCGCCCGTCCCTCGAAGCGGTCCAGGAGGGCGTCGAGCGTGCGCGGAAGGCGGTTCTGGTCGAAGAGGATCATGATCGGGTCCGGCCCACAGGCGATCGGCGGCTGTCCGCGCCGATAGAGGGCGAGCGCCTCTGGTCGAACATTCGAGCGCAAAGTTGTTCCTTCGGCGGCCCGAACAAGGCGCGGGGGGTCCGTCGCGGTGAACGCACCGTATCCGCCGACAGTCGGAACCGCGCGGATCGAGCAAGGCGACCTGTCCTTGACGCCGCGGGACGCCATCTTCACGCCTGACGAGAGGATGGTCGACATGATCGAGGCGAGCGAAGCGGGCAGGGATGCGCGGGCCGTCCCCCCGCGGCGCAGCTGGACGGCGCTGCTCGCCGTCGCCGCGCTTCTTCTCGGCTGCGCTCTGTTCGGCTACGGCGCCTTCGTCAGTTCCAATCGCACCGCCGCGATGACGAGCGAGGCCGGGCTCGTCGACGACACCCAACGGCTTCTGACCACGCTGCTCTCGGCCGAATCGAGCGAACGCGGCTTCGTCCTCACCGGGGGGGAGGCGTTCCGCGAGCCTTACGACGCGGGACTGGCGCAGGTCGACGCCGAACTCGCCGCGATCGGCACGCGCTTCGGCGAGACGGGCGCCGACCCCGCCGCCTTCGAGGCCCTTCGCCAAAGCGTCGCCGACCAGTTGCGCTTCGCGGCGGACGTCGTCGAGGCGCGTCAGACGCAAGGCTTCGAGGCCGCGGCGGCGCTTGTGCGTTCGGGCGAGGGGCGCGAGCGGATGGACCGTGTGCGCTCCGAGATCGCCGCGATCCAGGAGGGCGTGGCGGCGCGTCTGGCGCTCCTTTCCGGCGAACGGCGCTCCTCGGCCTTCTGGTCGTCCTCCGGCTTCGGCCTGGCGCTGATCGCCGCGCTGGCGCTCGGCCTGCTGGCGCTGCGCCGGCAACGGGAGGCGCGCCGCTCGCGCGAGCTCCTGGACGCCGTGCTCGCCCACGCGCCGGTCTCGATCGGCTTTCTGTCGGGCGACGGTCGACCCGCCCCGCTCTCGGCCGGCGCCCGTTCGCTGGACGCGTTGGCGCTCGAGCGTCCCGAGGTGCGCGCCGTTCTCGACGGGGTGCGCCGGAGCGGCCGGCCTGCGCTGAACGTCGAGGTGCCCGGCGCCGGCGGCGACCGCCACTTCCTCGCCAGCATGTTCCCCCTGCGCCTCGATGGCCGCGCCGACGCCGACGGGCTCGGCATCGTCGCGGTCGACACGACCGAGCGCGTGGAGGCGGAGGCCCGGCTCCTCGAGGCCGAGCGCCGGTACCGTTCGCTGGTCGAGACGACGGCGGCGATCGTCTGGTCCGCGGCGGGAGACGGACATTTCGGCGACCGGCAGGAGAGCTGGGAGGCCTTTACCGGGCAGAGCGAGGCCGACTATTCGGGCTTCGGCTGGGCGGAGGCGATCCACCCGGAGGATCGCGAGCGCAGCGCGGCGGCCTGGACCCATGCGACGACGACGACGACGCCCTATTCGATCGAGCATCGTGTGCGGCGGCGCGACGGCGCCTGGCGCAACATGCTCGCCAACGCCGTGCCGATCCTCGAGGCGGACGGGACGGTGCGCGAGTGGATCGGCACCCACACCGACATCACCGAGCACAAGGAGACCGCCGCGCGCCTCTCCGAGACGCATTCGCAGTTCCAGGCGCTCGCCGACAACATTCCCCAGATGGCCTGGATGGCGCGGCCGGACGGCAGCATCTTCTGGTACAATCGGCGCTGGTTCGAGTTCACCGGCACGACGCTGGAGGAGATGCGCGGCTTCGGCTGGGTCGCCGTCCACCATCCCGACCATGCCGAACGGGTGCGCGAGAGCTACCAGGGCGCGCTCGCGGCCGGCCGCCCCTGGGAGGACACCTTCCCGCTTCGCGGCGCGGACGGCGCCTATCGCTGGTTCCTGTCGCAGGCGCTGCCGATCCGCGACGCCGAAGGCACGATCACCCGCTGGTTCGGCACCAACACCGACGTGACGCGCCAGCGCGAGCAGGAGCGCGAACTCGCCAGCGCCAAGGAGCTGGCCGAGAACGCCAACCGCGCCAAGAGCCAGTTCATCGCCAATATGAGCCACGAGCTGCGCACGCCGCTGACGGCGGTGATCGGCTACACTGAGATGCTGGAGGAGGACGCAGAGGAGTCCGGCGCGGCCCACCTCCTGCCCGATCTCGGCAAGATTCGCGGCAACGCGCGCCACCTCCTCAGCCTCATCAACGACGTCCTCGACCTCTCCAAGATCGAGGCCGAGCGCATGGAGGTGCACGCCGAGACCTTCGACGTCGCCGGGACGGTGAGGGAGATCGCCGCCACCGTCGGCTCGCTGATGGAGAAGAAGGAGAATCGGCTGGAGCTCGACCTGCCGCCGGATCTGGGCAGCGCGCACACCGACGAGGTGAAGCTGCGGCAGTGCCTGATCAACCTTCTCTCCAACGCGGCGAAGTTCACCGAAAAGGGCACGATCCGGCTGAAGGCCCGGCGCGAGCGGCAGGGCGGGACGGAATGGCTGGTCTTCGACGTCGCCGACGAGGGCATCGGCATGAGCGACGAGCAGCTGGCGAAGCTCTTCCAGCGCTTCACGCAGGCCGACGCCTCGACGACGCGAAAGTTCGGCGGCACGGGCCTCGGCCTCGCCATCACCAAGGCCTTCTGCAAGCTCCTGGGCGGCGACGTCGCGGTGACGAGCCGCGAGGGCGAGGGCTCGACCTTCACCGTCAAGATTCCGGCAACGGTCGCCGAAGGCGTTCCCGAAGCCCCGGCCTCCGCCCCGGTCCCGGCCGAGGAGCGCGCGCGCTCGGCCGGCGTCGTGCTGGCCATCGACGACGACCCGGCCGCCCGCGACCTCGTCTCGCGCTTCCTGACCCGCGAAGGCTTTCTGGTGAGGACCGCCGCCGACGGGGTGGCGGGGCTGGAGATGGCGCGGCTGACCCGGCCCGACGCCATCCTCCTCGACGTCACCATGCCGCGCATGGACGGCTGGACGGTCCTGACCGCGCTGAAGGCGGACGCCGACCTCTCCCGGATTCCGGTGATCATGCTGACGGTCATCGACGAGCACAGCCTCGGCTACGCGCTCGGCGCATCCGACTATCTCCTGAAGCCCGTCGAATGGGACCAGCTGCGCAAGGTCATGGACCGCTTCCGCGCCAAGGCCGACGCGCTGGTGCTGGCGGTCGACGACGACGAGGACCTGCTCGCGCGCATGCGCACCTCGCTGGAGCGGGAGGGCTTTCGCGTCATGACGGCGCTGAACGGTCGCGAGGCGCTCGCCGAACTGGACCGCGAGACGCCGGACCTCATCCTGACGGACCTCGTGATGCCGCAGATGGACGGCTTCGCGTTCATCCGCGCGGCGCGCAAGCGGGCGCAGACCGCCTCGACGCCGATCGTCGTCCTGACCTCCAAGGACCTGACGCGCGCGGAGTTCCGCGAGCTGAGACAGGAGACCGAGGAGGTGATCGCCAAGCACGAGGTGGCGCTCTCGGAGCTTGCCGAGCAGTTGCGCGTTATCGTCTCGCCGCCGGAGGCGGGTTCGCCCGCCGGACCCGACCGGCCGCCGCATGAGGACAGGACGCAATGACGAAAATCCTTCTCGTGGAGGATCACGAAGAGATCTGGGACTTCCTGTCGCGCCGCCTGCAGCGGAAGGGCTACGAGGTCGTTCTCGCCCATGACGGGCAGGACGGGGTGGAAAAGGCGCGCATCGCCGCGCCCGACATCATCCTCCTCGACATGAACCTGCCGATCATCGACGGCTGGACGGCGGCGCGCTCGATCCGGGCGGATTCCACGCTGCCGCGCATGCCGATCATCGCGCTGACGGCCCACGCCATGTCGGGCGACCGGGAGAAGACGATCGCGGCGGGCTGCGACGACTATCACCCCAAGCCCGTCGACTTCGCCAAGCTCGTCACGCAGATCGAGGCGCTCATCTCGCCGGCGCCCGTCGGCTGAGGCCGCCTACGTCCGGATCGGTGCGGCCGGGCGCGCGCCTTCCGCGCGCTGCCGGGTCGGCGAGGACTCCTCGCTCGCCAGTCGCAGGGCCGCGGCGAGGGCCGACTGGAAGGTCGTCACCACCGCGTCGGTGCGCAGCTTGGCCGCGAGCTCGGCGATCATGGCGGGGTCGCGCTGGCGCCAGATGCCGACGACGACATGCGCCCGGGGCGCGACGCGGTGCACTTGGCGCACCATCAGCCGCAGATGGATGGTCGACAGCGGCTCCAGGAAGGACAGGCAGACGAGGGCGACGCCCTCGGCGTCCTCGCGCGACGGCGGGGCGGCGACGAGATCGGCCCAGGCGGCCTGGCGCGTCGGCAGCCCGTGCTTGGCCAGCACCTGCGCGAGCATCGCCGTCACCGGCGCATCCAGCGGCGTGTTGCCGGAGACGCAGAGCACGGGGTGCGGCCCACGCCATTCCGGCCTCAGATCCTCGCGGGAAAGGACGATGCGCGCGACCTCGGCGTCCGGGCCCGCGGCATCGACGGCGGCCTTGGCCTCGGGGCGCATCGCGCCGCCGCGCGGCAGCGGGCTCTTGAGGCCGTCGAGGCGCCCGACGAACTCCAGCGTCGCCGCCCGCAGCGTGTCGAGGCGGGGACCGGCGACGGCGAAGCGCGCGACGTCCTCGTGGGCGAGGCGGATCCCCTCCAGCGCCACCTCGTCGTAATAGGTCGCGAGCGCGCGCTCGCGCAGGAAGTCGCGGGCCTGTAGAGAGGCCTCCTGCGGAGCGCCCGCGAGCATGCGCTGGTAGAAGATCTGCGGCGGGGAGAGCGCCGGCCGGTCGCCGAACATGATGTCGATCGATTCCAGGGCCGGAACGTGGCGCCCGAGGACGACGAGGCAGATCGTCAGCGGCGTCGCCAGGATCAGGCCGACCGGCCCCCAGATCAGCGTCCAGATGAGGGCCGCAAGGATGATTGAGACCGAGGAGAGGCCGGTCGAGTGCCCGTAGAGGACCGGCTCCACGACGTTCGACATCACGGTCTCGACGGCGAGATAGATGACCGCCGTCCAGACGATCATGCTCCAGCCCGGATCCACCGCGAAGGCGAGCATCATGGGCAGGCCGGCTCCCAGGAAGCCGCCGACATAGGGGATGTAGCGCAGGACGCCGCCCAGGATGCCCCACAGGAACGGGCTCGGGACGCCGATCACCCAGAGGCCGAGGCCGGTGATGATCCCGAAGGCCGCGTTCATCAGGAACTGGAAGAACAGCAGACGCGACAGGCGGATCGCCGCGTCGTCGATCGCGGCCGTCGTCTGCTGGAGATCGTCGGTGCCGGCGAGGCGGATGAACCGGTTCCGCAGATCCTCGCGCTGCAGGAGGATGAAGATCGCGAAGACGATGACGATGCCGACCGTCGCGAGCGGCCCGAGAAGCGGCGAGACCACGGCCGTGGCGGTCGCGAGCGCCCCGCCGCCCGCCGAGACGATTGTTACCGGCTGCGGCGCGCGCGGCGTCAGGGGGCTGTCGGAGTCGGACCGGCTTTCGCCGACCTCACCCAGATCGGCGGCGATCCCCTGAATCGCCTCGATCGCCCGGCCGAAGGGTCCGCGCGGCTCGTCCGGACCGGAGGAGAAGCTTTCGAGCTTGTTCTCGATGTTGGCGCGATAGGACGGGATCTCCGTCACCACGGCGGTCAGCTGGATCGCAATGAAGCCGGCGAGGGCGACGATCACGGCCGTGGCGGTCAGGATCGCGGCCGAGATCGCGACGATGCGCGGCACGTTCATCTTCTGCAGGAAGATGACGATCGGCGCGAGCACGAAGGAGAGGAGGATGCTGAGGGCGAAGGGCACGAAGACCTCGCGCCCCAGATACAGGATCGCCGAGACGGACAGGACCAGCACGCTCACGGCCAGCGCGGCGAAGAGCGGCAGCAGCCGCCGGAGGAGCTGCGAGGTGACGAGGTCCATGGAAAGGGGTCTTCGATGCCGGCTGCGCGGCACTGAGAACTAAGCCGGGCGAAGGGCTCGGCGAGCCCCAGGCGGTGGCAATCGCATCGAGGCCCGCTCGCGGCCGGGGCGGACGCCCTCAGAGCTTGCCGGCGGGCGCCCCGTCCGCGTCCGGCGCGTCGGGACCCTTGAGCATCGCGCCGTTCAGGTGGACCGAGCCGTCGGCCTTGGCCTCAATGTCCCAGACGGCGCGTCCGTCCTCGCCCGGGCGGCTGAAGCCCTTGGCGAGCTGCAGCATGCCGATGCCCTCGTTCAGCTCGGGCATCTCGGCCGCCGCGCCCTGGAGGGCGGCGATGGTCTCGTCGAGGCCCCGCATGGCGAGGTTCAGGCGCGCGTCCGGCCGGCCGTCGGCCGCGGCGACATCGCCCTCGAAGGAAAGATCGAAGAGCGCGGCCTCGATGCGCCCGCCCGTCAGCGTCCCGCGGATGCGCTCGAGGTCGAAGGCGGCCAGCACGGCCTCGATCGCCTTCGGCGCCAGCACCTCCTCGCGCTCGAAATCGGCGTTCTCGATCGCGACGGCGAGCGGCGTCGCCAGATCGACGTCGGCGACGGCGACGCCGAACTCGATCAGGCTCGGGGTCAGATCGGCCGCCCATTCCGGCACGAAGGCCGAAACGGCTTCGATGCCGGTGAGGCTCAGCTCGGTCTCGAAGAACGCCTCCTCGTCGATGCCCGACATGCGGATCGACTGCAGCATTCGGTCGACGGAGAGGTCGCCGAAGAGGGTCGAGACGCTGAAGGCGTCGGCCTGCCCGGTCATCTCCAGATCGTCCCAGAGCGGCAGGGCGGCCTGCAGCGCGCCTTTCAGCTCGTCGCCGGCCGGCCCCGAGAGCGCGGCGCGCGCGTCCTGTGCCAGCGCCTCGGCATGGGAGAGCACGAGCGCATAGAGATCGAGCGTCTCGCGGCTGCGCAGGCCGGAGGCGCGGCCGACATTCTCGACGGCGGAAAGGCTCGCATCGAAGGAGAAGGCGATGGTCTCGTCCGGCGCGCCTTCGTCGAGCGGGATCTCGAAGGCCATCGTCTGGGCGTAGTCCTCGTAGGTCTGGCGGAAGGAGAGATCGGCCCCGCCTCCGGCCGCCGGCGCGGCGGTCAGCTCGAAGACCGAGCCCATGAAGCCGACGAGGGTCTGCGACATCGCGTTTGAGCCGACCTGCGACGTCGGCCCGCTCTCGCCCGCGAGCGACAGGAAGGTGCCGAGCGCCGGCGAGTAGACGCCCTTGTAGGCCTGCCAGTCCTGACGGTACTCCTCCGTGCGCTCCTGCCCGTCCAGCTCGAAGGTCGCCGACGCCGAGATCGGGTCGTTCGAGAAGACGTTCCAGTCGCCGTCCTCGCGCTCCGAGACGACGATGGAGAGCGGCGCGAACTCGACCGGCCGCTCCAGGATGCCGGTGAGCGCCTCGGCCGGGTCGATCAGGATGCGCTGGCCGGCCTCGTCCGGCTCGACGCGCAGGATGCCGAGATCGAAGGGCGCCGCGGTCAGATAGGCCTGGAGCGTTGCGCGCAGGGCGTCCGCGCCCTCCTGCGTGCCCGCGGTCGCCGGCTCGGGCGCGAGATCCGGCGGGGTGCGCTCCTGCGCGATCGCGCCGGCGGGCAGAATGAGCGCGGAGGCGAGAAGGAGGACGGTCGATCGACGTGCGAGCATGGGCTTTCCTCTCGAAGCTGCGGCGGGCCGACGAAAGCCTGCCGCCGGGATGATGGGACCTGTCGTCGTCGCGCGGTCACGAACGCGTGAGCGCCGAGCCTTCTACCATCGGGGCGCGGATGGTCTCAACCGCTGCTGGCATCTCTCAGCCGAAGAGGAGACGGAGATGGTCGTTGAGGAAGCGGCCCTTCGGATCGAGCTCGCGCCGCAGCGCCCGGAAGTCGCCGGCCCGCGGGTAGAGCGCGGTGACGTCGTCCGCATCGAGAAAATGCATCTTGCCCCAATGGGGACGCGAGCCGTAGCGGCGCAGGATCTCGTCGGTGTCGCGCAGGAAGGCCCAATAGTCGATGCCGGGGCCGCCCGAGACCGAGAGCGTGATGGAATCCTGGTGGTGGAAGGGGCTCATCCAGGCCGGATCGCCTGCGGTGAAACGGTATTCAATCGGGTAGATGCAGTCGGTGTGCTTCGTCAGCATCAGCTCGCGCACGGCGCGGATCGAATCCTTCCCGTGCTCCAGCGGTACGGCGTATTCGAGCTCCACGAAGTTCGGCACGTATTCGATCGGGTAGATTTCCGAGGAATAGGCGATCTTCTCGAACGCGCCGTCGCGCGGCGCCTCCTCGGTGACGTCCATCACCTTCATCTCGCAGATGTCTGCGTCGGCCTTCGTCGAGGACCAGGGGGAGTCCCGCGTGTCGGCGAGGCAGTAGAGGTGCCGGCTCTCGGGCACCGGGCACCAGAAGAAGCCGAAATGCCGATGGTTGGCGGCCAGCTCGTCGTGCCGCTCCATGCAGGTCTCGAAATCGTCGCGGAACAGCCGTTCGTGAAGGTTGTAGCCCTGCGTCACGTTCAGCGTGAGCTCGGAGATCGCCCCGAGCACGCCGACCGATACCTGCGCGGCGTGGAGCAGGTCCGCGTCGCTGCCGTCGATGTCGAGGATGTCGCCGTCGGCCTTCACGAGCCGCATGCCGGCGATGGAGGAGGCGAGATTGCCGAGCTTGAGCCCGGTCCCGTGGGTGCCGGTGGAAAAGGCGCCGGCGACCGCTTGGCTGTCGATGTCGCCTTGATTGATCAGCGAGAGGCCGTGCTCCTTCAGCGCCTTGCCGACGGCGTTGATCCGCGTGCCGGCCGCGACCTTGATCTGCTTCCTCTCGCGGTCGACGTGGCGGACCCCCTCGCAGCCCTCCAGGGAGAGGAGAAGGCCGGGCGTGCCGACGACGGGGGTGAAGGAATGGCCCGAGCCCACCACGCGGACCGGAAGGTCCTGACGGCCGGCCTCGACGATGGCCCCCTGGAGCTCGGCTTCGCTCGCGGGGCTCGCCCGGTACTGGGGCACGCAATATTGGTTGCCGACCCAGTTGCGCCAGACGCCGCCCTTCTCGAAAGCCATCGCCTTATCCTTCAGATCGTGGGGCCACCCTCGACACCGGAATGCGCCTCGGCGATCACGTCATTCTTCGCGAGCCGTCGACGTCCCTTCGAAGCCATGGTGGACCGGCCGACCCGGCGGCTGCAACCGTCTGCCGCACGAAAACGACAGACGCGTGTGATCGCTGCTTGCCTACCGAACGAACAGCGCCTTAACCTGAGGCAGTTCGAAGCCCAGGGGCGGTCTGCATGGAACTCGTCGGCAATCTCGTCATCTACGTCATCATGGCCTGCGCGCTCGCAGGCTGCATCGCGTCAATCGTCGACGAGGAGAGCGGGCTCGGGAAGGAGTTCCTGTCCGGCCTCTACACGATCGGCATCATCTTCGTGCCCGTCGCGGGCATCATGGCCGCCCAGCCCTACGTCTCGGCGGCGATCCCGGCGATCTTCGGCCCGGCCTTCGCCGCCGTCGGCGCCGATCCGGCGGTCGCCGCCAACACCTTCATCGCGGTCGACATGGGCGGCTACCAGCTTGCGGACGCCATCGCCCGCTCGCGCGAGGACTGGATCATCGCCATGGTCGTCGGCTACCTCGCGGGCGCGACGATCATCTTCTCCATTCCCATCGGCCTGACCATGCTGAAGGAGGAGGACCGGCCCTACATGGCGCTCGGCACCATGGCCGGCTTCCTCTCGATCCCCGTCGGCGCCTTCGTCGCGGGCGTGCTCCTGATCCTGACCGGGCCGACCATCCGCGACGCGGTGTCGACCAACGCGGACGCGACCTACGCGCTGGCGATCACCTTCGGGCAGCTCGTCGCCAACCTGATCCCGCTCGCTATCATCTGCGCCGCCTTCGCGGCCGGTCTGGCACTGATCCCGGGCGCGATGATCCGCGGCTTCCTGATCTTCGGGCGGGTGCTGACGGCGGTCCTGCGCCTGATCCTCGTCCTGTCGATCATCGAATATTTCACCGGCGCCTTCTCGACCCTGTTCGGCAGCTGGGGCTTCGACCCGATCATCGCCGACGAGGCCGACCAGTTCCGCGCGCTGGAGCTCGCCGGCTATATCGGCATCATGCTCGCCGGCGCATTCCCGATGGTCTACCTGATCACGCGCTATCTGTCGGGCCCGATGGAGACGCTCGGTCGGCGTCTCGGCCTGCAGGCGGAGGGGGCGGCCGGACTGGTCGCGGCCTGCGCTAACATCATCGCGCTCTTCCGGCTGGTCGAGGACATGACGCCGCGCGACAAGGTGCTGACGCTCTCCTTCGCCGTCTGCGGCGCCTTCCTCTTCGGCGACCATCTCGCCTTCACCGCCAATTTTCAGCCCAGCCTCATCGTCATCATCATGGTCGGCAAGGTGGCGGGTGCCCTGGCCGGCTTCTTCATCGCGCTCCTCATCGCCGTTCCTCGGGCGGAGGTGATGGGTGCGGCGGCGCGGGTCTCGGCGCAGGCCGACGGACGGGCCGAGGCGCCGCTGCCCGCCGCCTGAGCGCGGCGGACGAGGAACGGGATCGGAAATGGCCTACAGCTTCGACACCGGCGGGCGGCGCTTCGTCTTCCAAACCCTCGCCGAGCTGATGGCCAAGGCGAGCCCCCAGCGCTCCGGCGACGTTCTGGCGGGCCTCGCCGCGGGCGACGAGGAAGAGCGGGCCGCCGCCCAGCTGGCGCTCGCCGACCTGCCGCTCAAAGCCTTCCTCGCCGAGGCCGTCGTGCCCTACGAGGCGGACGAGGTGACCCGCCTCATCCTCGACGGCCACGCAACGGCCGCCTTCGCAGCCGTGTCGCATCTGACCGTCGGCGACTTCCGTGACTGGCTCCTGTCGGATGCGGCGGACGAGGCTTCGCTCGCCGCGCTCGCTCCTGGGCTGACGCCGGAGATGGTCGCGGCGGTCTCCAAGATCTGCCGCAACCAGGACCTCGTCCTGATCGCCCGCAAATGCCGCGTCGTCACGCGCTTCCGCAACACGATCGGCCTCGCGGGCCGGCTGTCGACCCGTCTCCAGCCGAACCATCCGACCGACGACCCGACCGGCATCGCCGCCTCCATCCTCGACGGCCTGATGTACGGGAGCGGGGACGCGACCATCGGCATCAACCCTGCGACCGATTCCGTGCCGGCGGTGACCACCCTCGTTCACATGCTCGACGAGATCATCCGGCGCTACGACATCCCCACGCAGTCCTGCGTCCTCACCCACGTCACCACCTCGATCGCGGTGATCGAGCGCGGGGCGCCGGTCGATCTCGTCTTCCAGTCGATCGCCGGGACCGAAGGCGCCAACCGCTCCTTCGGCGTATCGCTGGCGACGCTCCGCGAAGGCTACGAGGCCGCTGCCAGCCTGAAACGGGGTGCGCTCGGCGACAACGCCCTGTATTTCGAGACCGGGCAGGGCAGCTGCCTGTCGGCCGGTGCCCATCACGGCGTCGACCAGCAGACTCTGGAGGCGCGCGCCTACGGGGTCGCGCGGGTCTTCCGGCCGCTCCTCGTCAACACCGTCGTCGGCTTCATCGGTCCGGAATATCTCTACGACGGCCGGCAGATCATCCGCGCCGGGCTGGAGGACCATTTCTGCGGCAAGCTTCTCGGCGTGCCGATGGGCTGCGACATCTGCTACACCAACCACGCCGAGGCCGACCAGAACGACATGGACACGCTGCTGACCATGCTCGGGGTCGCCGGCGTCTCCTTCGTGATGGGCATTCCGGGCTCGGACGACATCATGCTGAACTACCAGACGACCTCGTTCCACGACGCGCTCTATGCGCGGCGGGTGCTCGGCCTGAAGCCGGCGCCGGAGTTCCAGGCCTGGCTGGAGCGCGCCGGCATCTTCGAGCCGGGCGAGCGGCTGGCGCTCGGCCGCGAGCTGCCCCGCGCCTTCAGCCAGGCGCTGACGGCGAGGGCGTCGTGAGCGGCGAGGATGACCGGCCGACGGCGATCGTCGTTCCCAATCCCTGGGAGCGGCTGCGCGAGGTGACGCCCGCGCGCATCGCGCTCGGCCGTTCGGGCACCAGCCTGCCGACCCGCCCGCATCTGGCCTTCCAGCTCGCTCACGCCAAGGCGCGCAGCGCGGTGCACCGGGCGCTCGACGTCGCGGCCCTCGGGGCGCGGATCGAGGGGACGTTCGGGGCGGCGATCCCGCTGCACAGCCGCGCGGCCGACCGCGCGGCCTATCTCCAGCGCCCGGACGACGGACGCCGTCTCGACGCGCCCTCGCGGACGGCGCTCGAGGCGAGCGCTTCGTCCGGCGTCGACGTGGCGCTCGTCGTCGCCGACGGCTTGTCGGCCTTCGCGGTGGAGGAGAATGCCGCCCGCCTTCTTCAGGCGCTGCGCCCGCTGGTCGACGCGAAGGGCTGGTCGCTCGCGCCCGTCTCGATCGTCGCCCAAGGCCGCGTCGCGATCGGCGACGAGATCGGCGAGGTCTTGAGGGCGCGCATTGTCGTCGTCCTCATCGGCGAGCGGCCCGGTCTCTCCTCGCCCGACAGCCTCGGCCTCTATCTCACGCTCGGGCCCCGCATCGGCCTCACCGACGAAGCGCGCAACTGCATCTCCAACGTGCGTGCGGAGGGACTGAAGCCCGAGCGCGCGGCGGCCAAGCTCGTCTATCTGATGGGCGAAGCCTTTTCGCGCGGCCTCTCGGGCGTCGCTCTCAAGGACGAGGAGGAGGCGCCCGCCGCGGTGGGCCCAGCAGGCGGGGCGAACTTCTTGACGCGAGATTGAGGGGAGGCGGCTCGGCGATGGTCGTTCGAGCATGGACCGTTCCACTCGTCGTCCTCGGGCTTGACCCGAGGATCCACGGCGATTGACGGAACAGAAGCGTCGACGGCTTGGATCCTCGGGTCGAGCCCGAGGATGAGAGGCTGGGAGGTAGGCACGCGTTCGACGCCGTCGCAGCAGGCGTGACGTCTGGCGGACGCGCTTCGGGCGCTTCAGCCTTCGCGCTCCAGCCGGCGTCCGCTAGCCTGCAGCCTCTATCGCCCGCAAGCCCTCGGCGTCGATCGCGACGCCGGGCGCGAGCGGGAAGAGCGCCGCCTGCAGCGAATGATAGAGGTCGGGCTTGCCGGTGAACTGCGTGCCGGTCGAACCATCCGCGGCGCGCGCCTCGGGCAGCCAGCCGCCGTGGACCCTGTCGATGAAAAGACGTTCGGCCGCCTGCCGGAAGCGGCGATAGTCCTCGTGCCGGTCGTCCCCGAGCTTGATCAGGGCGGCGGCGGCGCCGATCGCTTCCGTCACCGGCCACCAATAGCGATTGTCGCGAAGGGTGCGTCCGTCCGCCGGATCGACGGTGTAGACGAGGCCGCCGCGGGCCCCGTCCCAGCCATCGGCGAGGGCGCGGTCGTAGAGGTTCCGAGCCCAGCCGAGGAGCGTGTCGTCCGGCGTGCGCGCGTGCAGCTGCAGGATCAGCCGGGCGAATTCGAAGGAATGGCCGGGCGTCGAGCCGGCCGGGCGGAACATCGGGTCTCCCTCGTAGGATCGGTCGACCCGCCAGTCCTCGTCGAAATGCTCGGGTAGCCGCCAGGCATGGCCACTGCCCATCCGGCCGACGAAGAAGTCGAAGATGCCGCGCGCGCGGGCGAGGAAGGTCCGGTCGCCCGTCGCCTCGAACGCGGCCAGCAGCGCCTCGGACATGTGCATGTTGGCGTTCATGCCGCGATAGGCCGAAAGCGGCTGCCAATCGCCGGCGAACTCCTCTCGCATGCGGCCCGTCTCGCGCTCCCAGAAGCGCGTCTCGATGATGTCGAGGACGTCCTCGATCAGCCGGTCGGCGTCCGGATGGCCAGCCATCTTCGCGCTGGCGCCCGCCAGAAGCACGAAGGCGTGGCCGTAGGCGAGGCGGGTCGCGTCCGCCGGTGCGCCGCCGGGCGCGAAGGACCAGCGGTAGCCGCCCCGTGCGCCGTCGCGATGGAAGCGCCAGAGCGCGTCCATGCCGTGGTCGATGACCGCCTCGCAGTCGGGGAACCCGGCGAGGTGCGCGAGTGCGAAGGAATGGACCATGCGGGTCGTCGCATGGAGCTCGCGCAGGGTCCCCGCGATCGGGCGTCCGTCGATCCCTTGCGCGTGAAAGCCGCCGGCCGGGTCGAGGCTCGGCCTGAAGAAGTCGAGCTGGGCCTTCGCGTCGGCGAGGAGGTCGGCGCGGTGCCCCGGCGTTCCGAAGAACGGACCATGCTCCGGGATGCCGGGCCGCCCGATCATCGGATCAGACGTCGTCGATGCGCAGCGAACGGTTGAAGCGCAGCGCGGCGAGCGTGCAGAGCGCACCGGACAGGAGGTAGACCGCGATCGCGACGACGCCGAACTGGGCGGTGAAGAACAGCGCGACGAGCGGCGCGAAGCCCGCGCCGAAGAGCCATGCGAGGTCCGAGGTCAGCGCCGAGCCGGTGTAGCGGTCCTGGTCGGCGAAGTTGGAGGCGACGGCGCCCGAGGCCTGGCCGTGGCTGAGCCCGAGCAGCGCGAAGCCGAGGATGATGAAGGCCGTCTCGCCGAGCGTGTCGAGCGAGAGGAGGATCGGCGAAAGCACGGCGAAGATCGCGATGGCGATCGCGCAGTAGCCGAGGTGGCGGCGCCGCCCGATCCGGTCCGCCACGACGCCCGAGAGCATGATGCAGCCCAGGCACACGAAGGCGCCGACCAGCTGGACGATCAGGAACTCGCCGATCGAGCGGTCGGTGAACAGGTCGACGTAGGAGATCGGGAAGATCGTGACGAGGTGGAAGAGCGCGAAGCTCGCCAGCGGCACGAAGGCGCCGATCAGAAGTTCGCGACCGCGCGTGCCGATGATCCGCGAGACGCGCGTCGGGGCGAGATGCCGGCTCTTGTAGAGCTCGGCGTACTCCTCGGTCGCGACGAGGCGCAGCCGCGCGAAGAGGGCGACGACGTTGATCGTGAAGGCGACGAAGAACGGGTAGCGCCAGCCCCAGGAGAGGAAGTCCTCGGCCGTGAGGTTGAGGTAGAAGAAGGCGAAGAGCGCGCTCGCGACGATGAAGCCGATGGGCTGGCCCATCTGCGGGACCATCGCATACCAGCCGCGGTGCTTTTCCGGCGCGTTGAGCGACAGAAGCGCGGCCAGCCCGTCATAGGCGCCGCCGAGCGCGATGCCCTGTCCGATGCGGAAGAGGACCAGAGCCACGATCGAGATCGCCCCGAGAGCCTGATAGCTCGGCAGAAAGGCGATGAAGGCGGTGGAGCCGCCGAGCAGGAAGAGCGAGATCGTCAGCTTCATGCCGCGCCCGTGGATCCGGTCGACCTTGAGGAAGAGGATCGAGCCGAGCGGACGCACGACAAAGGCGAGGGAGAAGATGGCGAAGGAGTAGAGCGTGCCCGTCAGAGGATCGGCGAAGGGAAAGACCAGCGCCGGGAAGACGAGGACGCAGGCGATTCCGAAGACGAAGAAGTCGAAGGCTTCCGAGGCCCGCGATATGACGACTCCGATCGCCAGTTCGTTCGGCGAGATGGCATGACCTTGCCCGCCGGTCGCAAGGCGCGCATCGTGCTCCACCGAACTCGTGGACGCTGCGTCCGAAGAGAGAGTCATGACATTGTCTCCGCGAAGCAGGCGATACCTATGGCCGATCGCGGCCCGCCCTCTAGCATGTGAGTAATCTTAGGGCCGTTCCCCCGTCAAAGGGAGGAGGGGTGGACAAAACGTCCAATCCTTCCCTTTGCGCAAACGACCTAGGTGGATGACGTGAAGCCCGACTGGCCGAGGTCTGCCTTGATTTCGAAACTTCTGCGAACGGTCCCCCTCCTCGGCCTGGCCGCCCTCCTGTCGGGCTGCGGGATGGTGGTGATGAACCCGTCGGGCGACGTCGCGGCGCGCCAGGCGAACCTCATCCTCTACTCCACCGGCCTGATGCTGCTCATCATCGTGCCGGTCATCGCATTCACGCTGATCTTCGCCTGGCGCTACCGGGCCTCGAACAGACACGCCGAATACGATCCCGAATGGCACCACTCGACCCAGCTCGAGGTGCTGATCTGGACCGCGCCGCTGATGATCATCATCGCGCTCGGCGCCATCACCTGGCTCTTCACCCACCTCCTCGATCCCTATCGCCCGCTCGACCGGATCGACGCCTCGACGCCGGTGACCGAGGAGACCGAGACCCTCACCGTCCAGGTCGTGGCGATGGACTGGAAGTGGATGTTCATCTACCCAGAACTCGGCATCGCGACGGTCAACGAGCTCGCCGCTCCCGTCGACACGCCGATCAACTTCCGCCTCACCTCCACCTCGATCATGAACGCGTTCTACGTGCCGGCGCTGTCGGGCATGATCTATGCGATGCCCGGCATGCAGACGCAGCTGCACGCCGTCATCAACGAGGAGGGCAACTATGCGGGCTTCTCGGCCAACTATTCCGGCCCGGGCTTCGCCAACATGCGCTTCCGCTTCCACGGCCTGTCGGCGCAAGATTTCGACGCCTGGGTCGCGCAGGTGCGCGAGCAGGGCGAGCCGCTGACCGCCGAGCGCTACCTGGAAGTCGAGGCGCCGAGCGAGCTGGAGCCCGTCCACTATTATTCGGAGGTCCAGAACGGCCTCTATCACTCGATTTTGAACCTGTGCGTCGAGCCGGGCCGCATGTGCGCCGACGAGATGATGCACATCGACATGCAGGGCGGCGCCGGGCTCGAGGGCCTCGGCAATCTCGACCGGCTGGTCTACGATTCCAACCGCGCCCACGACGGCAGCGCCGGCCATGGCCCGGACGGCTACGCCTCCCCGCGGCAGCCCGGAGACGCGGAGGCGCCGGGTGCGACCTTCCCCGCCTCCTCCCGCCCGCCGCGCGACGGCGAGGCGGCGCCCTCGACGCCCGCCGAGTCGGGCCAGGGCGCCCACGAGGGCGACCGTCCCGGCGAGCCGGGCGCGGGACCCGCGCCGGACGCGAGCGAGCCGGCGCCCAGCCAGTTGAACGAATGAGAGGCCGGACGGGGCGAAAGTGCCCCCGCCCATCCGAGAACGCTTAAGAACCGGACCTGAGCAATGCTTGCCGAAACGGGCCTCTACCAGTTGATCTTCGGGCGCCTCACCATCGGGGCGATTCCGTTCTACGACCCGGTCATCCTCGTCACCTTCGCGGTCGTCGCGGTGCTGGGCGCGGGCCTCCTCGGCGCGCTCACCTACTACCGGCTCTGGGGCTACCTCTGGACCGAATGGTTCACGAGCGTCGATCACAAGAAGATCGGCATCATGTACATGGTGCTGGGCATCGTCATGCTGCTGCGCGGCTTCGCCGACGCGCTCCTGATGCGCGCCCAGCAGGCGATCGCCTTCGGCGCGAACGAGGGCTTCCTGCCGCCGCACCACTACGACCAGATTTTCACCGCCCACGGCGTGATCATGATCTTCTTCGTGGCGATGCCGCTGATCACGGGCCTGATGAACTACGTCATGCCGCTGCAGATCGGCGCGCGCGACGTCGCCTTCCCCTTCCTCAACAACTTCTCCTTCTGGATGACGGCGGCGGGCGCCATCCTCATCATGATCTCGCTCTTCGTCGGAGAGTTCGCGCGCACCGGGTGGCTCGCCTATCCGCCCTTGTCGGGGGCGGCCTACAGTCCGGGGGTGGGCGTCGACTACTATCTCTGGGCGCTGCAGATCGCGGGTATCGGCACGACGCTGTCCGGCATCAACCTGATCGTGACCATCGTGAAGATGCGCGCGCCCGGCATGGGCCTGATGAAGATGCCCATCTTCACCTGGACCTCGCTGTGCACGAACATCCTGATCGTGGCGTCCTTCCCGGTGCTGACGGTCTGCATCACGCTGCTGACGCTCGACCGCTATGTCGGCACGAACTTCTTCACGAACGATCTCGGCGGCAACCCGATGATGTACGTGAACCTCATCTGGATCTGGGGCCACCCGGAGGTCTACATCCTGATCCTGCCGGCCTTCGGCATCTTCTCGGAGGTCGTGGCGACCTATTCGAGGAAGCGCCTCTTCGGCTACGTCTCGATGGTCTACGCCACCGTCGTCATCACGATCCTGTCCTACCTCGTCTGGCTCCACCATTTCTTCACGATGGGGGCGGGCGCGACGGTGAACTCGTTCTTCGGGATCACGACGATGATCATCTCGATCCCGACGGGCGCCAAGATCTTCAACTGGCTCTTCACCATGTACAAGGGCCGCATCACCTTCGACGTGCCGATGCTCTGGACCATCGGCTTCATGGTGACCTTCACCGTGGGC
>JAEZXX010000040.1 GCA_023419535.1 Pseudomonadota bacterium | reverse complement strand
GGGGCGGGGGGGGGGGGGGGGGGGGGGGCCCGGGGGCGCGGGGCCGGTCACCGTCTCGCCGACCAGCGCCTGGAAGGGGCGCGCGGTCGACGCCTTCGGGCGCCCCTGCGACGGGCTCGGGCCGATGACGAGCGGCGACGACCCGCAGACCGCCGACCGGACCGCCACCGCCGCCATGCGCCGGGGCCGCATCCGCACGCCGGTGAAGACGCAGGTCAAGGCGATCGACGTCTTCACCCCGCTCGTGAAGGGTCAGCGCATCGGCATCTTCGCGGGATCGGGCGTCGGCAAGTCGACGCTTCTCTCCATGCTGGCGCGCGCCTCGGGCTTCGACAGCGTCGTCGTCGCGCTCGTCGGCGCGCGCGGGCGCGAGGTGCGCGAATTCCTGGAGGAGACGATGAAGGGCGCGCTGGACCGCGTCGTTACCGTCGTCGCCACCGGCGACGAGAGCCCGATGATGCGGCGCCTGGCGCCCAAGACCGCCATGTCCGTCGCCGAATATTTCCGCGACCAGGGCGACGACGTGCTTCTCATCGTCGATTCCGTCACCCGTCTCGCCCACGCGGCGCGCGACGTCGCGCTCGCGGCCGGCGAGCCTCCGGTCTCGCGCGGCTATCCGCCGAGCGTCTTCTCCGAACTGCCGCGGCTTCTGGAGCGCGCGGGGGCGGGCGCGGAAGGGTCGGGGACCATCACCGGCCTCTTCGCCGTTCTCGTCGACGGCGACGACCACAACGAGCCGATCTCGGACGCCATCCGCGGCACGCTCGACGGCCATATCGTCCTCGACCGAGCCATCGCGGACGAGGGGCGCTTTCCCGCGATCGACCTGTTGAAGTCGATCTCGCGCATGGCAGACCTTTCCTGGAGCCCGCAGGAGCGCGAACTCGTCACCAAGCTGAAGGCGATGATCGCGCGCTACGAGGACACCAGAGACCTTCGCCTTCTCGGCGGCTATGTGCGCGGCAACGACGCGACGCTCGACCAGGCGGTCGACCTCGTGCCGCACCTCTATTCGGCCATGACCCAGCACCCCGCCGACCCGCGCGAGGCGGACGCCTTCGAAGCCCTGTCGCGCGCGCTGAAGGCCGGCCTCGGGGTCGGCTGAGTCCCTCAGGATCGGGCGTCTGCGCCCGACGAGGCCCTCACCCGGCCCTTCGGGCCACCCTCTCCCGTTCCGGGAGAGGGAAGAACGGCTTCCCCGGCAAGGTCGACGCGTGACCGAAGCGACGAAGCGATCCCTTCTCCCCCTCGGGGAGAAGGTCCCGGCAGGGGGATGAGGGCTTCGAAGGGCTCCGGCGCCCACTCCCACCCCGTCTGCGCGTTTCGGCCTTGCACCGCGCCCGCCCGCCCTCCAAGAGGGACGCGAGGAGGCGACAAACGCATGACGACGACCCTGGAAAACCCGGCCTCGAAGCGCCCGCGCTCGCACCTGGACGCGCTCGCCGACCGCTGGACGGCGCGGCGGCTGCGCTCCATCCTCTGCCTCGACGATTTCGAGCCGGCGGCGCGTCGCGTTCTTCCGCGCCCGCTCTTCGGCTATGTCGCAGGCGCGGCCGAAACCAACGCGGCGCTCGCCAACAACCGCGCCGCCTACGCCGCCTACGGCCTCGTCCCCCGCACGCTGGTCGACGCCTCGAAGCGCCACACGAGCAAGACGCTCCTCGGCCGCGTCTGGGCCCGCCCCTTCGGCATCCCGCCCATGGGCCTCTCCTCGCTGATGGCCTATCGCGGCGACCTCGTCCTGGCCGAGGCGGCGCGGCGCGCCGACCTTCCGATGATCCTCAGCGCCACCTCGCTGATCCCGCTGGAGGAGGTCGCCGAGGTCTCCCCGGGCGGCTGGTACCAGGCCTACCTTCCCGGCGACGAGCGGCGCATCGACGCCATGATGGATCGGGTCGAGGCCGCCGGTTACGAGACCTTCGTCCTGACCGTCGACGTCGCCGTCACGCCCAATCGCGAGAACAACGTCCGCAACGGCTTCTCGACGCCGCTCAAACCCAGCCTTCGCCTCGGCTTCGATGGCGCGATCCGCCCCGAATGGACCTTTGGGACGCTCGGCCGGACGCTGCTGCGCCACGGCATGCCGCATTTCGAGAACGGCGACGCCTTTCGCGGCGCCCCGATCTTCTCGCGCAACGCGGCGCGCAATTTCGAGGGTCGCGACGCGCTCGCCTGGCCGCATTTCGAACGCATGCGCCGGCGCTGGAAGGGCAAGTTCGTCGTCAAGGGAATCCTGCATCCCGGCGATGCGGTGAGGGCCGTCGAAGGCGGCGCGGACGCGATCGTCCTCTCCAACCACGGCGGGCGGCAGCTCGACGGGGCGCTGTCCGGCCTCACCGTCCTGCCGGAGATCCGGCGGGCGATCGGCCGCCAGGCCGAGATCGTCGTCGACGGCGGCATCCGTCGCGGCACCGACGTCATGAAGGCGCTGGCGCTTGGGGCCGACTTCGCCTTCGTCGGCCGCCCGTTCCTCTACGCCGCGGCCATCGGCGGCGGGGCGGGCGTCGACCACGCCATCGGCCTTCTCGCCTCCGAGATCGAGCGCAACATGGCGCTGATCGGCATCACCGATCTCGACCAGCTCGACGAAAGCTATGTGCGCCGGCTCGACGGGCTTCCTATCGGCGGCGCCCGAGCCTGAACCCGGCGAAGCCGGCACAGAGCCACCCGAGGATCAGGAGCGAGCCGCCGAAGGGCGCGGTCGCGATCATCTCCGGCGGCGCGAGGAGCGCGCGCACGAGAAGGTCGCCCGAAAAAAGCAGCACGCCCAGCACCCAGGCCGCGGCCGCAAGGCCGAGCGCGCGGCTGTGCGGGCCGGAGAGACCGACGGCGAGAAGCGCCGGGGCGTGGACGAGGCAGATCGCCGCGGCCGTTCCGACCAGACGCGGGTCGCCGCCATGGGCGGCGTAGGCCGCGCCGGCGACGCCGACGGCGCCGATGAGGCCCGCGGCGGGTAGGAGAGGTGAAGCGCGCATGGCCCGTCCGTTCGGTTGCGGCGTCCTTACGCGGGCTCCATCAGGGCGAAGCGAGGACACGAGATCGCGTCCCACTGATCGCGCCCGGCAGCGTGCGTCAAGCAGCGATGCTTTCCCCCCGCCCCGCCCTCCGCTATGCGCTCGGGCTGGAAACCGAAAGGCTCGGGTGGCGATGGACGATCTCCTGGCGGTGATGGAGGAGGCGGCGCGGTCCGCGGGCGCGGCGGCGCTTCACGTTCGCGGCGAGGGCGTCTCGGCCGAACTGAAGGCCGATCGCAGCCCGGTCACCCGTGCCGACCGGCTGGCCGAGGCGATCATCCTGGAGCGGCTCGCAGCCGCCTTCCCGGGCATTCCCGTCATCGCCGAGGAGGCGCATTCGGCCGGCCTCGTCCCGGACAGGCTCGGGTCGCGCTTCTTCCTGGTCGATCCGATCGACGGGACGCGCGAATTCGTCGCCGGGCGCGACGAGTTCACGGTGAACATCGCGCTCGTGGCGGACGGCCGGCCGGCGGCGGGCATGGTCTTCGTGCCGGCGCTCGACGAGCTCTATGTCGGCTCGCCCGAAGGCGCCTTCCGCTCGGCTGGCACGGGCGGGCCGGAGCCCATTTCGGTGCGCGCTCCGGACGGGCCGCTCGTCGCACTGGCCAGCCGCTCGCATCGCACGGAGGCGACCGACGACTGGCTCGCCCGCCACGGAGTGTCGACCGTCCTCGCGGTCGGCTCGTCGCTGAAGTTCTGCCGGCTGGCGGAGGGCGCGGCCGACCTCTATCCGTGCCTCGGGACGACCATGGAATGGGATACGGCGGCCGGGCAGGCCGTGCTGGAGGCCGCCGGCGGTCGCGTGACGCAGCCGGACGGGTCGCCTTTGAGATACGGAAAGCGCGGCCGGGCCGGCCTGCCGGACTTCCGCAACCCCGCCTTCGTCGCCTTCGCCGCTCTCAGCCTGCCGTCGACGTCCTGACCCCGTCCGGCGGCGAGCCGGGCGGATCGGGCGCATCGGACTGCGGGTCGGCGACGACGACGTCGAGGATCGGCTCGACCGGGGGCATCTCGTCGCGCACCGAACCCTCCCACAGCTGGTAGCCCGCCGAATGGGCGGCCTTGCCGAGCAGGTGCGCCGAAAGCGGCGCGGTGAGGAAGAAGAAGAAGATGGCGGCGACCGCCCGCAGCACCTCGGCCGTCTCGGTGGAGACGATGGCGAGGGCGACGAGCGTCAGCGCCGAGCCGACCGTCCCCGCCTTCGCCGCCGCGTGGACGCGGGTGTAGAAGTCGGGGAAGCGCAGGAGGCCGATGGCGGCGACGAGGACGAAGGAGGTGCCCGCGAGCACGAAGATGCCGGCGAGCATGTTGGCGAGCGCGGTCATCGCAGCATCTCCTCGCGCCCGAACCCTTCCCGGCGCCGATGCCGGTCCTCGGTCTCCTCCTTCGGCGCCTCCTGCACGGGCGAGCGCTCGGTGTCGCCGCGCGCCAGGATGAAGCGCGCGAAGGAGATGGTGGCCAGGAAGCCGACAAGGCCGAGGGCGATCGCGACGTCGACATAGAGGGTGAAGCCCGTGTCGATGCCGACCACCGCGACGAAGCCGATGGTCGAGGCGGTGAGCACGTCGAGCCCGAGCACGCGGTCGGGCAGCGTGGGGCCCTTCCAGATGCGGATGATGGTCAGGACGAAGGCGATGGAGAGCAGCGCCAGAGCCAGACCCAGCGCGAAGTCGAGAAAGGCCTCGGAGAGGGTCAGAAGGTTCATCGGAGAGCCTCCAGAAGGCGGCGCTCGAACCCTTCGGCGATCTTGCGGCGCTCCGCGTCCGGGTCGGAACAGTCGAAGGCGTGGATGAAGAGCGTCGTGCGGTCCTCCGAGATGTCGAGGACGACCGAACCGGGGGTGAGGCCGATGAGGTTGGCGAGGAGGGCGATCTCGAAGTCGCGATCGACCATCAGGCGATAGGCGAAGACGCCGGGCTTCAGCTCCCCGCGCCGGTCGAGGACGGCGCGCGCCACGCGCACCGCCGAGGCCATGATCTCCCAGAAGAGAAAGGCCAGGAGCGAGGCGATCTTGGCGCCGCGCGAGAGATAGCCGCCCGTGCCGATCTGCTCGCGGATCAGATAGAGCGTGATCGCGGCGAGCGCGAAGCCGAAGAGGAGGTTGGCCAGGGTGAAGGTGGCGGTGACGACCACCCAAACCAGCGCCAGGACGATGTTGACGACGAACAGGGTCACGGCGCACTCCCCAGGACCGAGGCGAGATAGGCGCTGGGCATCAGCAGTTCGTTCGCCGCCCGGAAGGTCAGCGTCGCCAGCCATTGCGGGAAGAGCCCGACGAGGACGACGAAGGCCGCGAGCCCGACGAGCGGCACCAGCGCCAGCGGCCGTCCCGGCGGCGGGGCACGGAACGTGTCCTCCGCGATCGCCTTGGCCTCCACCGGGTCGTTGGCGCGGCTGAGCGCGGGCAGCGGCCGCCAGAAGCCGAGCGCGAAGACGCGCACCGCAGCGATGGTGATGAGGAGCCCCGAGAACAGGACCGCGAAGGCGAGCCACGGCAGGTCCGCCGCCAGCGTCGAGCGCACCAGCAGCATCTTCGGCCAGAAGCCCGAGAAGGGCGGCAGACCGGAGACCGAGAAGAGGAGGACGAGGAACAGCGCCGAGAAGAGCGGATGGCGGCGCCACATGCCGCCCATCTCGTGCAGCGAGGACGAGCCGTTGCGGAAGGCCGCGACGCCGGTCGCCAGATACAGCGCCGTCATCACCACGATGGAGTGCAGCGCGTAGAAGATCGAGCCGGCGAGGCCCGTCGCGAGCGTCCCCTGCGCGGCGAGGTTGGAGATGCGCTGCGCCAGCGTGCGCGTGTCCTCGCCGACGACGCTCGCAGCTCCCGTGACGATCGCCGCCGATTCACCCTCCAGAAGCGGCGGCACCGCGAAGCCGGCGAGGATCGTGCCGATCCCGGCGATGACGAGGTAGTTCAGAAGCCGCCGGATGTCGGTCTGCGCCAGCGCGCCGAGCGCGCCGACCATCATCGTCAGCGCCGCCATCCAGGCGATGACGAGGCCGAGACCCTCCCGCTCGGGCGGGAACAGCATCAGGACAATGCGCAGCATCGCGTAGATGCCGACCTTGGTCAGGAGCCCTGCGAAGAGCGCCGACACGACGAAGCGCGGCGTGTGGTAGGAGGCCGGCAGCCAGAAGTTCAGCGGGAAGGCGGCCGCCTTCATCGAGAAGGAGATGAGGAAGAGGACGGCGATCGTCTGCAGCGCGCCCTCGCCCTCCAGGGCCGCTGACTTCACCGCGATGTCGGCCATGTTGAGGGTGCCGAAGACACCGTAGACATAGGCGACGGTCAGAAGGAAGATCGTCGCGGCGATGAAGTTCAGGAAGCAGTACTTGGTCGCCCCGTCGAGCTGCTCGCGTTCCGATCCGAGGATCAGGAGCCCGAACGAGCCGATCAGCATCACCTCGAACCAGACATAGAGGTTGAAGACGTCGCCGGTCAGGAACGAGCCGCAGACGCCCGCGATCATGATGAAGAGGAACGGGTAGAAGCCGTAGCGCCGCTCCTCCGCGTCGATCGAGGCGACCGCATAAATCCCGCACGCCAGCCCGACGAAGCTGGAGACGGTGAGGAACAGAGCGCTCGTCAGATCGGCGGTGAAGGAGATGCCGAAGGGCGGGCGCCAGCCGCCCATGGCCATCGAGATCGGCCCGTAGGTCGCGACATAGACGAGCAGCGCCACCGCGTTGACGAGGAGCAGCGACAGGCCGACGACGGCGACCGGCGCGTGCCAGGCCATCTGCCGGCGCATCATCAGGAGAATGGACGCGAAGATGAAGCAGATGCTGATCGGCAGGATCAGCAGCCATTCCGCCAGCCCTCCCTCGTGGAGGACCATGGCGTCCAGAACCATCTGGTCGAAGGAGCGGGTCTCGGTCACGGCGTCAGTATCCGAGGGGCGGGAGCCCCTCGTCCTCGGGTTCTGCGACGCGCATGCGCTGCGTGTCGTCGGTTTCGAGATCCTGATAGGCGCGGTAGGTCAGCACCAGCAGGAAGACGAAGAGGGAGAAGGCGATCACGATCGCCGTCAGGATCAGGGCCTGCGGCAGCGGGTTGGCGATCTCCGTGGGCGGCATGTCGAGGCCGTAGGGGATCAGCGGCGGTGCGATCGGCCCGATGCGGCCGGCGACGAACAGCGCCAGATTCACCGCATTGGCGAAGAGGACGACGCCGATCAGCATCCGGATGATGTGGCGCGACATCAGGAGATAGATGCCGAAGGCGAACATGATGCCGCAGACGGCGGCGAGAGCGGTCTCCATCGGCGGTCACTTCTCTTCCAGGGACAGGGCGATCGCGACGATCGCCCCGACGATGACGAGATAGACGCCGATGTCGAAGAACAGCGTCGTCGAGATCGGCACCTCGCCGCCGAGGATGCCCGGAAAGGCCCACAGACCCGTCATGAACGGGAAGCCCGCGAAGACCGAGGCGATGCCGGAGAGGACGGCCATCAGGAGGCCGAAGGCGGCGTAGACGATCGGGTGGAAGTAGAGCGCGCGGCGCACCGCCTCGACGCCCACCGCCATGCCGTAGACCGCGATGGCGGAGGCGGCGATCAGCCCGCCGATGAAGCCGCCGCCCGGCTCGTTGTGGCCGCGCAGGAGCACGAAGAGCGAGAACAGGAACATCAGCGCGGTGAGGTAGGGCGCCGAGACGCGGAAGATGATGGTTCTCATGCGCCCTCTCCCTTCAGGGCCGGGGCCCTCGACACGGCGGCGGCGGCCGCCGGCGCGGCGCGACGCTTCTTCTTGGCGCGGGCGGCGAGCTCCTTCTTGGACACGCGGATGCGCACCAGCGCCAGGATCGCCGCGCCCGTGGTGAGCACGACCGCGATCTCGCCCATCGTGTCGACCGCGCGGAAGTCGACGAGGATGACGTTCACGATGTTGCGGCCGTGGGCGATCGTATAGCTGTACTGGGCGAAGAACTCGGGAACCGACGGATCGAACTCGATCTGCGTGACCGAGATCAGGAACAGGGCGAAGCCGAGCCCGCCCAGGCCGGCGAGGACGATCTCGGGCACGGCCTCACGCCAAGGCCGCCGGTCGGCCGGCATCAGGCGCAGCCGCGTCATCACCAAGGCGAGGATGGCGACGGTCAGGATCTCCACCATCAGCTGGGTGAAGGCCAGGTCGGGGGCGCCGAGCAGCAGGAAGAGGAGCGCCGTGGCGATGCCCTGGATGCCGAGCGAGATGACGGCGGCCAGCCGGCTCGGCGCGTTGGCGACGACGACGAGCCCGAGGACGATGAGGCCGAGCACCGCCCATTCGTAGAAGTAGAGGCGCGGCATCTCCGGCCAGTCGGGCAGCGCACCCGCCGCGATCAGCGTGACCCACAGCGCCCCGATGATCACGATGAAGGTGACGCGCATGTAGTAGTCGAGCCGGCCCGGCTGCAGGAAATTGGTCAGGCGGAACGCGCCCGAGATCAGGCCGCGCATCAGCTGGTCGAATCCGCGGTCCGGCCCCCAGCCGATGGAGGAGAGGGTCGAGGCGATGCGGGCGCGCACCTGGGGCGAATACCAGTAGAGCAGAAGACCGGCGATCACGGTGACGATCGACAGATACAGGGCCGCTCCCAGATGCAGACCGACCGCGATGGTGATCGCCACCGCGTCGTCGAGCGCGGGCGGGGCCATCGGGTTGGACACCAGCGTGTGGGTGACCTCGGAGAAGATGCCGGCGAAGAGCCCGATCACGCCGAGCAGCAGCGGCCCGACCCAGACCAGGAACGAGGTTTCGTGCGCCTTGCGCAGGCCGGTCGGCAGCGTGCCGACGAAGGGCTTGAGCGCGACGATGAGGACGGCGGCGAACATCAGCGAATTGCCGATCAAAGCGGCGGCCGTCACCAGCCAGGTGAACAGCCCGCGATCGGAATAGGCCGCGGCGGCGTAGACCTCCTCCTTGGCGAGGAAGCCGAAAAGCGGCGGCAGGCCGCCCATGGCGGCTGCGCCGAGGAGGGCCGCGGCGAAGGTGATCGGCATCGTCTTCCAGAGGCCGCCGAGCGCGCGGATGTCGCGCGTGCCGGCGCCGTGGTCGATCGAGCCGGCGACCATGAAGAGGCAGGCCTTCGCCAAGGAATGGGCGATGAAGTACAGCACGGCCGCCTCGATCGCGAGCTCGGTGCCGATGCCGATCATCATCACCAGAAGCCCCAGCGAGGCGACGGTCGTGTAGGCGAGGAGCAGCTTCACGTCCGACTGGCGCACCGCCAGCAAGGCGCCGATCACGAGGGTGACGCCGCCGAAGAGCGGCAGGATCGTCTCCCACCAGATGGTGCCGCCCATGAAGGGGAAGAAGCGCATCAGCAGGTAGATGCCGGCCTTCACCATGGTCGCCGAATGAAGATAGGCCGAGACCGGGGTCGGTGCCTCCATGGCGTTCGGCAGCCAGACGTGGAAGGGCATCTGCGCCGATTTGGTGAAGGCCCCGATCAGCATCAGGATCAGGATCGGCAGATAGGCGCCGCTCTGAAGGATCGCCTGCGGCTGTTCGGTCAGCTCGCTGATGGAGGTGATGCCGGTCACCTCGCGGATCATGATCAGGCCGGCGAGCAGGGCCAGCCCCCCGCCGCCGGTGACCACGAGCGCTTGGATCGCGCCGCGCCGCGCCGCCTCGCGCTCGTGCTCGAAGCCGATCAGCAGGAAGGAGGTGATCGAGGTGAGTTCCCAGAAGATGAACAGGGTGATGAAGTCGTCGGACAGGACGAGCCCCAGCATCGAGCCCATGAACATCAGGATGAAGGTGTAGAAGCGGGCTTGGTTCGTTCCCTTCGTCAGATAGCCGCCCGTATACAGGACGATCAGAACGCCGATGCCGAGGATCAGAAGGGAGAAGGAGTACGACAGCCCGTCGAGACGGAACGAGAAGTTCACGTCGAAGGCCGGAATCCAGTTCAGCGAGAACAGGAGGATCTCGCGGCCCTGGATCTGTTCGGAGACGGCGAAGACGAGCAGGAACGCCGCCGCCGGAAACAGGGCGAGGACATAGGCCGCGTAACGCCCGAACATCCGGTTGACGGGGGACGAGACGAGAGCACCGAAGAAGGGAAGCGCGACAGCGAGATAGAAAAGCTGGTCGTACCACGCTCCCATGCGGATGCGGCTCCATGTCACCGTTGAAAGAATTGGACCCCGTCGAGCCCCTCTTGCATTCTAGGCGACCTTCCCGCGGCTTCAAGGTCGTCGCAGCCCTCGAATCGCTCGCAAACGCGTGAGAACGGGCCCTTTTCTGCCCGTCGGCCCCGGCGGCGTTGCCGCCGGC
>JAEZXX010000125.1 GCA_023419535.1 Pseudomonadota bacterium | reverse complement strand
GCGCTCGCCCTCGCGCGAAGCGGACCCGTCCGGTCTCGTCGGCGCAGCGCCGGACAGGGCGGCGGGCCGGTCGTCCGAACCGCCCGCGCGGCGCGGCGGCGGCACCTCCCGCGTCCGGCTGCCCTGCACGACGAGGTCCGAGGGCGCGACGTCGTCGCCCGGCGTCGCCATGTCCGTCCCGGCCTCCGGGCCGCGCTCCGCCGTTGCCGCCGCCGGAGCGGGCCGCCGTTCGGCGGGGCGCGGCGCATCGATCCGCGGCGCATCGATCCGCGAGGCTTGCGCGCGCGCAAGGTCCGGGCCGCCGAGCCGCGGAGCAACCTCCGCCGCAGCTTGGCCGGGCGCGCGATCGACGGGGGCGTCGGACGCCCGGGTCCCCGAGCGATCGACCGGGCGCTCGCCGGCCTTCGCATCGAGAAGCCGGACGATATCGCCCTCCCTGATCGACGAGGTCTTCACGGCCTCGTCCACCTCGACGAGGACGGCCTCGCCGGAGACCGGCTCGAAATGCGTTTCCTGATGCGCGACGACGAGGCGCGAGCGCGGGAGGTCCCGCGTCGCCGGATCCGAGGGTCCGCCGGGCACCGGGATCGCCGGTCCGTTGGCACCCGGCAGACCGGCCCGTTCGGCCGCGGCCGACCGGGCGCCGACGCCCACCCATTCGCGCGCGAGCGGTTCGGGGGCCCCGGCGGCCGTCCACAGGCGACCGGAGGGCTCGGGTTCGGAGGCGCCCGCCTCCTTCGGTCCGCCCCCCGGAACCGACGCCCGCGGCGCTTCGCCGGAGGGCGCGCTTTGCGCCTGCCCGGCCTCCGCGGCGCGGGCCTTGACGGCACCTTCCGAGCCCTGCGAGACGGCGGCCAGGAGGCTCAGGACGTCGCGCGGCCCCCCGGCTTCCGGCACCGCACGATCGCCACCGCCCTCGGTCGCGGCCTCGTCGGCCGCCTCGCCGAGCTGTGGTTCCTTGGCGCCCTGCGTCTTCGATCCCTCGGCCCTGCTGCGGGCGCGGCCTTCCGCCCCCTTCAACTCGCCTTCGAAGGCGCCGGACTGCGCTCCCTCCGCCTCACGGTCGCGAAGCCTGGGGCCGAGCGTGTCCTCGTCGGGCATCTTGGGCAGGATCGCGATGTTCATCGCACGGCACTCGTCAGGTCGGAGGCTGTTTCGCTCAGGATCCGTTCGGCGCGCTCGACGACGACGGAGGGTGTTTCGGCCGCCGCCTCGGCCGCGGGCAGGACGGGGCCGCGCAGGTCGGACAACGGCTTCCGGATGGCCGCGAGCACCTCGCCCGCCGCGTCGAAGAGGGCGACGTCCTCCGGTTGGAGGCGGTCGCGGGACACGGTGGCCAGGGCCTGCCGCACGTCCGCCTCGGGCCGCGAGGAAAGGGTCGCCGCAAGGTCGTAGAGCCGGGCGCGCTCGGCTGCGGGACCGTCCAGTGCCGCGATGGCGAGGGCCCGCTCGGCCGTCAGCCGGGCGAATTCCAGGTTTCCTTCCAGGAGCGCGCGACGGGAGACGGCAAGGTAGATCGGTCCCCTGCGCTCCTCCGGGAGCCCGGCGACCACCTCGTCCATCGTCCGGGCCGCGGCGTCGGGATCGCCCGCGCCCCGCGACGACTGGATGGCGGCGAAGCGGGCCTCGAAATTGCCGGCGTAGGAGGACCGCGAGTAGCGGTCGAAATACTGCCGCGCCAGCCGGTCCGCCCTCTCGTGCTCCCCGAGCCCGTCCACGAGCATGGCCTGCAGCCGCAGCGCCGCCTCCTCGATCAGGCCGCCAGGGGCGAGAAGTCGGGCGCGGTCGAGATGCTCCACCGCGCGCACGGGATCGTCGATCTGCTTGATCTGGCCGAGGACGAGGTGGAGGTGGGCGGCAAGGCCCGGCTCCTCCGCGGACAGATCGAGCGATCCGAACAGCGTTTCGGCCCGTTTCAGATCGTTCGTCACATAGGCGAGCGCGCCTTCGAAGAGCGGGCGCTGCGCCTCGGGAAGCCGGCCCGAGGCCAGCAGTTGCCGGAGGACGTCCGGCGGACCGCCGGACAGGGTGAAGAGGACGGCCGCCCGCCGGTTGCGCGCATCGTCCCAGACGCCGCCCTCCGCCTCCTGAAAGACGGGCCCGAAGCGTCGCAGCAGAAGCGCCTGGACGCGGATCGCCCGGTCGTTGCCGCGCGAGACCTGATCCTGCAGGAACTGCAGCGAGCGGATGATGTCGAAGGGCGCCGGTTGGCGCGTCGCCGGCATGTGCGGGCCGGCCACGTCCTCGGCCGCCGCCGGAAGCGGACAGAGAAGGGCCGCGGCGAGCGCGAGCGCTGGAAGGGCGCGCCTCATGCGTTCGGCTCGACGAGGAGGATCTCGATGCGGCGGTTCTCGGCCGCCTCCGGGTCGCCCGGCAGCTTGGGCCGCCGGTCCGCGAAGCCCTCGATGGCGGTGACGCGCGTCTCGTCGAAGCCGCCGCGCAGGAGCATGTAGTAGGCCATGTGCGCGCGCGCCGTCGACAGGCGCCAATTGTCGTAGTCGCCGCCCGAATAGGGGCGCGAATCGGTATGGCCGCGGATGACGATCGTTCCCTCGCGCTCGGAGAGGATCTTCGCCACCTGCTCGACGAGGAGCACGGTCTCGGCACTCGGCCGCGCCGATCCGATCTCGAACATGCCGTTCGTCAGGCTGTCGGCGAGCGAGATCACGATCCCGCCCTCGCCCGCGCTGACCTCGACACCGTCGCTCGTGCCGGCGCTTTCGCGCAGCGCCTCCTCGATGGCCTCCGCCTCCGCCTCGTCGGCCTCGGACACGGCCACCGCCTCGGGCATGCCGGCCGCATCCCGCTCCGGCCTGCCGGCCGCTTCCGCATCGGCCTGCGGCTTCGCGACCGGAGCGGCGGGTTCGGCCGCCGCCGCGCCCGCCTCCGGCACCGCGGCCTCGACGACGCGCGTGACGAAATTGGTGCGGTTCGTCGGCTCCTCCTCGCTCGTCGCGCGCTCCACCGCGTTCGGGGCGAGCTGCCAGGACGTGGGATCGAACGGGTCCCGGAAAGCTTCTCCGCCGTTCAGGCCCGGCAGGCCCGTACCGTTCGGGATGGGGTCGGAGCGCCCGGTCGCCAGGGCCGGGCCGCCGTCGGCGACGATCTCCGCCAGCACCGCGTAGGGGTCACGGAAGAGGGCCTGGTCCTCGCCGCCCTCCTTGGTGCCTCCGACCGGACGCCCGTCGGGAGCGGGCGCCGAGCCGACGACGCCGCCGTCGCTCTCGGGCTCGCGCATCACCGGGCGCTGCTCGTTCACCCCGAGATCGGGCGAAGGCGGCGAGGCGGCGTTCAGCTTGATCGGATTGAAGTATTGCGCGACCTGGCGCTTGGTCGCGTCGTCCGAGGCGTTGACGAGCCACATGACCAGGAAGAACGCCATCAGCGCCGTCATGAAGTCCGCGAACGCGATCTTCCAGACGCCGCCGTGATGCGCCTCCTCTTCCTCGTGGCGCCGGCGCACGACGATGATGTCGCCGTGCCGGCTGAGGCTGGCGTCCTTTCCGGTGGTCACGACAGCGCCTTCTCCAGGGCTTTGCCCCAGGCCGAGAGGCGCGTCTCGATCGTGGTCGCGTCGGCCTCGACGCGGATGTCGACGCGCGCCTCGTCGGGGCGCACCGCGAGTCGGTCGGCCTTGTCGCCGAGCTTCTCGCGGAACTTGTCGAGCAGATCGCTCGGGCCGGTCGCGTTGATGCGGTACTCGGCGCCCTCGGGCGCGATGACCCGCACCGCGTCGGCCAGCTCCTCCAGCGCCCGGCGCTGGCGGGCGTCCATCGCCAACGGCTTCAGGACGCCCTTCACGGTCGCGCGCATGGCGTCCTCGAAGACCGCCATCTGAAGGATCATCAGGTCGGCCAGCCGGTCGGCCTGTTCGCCCGTCCAGCGCGCGCGTTCCTGGGCAAGGGCCGCGGTCAGGCCCTCCTCGTGTTCGGCGCGCAGCGTCGCCAGACGGCTCTCGGCGGCGGCGCCGAATTCTGCGCGCAACTCGGCCTCACGGTCGGCCGCGGCCTGCGTGCGGGCCTCGGCCAGCCGGACCGCGCCCTCGCGCCGCTCCGCCTCCAGGACCGCCCGCACCGCTTCGAGCTCGGCGAGCGGGACCATCGCGGCCGGCGCCGGTGCAAGGCTCGCGCCCGGGAAGGCGGGCGTGCGCGGCGGAGCGGCCTTCAGGGGGCGCGGCGGCACCGGCTGGGCGCGCGGCTCGCGCGAAAAGGCCGCTTCGAACCGCCGCTCGACGGGTCGGGGCCGGACGAACTCGTCGTCCTGCAGGTCGCTGAGATACTGCGCGAGGGGGATCATGATCCGGGCGTCCCTTCGGATGGGTCGAAATTGGCGGGTGGCCGGTTCAGGCCGCTTGTTTTTCGTGGATCCACTGTTTCAGGATGGCTGCGGCCTGGGCTTCGTCGAAGTCGACGAGGCGTTCGAGGCGGGCCTGTGGGGAGTTGGAGCGCATGTGGTCGAGTTCGGCCA
>JAEZXX010000066.1 GCA_023419535.1 Pseudomonadota bacterium | reverse complement strand
GGACGGCCGGGCGCCGGACGGGATCGATGCGCCGGCCCGCCCCCGAGGGCGGGCGGCGGCCGGCGCTCCGCTACTTCTTCGGCGTCAGGCCGCCCTTCAGGCTCGGGGCCGCGGCGATCGTCTTCTCGACGACCTTCTTCGGCTTGCGGGCTTCCTTGCCGCCCTTGCGCTTCTCGCCCATGGCTCGCTCCTCTTCGATCGGGACGCGCAGCCTCGCACGGATCGTGCGCCGCACCCTCATCAATTCGTGCGGCGGATCGGGACTATTCCTTGGGCCGGCTGGTCTCGAAAGCGGAGAGCTGGTCGGCGCTCGCCTCGCGCTGGTTCTTCGCCTGCCATTCGGCATAGGGCATGCCGTAGACGATCTCGCGCGAACGCTCCTTGGACATCGTCTCGCCGTCCGCCTCGGCCGCCTCGCGGTACCAGTTGGACAGGCAGTTGCGGCAGAAGCCGGCCATGTTCATCAGGTCGATGTTCTGGACGTCGCTGCGCTCGCGCAGATGGTCGCGCAGGCGGCGGAAGGCCGCGGCCTCCCATTCGATCGTGCGGGCGTCTTCGCTCATTCCTGCCTCCGTTCGGTCTTCCTTCCCGCATATCGCCAGGGCGCGGCCGCGCTTCAAGCCGCGCGATCGCCCCGAAAGCGCGCTTGCGCTCGGGTTTCAATCGTTCCAAAAGCGAGGCTGCGCCGCTTCGACTGGGAGACCGCCGTGACCGACAGCGCCGGGACCATCCGGACCTCGCCCGCCAGACACCGCATGCGCAGCCCCGTTTCCATCCTTCGTCCGCTGGCCCGGTCGCTTCTCCTGACCGCCGGCGCGGGCGCCGGTTTCCTGTCCGTCGGCGTGACCGAGGCCGCCGCCGACCTTCGCGTGTGCAACGGCACGCAGGCGCTGGTCGGGGTCGCCATCGGCTATCGCGGCGAGGAGGGCTGGATCAGCGAGGGCTGGTGGCGCATTCCCGCCGCGCAGTGCCGCTCCGTCGTCGAGGGGCAGCTGACCTCGCGCTACTACTATCTCTACGCCGAGGACGCCGAGGGAGTCGGCCGCTGGGCGGGCGAGGTGAACCTCTGCATCGCCGAGAACGAGTTCCGCGTCGTGGGCGTCGAGGACTGCTTCACGCGCGGCTTCCAGGAAATGGGTTTCCGCGAATACGACACCGGCGCGCAGGCGAGCTGGATGGTGAACCTCACCGAGGCGCCGCGCGAGAGCGCGCCCGCCCCGGCCGCCCCCGCGGCGGAGCCGGAGGCGGGGACCGACGCGCAGACGGACGGCGCCGAGCCGGCCGAGACCGAACCCGACGGAGAGCCAGCGGCCCAATGAAACGCAACCGACGCGTCAAGATTCTCGCGACCCTCGGGCCCGCCTCCTCCGACGAGGCGATGATCTCGAAGCTCTACGAGGCGGGTGCGGACTGTTTCCGCATCAACATGAGCCACACCGACCACGACATGATGCGCGAGCTCGTGCGCCGCATCCGCTCGGTCGAGGCCTCCCTCGGCCGCCCGATCGGCATCCTCGCCGATCTGCAGGGGCCGAAGCTGCGCGTCGGCCGGTTCGCCGAGACCAAGGTCCAGCTCGTCGTCGGGCAGGACTTCACGCTCGACGACGACGAGACGCCGGGCGACGCCACGCGCGTCCATCTGCCCCATCCGGAAATCCTGCAGACGGTCGAACCCGGACACCGCCTTCTCATCGACGACGGCCGGCTGCAGCTGGTCGTGACCGAGACGGACGGACGCACGGTGAAGACCCGCGTCGTCGCCGGCACGTCGATCTCCGACCGCAAGGGCGTTTCGCTGCCCGACACGCTGCTGACCTCCGGGGCCTTGACCGACAAGGACCGCCGCGATCTCGACGCGGTGCTCGAAGCGGACGTCGACTGGCTCGCGCTCTCCTTCATCCAGCGCCCGGAGGATCTCGCCGAGGCGCGGAAGCTCGCGCGGGGTCGCGCCGCGATCCTCTCCAAGATCGAGAAGCCGCAGGCGGTGGAGCGGCTGGAGGAGATCATCGAGCTCTCCGACGCGATCATGGTCGCGCGCGGCGATCTGGGCGTCGAGATGCCGCTGGAGGCCGTGCCCGGCATCCAGAAGCGGATGACGCGCATGGCGCGGGCGGCCGGCAAGCCGGTGGTGGTCGCCACGCAGATGCTGGAATCGATGATCTCGGCGCCCGTGCCGACGCGCGCGGAGGTCTCCGACGTCTCCATCGCCGTCTTCGAGGGCGCCGACGCGGTGATGCTCTCGGCCGAGTCGGCCGCCGGCGCCTATCCCGTCGAGGCGGTGGAGACGATGAACCGCATCGCCGTCCAGGTCGAGAAGGACCCGCTCTATCCCGGCATCATCTCGGCCCAGCGCCCGGTCGCCGAATCGACCGGCGCGGACGCCGTCTCGCTGGCGGCCCGCCAGATGGCCGAGACGCTCTCGGTCGCCGCGATCGTCACCTACACCTCGACCGGCACGACGGGCCTTCGCACCTCGCGCGAGCGCCCGCTCCTGCCCATCGTCGCGCTCTCGCCGGTGCTCGCCACCGCGCGCCGCCTGAGCCTCGTCTGGGGGCTGCACAGCGTGGTGACGGAGGACGCGAGCGACCTCGACGAGATGGTCGACAAGGCCTGCCGCGTGGCCGTCGGCGAGGGCCAGGCGCGTCCGGGCGAGCGCATCATCATCACCGCCGGCGTGCCGCTCCGCACCCCCGGCGCCACCAACATGCTGCGCATCGCCTATATCGGCTCGGACGGCCAGACGGCGGCGGTCTGAGAACCGTCCTTCAGAGAGCCTGCCCGCGCACCTTCGCGGACAGGCGCGCGGCGGCGTCCTGGGCGGGGCGCAGCGCCGGATAGACCGCGAGGACGCGCGTGTAGGCGTCGAGCGCCGCCGCGTCCCGGCCCATCTCCTCCAGGATCGCGCCGAGCCCGAGAAGGGCGCCGAAATGGCGCGGCTCGCGCGCCAGAGTCTGCTCGATGTCGGCGAGCGAGCGGCCGTACTCCTCCAGCTGGAAGTTCAAGGTGGCGCGCGCGTTGAAGGCCTCGGCGAAGTGCGGCGCGATGATCATGACCTGTTCGTAGAGGTCGAGCGCGGCGCCGTGGTCGCGGGCCGCCACCGCCTCGCCCGCCCATCCCATCAGGAGTTCGATCGTCGCGCCATCCTTTGCGGCCCACGCGGCCTGAATCTCGGCCGCGATGCGCTCGGCGCGCTCGGGCGAGGCTTCCCGGCGCAGCCGTTCGAACAGCGTGTCGAGCGAGGGCGGGGCGGCGTCGGCGGCCTGGGCCGGCGATGTCGGTTCGGGGGAGGGGGCGTGCGCCCCGTGCGGCCCGTGCGGCTCGCCGAGCAGCCGGTCGAGCGCCTCGGCGGCTCCGTCGGGCAGGGGCTCCTGCGCCTGGGAAGCGGCTGGATGAAGGAGAAGCGCCGCAGCGCTCAAGGCAATGAAAAGGGCACGCATCATGCCACCATAGCGGCGGGATGCGTGCCCCGAAAGCGTCGATGGGCCCGCCCGCGCGATCGCGGCGGCCGGCCCGGGGGTCAGCCCTGGCGCGCCTTGAAGCGCGGGGCCTCCTTGTTGATGATGTAGATGCGGCCCTTGCGGCGAACCATGCGGTTGGCGCGATGGCGGCCCTTCAGAGCCTTCAGCGAGTTCTTGATCTTCATGGGTCCGACCGTTCGGTTTTTACGCGACGGTCCTTCTTCCAAGACGCCGCAGAAAGGAGCGGGCCGTCGCCGGTCCGCCGGAATGGGTGGGGAGATAACCGGCGCGTCCGTCCCTGTCAACGATTCCGAGGGGCGAGGCGCGTCACGTGGCCCATCTTGCGCCCCGGGCGGGCCTCGGCCTTTCCATAGAGCGTGAGCACCGCCTGCGGCTCTTGGAGGATCGCGGGCACGCGCGCCACGTCCTCGCCGATGAGGTTCTCCATCACCGCGTCGGAATGGCGGGCCGGATCGCCGAGCGGCAGGCCCGCCACCGCGCGGATGTGCTGCTCGAACTGCGAGACGGCGCAGGCCGCGTCCGTCCAGTGCCCGGAATTGTGGACGCGGGGGGCGATCTCGTTGACCAGGAGGCCATTCGCCCCGACGAAGAACTCGACCCCGACGACGCCGACATAGCCCAGCTGGTCCAGGATGCGCGCGGCGACCGCGCGCGCGCGGTCCGCAAGACCGTCTTCGATACGGGCCGGCACGCTGGAGCGGCGCAGGATGCCCACGGAATGGACGTTCTCGGCGACGTCGAAGGCCTCGATGCGCCCGTCGAGCGCACGCGCGGCGACGACGGAGACCTCGCGTTCGAAGGCGATGCGCTTCTCGAGGACGCAAGGCACGCCCCCGAGACCGGCGAAGATTCCGTCGATCGGCGCGCCGGCCCTGATCGTCGCCTGCCCCTTGCCGTCGTAGCCGAGGCGGCGCGTCTTCAGGATGCAGTCGCCCCCGAGGTCGAGGAGCGCATGGGCGAGCTCGGCCTCGTCGTCGACGGCGCGCCAGGGCGCGGTCTCGATGCCGATGCCGTTCAGGAACGCCTTTTCCGTCACGCGGTCCTGCGCCACCTCCAGCGCTTCGACGCAGGGACGGACCGGCACGAGCCGGGCGAGCGCCGAGATCGGCGCGACCGGCACGTTCTCGAATTCGTAGGTGACGACGCTCACCTGACGGGCGAGCTCGGCGAGCGCGGTGCGGTCGTCATAGGCACCGACCACGATGCCGTTCGCCGTCTGCGCGGCCGGGCAGTCCTGATCCGGGTCGAGGACGAGCGTGCGAAAGCCGAGGCGGGCGGCGGCCGAGGCCAGCATCCGGCCGAGCTGGCCGCCGCCGACGATGCCGATCGCGGCGCCCGGGGGAAGGGGGGACATGCTCAACGGCCCGGCTCGTCGACCGGGCGCTCGGCGACGCTTTCGCTCTGCGCCAGGCGCCAGGCGTCGAGGCGTTCGGCGAGGGCGTCGTCCGTCAGGGCGAGGACGGCGGCGGCCAGGAGCGCGGCGTTCACCGCACCGGCACGGCCGATCGCGAGGGTCCCGACCGGGATGCCCGCCGGCATCTGGACGATGGAGAGCAGGCTGTCCTGCCCCGAGAGCGCCTTCGATTCCACCGGCACGCCGAAGACCGGCAGCGGCGTCATCGCGGCGGCCATGCCCGGCAGGTGCGCGGCGCCGCCCGCACCCGCGATCACCACCTTGAAGCCTTGCTCCCGCGCGCCCTTGGCGAAGGCGACGAGCCGGTCGGGCGTGCGGTGGGCGGAAACGATGCGCGCTTCGTGCGCGATCTCGAGCGCGTCCAGCGTCTGCGCCGCATGGCGCATCGTCGCCCAGTCGCTCTGGCTGCCCATGATGATGGCCACGGGCGGGCGTCTTGACGCGGCGCTCACGCGATGATGTCCGGCAGGACCTGGTCCTCGAGGTCCTGCAGCCGGTCCTTCACGGCCAGCTTCTTCTTCTTCATGCGCTGGATCTGCAGCCGGTCGCAGCCGACCGTCTCCATGGCCTCGATCGCCGCGTCGAAATCGGCATGCTCCTGCCGCAGCCGCGCGACCTGCAGCCTCAAGGCCGCCCCGTCCTGATCCGCCATGCCGTTCCCCGATCGTCCCGCCGGGCGAGGGTGGAACCCCCGGTCTCCCGCGCGGGGGCTGCCCCGCCGGTCTCCTGCGCGCGGGTCCCGACGGAGAATTCCTTCCCCTCCGGGCGCCGTCGCATAGGCCGTCCGCGCACGGATACCAGCCCCCGGTAAAATATCCAATCGACGTCTTCCGACGCCATGGTCCGGCCCCACCTTCTGTGACAGTCTGATGTCCGTCCGCGTTCACCGGGCCCTCCCGGAACGCGGGCGGCGGACCCCACGAAGAGGAGCTTGGAATGTCCTTGGATACCCACCTCGCGACGCTGGAAAAGCGCCACAGCGCACTCGACAGCGAAATCGCAACGCTTCGCCAGAAGCCCGCGATGAGCGATGCCGCCATCCAGGAACTGAAGCGCAGAAAGCTCGTCCTGAAGGACGAGATCGAGCGGCTCCGCAGCCAAGGCTGAAGGGACAAGACGAGACACGAGAAGGGGGGATCGGCGCCTGGCCGGTCCCCCTTTTTCATGCGCCGGGCGCAGACGCGCCGCATGCCGGCCCTTCAAAACGCGCCCGAAGACTGCCATGCTCGCGGGCCATCCCTCATCCTTCGTCCGTTTCGAGCCGCCTTCCGCCTCCATGTCGACCGATCTCGTCCGCTCCCGCCTCGCCCTCGTCCTCGCCTCGCCCTCCGTCACGGGGGCGGCGCTGTCGCGGGCGCTCGCCGGCGGGGACGTCGCGACCGTGTTCCTCGCCGCAGCAGGGCGCTCGGCCGACGCGTTCCAGGATTTCGCCGAAGAGGTGGTGCCGCTGATCCAGGAGGCGGGCGCGGCCGCCATCGTGGTCGACGACACGCGCTGCGCCGGCCGGGCGAGGGCCGACGGCCTGCACGTTTCGGGCGGTGCGCTCGACGAGCTGCGCGACGCCATCGCCCGCTTCTCGCCCAAGCTCATCGTCGGCGGCTCGGGCTTCCGCACGCGCCACGAGGCGATGGAGGCGGGCGAGGCGCTGCCCGACTACCTCTTCTTCGGTCGCCTGTCCGGCGCGCCTTCGCCCGGCGCGGAAGCGGACGACCTCGACCTCGCCGCGTGGTGGGCCTCGATCGTGGAGGTGCCCTGCGTCGTGATGGGAGGCGGCGACCTGGATCGCTTCCCCGAGGCCGCCGGAACGGGCGCCGAGTTCGTCGCCCTGTCGAGCGCGATCTTCGAGGCGGAGGGCGAGGAGGGCGCGCGGGTGGCCAAGGCCAACGCCGTCCTCGACGAGGTCTTCGCAAGGCAGGCCGCATGAGAGGCCGGCTCCTCGCCGGCGCCGCAGCCCTCGTCCTGGCGGCCGGTCTTCCGGCGCCGGCGCAGGAGCCCGGGACGCCGCCGCCGGCCGCGGGC
>JAEZXX010000058.1 GCA_023419535.1 Pseudomonadota bacterium | reverse complement strand
CCTTCGACCATGCTGGCCGTGCCCTTTCCCGGGCGCGGCCCGACTGCCCCCGGCCACGTCGTCCGCATCTGAACAGCGGGCGGGGCCGGACGAGCCGAACGCTCACGGGGCAGGATCGCCGGACGCTTCCCGGCGCGACGCCGCATCCTGCGTGGATGCTGCACCGATCGTGCCGACCCGCCTGAAGCCTCCCGCCGTCTTGCCCGTGCGCGTTTCGAGATGAACGGGCCGCCGCCATATGGGCGCGGCCGAGCACGAAAGAGAATTCCATGTTCGATACGCATCGCGTCGAGATCGACTGGGCGGGCCGCCCGCTGACGCTGGAGACGGGCAAGATCGCCCGCCAGGCCGACGGCGCCGTCCTCGCCACCTACGGCGAGACCGTGGTCCTGGCCACCGTCGTCTCGCAGAAGCAGCCCAAGCCCGGCTTCGACTTCTTCCCGCTGACGGTGAACTACCAGGAGAAGACCTTCGCAGCCGGTAAGATCCCCGGCGGCTTCTTCAAGCGCGAGGGCCGTCCGTCCGAGAAGGAGACGCTGGTCTCCCGCCTGATCGACCGTCCGATCCGCCCGCTCTTCGCCGAAGGCTACAAGAACGACACGCAGGTCGTCGCGACCGTCCTGCAGCACGACCTCGAGAACGACCCGGACGTCGTCGCGATGGTCGCCGTCTCGGCCGCGCTGACGCTGTCGGGCGTGCCCTTCATGGGCCCGATCGGCGGCGCGCGCGTCGGCCGCATCAACGGCGAGTTCAAGCTGAACCCGCATGTCGACGAGATGCCCGAGTCGACGCTCGACCTCGTCGTCGCCGGCACGCAGGACGCGGTCCTGATGGTGGAGTCGGAGGCGCAGGAGCTCGACGAGCAGACGATGCTCGGCGCCGTCATGTTCGGCCACAAGGGCTTCCAGCCGGTCATCGACGCCATCATCAAGCTGGCCGAGGTCGCCGCCAAGGAGCCGCGCGACTTCACCCCCGCCGACCATTCGGCGCTCGAGAGCGAGATGCTGGGGCTCGCCGAGGGCGAACTGCGCGAGGCCTACAAGAACACCGACAAGCAGGCCCGCTACGCCGCCGTCGACGCGGTGAAGGCTCGAGTTCTCGCCCACTTCCTGCCCGAGGGTGCGGAGGAGACCAAGTACACGAAGGAGCAGGTCGGGACGGTCTTCAAGGACCTCCAGGCCAAGATCGTGCGCTGGAACATCCTCGACACGGCAAGCCGCATCGACGGCCGTCCGCTCGATAAGGTCCGCCAGATCGTCGCCGAGGCCGGCATGCTGCCGCGCACCCACGGCTCGGCGCTCTTCACGCGCGGCGAGACGCAGGCGCTGGTCGTCGCCACGCTCGGCACCGGCGAAGACGAGCAGTTCGTCGACGCCCTGACCGGCACCTACAAGGAGACCTTCCTCCTTCACTACAACTTCCCGCCCTATTCGGTCGGCGAGACCGGCCGCATGGGCTCGCCGGGCCGCCGCGAGATCGGCCACGGCAAGCTCGCCTGGCGTGCGATCCGTCCGATGCTGCCGGCCAAGGAGCAGTTCCCCTACACGGTGCGCGTCGTCTCCGAGGTGACCGAGTCGAACGGCTCGTCCTCGATGGCGACCGTCTGCGGCACCTCGCTGGCGCTGATGGATGCGGGCGTGCCGCTGCAGCGTCCGGTGGCGGGCATCGCCATGGGCCTCATCAAGGAAGGCGACCGCTTCGCGGTTCTGTCCGATATCCTCGGCGACGAGGACCATCTCGGCGACATGGACTTTAAGGTGGCGGGCACGGCCGAGGGCATCACCTCGCTGCAGATGGACATCAAGATCCAGGGCATCACCGAGGAGATCATGCAGATCGCCCTCGGCCAGGCGAAGGGCGGCCGCCAGTTCATCCTCGACGAGATGAACAAGGCGCTCGGCCAGGCGCGCTCGGAGCTGGGCGAGTTCGCCCCGCGCATCGAGGTGATGAACATCCCGACCGACAAGATCCGCGACGTGATCGGCTCGGGCGGCAAGGTGATCCGCGAGATCGTCGAGAAGACCGGCGCCAAGATTAACATCGAGGACGACGGCACTGTGAAGATCGCCTCGGCCTCGGCCAAGGAGATCGAGGCCGCGAAGAAGTGGATCCACTCCATCGTGGCCGAGCCGGAAGTCGGCGAGATCTACGAGGGCACGGTCGTGAAGTGCGTCGAGTTCGGCGCCTTCGTGAACTTCTTCGGCGCCAAGGACGGCCTCGTCCACATCTCGCAGCTGGCCGCCGACCGCGTCCAGAAGACGCAGGACGTGGTCAAGGAAGGCCAGAAGGTCTGGGTCAAGCTGATGGGCTTCGACGAGCGCGGCAAGGTGCGCCTGTCGATGAAGGTCGTCGACCAGGAGACCGGCCAGGAGATCAAGAAGGCCCCGAAGGCCGAAGCCGAGGAAGACGCCGCCTGATCACGGGCGTTGACATCGGCTAGATCAAAGGGGCGGGCCGTTCGGTCCGCCCTTTTTCGTTCGGGCTCGACGGGAGTGCTCATGGAACGTCTCAGCCTTCCCCAAGCCCGCCGGATCGCGCTGGCCGCGCAGGGCTTCGGATCGCCGCGCCCCGAACGGGTGGATCGCGGCCATTTCCTGCGGCTCGCCGACCGGCTGAACCTCTTCCAGATCGACAGCGTCAACGTCCTCTCCAGGGCGCACTACCTGCCGGCCTTCTCGCGGCTCGGGGTCTACGACCGGGCGCTTCTCGACCGGTCGGCCTGGGGTCGCCCGTCCGAGCGCCGCTTCTTCGAGTTCTGGGCGCACGAGGCCTCGCTCTTGCCGCTCGACCTCTATCCGCTCCTGCGCTGGCGCATGGCGCGAGCGGACCGCGGCGCGGCCGGCTACCAGGGCATGCGCCGTATCGCGAGCGAGCGGCGGGCCGAGGCGATGGCGATCCTCGAACGCCTGCGCGCCGAAGGGCCGATGGCCGCCTCCGATCTCGGCACCGGGCGGCCCGGCTGGTGGGAGTGGAGCGAGGCCAAGGTGATGCTCGAATGGCTGTTCTACTCCGGCCACGTCACCACGAGGACGCGAAGGAACTCGTTCGAGCGGGTCTACGACCGGACGGAGCGCGTCATCCCCGCCGCTCTCCTGAACGCGCCCGTCCCGGACGAGGCGACGGCGCACCGGGCCCTCGTCGAGCGCTCCGCGCGCGCGCACGGCATCGCGACGGAAGCCGAGCTGCGCGATTATTTCCGGCTCGGGGTCGCCGAGACGAAGGCGGCCGTCGCCGAGCTCGTGGAGGAGGGCACCCTGCTGCCGGCGTCGGTGGCCGGCTGGCCGAAGGCCTATCTCCACGCGCAGGCGAGACGTCCGCGCCGGATCGACGCCGCCGCGCTGCTCGCGCCGTTCGATCCTCTGGTCTTCGAGCGCGAGCGCACCGAACGGCTGTTCGGCTTCCGCTACCGGATCGAGATCTACGTGCCCGAGGCGCTGCGCCGACACGGCTACTACGTCCTCCCCTTCCTCTTCGGCGACATGCTCGTCGCCCGGGTCGATCTCAAGGCCGACCGCCAGGCGGGCCGGCTGGTCGTGAAGGCCATCCATCACGAGCCGGATCCGCCCGATGGCAGCCGGGAAGCGCTCGATGCCGAGCTGACCCTCATGGCGCGCTGGCTCGGCCTGTCCGAGGTCGCATGGCCGGAAGCGCCCGGACCGTTAAATCTTTAGGCACGCCGCGCCCCAAAGCCTCCGTCGAAATGCCATTCGAATCGCAGAGGAAGGCCCCTCAGCCGCAACGGTGCGGCAGGGAACCGACCTATGGCCTTTTCGCTGACCCGGCGCCGCTTCGCCGCCCTCTCCCTCGCCGTCGGCAGTGCCTCGCTGCTGCCTCGGATGGCGGGCGCGCAGGAGACGCCGGAGGCGCTGTTCGAGCGCCTCGAACGGCAGATCGGCGGGCGCCTCGGCGTGCTCCTTCGCGACACCGGAGACGGTCGGGAATGGGCACACCGGCCGGACGAGCGCTTTCCGATGGCGAGTACCTTCAAGGCGTTGGCAGCGGGCGCGGTTCTCCTTCGCGTCGACAAAGGCGAGGAGACGCTCGATCGCCAGATCGAGATCGGCGAAGGCGATCTCGTGCCCCATGCGCCGATCACGGAGCGCCATGTCGGCGCGTCGCTGACGATCGGCGAACTGTGCGCCGCGACCGTCGCGACCAGCGACAACCCCGCCGGCAACCTCGTGCTTCAGAGCCTCGGGGGACCGGAAGGCTTCACCGCCCTCCTGCGGGGGCTCGGCGACGACACCACGCGGCTCGACCGTTGGGAGACGGCCCTGAACGAGGCGACGCCCGGAGACGAGCGCGACACGACGACCCCCCGCGCCATGGCGGCGACGCTGGAGCGGATGGCTCTCGCCGACGCCTTGTCGGACGCCTCGCGCGCGCAGCTGAACGAGTGGATGGAACGAGCCGTCACCGGCGACGCGAAGCTGCGCGCGGGTCTGCCCGACGACTGGAAAGTCGGCGACAAGACCGGGTCGGGCGGCAACGGCTCGACCAACATCGTCGCGATCGTCACGCCGCCGGCGCGCGCGCCCTTCGTCGTCGCGATCTACTTCCACGAGAACACCGTGGAGCGGTCCGAGATCGACGCGGCCATGGCCGAGATCGGCCGCAGCATCGCAACGCTCTGACAGGGCCCGCTCGATCGGTGGCCGCGACCGAAGGCAGCGGGCGGAGAGCGGAGCCTCGCGCCGCCGGCCGCGTTCCCGCAAACCAACGAGGAGACGACGAGATGGCGACACCGACGAGATCGCTCGCGCAGTTCCGCATCGAACTCAGCGAGGACGGCGAAAGCGCGCAGATCCATATCGAGGACGACGGTGGCGAGACGCTGGAGCTGACGGCCAGCCGCGATCAGCTCGATCTCCTGGCCGACACGCTCGACGACCTTCTGGCGGAGAGCGAGGATGCCGACGAGGTCTGAGACAGGCCGGCCGGAGCGGCACAGAGACAAAAGGCCCGCCGGTGCGATGCGCCGGCGGGCCTTTTCGATTCTGTGCGTCGGCGATCAGGCGATCGTCAGTCCGACATCGACATTGCCCCGCGTCGCATTGGAATAGGGGCAGACCTTGTGCGCCTCGTCGACGAGCTTCTGTGCCTCGGTTCGGTCCAGCCCCGGCAGGTCGATGGTGAGATCGGCGGTGATCCCGAAGCCGCCCTCGGAGCGCTTGCCGAAGCCGATCTCCGCCGTGACGGTCGAGCCGTCCGGAACCGCGACGCCGACGCTCTTGGACACCGCACGCAGGGCCCCCAGGAAGCAGGCCGAGTAGCCGGCCGCGAACAGCTTTTCCGGATTGGCGCCCTCGCCGCCGGGGCCGCCCATCTCCTTGGGAACGACGAGGTTCAGGTCGATCGAGCCGTCCTCGGAGCGGGTGTGGCCGTCGCGCCCGCCGCCGCTGGCGGTCGCCTTGGTCTTGTAGATGGCTTCAACCGGCATGGAACGATCTCCTCTCGTTAGTTATCGTGATAATCGATATAGGTCTTTGCGGTGCGCCTGTCCAGCGCTTAACTGAAGACGAAACCGATTCGGAAAGGGTGCGCGTGAGCAAGGAGCGGGACGAGCTGAAGCTCGACGACCATCTCTGCTTCGCCCTCTACGGCGCCTCCATGGCGGTCGGACGGGCCTATAAGCCCGTGCTGGACGCCTGGGGCATCACCTATCCGCAGTATCTCGTCCTCTCCACGCTCTGGGAGGAGGAGCCGCTCAGCTCCAAGGCCGTGGCCGACCGGCTGGCGCTGGAGCCGAGCACTGTCACGCCGCTGGTCGGGCGTCTGGTGGAGAACGGCTTCCTCACGCGCGAGCGCGACGACGTCGACCGGCGGCAGGTGGTGATCGGACTGACGGAGAAGGGCCGGGCTCTGAGGGACCAGCGCGCGTGTCTGGCCGAAACGCTGCTGTCGCGCTCCGGCATGAAGATGAAGAAGCTCGCCAAGCTGAACGAGAAGGTCCGGGCGCTCCGGGACGCCATCGCCGAGGCGACGCCGCAGGACGACCGGCGCGCTTGACCTTCCCGTCGCTGGAACCCCCATATCGGGCCTGACGATCGGCCTTTGTGGGCCGGACGGCATCAAGGAGCCGGCGCCATGACCACGATCTCACCCTCTGCGAAGACCGCGGTCCTGTACCGGATGGTCATGGACCGCCATGTCTGCCCCTTCGGGGTTCGCGCGCTCGATCTCCTGAAACGCCGAGGCTTCCAGGTCGAGGACCGTTGGCTGACGACCCGCGCGGAGGTCGACGCCTTCAAGGCCGAGCACGGCGTGAAAACGACGCCGCAGACGTTCATCGACGGAGTGCGCATCGGCGGCCACGACGACCTGCGCCGCCATCTCGGAAAGGCGGTGCGCGATCCGAAGGCGCTGACCTATCGCCCGGTCGCCGCGCTCTTCGCCATGGCCGCCGCCATGGCCCTGGCGATGAGTTGGGCGGCCACCGGATCGCTCCTGACCATCGCGGCGGGCGAATGGTTCGTCGCCGTCGCGATGTGCCTCCTCGCGCTGCAGAAGCTCAAGGACGTCGAGAGCTTCGCCAACATGTTCCTCGGCTACGACCTCCTTGCCCGGCGCTGGGTCCCCTACGCCTGGATCTACCCCTACGCGGAAGGTCTCGCCGGGATCCTGATGATCTCCGGCGCCCTGATGTGGCTGTCGATCCCGCTGGCGCTCTTCATCGGCTCGGTCGGGGCGGTCTCGGTCTTCAAGGCGGTCTATGTCGACAAGCGCGAGCTGAAATGCGCCTGTGTCGGCGGCGATTCCAACGTGCCCCTCGGCTTCGTCTCGCTGACCGAGAACCTGATGATGGTCGCGATGGCGCTCTGGATGCTGCGCCACTACCTCTGAGGGTCAGGCCGGCAGGACGTCCCGCCACTCTTCGTGGCGGTCGAACTGCGCCTTGGCGAAGGGGCAGAGCGGCAGGATCGAGATGCCCTCGGCGCGTGCGTCCTCTACGGCGCGGCGCACCATCGCCAGACCGACGCTTCGGCCGCGCAGCGCGTCCGGCACCTCGGTGTGGTCGATGATGAGGAGCTTGGCGCCCGCGCGGCTGTAGGTCATCTCAGCCTCGTGCCCGTCGACCGTCGCCGCGTAGCGGCCCTTGGCGGGTCCGTCCTCGCGCCGGACCTCGAACTCGGCCGAAACCGGCGCCGTCTGCGCGGACGCAGCGCTCGCCTGCCGCACGGGCCGGACCTGTCGCGGACGGCCGGGCGCGCATTCGAGCGCCGCCCGGTCCCAGCGGCCGAGATCGGCGGCGGCCTCGTAGGTCGTGGTCAGGAAGGCCAGAAGCGCGGCGTCCGGGTCGGGCGCCGAGCGCACCGCGTCGTAGGGCAGGATGAACTCGGAGAGGTCCGTGCTCCAGAAGGCGGCGTCCGGCTCGACCGCGGCCGTCTTGAACCCGTTCGGGGCAGGATAGGCGTAGGCGTAGAAAGCCGGGTAGTCGAGGCCGCCGCCGCCCGGCCAGAAGCCGGCCGACGAGACCTCGTGATCGTAGGCCTCCTGCGCGACGTCGTCGGGGAGGGCGGGCACGCCGCCCGAATGCAGCGGCGCCGTGCGGCCCGAGAAGCGCGTGACGGCGAGATCGAACGAGCCCCAGAAGAGATGGCTCGGGCTGACCTTGCCGAGGAAGGCGGTCCTGAACGCCTTGAAGACCCGATCGACGTTCGCGGTGGCGCGGAAGAAGCGCGTCACGGCCGCTGCATCGTAGGGCCGCTCGCGGTCGTCCTCCGCGAAGGGCACCGGATTCGGGACCTCGTTCGGACGTCCGTGGAAGGTCGGGTCGCCGCCGAGCTCGGAGACCATAGCCTTGAAGTCGCGGTGGAAGGCGGCGACGGTCGTCGCCCCGAGCGGCATCGAGGCGGTCGCCCCCTCGCCATTGTGGCCGACGAGGCGGTGGTCGATCAGGTCGAACAGGAATTCGAGGCCCGGACCGTCGGGCACCGGCGAGGTCGTCCAGCCGCGCGGCGCCAGATAGAAGGTCGCGTGCCAGGAGTGGTTGACCCAGGGCGTGTGCGCCAGCCGGTACTTGCCGACGATCTGGAGATAGAGATGCAGCGCCGAGCAGGTCTCGCGCCAGCTGAGGTAGTCGAGTTCGGGCCAGTCCTGCCGCATGGTCTCAGATCCCATCGAGTCGGTTTGCGGCCAGGGTTTCGTGCGGAGCGCCGAAACGCAACCCCTGGGACCTACGGGCAGGGATTGCCGAAGCGTTGGTGGAGCGCGTCGACCGCCGCGCCCATTTCGTCGGTCCAGGTCACGTCGGCCGCCGCCAGGCACTCCTCCAGCTGCGCCATCGTCGTCGCACCGATGATGGTGGCCGTGACGAAGGGTCGCGAGAGCACGAAGGCGTTGGCGAAGGTCGCGGGCTTGAGGCCGAACTCGGCGGCGAGTGCCACATAGGCGTCGATCGCTTCCGACGCGCCGGCCTTCTCGTAGCGCTGCAGACGGTCGAAGAGCTGCTTGCGGCTGCCGGCGGGAAGGGCGCCGTTCGCGTACTTGCCGGTCAGGTACCCTTGCGCCAGCGGCGAATAGGCGAGCAGCCCGACATCCTCGCGATGGGCGATCTCCGCGAGCCCGGTCTCGAAGGTGCGGTTGACGAGATTGTAGGCGTTCTGGATCGAAACGATGCGCGGGCCGCGGCCCGCTTCGCTCGTCGACAGCCAACGCATGGTGCCCCAGGCGCTTTCGTTGGAGAGGCCGAGATGGCGGATCTTGCCCGCCGCGACGAGCTCGGCGAAGGCCTCCGCGCTCTCCTCGATCGCCACCTCGTCCGGATCGGTCGAGGGCGCCGACCAGCGCGTCGGGTTGGACCCGAAGCCGGCGGTACGCCGGTCCGGCCAATGGATCTGGTAGAGGTCGATGTGGCCGATCCCCAGCCGCTTCAGCGATTTCTCGACGGCCTCGACGATGTTGCGCCGGTCGAGCCGGGGCTTCGAGCCGTCGTCGCGGAACCAGGTGGAGTCGGAGCGGCCGACGACCTTGGTCGCGATGGTGAGGCGGTCGCGGTTGCCGCGCGCCTTCAGCCAAGAGCCGATATAGGCCTCGGTCCGCCCCTGCGTCTCGGGCTTGGGCGGGATCGGGTAGAGCTCGGCGGCGTCGATGAAGTCGATCCCCGCCTCCACGGCGCGGTCGAGCTGCGCGTGCGCCTCCGCTTCCGTGTTCTGCTCGCCGAAGGTCATGGTGCCGAGACAGATGCGGCTGACCTGGAGATCGGTGCGGCCGAGGCGGGCCTTCTGCATGGGACGCGTCCTTCTTACAAACGAAAAGAGCGCCGGAAGGCCGGCGCTCTCGATCGGCGGATGGGCGGCGCTACTTGGCCGCGACGATCTCGGCCGCGTTGGATTCGCCGGCGATCTCGGCACGGCGCTCCTGCGCCTTGAGTTCGTCGAGCGCGGGCATCGACATGATGTTGTAGCCGGCGTCGACGTAGTGGATCTCGCCCGTCACGCCGTTGGCGAGGTGCGAGGCGAGGTAGAGGACGGATCCGCCGACCTCGTCATGGGTCACCATGCGGCGCATCGGCGCGTTCTTGCGCTGGTAGTTGAGCATCAGCCGCGCGTCGGTGACGCCGGCGCCCGCCAGCGTGCGCAGGGGGCCCGCCGAGACGGCGTTGACGCGGATGTTGCGCGGGCCGAAGTCGGCGGCGAGATAGCGCACCGACGCCTCGAGCGCGGCCTTGGCGACGCCCATCACGTTGTAGTTCGGCATGACGCGGGTCGCCCCGCCATAGGTCAGGGTCAGGAGCGAGCCGCCATTGTTCATGATGCGCGCGGCGCGCTTGGAGATTTCGGTGAAGGAGAAGCACGAGATCACCATCGTGCGCGTGAAGTTCGCGCGCGTGGTGTCGGCGTAGAGGCCCTTCAGCTCGTTCTTGTCGGAGAAGGCGATGGCATGGACGACGAAGTCGATCGTCCCCCATTCGCGCTCCAGCGTCTCGAAGACCGCGTCGACCGAGGCGACGTCCTCGACGTCGCAGTCGATCAGAAGGTTGCAGCCGATCTCGGCGGCGAGCGGGCGGACCCGCTTGCCGAAGGCCTCGCCCTGATAGGTGAGGGCGATCTCCGCTCCCTCGGCCGCGAGCGCCTTGGCGGCGCCCCAGGCGATGGAATTGTGGTTCGCGACGCCCATGACGAGCCCGCGCTTCCCCTTCATCAGATCGCCCATTCCGTCAGTCCTCGTAGCGCTGGAACACCAGCGTCGCGTTCGTGCCGCCGAACCCGAACGAATTCGACATCACCCTGTCGACACGCCCGTCGCGCCTCTGGCGCAGGATCGGCAGGCCTTCGAACTCGGGATCGAGCGTCTCGATGTGCGCGCTCTCCGCCAGGAAATCGTCCCGCATCATCAGGAGGGAGTAGATCGCCTCCTGCGCGCCCGCCGCGCCCTGGCTGTGCCCGGTCAGCGACTTGGTGGACGAGATGTGCGGGACCTTGTCCCCGAACACCTCGCGCACGGCCTGCATTTCCTTCGAATCGCCGACGCCGGTCGCCGTCCCGTGGGTATTGATGTAGTCGATATCGCCTTTCACGCTTGCCAGAGCCTGACGCATGCAGCGCACGGCTCCTTCTCCGGAGGGCGCCACCATGTCGTGGCCGTCGGAGGTCGCGCCGTAGCCGACGAGCTCGGCGAGGATCGTCGCGCCGCGTGTCCTGGCGCGCTCCAGCTCCTCCAGGACGAGGACGCCCGCCCCGCCGGAAATGACGAAGCCGTCGCGGTTCTGGTCGTAGGCGCGGGACGCGGTCGCCGGCGTGTCGTTGTACTTCGACGACATCGCGCCCATGGCGTCGAAGAGGTCGGCCATGGTCCAGTCGAGGCCCTCGTGGCCGCCCGCGAACATGACGTCCTGCTTGCCGAACTGGATCTGCTCGGCGGCGTTGCCGATGCAGTGGGCCGAGGTCGAGCAGGCCGAGGAGATCGAGTAGTTCACCCCGTGGATCTTGAACCAGGTCGCGAGCGTGGCGGACGCCGAGGAGCTCATCGCCTTCGGCACGGCGAAGGGGCCGATGCGCTTCGGCGAGCCGTTCTTCAGCGTCGTCTCGGCCGCCTCGTAGATGGTGCGGGTCGAGGGGCCGCCCGAGCCCATGATGATGCCGGTGCGCTCGTTGCCGGCGACATCGCTTTCCGGCAGGCCCGAGCTCTCGATCGCCTGCATCATCGCGATGTGGTTCCAGGCCGCGCCCTCCGAGAGGAAGCGCATCGCGCGCCGGTCGACGAGGCTTGCGGCGTCCACCGTCGGCCGTCCCCAGACATGGCTGCGGAAGCCGTGGTCGGCGAAATCCTGGGAAAAGGTGATGCCGGACTTCGCTTCGCGGAGCGAGGCCGCGACCTCGTCGGCATCGTTGCCGATCGAGGACACGATACCGAGGCCGGTGACGACGACACGTCTCATGATGTTGTTCCTCCGGGCGACGATCGGGCGGCTCAGCCGCCGGCGGGCTCGTCGACGAACAGGCCGACGCGAAGGTCGCTGGCCCGATAGATGATCTCGCCGTCGGCCTTCATCCAGCCCTGGGCGATGCCGAGCTTCAGTTTCGAGCGCATGACGCGGCGGAAATCGACGCCGTACTCGACGAGCTTCACCTTCGGCGTCACCTGCCCGGTGAACTTGACCTCGCCGACGCCGAGGGCGCGGCCCCGGCCCGGCTCGCCGAGCCAGCCGAGATAGAAGCCGGTGAGCTGCCAGAGCGCGTCGAGCCCCAGGCATCCGGGCATCACCGGATCGCCCTTGAAGTGGCAGTCGAAGAACCAGAGGTCGGGCGAGACGTCGAACTCGGCGCGGATCGAACCCTTGCCGAACTCGCCGCCGTCCTCGCTGACATCGGTGATGCGGTCGAACATGAGCATCGGCGGCAGCGGCAGCTGCGCGTTGCCCGCGCCGAAGAGCTCGCCCCGCCCGCAGGCGAGGATGTCCTCCTTGTCGAAGCTCGTCTGCCTAGCGTCCATCATCCTGCCCGTTTGTCGCGAAAGAGCCAAAAATCGTGACGCGGCCTTACCATGGGCGCGCGGCGGGGCAAATGGAGCGACGAGAAGAACGCTGAAGGGTCCGCTGCGATGGAGACGCGCCTTTTAGGCACAAAGCGGCTGCGGGCGGCCTATGCCGCGGCCGGGCTGGCAGCCGTCCTGTCGCTTCCGGCGCACGGCGAATGGGGCACGCGCGAGGGAGCCGGCGGCGTGGAGGCGGGAACGGTCATCGAGGGACGTCTGGCGGGCCTCCTCCTGCGATGCGGCGGGGCGGGCGGGGCGGCGCTGGTGCTGACCCACAACGGCGCCGTCTTCGACCGGGACCGGGACCACACGATCGTCGTCTCCATCGACGGCACCGCGACGCTTCTCTCGGCCAGGGCGATGGCGAGCGGACGCTTTGGCGACGACGATTTCGTCCACCACGCCGCACCGGGCGCGCTCGAACCGCTGCTTTCTTCGCTCGCCCGCGGCCGGGAGGTCGAGATCTCGTCGCCGTCGGGTCGCTACGCCCTCGCCCTCTCCGGTTCGTCGCGGGCCATCGCCGCCTTCCGTCAAGGTTGCCCCGGCGCGTGATCCATTTGTTTCCAGGGCCGGTTTCCGCTATATCTTGCAAGTTCGGGGAGGTTCGCTAAAAGCGGACGTCCACAGTCAAGTTTTGTGAGCGAGCGAATGGGTCAGACGACGGGACATCAGCACGCGCGGGCGCAATCCTTCTGCGTGTTCGAGCGCCTGCGTGCATCCGGCCTGCGCCCGACGCGTCAGCGCGTCGCCCTCTGCAATCTGATCTTCGGGGCCGGCGACCGCCATCTGTCGGCGGAAGACCTGCACGACGAGGCGCACAAGGCCGGCGAGCCGGTCTCGCTCGCCACCGTCTACAACACGCTGCACCAGTTCACGGACGCCGGTCTCGTCCGCCCGATCTCGGCGGAAGGGCAGCGCACCTATTTCGACACCAACACCTCCGACCACCATCACTTCCTGATCGAGTCCGAGAACGTGATGATCGACATCCCGGACGGCGCGATCTCGATGAGCCAGCTGCCCGAGCCGCCGGAGGGTATGGAGATCGTGAACGTCGACGTCGTGGTGCGCCTGCGCCGCAAGGCCGCGCCGGAGAAGCTGCTCGACTGAGGACGACGGGGTCCCCGGGACATGGAAACGAAGAAGGGCCGGAGCGATCCGGCCCTTCTTCGTTTCCCACGGTCGTGGCGGACCTATCGTCAGAAGCGCTCGCCCGGATAGACGCCCCAGAGTTCGTTCTGCGAGACGAAGCCCTCGCGGCTCCCCGCCTCAATGCGGCACCAGCCGAAGGAGCATTCGGCGACGCTGGCGACGACCCCCGGCTCCATGCGCGCCACGACCTGCGAGGTCTCGTCGGCGCTGCGGCGCATGTCGATCGTCGCCGACTTGCCCTTCAGCCAGGGGGCGGCGATGGCCGTGCGCTCGCCGGACAGGAGCGAGTGGAACACCCAGCCCTCCGAGCCTTCGGAATCGCGCACGCGGCGCCAGTTGTCGTATTCCTGGATCACCTCCATCGGCAGGCCCGCCTTGAGGAACAGCCAGGAGACCGGATAGTCCCGTCCCGGTCCGACGCGAAGATTGACGCGCGTGGCCTTGAGCGAGACGAAGCGGGGGAGGGGCAGGCCGCTGCCGGAGCGCGCCTGGGCGGGACGGGCGGCGGGCTCGACGCTCGCGACCTCCGTCTCCGGCGCGCTCTCCTGCGCCGTCGCGCCGCCGATGGGGGCAAAGGCGACCAGGAGGGCCGAAAGCCCGGCGGCGGCGATGAGGCGGGCGAGCGTGGAACGCAAACTGCGATACTCCGGCCAAGGCTCTGCCGGTCGGCGCGCTCGGGACAAGCGCGAACATCCGTCTCGGATCAAAGCCGCGATAGGGTCAGGCGGACCGCGTCGGGGCTGAAAGCGATCCATGTCCCATCATCGCGTCTTTGGGTTAACGAGACCTCAATCGGAGGAGGGCGAAGGGCCCGGCCGGGACGAGCGCCGGTAGCGCGTCTCCTCGAAACGCAGGGTCAGGGCGTCGAAATGGAGGAGCCGACCGACCAGCGGCTCGCCGATCCCGCAGACGAGCTTGATCGCCTCGGTCGCGGCGAGCGTCCCGAGGATGCCGGTCACGACGCCCAGAATGCCCGCCTCGGCGCAGGACGGGACCATTCCGGCCGGCGGAGCCGCGGGAAAGAGATCGCGATAGGCGGGGCACGGCGTGCCGTCGGGGCGGGACGCGAAGGGGGTGAGGGTGGTCACCTGACCGGCGAAGCGCTGCACGGCCGCGCTGACCAGCGGGCGCCCGGCTGCCTCGCAAAGGTCGGCCATGACGTAGCGCGTGGCGAAATTGTCCGACCCGTCGATGACGAGGTCGTAGCCCTGCACGAGGTCGTGGCCGTCGTGACGGGCGATGCGGCGGTGGTGTCGCTCCACCATCGTATGGCCGTTCAGTCGATCGAGGCGCTCGGCCGCGGCATCGACCTTGGGACGCCCGACATCCTCGGACGAGAACAGGATCTGGCGCTGGAGGTTGGACAGCGAGACCGCGTCGTCGTCGACGAGGCCGAGCGTGCCGACGCCGGCGGCGGCCAGATAGAGAGCGGCGGGCGAACCGATGCCGCCGGCCCCGATCAGAAGGATCCGGGCACGCTTCAGCGCCTGCTGGCCCGGTCCCCCGATCTCGGACAGGACGATCTGCCGGGCGTAGCGTTCGAGTTCGGGCGCCGTCAGCATGGCGTCATCCGATCCTTCCGTTCGAGACGGTGAGCATCTGCGCGCCCCCCTCCAATGCTTCGAAGAGGTTTCGGTCGGTGCCCGTCATGAAGGCCTGGACGCCGAGCCGGTCGAGGATGTCGAAAAGCGCCGAACGGCGTCCGGAATCCAGATGGGCGGCGATCTCGTCGAGCAGGAGCACCGGCGCGATGCCCGAGGTGGAGGCGACGAGCTCGGCATGGGCGAGGACGAGGCCGATCAGGAGCGCCTTCTGCTCGCCGGTGGAGGCCAGCCCCGCCGGCATCGCCTTGTCGAGATGCGTCACGACGAGGTCGCCGCGGTGCGGGCCTTCCAGCGTGCGCCCCGCGGCCCGGTCGAGCGGGCGCGCGCGGGCGAGGCGCTCGGCGATCTCGTCCTCGCTCTCGCCGGCGGGGCGGGCGAGGTCGAGATCCGGGTAGCCGGTCCCCAGATCAAGCCCCGCGGCGGGGAACGGCGTGCCTTCTCGCGCGGCGAGGAGGCCCCTCAGCCGCTCGACCGTCTCGACGCGGGCGAGCGCGATGGCAAGTCCGAGACCGGCCATCTCGGTTTCGATGGCGCCGAGCCAGGAGGCGTCGCGCCGGTCTTCGGCCAGCAGCCGGTTGCGCGAACGCATGGCGCGCTCGTAATCGGCCGAGCGACGTCCGTGCGCCGGGTCGAGGCTGAGGACCAGCCGGTCAAGAAAGCGGCGCCGGTCGCCCGCCGGCCCGGTGAAGAGCCCGTCCATGGACGGTGTGAGCCAGAGGATGCGGCAGTGATCGAGGAGGTCGTCCACGCTTCGCGCCGGCACGGCGTCGAGGCGCAGCCGCCGCTGCGGCGCCGTCCCGGGCTCGGGTTGCACGAGCGTCAGCGCGTCGACGGCCTCGCCGTGGGCCAAGGACAGCAGCCCCCGGACGGAGAAGCCGCCCGATCCGCCGGCGCGGGCCATCTCGGGATAGGTCGCGCGCCGAAGACCCCGTCCGGGCGTCAGCAGCGAGACGGCTTCGAGGAGGTTCGTCTTGCCCGCCCCGTTGTCGCCGTGGAGCACGACGAAGCGGGAGCCGATCTCGAGGACGAGTTCGGAATAGTTGCGGAAGTCGGCCAGGCGCAGCCGCGCGATCGGCGGCCCTCCGGCGGCGGGCACGGCCGCCACGGCCAACGCGCTCAGACGCGCATCGGCATCAGCACGTAGAGCGTGCCGTCGTCGCCGCCGTCCTTGATGAGCGTCGGCGAACCGGGGTCGGCGAGCATGAGGATCGCCTCTTCGCCGGACAACTGCCCGGTGATGTCGAGGAGGTAGCGCGCGTTGAAGCCGATCTCGATGCCGTCGGCCTCGTAGCCGACGGGCAGCTCCTCGGTCGCCGTGCCGGCGTCGGGCGAGTTGACGGTGAGGACGAGCTGACCGTCCGACAGCGCCAGCTTCACGGCACGCCCGCGCTCCGACGAGATGGTGGAGACGCGGTCGACCGCCGAGGCGAAGCTCTGCCGGTCGAGCGTCAGCTCCTTGTCGTTGCCGCTCGGAATGACCCGCTGATAGTCCGGGAAGGTGCCGTCGATCAGCTTGGAGGTGACGACGATGTCGCCGATGGTGAAGCGGATCTTGGCGTCGGAGAGCTCGACGCCGATCTCGCCCTCGGCCTCGCCGAGGAGCTTCTGCAGTTCGCCCACGGTCTTGCGCGGGACGATGATGCCGGGCATCCCCTCCGAGCCGACGGGCGCGGGCGTCTGCGCGCGCGCCAGCCGGTGGCCGTCGGTCGCGACCGCGCGAAGGCTCAGGGCCCCGTCCGTCTCGATCGTGTGCAGGAAGATGCCGTTCAGATAATAGCGCGTTTCCTCGGTGGAGATCGCGAACTGGGTGCGCTCGATCAGGCGGGCGAGATCGCCCGCGACGAGCTTGAAGGCGTGGGTGAACTGGCCGGCGGTGATGTCGGGGAAGTCGCCCTCCGGCAGGCACTGGAGGCGGAAGTTCGAGCGCCCGGAGGCGACCGTCATCTGCGAGCCTTCCGGATTGGTCGAGAGCTTCACCTCCGCCCCGTCCGGGAGCTTGCGGACGATGTCGTAGAGGAGATGCGCGGGAACGGTGGTGCCGCCCTCGCGCTCGCTGTCGGCCGGTACGGATTCGGTGATCTCGATGTCGAGATCGGTCGCCTTCAGGCGCAGAGCGCCCTCTTCCGTCTTTAGGAGCACGTTGGACAGGATCGGGATCGTGTTCCGCCGCTCCACCACGCGGTGCACGTGGGCAAGGGACTTGAGGAGGTTGGAGCGCTCGATCAGAATCTGCATGGGGAAGGCGGCCGTTCGGTTCTCGCAAGACGCATCGGACGCGCCTTCTGAAGGTGCCGAACCTTGTAGAACATGAGCGCCGGTCGCGGAAGGGCGGAAGCGCGCTCAGGCGGCCTCGATGTCGGTCTGCACGAAGTCGTCGCCCTTGAAGAGGAGCGGCACGCCAAGGGCCTTCGCGCAGGCATAGGCGAAACAATCCCCGAGGTTGAGTGCGGCCGGATGGCGGCCGCGGCCGAACCGGCGCGAGGCCTCGATCGCGAGGGCTCCGATCTCGGGCGTGATGGGGACGGTGCGAAATCGGTTCGCCGACAGGAAGGCATCCACGATGGTGGATGCGGCCTGAACATCCAGCCGTCTGGTTCTGCTCGTCGCGATCGTCGCCTCCCAGATCGCGATGGGAGACGTCATAACGAGATCGCCAAACTCGATTTTCCGGGCGTGGCGTTCCCAGTCGTCTTCGTTGGAAAGGATTGCGACGATGACCGAGGCATCGACGAACATCAGAGCCCGCCGTTGATCTCGTCGAAGAAAGCCTTGTCAGCCTTCAATCCAGTGGATGGGTAGAAGGCCAATTCCTTCTGGAGAGCGATGGTCGCGGCGCGCCGCCGCGCCGCTTCCACACGACGCGCTTCGGCAGTCCTGACCGCCTCGCGCAGAACGTCCTCTACACTCTGCTCGCTCTCTTCCGCGAGCCGCCGGATGGCGGCCACCGTCTCCGGATCCTCGATCGTGAGGGACATGGGTTCCGCTCCTCGTTCCACGCCTCAATCTAGGAGCTGAAGGGGAGGGGCGCCACGTCTCACTCTTCGATCATGCGGCGGATGATCTCCAGCTCGTCGGCGAGCTTGGCGTCCTGCGAGCGCTCGGCCTCGATCTTGCGCACCGCGTGCAGCACCGTCGTGTGGTCCCGTCCCCCGAAGCGCCGCCCGATCTCGGGCAGCGAGCGCGGCGTCATGGTCTTGGCGAGATACATGGCGATCTGGCGCGGGCGCACGATGGTGCGCGTGCGCCGGGCCGACAGGATGTCGGCGCGCGAGACGTTGTAGTGGCGCGAGACGAACTTGAGGATGTCCTCGACGCGCACCCGCTTCTCCGCGCCCGAGCGCGTCAGCTGGTTCAGGAGATCGTCCAGATGCTCGGGCGAGAGGGGCTGGCCGACCGCGTGGCGGAAGGCGATCTGGTTGAACGCGCCTTCGAGATCGCGGCCCGAACCGGCGACCCGCCGCGCGATCGTCTCCACCACGCCCTCCGACAACGCGAAGGTCGGATCTTCCGTCTTCAGGGCCGAGACCCTGGCGTTGAGGATGCCGCGACGCATGTCGAAGTCGGGCGAGGCGATCTCGATCGCGACGCCGCCGGCGAGCCGCGATCGCACGCGGCTGTCGAGCGACTCCAGCTCGAAGGCCGGCCGGTCGGCGGCCACGATCACCTGGCGCGCCGAATCGATGAGCGCGTTCAGGAGGTGGCAGAACTCCTGCTGGATCGACTTGCCCTGCAGGAACTGCATGTCGTCGATGATCAGGATGTCGATGGCCCGCAGCGTCTCCTTGAAGTCGAGCGCCTGATTGTCGCGGATCGCGGTGGCGAAGCGCCACATGAAGGATTCGGCCGTCAGATAGACGATGCGCGGCCGGTCGGCCCGCTCGGCCGCCGCGTTCGCGATCGCCTGGAGGAGATGGGTCTTGCCGAGGCCGACGGAGGCGTGGACGAAGAGCGGATTGAAACGCACCGAGGCCGGTCCGTTCTCGGCGATCGAGCGGGCGGCGGCGAGAGCCACGCGGTTCGACGCACCCTCCACGAAGGTCTCGAAGACGTAGCGCGGATCGAGCGGCGAGCCGAACTCGGGCGCATCGCGCGTCTCTGCGGCGCGCGGCGCACGCGATGCCGCGGGCGCGATCCTCGCCGGTCCGTCGTTGGCGGCCAGCGTCGGGCCCGCGCCGGCGATCGGCTGCGAAGCCGGAACGGGCGTGCTGCGGGTCGCGCTGCGGACCTGGATGTCGACGCGAAGGGTCCCGGGAACCTCCTCGGCGAAGATTTCGGTCAGAAGGTCGCGGTAGTGGCCGTTGATCCAGGTCTTGAGGAAAGCGGTCGGCACCGACAGCTGCACCGTGCCGCGGCCGATCTCACCGAGCTTCATCCGGGTGAACCAGGAGGTGAAGATGTCCTGGCCGAGCTTGGCCCTCAGGCGGGCGTTCACCCGCTCGAGGATCTCCGCGCTCCCCTGTCCGTCCGTTCGCATGCCTGGTCCGCCCGTCATGTTCGCTCGGGCCGCACCCGTGATCTCGTCCTTCGCGAAGCCCCTCGCGTCGGGCCGCGCGTTCATTTCTGCACCCAGGGAAGGTTCTCGGCCTTCCAGCCGCCGACGCGGCCTCGGTGTCCTTCCGCGTCCGGGGGGCCCTCGAAGCCAGCGAGGATGTTGTAGCAGTGCGCGAAGCCCGCCTCGGTCATCGCCGCGGCGCTGCCCATGGAGCGTGCGCCGGACCGGCAGAGAAAGTAGAGCGGGGACTCCTTGGAGCCGCCGGCGGCCTCGACGGCCGAGGCGACGCGCATCGCGAAGTCGGGATCGACCTGCATCGACGGGAAGCTTTGCCACTGCGCGAAGATCGGCACCTGCGCGCCGTTCGGAACCACGGGGAAGCCGACATAGGTCCATTCGGCGGTCGTGCGCACGTCGATCAGGAAGGCGTCCGGATTCCGGGCGAGCTCGTTCCAGCAGTCCGTTACGCTCACGTCGCCTTCGTAGGGTCGGCTCAAGGCAAAATCCTCCTTGCGGCCGACTCGTGTATCGAGCGGCCGTTCTCAGCGGCAACGGCACATCGACGACCCGAACGATCGAAGAGACGTGCATTATTTCCAGCGTGTGCTCGAACCCGATCGAGCCCTGATCAGGAGTTGTTCCAGTGTACTTTAGTTCTTCTGGAAAACTTCCTTCATCCCCAGGCTTCGACTTCGCAGGCTCTTGTCGCAGGGGTGAAACTACGCAAGCCGACAGGTTCGGGCAAGCGTGGATTCGGGAAAAATGGTCGCGCCGCGACGCGACTGTGGCGACTCCGACATCGCCACCGGAGCGCCCCACTCATTAATCGGCTGATTCACTTGTCGATTCCCGGCGGAGCTTCCGTGGCAGCGTGAACAGGGCTTTTTTTTTGGGTGTTCCGGACCGGGACTGCTTGACTCTCGGCAGTGTCGGAAACGCCGGGCTTTCAGCCGGATAGAATGCGGGGTGGGGGCCTTAACGCCTTGTTTCGATTTTGAAAATGCTGTCGCAGGCTCGTCATCGCAATGACATCAGGCGAGTCGCGCGAAGGGCCCGAGGCCGGAATCAAAAGGGCCCGGACGGGATGTCCGGGCCCTTTTGAAAACAGAATGGTCCTGGTTCGTCAGGCGGCGCCGACCGCCTTCACGCGGTGTGCCAGGCGGGAGATTTTCCGCGACGCGGTGTTCTTGTGATAGACGCCCTTCGAGGCGGCGCGCATCATCTCCGGCTCGGCCGCCTTGAGCGCGGCCTGGGCCGCGTCCTTGTCGCCGGTCAGGATGGCCTCTTCCACCTTGCGCAGGAAGGTGCGCACGCGCGAACGGCGGTTGCGGTTCACTTCCGTGCGGCGCTCGATCTTGCGTGCGGCCTTCTTGGCCGACGGCGTATTGGCCATATCCGGGTCTCTCTCGTCACGGGCAACGCCCGGCCGCCCGGCCGCGATACGCTGCGAAGTTGTTGTGTCGACTGCCTCCGACGCGCGGCCCGAATGAGCCTCCACGTTGGAGCGGGCCGCACCGTGGGTGCCGCCAAGTGGTGCGCCTTATAGGCCGCAGCCGCCCTGGCGTCAACATCGCAGGCGCGCCCGTCAGCGCTGGCAGACGGGGCAGAAGAAGGTGGAGCGTCCCGACTGCACGATCCGGGCGACGATGCCGCGGCAGCCCGCGCGCGGGCAAGGCTCGCCCTCGCGGTCGTAGACGGCGAACCGGTGCTGGAAGTAGCCGAGGCGCCCGTCGGCCTGGCGATGGTCGCGCAGCGAGGAGCCGCCGGCGAGAATCGCCTCGTCGATCGTCTCGCGGATGTGAATCGCCAGCGCATCGAGTCGCGCGGACGGGCGGCCGTCCTTCAGGACCAGCGAGCCGGCCGTGCGGCGCGGCGAGAGGCGCGTGCGCCAGAGCGCCTCGCAGACGTAGATGTTGCCGAGCCCGGCGATCATCGTCTGGTCGAGGAGGGCGGCCTTCAGCGGTGCGGCCCGTCCGGCAAGCCGCGGCGCGAGGGCGGCGCCGGACAGGGCGTTGCCGGTCGGCTCGATGCCCAGCGCGCGAAAATGGGGATGCTCGGCGAGTGCTGCCCGCTCCAGAAGCAGCATGTAGCCGAAGCGCCGAGGGTCGTTGAAGACGACCCGCGCGGCCGTCCCGTCCGGCTCTCGCAGGCGGAAGATCACGTGGTCGTGGACGGGGTTCTTGGAGCGGGGCAGGTGGAAGGCGCCGGGCGTCTGGTCCTGCCCTTCGAGCTCGATCCGGAAGGAGCCGGACATGCCGAGATGCATGGCGAGCACGAGACCGCCCTCGAGGTCGGCGAGAAGATATTTGGCGCGGCGAGCGAGCGCCTCCACGCGCCGGCCCGCGAGGCGCTCGGCCATCCGCTCGGGAAGCGGGAATCGCAGATCGGGCCGTCGAAGCTCGACCGCCTCGATGGTCGCCCCTTCGAGGATCGGGGCCAGACCGCGGCGGACCGTCTCGACCTCTGGCAATTCCGGCATGGCAGCATAAGTCCGGTTCGATGACGGCACGAGGGCCGGGACGGCGTTCGCGCTCGGGATTTACAGCCCCAGGCGCGGACCATCCGGCCATGGCGCACCGACCCGCTCTCGGGTTAAGGGCATGCGCGCCCTTGGCCCGTCAAGCGGGCTGGGCGCCGCGCTCTTCGAGGCGCCGTCGAAGCAGGAGTATCGCCAGATGTCGCGTCAACGCGTTGCGGCCGCCGAAAGCATGGAGACGGCCTACGGCTTCGAGAGCGTCTCGGGCGCGGGCGAGAAGCAGGCCCGGGTCGACGCCGTCTTCCACCGCGTCGCCTCGCGCTACGACCTGATGAACGACCTGATGTCGGGCGGCCTGCACCGGCTCTGGAAGAACGCCATGGTCGCCTGGCTGGCCCCCTCGCACCGGCCGGGCTGGCGCTTCGTCGACGTCGCGGGCGGCACGGGCGACATCGCCTTCCGCATCGTGGAGGCGTCGCGGCGCAACGCCACCGGCACCGTCCTCGACATCAACGGCTCGATGCTCGCCGTCGGCGCCGAGCGGGCCGCCAAACGCGGACTCGACGCGAACCTTTCCTTCGTCGAGGGCAATGCGGAGGCGCTGGCGCTGCCGGACAATTCCTTCGACGCCTACACCATCGCCTTCGGCATCCGGAACGTGCCGCGCATCGACAAGGCGCTGGAAGAGGCCCTGCGGGTCCTGAAGCCCGGCGGGCGCTTCCTGTGCCTGGAGTTCTCCGAAGTCGAGATGCCGTTCCTCGATCGGCTCTACGAGGAGTGGTCGTTCCGCGCGATCCCTGCGATCGGGGAGATGGTGGCCAAGGACCGGGAATCCTACGAGTATCTCGTCGAATCGATCCGCCGCTTCCCCAACCAGGCCAATTTCGAGGCCGCGATCCGCAGGGCCGGTTTCGAGCGCGTGACGCACCGCAATCTGTCCGGCGGCATCGCCGCGATCCATTCGGGCTGGAAGCTGTAGGTGGCCAATCCCGTCAAGGGTCTCTTCGCCCTCGTGCGGGCGGGCTACGTGCTGGCGCGCGAGGGCGTCGTCTCGGCGCTGCCGGCCGACGGGCTGCCGCCCATGGCGCGGTTCGGGCACCGCTTCGCCGGAATGCTCGCCAGCCGCTCCGCCAGACGCCAGGCGCGTTCGGACCGGCTGTCCGCGGCGCTGAACCGGCTCGGACCGTCCTACGTCAAGCTCGGGCAGTTCCTGGCGACACGGCCCGACATCGTCGGCTCGACCATCGCGCTCGAACTCGGCCAGCTCCAGGACAAGGTACCGCCCTTCCCGAAGGCCGAGGCGATGCGAGCGGTCGAGGTGACCCTCGGGCGCACCGTCGACGATCTCTTCATCGAGTTCGGGGAGATCGTCGGCGCCGCCTCGATCGCACAGGTGCACCGGGCCACCGTCCGCGCGCCCGACGGCACGATCCGCACCGTCGCGGTCAAGGTGATCCGGCCCGGCGTGCGCGAGCGCTTCCTGCGCGAGATCGAGACCTTCCGCTTCATCGCGCGCTTCCTCGAACTCGCCTCGCCCTCATCGCGGCGGCTGCGGCCGGTCGCCGTGGTCGAGACGCTCGCCCAGTCGACCAAGATCGAGATGGACCTTCGCCTGGAGGCGGCCGCGTCCTCCGAGATGGCCGAGTACATCGCCGAGGATCCGGGCTATCGCGTGCCCGCCATCGACTGGGAGCGCACGGGCCGCGACGTCGTCACGATGGAATGGGTCGACGGCATCAAGATGCGCGACATCGAGGCGGTGCGCGCGGCCGGGCACGATCTGCCCCAACTCGGCGTCAACCTCATCCAGGCCTTCCTGCGACAGGCGATGCGCGACGGGTTCTTCCACGCCGACATGCATCCCGGGAACCTGTTCGTGGCACCCGACGGGGCGATCGTCGCGGTCGACCTCGGCATCGTCGGGCGCCTGAACGCGGAATCGCGCCGCGTCCTCGCCGAAGTGCTCTACGGCTTCATCCGGCGCGACTACATGCGCGTGGCCGAGGTGCATTTCGAGGCGGGCTACGTGCCGCGACACCAGGACGTCGCGTCGTTCGCCCAGGCCCTCCGGGCGATCGGCGAGCCGATCCACGGCCAGCCCGCCGACACCATCTCGATGGCGCACCTCCTGACGCTGCTGTTTGAGGTGACCGAACTCTTCGACATGAGGACGCGCCCCGAGCTGATCCTCCTGCAGAAGACGATGGTCGTCGTGGAAGGCGTCGCGCGCTCCTACGATCCGCACTTCAACATGTGGTCGGCGGCAGAGCCCGTGGTCTCGGACTACATCCTCCACGAGCTCGGACCCGCCGCCAAGCTGCGCGAGGCCCGGGACGGAATCGAGTCGCTGGTGATGCTGGCACGGCGCGGGCCCCAGTTCGCCAAGGGGCTGGAGATCCTGGCACGCGAACTGCCGGACTTGATCGAGAACGGCATCCACATCAACGACACCGACATCGTGAAGCTCGCCAAGGACTCCAAGCCGGCGATCATCGCCGGCCATATCGCCCGCATCGTCGCCGCGGCCGCGCTCGTCGTCATCGCCTGGCAGCTCGTCGCCGGATGAGGTGATTGCATTGCAATCACGCCGTGCGCCTTTTAGGTTCGTATGCCGGCAACCAGACGAGGAGGCGGGCATGGCAAGCGTGACGATCCGCAACATCGATGACGACGTGAAGCGTCGGCTGCAGGTGCGTGCGGCCCGCAACGGGCGTTCGCTCGAACACGATCTGCGCATCGCTCTTCAGAAGCTGGCCGACGAGCCATCGTCCGCCCGTCGAAGCGAGGCGGAAGCCGAACTCGTCTACGAACGCCTGCGCGGGATCGGTAAGCCTCTGTCCGAGCCGTTCGACCAGAAGGCGTTCACCGACGAGCTCTGGAATTTCGTCGAATGATCGTCGTCGATACGTCGGCGCTCTACGCGATCCTGAGCGACGAGACGGAAGCCGAAACCTTCAAGCGGATTCTGTCGGTCGAGGTCGGGATCTGCCTATCCGCCCCGACCTGGGTGGAGGCCGTCATGGTCTGCCGCTCGCGCCTTCCCCATGGCCTCGAACGGCTGGAAAGGCTCGCATCCGTTCTGTCGATGGAACGACAGGCCTTCGATGCCCGGCAGGCGGATCTCGCGGCCGAAGCGTTCAGGCGCTACGGTCGCGGCTCCGGCCATCCCGCGCGGCTCAATTTCGGCGACTGCTTCTCCTACGCTCTCGCCCGATCCCTCGACGCGGCGCTCCTCTACAAGGGCGACGATTTCGTGCACACCGACATCCGATCGGCGGTCCAGCCATGAGCCTGTCCGGCAAACGCATCCTTTTCATCGTGGGCGGCGGGATCGCGGCCTACAAATGCCTCGACCTCATCCGCCGCCTGCGCGAGCGGGGCGCGAGCGTCGTGCCGGTGATGACGCGGGCGGCGGCCGAGTTCGTGACGCCGCTCTCTGTCGGCGCGCTCGCCGCCTCGAAGGTCTATGGCGAACTCTTCGACCGCGACGACGAGACCGACGTCGGCCACATCCGGCTGGCGCGCTCCTGCGATCTGGTGCTCCTGGCGCCGGCGAGCGCGGACCGGATGGCCAAGATGGCCGCGGGCCTTGCGGACGATCTGGCAGGCGCGATCCTTCTGGCGACGCGCTCTCCGATCCTTCTCGCACCCGCCATGAACCCGGCGATGTGGGACCACCCGGCCACGCGCCGCAACCGTTCGACGCTGGGCGCGGACGGGGTGCATTTCGTCGGGCCGGCCGCCGGCGAAATGGCCGAAAGCGGGGAGGCGGGGACGGGGCGCATGTCCGAGCCGCTGGAGATCGTGGCCGCCGCAGAGGCGCTCCTCGACGCCGCGCCGAAGCCGCTCGCCGGCCGCCGCGTCGTCGTGACCTCCGGGCCGACGCACGAGCCGATCGATCCGGTGCGCTACATCGCCAACCGCTCTTCCGGCCGGCAGGGCCATTCAATCGCCGAGGCGCTCGCCGCTCTCGGCGCCGAGGTCACCCTCGTCTCCGGCCCGGTCAACATCCCGGACCCGAAGGGGGTGCGGGTGGTGCGGGTGGAGACGGCGGTCGAGATGCTCGCGGCGGTCGAGGCGGCGCTCCCGGCCGACGCCGGGATTTTCGTCGCCGCCGTCGCGGACTGGCGCGCGGCCGAGGCGCGGTCCAGCAAGATCAAGAAGGACGGGTCCGAGCCCGCGCCGCTGCCTCTGACGCTGAACCCCGATATCCTCGCCCATATCGGCCACGACCCTCGCCGTCCCGCACTGGTCGTCGGCTTCGCCGCCGAGACGGGGGACCTCGTCGCCAATGCCTTGTCGAAGCTCGATCGCAAGGGCGCCGACCTCATCGTCGCCAACGACGTGTCGCCCGAAGGCGGCGTGATGGGCGGCGAGGCGAATACGGTGCGGCTCGTCACCCGTGCGGGCGTCGAGGAATGGCCGCGTCTGTCGAAGGCGGAGGTCGCGACGCGGCTGGCCGCCCGTATCGGCGACCTGCTCACCCGGGAGCCGTCCGCTTGAGGCCAGTTCTGCGCATCGTCCGGCTTGCGCACGCACAGGGGCTCGATCTGCCGGCCTACCAGACCGAGGGTGCGGCCGGTGCCGATCTGCGTGCCGCCATCGACGCACCGCTGCATCTGGCGCCGTCGAGCCGGGCGAGCGTGCCGACGGGGCTGGTGCTCGAGATACCCGAAGGCTTCGAAGTGCAATTGCGTCCCCGGTCCGGTCTGGCCGCCCGGCACGGGGTGACGCTCGTCAACACGCCCGGAACGATCGATTCCGACTACCGCGGCGAGATCGCGATCCTCCTGATCAATCTGGGGACCGAGCCGGTCACGATCGAGCGCGGCGACAGGATCGCCCAGATGGTGCTGGCACCCGTCGTGCAGGCTCGCTTCGAGGCGGTGGAGACGGTCTCGTCCTCGGCGCGGGGACAGGGCGGCTTCGGCTCGACCGGGCGCTGAACGGATCAGAGGGCCGAGGATCGCTCCGGATCGGGGGCGGTCGGCGGGGCCCATGTCGCGAGCCGACCGTCGGAGCGCGTCGGCAGCCTGCCGCCGCTGACGAAGTCGGTGATCTCGGAGCGGTTCCGGCCGGCCTTCTTGGCCCGGTAGAGGTTCCGGTCGGCGTATCGGTACGCCTGGTCGAAGGGGACGGGGCGGTCGAAGCAGACACCCCCGACGCTGACGGACAGGCGGAACGGGTTGGAAGGTGGGCCGACGACGAGCCGGTTCACCAGATTGCGCAACCGTTCGGCCACGATGGCGGCCTCCTTCGGACCGGCATCCTTCAGGAGCAGCACGAACTCCTCGCCGCCCAGGCGCCCGACGAGATCGTAGCTGCGCACGCCGCCCGCCAGCGCCGCCGCGATCGCGACCAGCGCCTTGTCGCCCACCGCGTGGCCGAGGCTGTCGTTGATCCGCTTGAAGTGATCCGCATCGATGACGAGCAGCGTCACGGCTTCGGGATCGGAGCGGCGGCGACCGATGGAGGCGATCATGGCGGTCGCCTCTTTCTTGAAGGCCGCGCGGTTGTAGAGCCGCGTGAGCGCGTCGCGCGTCGCCGCAATCTGGAGAATATCGTTCTGGATCTTCAGCTGACCGACCCGCACGACGGCGTAGCCGATCATGCCGCCCGCCGCGAGCGTCAGGGCGACGACGGAGAACATGAAGGCCTGCGTCGGGGTCACGGCCGAGAAGCCGTCGAAATAGTGATAGGCCCCGACGAGGATCACGCCCGCCGCCACGAGGGTCAGCCCGATGAGTTCGGCGCATAGCGCCAGAAGGGTGCGAAGGATCTGATCCATGGCCCGAGAACACCTTCACGGGGTCCGACCACATCGGTCCCGATCCGCAAGTCTGAACGAAATTGTTTAACGAATTCAGCCCGGCTCGCTTCCCGGCGTTTGGGGACGGCGCCACCGCCGCGTCGGAGAAAGAAAATTTTTCTCCCAAACACCGGAGATGCGACGGCTCCGGACCGGCCCGTCCCGATCCGGGAACGGCCATGCCTGTGGGCGACGGCGTCGCCTTCCTACATTGATCGGGACCGTTTCGGCCTGCGGCGCGGACGCCTTTGCGCGGCGACCGCAGGACCGCCCAGACGACCGTACCGCGAAAGGAAGAGACAGAATGAGCCAGACCCATCCCGAACCGCGCACGAAGGGCCGTGGGCGCGTCTATGCCTCGATCCTCGACACGATCGGCGACACGCCCATCGTGCGGCTCGACAAGCTGGCGAAGGAGAAGGGCGTCAAGGCGCATCTCCTGGCCAAGCTCGAATTCTTCAATCCGATCGCCAGCGTCAAGGACCGGATCGGCGTCGCGATGCTGGAGAAACTGGAGGCGGACGGCGCGATCGTGCCCGGCCGCACGACGCTGATCGAGCCGACCTCCGGCAACACCGGCATCGCGCTCGCCTTCGCGGCGGCGGCCAAGGGCTACAAGTTGATCCTCACCATGCCCGAGACGATGTCGGTGGAGCGGCGCAAGATGCTGCGTCTGCTCGGGGCCGAGATCGTGCTCACCGAGGGCCCGAAGGGCATGAAGGGCGCGATCGCCAAGGCGGAGGAGCTGAAGGCCGCGAACCCGGACGCGGTGATCCCGCAGCAGTTCGAGAACCTGGCGAACCCGCAGATCCATCGCGTGACGACCGCCGAGGAGATCTGGAACGACACGGGCGGCGACATCGACATCTTCGTGGCGGGAATCGGGACGGGCGGCACCATTACCGGCGTCGGCGAGGTCCTGAAGGCCCGCAAGCCCGATCTGAAGGTCGTCGCGGTCGAGCCCGAGGCCTCGCCGGTCCTCTCCGGCGGCCAGCCGGGGCCGCACAAGATCCAGGGCATCGGCGCGGGCTTCGCGCCCAAGATCCTCAACACCTCGATCTACGACGAGGTGGTCACCGTCTCCAACGAGGAAAGCTTCGATCTCGCCCGTCTGGTGGCGCGGCTGGAGGGCGTGCCGGTCGGGATCTCATCCGGCGGCGCCCTGTCGGCCGCGATCCGCGTCGGCCAGCGCCCCGAGAACGAGGGCAAGACGATCGTCGTGATCATCCCGTCCTTCGCCGAGCGCTATCTGTCGACGGCGCTCTTCGAGGGGCTGACGGAGGAGCCCTCGAACACGTCGCCGCCGGCCGGTGCGGCGACGGTCTGAGACCGCAACGGCGGGACGATCCGAAGGGCCGGTCAAACGATCGGCCCATTCCTTCTGGAAGGAGGGCCCATGTGACCGTTGCGGACGGCGGAAACGGGGGCCCTCATGGAAACGGAACATCTGGAACGCGCGCGCACGGTGGCGACGGATCTCTACGATCAGACGATCCTCTATCTTCCCAGCCTGATCTCCGGGCTCCTGATCCTCCTGATCGGCCTGTTCCTAGCCGGCTGGCTGTCCGGCGCGGTCGGGCGCACCCTCGGGCGTTCGATCCGGCTCGATCAGACGATGCGCGCCCCGATCGTCGCCATCGTGAAATACCTCATCGTCATCATGACGCTGATCATCGCCCTCGGGCAGATGGGCGTGCAGATGACCTCGCTTCTCGCGGTCCTCGGCGCCGCGGGCCTCGCCGTCGGTCTCGCCCTGCAGGGGACGCTGACCAACATCGCGGCGGGCATCATGCTCCTGTGGCTGCGTCCGTTCCGCGTCGGCGACTATGTCGAGACCGGCGCCTTCTCCGGCACGGTGCGCGAGATCGGCCTCTTCGCCGCGCATCTGGAGACCTTCGACGGTCTCTTCGTCTTCGCGCCGAACTCCACGCTCTGGAACGTCTGGCTGCGCAACCATTCGCGCGCCGCCGCGCGCACCCTTGCCTGGACCGTGACGCTGCCGCGGAGCGTGCCCTTCGAGGAGGCGCGGGGTCTTCTCGAAGGCGCCTGGGCCGGCGCCTCGGCGTCCGAGCTCCGCAGCCCGCAGGTGTATCTCGACCAGTTGACCGCGGAGGCGCAGGTGCTCGTGCTGCGCGGCGAAGTGGCGGAAGGGTCGATCGCACAGGCGCAGCACCGCACGGCGGAGCGGATCCGGCAGATGTTCTCGCAGCGTTTCGGCGCCGAGGGCGAACCGACGGCCATCCAGCGCCTTCTGCCCGCCGACAGCGATCCGTCGCGCTACATGGACCGCGACGAGGCGCCGAAGGCCCATCGCGTTCTCGTCAACCGGCGTCCGGAGGCCCCGAAGCAGGGGACGTCCACCAACCCGCCGCAGGCGCAGGGGACGGCGTGAGGGGAGCGGCAGGGCTTCTGATCAGAAGCCCTGCGCGCCTCACCAGAACAGACGAAACAACACGGCCGTGGTCAGGGCTAGGTTGAACGCCAGCATCCACTGAAGCCGCGTGAAACGAGACTCGACCTTCAGTTCCAGTCGCGCCAGCGTCGTCTCCACGCCGTTCACGCGGGTATCGAAGTCGGCGACGTCCTCCGCCGCGCGTCGCGCCTTCTCCTCCGTGACGCCGGCGGACCGCAGCGCGTCGTAGAGAGAGGAGACCATCGGATCCATCGATCGAGTTCCCGCGTCGATTTCCGAAGAACGGTATAGATCGTCTCCCGGTTGCGGTCCATCAACGCCGGCTGACCCGCATGGGCAGGCCGCCGCGCGGCTGCACGGTGATCTTCTGCACCGGATAGGGCGCCTGCCGGCCCACGAAGTCGAAGCGCAGGGTCCGCATCAGGGCGGCCAAGGCGATGACGCCCTCCTGCATGGCGAAGGAGGAGCCGATGCACACGCGCGGGCCGACGCCGAAGGGCAGATACTGGAAGCGGTCGATCGTCTCGCGGTTCTGCGGCAAGAAGCGATCGGGCACGAAATCGAGCGGGTTTTCCCACAGCATCTCGTGGCGATGGACGAGCCAGGGCATGACCAGCACCGATGCGCCGGCCGGAATCTCGATGTCGCCGACCCGGTCGGCCTCCAGCGCCGTGCGGTTCAGGGACGGTGCCGGAGGGTAGAGACGCATCGCCTCCTCGAAGGCCGCCCGCGTATGGGGCAGGGCGTCGAGCCAGGTCGCCGGATCGGACAGCGTCGGCAGCACGGCGTCGAGCTCGGCCTCGACCTTCTCCCGTTCCTCCGGGGCCTGGCTGAGGAGGTACAGCGTCCAGCCGAGCGCGCGGGCCGTCGTCTCGTGCCCCGCGCCGATGAAGGTGATGATGTTGTCTTCGATTTCCGAGCGCGACAGGCCGTCGGCCTTGAGGAGCATCGTCAGGAAGTCGTTGGGCGCCTCCTGCGGCGCCTCGGCGAGAAGTTTCGCCCGCCGCTCCATCGTGCCCGCGATGACGCCCCGGAAGTATTTCGTGGAGCGCTGGCCGAGCAGGCGTCCGATCCGCGGGATGAAGGCCGGCGCGTCGAGGATGTCGAGCGGGTCGACGCGGCCCATGCGCTTCAGGAACAGCTCCATCGCCTCGGCGAACTCGGTCGGCTCGCCCGCGATGTCGTTGGAGAAGAGCGTCGACTGCAAAATGTCGTAGGTGAGGAGCGTCATCTGGAAGGCGATGTCGGTCCGACCCTCGCCCGCACGTTCCAGCCCTTGCGCGAAAAGCCGCGAGCGCTCCTCCATGATGGGCGCGAGCGCGTGGATGTTCCTCGGCGTGAAGACCGGCGCGAGCGAGCGGCGGGTGCGCTTCCAGAGCTCGCCCTCGGCGGTCAGCAGCCCGTCGCGCAGCATCGGCCGCAGCACGCGCTGGCGCAGCGGCTGCATGGCGTAGTTCCGGGCGTTGTCGACCAGGAGGGCACGGATCGCCTTCGGCTCGTTGACGATCACCGTCGGCACGCGCAGCCAGTTGGCCTTGAGATACGGCTCCTTGAAGGCGCGCGAACCCCAGATCTCGATCGGGTTACGCGAGGCGGTCCAGACGAAACCCGCAAAACCCAGAGGCTTGGTGTGGGGCACGGGTGCGGGCGCCCGGAAATGAGGGGCGGCGCGGGGCGCGGGAACGGTCAAGGTCATGGACGGCGATCCTTTCGGCCCGCATATGGGGCCCCCGCCGCTCCGCTTCCATGCGGCAGGATGCGCTAATCGCTTGGGTTTTAACGCGCCAATGGCTATATTCGGGACGGCCCGAGCGGCCGTGCGCGAAGCCTCGGACGAGGCGGACCCCGATCCAAGGAACTCCATGTCTGAAGCCAGCGAGACCATCCCCGGCGCGGGCGCCGAGTACGGCGCCGATTCGATCAAGGTGCTGAAGGGCCTCGACGCGGTCCGCAAACGGCCGGGCATGTATATCGGCGACACGGACGACGGTTCGGGCCTGCACCACATGGTCTACGAGGTGGTGGACAACGCCATCGACGAGGCGCTGGCCGGCCACGCGACGCTCGTCACCGTCACGCTCAACGCCGACGGCTCGTGCACCGTCACCGACAACGGTCGCGGCATCCCGACCGACATCCACTCATCCGAGGGCGTTTCGGCGGCCGAGGTCATCATGACCCAGCTCCACGCCGGCGGAAAGTTCGACCAGAACTCCTACAAGGTCTCCGGCGGCCTCCACGGCGTCGGCGTCTCGGTCGTCAACGCCCTGTCGGTCTGGCTGAAGATGAAGATCCGCCGCAAGGGCCGGGTTCACGAGATGGCCTTCACCCACGGCGTGCCCGACGCGCCGCTGGCGGTCACGGGCGAGGCCGGCGACGAGACCGGCACCGCGATCACCTTCCTGCCCTCCACGGAGACGTTCAAGGGCGTCACGAGCTTCGACTACGGGACGCTGGAGCACCGCCTGCGCGAGCTCGCCTTCCTGAACTCGGGCGTGCGCATCACGCTCGCCGACAAGCGCCACGCCGACGAGAAGCGCGTCGAGCTCTTCTACGAGGGCGGGCTCGAAGCCTTCGTGCGATACCTCGACAAGGCGCGCAAGCCGCTGATTCCCGCGCCCATCACGGTGATGAGCGAACGCGACGGGATCACCGTCGAAGCCGCGCTCTGGTGGAACGACAGCTACCACGAGAACGTGCTCTGCTTCACCAACAACATCCCCCAGCGCGACGGCGGGGCGCATCTGGCGGGCTTCCGCGGCGCGCTGACGCGGCAGGTCACCGGCTATGCGGAGACCTCGGGCATGACCAAGCGCGAAAAGGTGTCGCTGACCGGCGACGACTGCCGCGAGGGCCTCACCTGCGTCCTTTCGGTGAAGGTGCCGGATCCGAAATTCTCTTCCCAGACCAAGGACAAGCTCGTCTCCTCCGAGGTGCGCCCGGTCGTCGAAGGCGCCATGAACGAGGCGCTGGCGACCTGGCTGGAGGAGCATCCGGCGGAAGCCAAGACCCTCGTTTCGAAGGTCATCCAGGCCGCCGCCGCCCGCGAGGCGGCGCGCAAGGCCCGCGAGACCATCCGCAAGGACGTGATGAGCGTCTCGACCCTCCCGGGCAAGCTCGCCGACTGCGCCGAGAAGGACCCGGCCAAATCGGAGATCTTCATCGTCGAGGGCGATTCGGCCGGCGGCTCGGCCAAGGGGGCGCGCTCGCGCCAGAACCAGGCGATCCTGCCCTTGCGCGGCAAGATCCTGAACGTGGAGCGCGTGCGCTTCGACCGGATGATCTCCTCCGACCAGATCGGCACGCTGATCACCGCGCTCGGCACGGGCATCGGCACCGGCGACAGCCACGGCTTCAACGCCGACAAGCTGCGCTACCACAAGATCATCATCATGACGGACGCCGACGTCGACGGCGCCCACATCCGCACGCTGCTGCTCACCTTCTTCTACCGGCAGATGCGCGAGCTGATCGAGCGCGGGCACGTCTACATCGCGCAGCCGCCGCTCTACAAGATCAAGCGCGGCTCGTCCGAGCAGTACCTCAAGGACGAGCGGAGCCTCGAGGATTACCTGATCAACGCCGGCACCGAGGATGCGGTGCTGACCACCCGCGACGGCGTCGCCCATGCGGGCGAGGACCTGCTGTCCATCGT
>JAEZXX010000117.1 GCA_023419535.1 Pseudomonadota bacterium | reverse complement strand
AAGTGACGGGCGAGATCGCCGATATCCTCGGCGCGCTCGCGCAATGGCGGCAGACGGACCGGCACCACGTTGAGGCGGTAGTAGAGATCCTCGCGGAAGGCTCCCTGCTGGATCTGCTGGCGCAGGTCGCGATGGGTCGCGGCAATGATACGGACATTGGTCTTGATCGGCGTACGGCCGCCGACCGTCGTGTACTCGCCTTCCTGCAGCACGCGCAGGAGCCGCGTCTGCGCTTCGAGCGGCATGTCGCCGATCTCGTCGAGGAAGAGCGTGCCGCCCTCGGCCTGCTCGAAGCGGCCGCTGGTGCGGGCCTGCGCGCCGGTGAAGGCGCCCTTCTCGTGCCCGAACAGCTCCGATTCGATCAGGTCGCGCGGGATCGCGGCCATGTTGATCGCGACGAAGGGCCCCTTCCGGCGCCGACCGTAATCGTGGAGCGCGCGCGCGACCAGCTCCTTGCCTGTCCCCGATTCGCCCGTGATCAGAACCGTCAGGTCGGTCTGCATCATCCGGGCCAGCGCCCGATAGATGTCCTGCATGGCCGGCGAACGGCCGACCAGCGGCATGCCCTCGCTCTCGTCGGCGCCGGCCGCCCGTGGCGCCTTCTTCGGCTCGGCCAGCGCCCGGCGCACGATCGAGACGAGATTCGACAGGTCGAAGGGCTTGGGCACGTAGTCGTAGGCCCCGCCCTCGGAGGCGCGCACGGCCGTCATGAAGGTGTTCTGCGCGCTCATCACGACGATGGGCAGGTTCGGGCGCGAGTTGCGGAACCGGGGCAGCATGTCGAAGACGTTGCCGTCGGGCATCAGGACGTCGGTGATGACGAGATCGCCCTCGCCCGCCGAGATCCAGCGCCAGAGCGTCGCGATGTTGGAGGTGACGCGCACCTCGTAGCCCGCGCGCAGCAGCGCCTGGGACAGGACGGTGCGGATGGCGGCGTCGTCGTCGGCGACGAGGATCTGGGAGGAAGCCACGGTCAGGAATTCTCCTCTGCGTCGTCTTCGTCGGCCGCACGCGGCTGCGCGTCGATCCCGCTCCAGGCCGGCATGAGGATGCGGAACAGCGTCTGGTTCGGCTGGGAATCGCATTCGATGACCCCGCCATGGTCGCCCACGATCTTGGCGACGAGCGCGAGGCCGAGGCCGGACCCGTTCGGCTTGGTGGTGACGAAGGGATCGAAGATGTTCTCGCGGATGTCCGCCGGCACGCCGGGCCCGTTGTCCTCGACCGTGAACTCAAGCGGTAGCGTGATGCGCGACTTCGTCCCCGGCACCGAGAGCCGCACGCCCGGGCGGAACGCCGTCGACAGGCGGATCTCCCCGTCCGGCCGGTTCGACACGGCCTCGGCGGCGTTCTTCAGGAGATTCAGGAACACCTGCACGAGCTGGTCGCGGTTGGCGTAGACGGCCGGAAGCGAGGGATCGTAGATCTCGAGGATGCGGACGTTGCGCGCGAAACCGCTCAGCGCCAGCGTCTTCACGTGCTCCAGCACCGAATGGATGTTGACGGCCGACCGCTCCACCGGCCGCTGGTCGGAGAACACCTCCATCCGGTCGACGAGCTTCACGATCCGGTCGCTCTCCTCCTGGATGAGGCGCGTCAGGACCCGGTCGTCGTCACCGGCGGTCGTCTCCAGGAGCTGGGCCGCGCCCTTGATGCCGGACAGGGGGTTCCGGATCTCGTGCGCCAGCATGGCGGCGAGGCCCGTGACGGAGCGGGCGGCGGACCGGTGCGTCAACTGGCGGTCCATCTTGTCGGCGATGGAGCGCTGCTGGATCATCAGGAGCACCTTGCCCGGTTCCTCGGGCATGGACGACACGTAGAGGTCGACCACGCGGTCCGGCCCCAGCCGTGGCGAGGACAGGTCGACGCGGTATTCGCTCATGCGCGAGGCGTCGCGCCGCACCTGCTCGATGAGGGTGAAGAGCGGACTGTCGGCCGGCACGAAATAGCGCAGGCTGCGCCGCGACAAAACGTCCGCGCTGGTCGAGAAGAACTGCTCGGCGTCGGAATTGGCGAAGGCGAAGCGATCCTCCGCATCGACGACCACCACCGGATGCGGCAGCGCGTTGAGGATGCTCGTGGGATGCACGACGGTCTCGGACGGAGTGGACATGGGGTCAGGCGGCCTTCCGGTCCGGCAGGAGATGCCGTTCGATGTCGAGGGTGGTCAGGCCGCCGAGAAGGGTTCCGAGCCGCCGGTCGAGCTCGACCGGATCGACGAGGCGCAGGAGTTCGGTGCGCGCCGCCGAGCCCGACGGCGCCAGGGGCGCGGCGCGGTCCAGATACCAGCCGATATGCTTGCGCGCCTGCCGCAGGCCGGACGCGGCGCCGTAGAAGGACAGCATGGCGGCCAGATGCTCCCGGACGAGATCGGCGAAGGACACGCGCGCCAGGGCCCGTTCGTCGCACACGCCCGCCAGAAGCCCCGCTGCCCAAGGTCGTCCGTAGACTCCGCGCCCGATCATCAGCCCGTCGGCGCCGCTCGCGGCGCGCATCGCGCCAAGCTGCCCGGCGTCCCGAAGGTCGCCGTTGGCGATGACGGGAACGGAGACGGCCGCCTTCACGCGTCGGATGGCGGACCAGTCGGCGTGCCCTTCGTAGAACTGCATGCGGGTTCGGCCGTGCACCGTGACGAGCTGGATTCCCGCTGCTTCGAAGCGGCTCGCGAGGTCGGGCGCGTTGATCGAGCCGTCGTCCCAGCCGAGCCGCATCTTCGCGGTGACGGGCACGTCGCCCGCGCCCTCCACCGTCGCCTCCACCAGCCGCAGCGCGAGGTCCGGCTCGCGCATGAGCGCCGAGCCGGACAGTCCGCCGACGACCTTCTTGGCCGGGCAGCCGAAATTGATGTCGATGATGTCGGCGCCGCGCTCCGCGACGATCCGGGCGGCGTCCCGCATCGTCGCCGGGTCGCGCCCGGCGAGCTGGACCGCGTGGAGCCCCTGCCCGTCCGCCATGGCACGGCGCAGGCTTTCGGGACTGGCCCGAAGCAGTTCACCGCTCGCGACCATCTCGGAATACACCAGCGGCGCCCCGAAGCGGCGCGCGAGTTGCCGGAACGGAACGTCCGACACGCCCGAGAGGGGTGCGAGGACGACCGAGCCGCGCAGAAGATGCGGCCCGATCCGCAGCGCATCGACCGCGCGCGGCCCGGGGGCCGGCGGTTCGGGCAAGCGAAGCGGATGGGGCTGGAACGGCGCGTCGTTGAGCATTGCGCTGGACCATATCGCGTCATGCTCAAATCTCAAGCAGAGTGGCGCGCAGTTGGTGTGCCGTGGCCGCATAGCAGCCTTGCGCGTGAGCGAGGCGCGGCCACCGGACATCGGATGCTTGCCGTCCCCTCGCGCATGTGGTCCACCCGCTTGAATGCCGGACAGGCGCACGGCGCGGCTTTCGCATGAAGAGGACTGGCCTTTTGTCGGATCGCCGAAGGATCGCGATGGTGCTCGTGGCCGCGGGACGCGGCGAGCGGGCCGGCGCGCCCGCCGACGGACCGAAGCAATACCGCGCGATCGCCGGGCGGGCCGTGATCGCGCACACGCTCGACGCGCTGCGGGCCGTCGGCAGCCTGACGCAGACCGTCATCGTCATCCACCCCGACGACCGCGGCCGGCTCGACGCGGCCTGCGGCGCGCTGGCCCCGTCCGAGATCGTGGTCGAGGGCGGAGCGACGCGGCAGCTGTCCGTCCTCGCCGGCCTGCGCGCGCTGTCGGCGCATTCGCCGGAGATCGTGCTGATCCACGACGCCGCCCGTCCCTTCGCCGATGCGGCGATGATCGAGCGGGTCATCGAAGCCGTCGATTCGGGCACCGGGGGCCTGCCCGTCCTGCCGATCGCCGACACGCTGAAGCGGGGCAAGGACGGCATGGTCGGGACGACCGTCGACCGGCGCGCGCTCTTCGCCGCACAGACCCCGCAGGGCTTTCCCTACGCGCCCATCCTGGCAGCGCACGAGGCGGCGGCCCGCTCCCATCTCGATCACTTCACCGACGATTCGTCGATCGCCGAATGGGCGGGGCTGCCCGTGCGCCTCGTCGAGGGCTCGGTCGACAACGTCAAGCTGACCTATGTCCGGGACATGGTGCTCGCGGACGAAAGACTGTCGAGGAACGAGGCGCCGATGGATATCCGCACCGGCAACGGCTACGACGTGCACCGCCTCGTCGAGGGGGACCACGTGACGCTGTGCGGCGTCCGCATCGCGCATGACCGGGCGCTCGACGGGCATTCCGACGCCGATGTCGGGCTGCACGCCCTGACCGACGCGCTGCTCGCCACCTGCGGGGCCGGCGACATCGGCGACCATTTCCCGCCGAGCGATCCGCAATGGAAGGGCGCCCCCTCGCATCTCTTCGTGCGCCATGCCGCCCGGATCGTCGCCGAGAAGGGCGGCCGTGTCCTGAACGCCGACATCAGCCTGATCTGCGAGGCGCCGAAGATCGCCTCCCACCGCCTGGCCATGCGCGAGGCGATCGCCGACATGCTGTCGATCGATCTCGAACGGGTGTCGGTGAAGGCGACGACCAACGAGACGATCGGCTTCGTCGGCCGGCGCGAGGGGATCGCGGCCATCGCCACGGCGAGCGTGCGCTACGAGGCGCCGCGATGAGCGCCTTCCCGGACGCCCTGGTCGAGGAGGCGCGGCGGCTTCTGGCGCAGGCGCAGCGCGACGGCGCGACGATCGCGACCGTGGAATCGTGCACCGGCGGGCTCGTAGCGGCGCTCCTGACCGAGATCGCGGGGTCGTCGGCCGTCGTCGAATGCGGTTTCGTCACCTATTCGAACGCGGCGAAGACGAGCATGGTCGGCGTTCCGGACGACCTCCTTCGCGATCACGGCGCGGTGTCGGCCCCGGTCGCCCGGGCGATGGCGGAAGGCGCCCTCGCCCGCTCTCGCGCCACGCTGGCGGTCTCGATCACCGGTGTCGCGGGGCCCGGCGGCGGTTCGGCTCAGAAGCCGGTCGGGCTCGTCCATTTCGCCTGCGCGATGCGGGGGCGGCCGACGCTCGCCGCCGAGCGCCGCTTCGGCGACATCGGCCGCGCCGAGGTGCGGATGGAGAGCGTCGCCGTCGCGCTGGACCTTCTTCGCCAGGTCCTCGGCGATCAGGCCGCGGGCGGCGCGCCCGGCCCGTAGATCACGTCCGCCCGCTCCTCGAAGGCGGCGGCGAAGCGGCGGAAGGCGAAGTCGAACATCGAGCCCATCAGGAGCCCCAGCGTGCGGCTCTTGAACTCGTAATCGATGTAGAAGCGCACCGCGCAGCCCGTCGGCACCGGCTCGAAGGTCCAGCGGTTGTCGAGATACTTGAACGGCCCGTCGACATAGGAGACGTCGATCCGGCGCTCTTCCGGCTTCAGCAGCACCTGCGAGGTGAAGGTCTCGCGCACGAGCTTGTAGGCGACGGTCATGTCGGCGATCAGCAGCGTCTTGCCGTCGCGCTCGCGCCGCGAGCGCACGTGCAGCGCCTGGCAGAGCGGCAGGAACTCCGGGTAGCGCTCGACGTCCGCCACCAGCTGGAACATCTCCTCCGGGCTGTGGGGAACCGTGCGGACGTTCTCGAACTTGGGCATCGCGTCAGGCGGCGACGCTGTTCTGGCGCGCGAGCCGGGCGGCCTTGAGCCGCTCGAAATCCTCGCCGGCGTGGTGCGAGGAACGCGTCAGCGGGCTGGAGGCGACGACGAGGAAGCCCTTGGTCTTCGCCACGGTGGCGAAGGATTCGAACTCCTCCGGCGTCACGTAGCGCATGACCGCATGGTGCTTGCGGGTCGGCTGCAGATACTGGCCGATGGTGATGAAGTCGACGTCCGCCGAGCGCAGGTCGTCCATCAGCTGCAGCACCTCGTTCCGCTCTTCGCCGAGCCCGACCATGATGCCGGACTTGGTGAAGATCGTCGGATCGATCTCCTTCACCTGCTGGAGCAGGCGGATCGAGTGGAAGTAGCGCGCGCCCGGCCGCACCTTGAGGTACTTGGACGGCACGGTCTCGAGGTTGTGGTTGAAGACGTCGGGCCGCGCGGCGACCACCGTCTCCAGCGCACCCGGCTTGCGCAGGAAGTCGGGCGTCAGGATCTCGATCGTCGTGCCGGGCGCCGCCGCCCGGATCGCCCGGATCGTGCGGGCGAAGTGCTCCGCCCCGCCGTCCGGCAGGTCGTCGCGGTCGACCGAAGTGATGACGACGTGGTGCAGGCCCATCGAGGCGACCGCCCGGCCGACGCTGGCCGGCTCCTCGTCGTCCAGCGCGTGGGGAATGCCTGTCGCGACGTTGCAGAAGGCGCAGGCCCGCGTGCAGATGCCGCCCATGATCATGAAGGTCGCGTGCTTCTTCTCCCAGCATCCGCCGATGTTGGGGCAGCCCGCCTCCTCGCACACGGTCACGAGGCGGTTCGTCTTGACGATTTCGCGGGTCTCGAAATAGCCGGGCGAGACCGGCGCCTTGACGCGGATCCAGTCGGGCTTGGGCAGCACCTCCGTGTCGGGCCGGTGCGCCTTTTCCGGATGTCTCGGCCGGGGCGAGGCCCCGGCTGAGATGCGTGTGTCGAGTAGCGTGACCATCGGACCCTATCTAGTCAGGGTCCGCACGCGCTGCAATCGCGTTAGACCCGTCGTCCGCGGAAGGCGCGGAAAATGGCGATCAGGATGCACGCGCCGATGAAGGCGACGATGAGGTACTGGATCGAGAAGGACGCGCCGGCCTGGAAGTCGATCAGGCCGAAGAGGCCCAGGATCAGGTTCAGGACGACGGCGCCGACGATCCCCAGAATGATGTTCATGAGGAGCCCCATGTCGCTCTTCATGAACTGTTCGGCGAGCCATCCCGCGATGCCCCCGACGACGATTGCTGCAAGCCAACTCATAAGACGCTCCTGAAAGCATTGATGCCCTTCGGAGCAAGATGGCCCAGCCTCCGCCTGCGGCAAGGCGCCGCGAGAACAAATGCGGCGAAGATGTGATTCGACTGTTCGGGGTCGGCGCCGGCCCGGCCGTCGGACCCCGGTCTCACATGTGGATGACGCGGCCGTAGGCGTCCAGGACGCTCTCGTGCATCATCTCCGAGAGGGTCGGATGCGGGAAGACCGTGTGCATCAGCTCCTCCTCGGTCGTCTCCAGGCCCATGGCGACGACGAAGCCCTGGATCAGCTCGGTGACCTCGGCCCCGACCATGTGGGCGCCCAGAAGCTCGCCGGTCTTGGCGTCGAACACCGTCTTCACCAGCCCTTCCGGCTCGCCGAGCGCGATGGCCTTGCCGTTGCCCTGGAACTTGAAGCGCCCGACCTTGACCTCGCGCCCGCCTTCCTTGGCCTTCTCCTCGGTGAGGCCGACGCTCGCCACCTGCGGCTGGCAGTAGGTGCAGCCGGGAATCTGCGTCTTCTTCATCGGATGGGTTTGCAGGCCCTTGATCGCCTCGACGCAGATCGTGCCCTCGTGCTCGGCCTTGTGGGCGAGCATCGGGGCCCCGGCGACGTCGCCGATGGCGTAGACGCCCTCGACATTGGTGCGCCCCGCCCCGTCGACCTTGATCGTGCCGCGCTCCAGCGCGACGCCGAGCTCCTGCAGGCCGAGCCCTTCGGTGTTGCCCTGGACGCCGACGGCCGAGATCAGCCGCTCGGCGGTGATCGTCTCGGTTCTGCCGCCGACCTCGACGGTGACCTTCACGCCGTCGCCGGTCTTCTCGACCTTGGCGACCTTCGCTTCGGTCAGGAGCTTCATGCCCTGCTTCTCGAACTGCTTGCGCGCGACCGCCGCGACCTCGGCGTCCTCCACCGGCAGGATCTGCGGCAGAAGCTCGACGACGGTCACCTCGGCGCCCATCGTGCGGTAGAAGGACGCGAACTCGATCCCGATCGCGCCCGAGCCCATGACGACGAGCGATTTCGGCATCGTCTTCGGCTTCATCGCCTCGAAATAGGTCCAGATGCGCTCGCCGTCCGGCTCGATCCCGGGCAGGACGCGCGGCCGCGCGCCGGTCGCGACGATCACGTGCTTGGCCTTGTAGGTGCCTTCGCCCAGAACGTCCTTCGGGACCGGGTTCTGCGGCTCGACGACGGGCTTCTCCATCTTGCCGACCTGGACCTCGACGGGGCCGCCCTTCCCGGCCTTGGCGATCTTCGCCTGGCCCCAGATGACGTCGACCTTGTTCTTCTTCAGGAGGAAGCCGACGCCGCCGTTCAGCTGCGCCGAGACCCCGCGCGAGCGCTTCACGACGTCCTCGATCGCGAAGCCGGGCTTCTCGATCTTCAGACCGTAGTTCTTGGCGTGTTCGGCATAGTGGAAGATCTCGGCCGAGCGCAGCAGCGCCTTGGTCGGGATGCAGCCCCAGTTCAGGCAGATGCCGCCCAGATGCTCGCGCTCGACGACGGCCGTTTTGAAGCCGAGCTGCGCGGCGCGGATCGCGGCGACGTAGCCGCCCGGCCCGCCGCCGATGACGATGATGTCGTAGGTGTCAGCCATGATGGGCTCGCCTTCTCGTTCGGTCAGCGATTTCGATCAGACCAGCATGCCCATCGGGGCTTCGATCAGCTGCTTGAAGGCCGAGATGAGTTCGGCCCCGAGCGCGCCGTCCACGGCGCGGTGGTCGGTGGAGAGTGTCACGGTCATCACGGTGGCGATTTTCACCTCGCCGCCCTTTACCACCGCGCGCTGCTCGCCCGCGCCGACCGCCAGGATCGTCGCGTGCGGCGGGTTGATGACGGCGGAGAAGTCCTTGATGCCGAACATGCCGAGATTGGAGACCGCCGTCGTGCCGCCTTGGTACTCCTCGGGCTTCAGCTTGCGCGAGCGCGCCCGCTTGGCGAGGTCCTTCATCTCGTTGGAGATGGTCGAGAGCGTCTTCTCGTCGGCGCGGCGGATGATCGGCGTGATCAGCCCGCCCTCGATCGAGACCGCGACGCCGACATCGGCGTTTTTGTGCTTCAGCATCGCGCTGTCGGTCCAGGAGACGTTGGCGTCCGGCACCGCCTTCAGCGCCATCGCCATCGCCTTGATGACCATGTCGTTCACCGAGAGCTTGTAGGCCGGCTTCTCGCCCGCCTCCGACTTGGTCGTCGGCGCGGCGTCGTTCAGCTGCTTGCGCAGCGCCAAGAGCGCGTCGAGCTCGCAGTCCACCGTCAGATAGAAGTGCGGCACCGTCTGCTTGGATTCGACGAGGCGCTTGGCGATCGTCTTGCGCATCCCGTCATGCGGGATCTCCTCGAAGGAGCCTTCGGGGAAGAGCTTGCGAACTGCGTCGGCGCTCGGGCCCTTGGCGGCGGGCGCCGGGGCGGCCTCGGCCTTCGGCGCAGCGGCGGCCTCGCTCGTTGCGGCGGCCGGCTGGGCCTTGCCCGGCTCGGCCTTCTCGACGTCGGCCTTCACGATGCGCCCGTTCGGGCCGGAGCCCTTCACGGACGACAGGTCGAGACCCTTGTCCCTGGCGATCCGACGGGCGAGCGGCGAGGCGAAGACGCGCCCGCCCGAGGACGAGGCGCTGGACGAGGTGGAACCGGAGGACGATCCGCCCTCCTTCGCGCTCGCCGTCTCCGGCGCGCGCGCTTCCGGCTGCCCGGAAGCCTTGTCGGAGACCACGGCGTCGTCCGCCTTGGCGTTCGAGGCCGGCGCCTTCGCCTCCGATCCCCCGCCCGAGGCGGCGGCCGAAGCGTCCTCGCCCTCGGCGGCCAGGATCGCGATCACGGCGTTGACCTTCACGCCCTCGGTGCCGGCCGGGACGACGATCCTGGCGACCGTGCCCTCGTCGACCGCCTCGACCTCCATGGTCGCCTTGTCGGTCTCGATCTCGGCGATGATGTCGCCCGAGGAGACCTTGTCGCCCTCCTTCACCAGCCATTTGGCGAGGTTGCCCTCCTCCATGGTCGGCGACAGAGCGGGCATGGTGACGTTGATCGGCATCTATCGATCTCCGATGAAAGGGGCTTGCGGGCTCTCGTTGAACCCGAGCGGCCGGTCGAACGGCCAGAGGTTCGAAAGCGGGAAGGCGATGGCGTCGAAGGGCGCGGCGCGGACCGTGTCTTCGCCCGTCCAGGTCCCGTCGAGAACCCAGCGGCCGTCCTGAAGCGAGAAGGCTTCCAGCATCTCGTGCTTCGGGTCGAGGTGCCACAGATGCGCCACCCCTGCCTCCGCGTAGACTCGGCGTTTGATGGTCCGGTCGCGCTTCTCGGTCGACGGCGACAGGACCTCGCAAACCCAATCGGGCGGGGTCTCGATGAATTTGGCGTCCGGGTGCAGATCGAGCCGCTCCCGTCGCCAGGCCGCCAGGTCCGGAACGACCACCTGCCGGCCAAAGTGCAGTTCGGGCTCGGTCGCGAAGATCCAGCCGCCCGGACCGCCGAGGGCGTTCTGGAACGGATCGATCAGCGCTCCGTTCAGCGCCGACGCTGCGATCGCGTGTCTCGGCGTCGGCCGCGGATGCGTCAGGAGCTCCCCGTCGATGATCTCGGCGACGAGGTGCTCGGGCACCGCCTCCAGATCAGCGTAGGTCGCCTGCCGTGCCGCACCCATTGTCCGCGCCTCAGTCCCGGTAGCAGACGGCCTTGACCGCCTCGACGACGTCCTTGGCGCTCGGCAGGGCCAGCTTCTCCAGATTGGCCGCGTAGGGCATCGGCACGTCCTTGCCGCAGACCTTGAGCACCGGCGCGTCGAGATGGTCGAAGGCACGCACCATCAGCTCGGAGGCGATGTGCCCGCCGACCGAACCCTGCGGCCAGCCTTCCTCGACCGTGACGCAGCGGTTGGTCTTCTTCACCGAGCGCACCACCGTGTCCATGTCGAGCGGGCGGATCGTGCGAAGGTCGATGATCTCGGCCTCGATCCCCTCCTTCGCCAGCTGCTCGGCCGCCGCGATGGCGTAGGTCATGCCGATGCCGAAGGAGACGATCGTGACGTCGCGGCCCTTGCGATGGATGCGCGCCTTGCCGATCGGCACGGTCCAGTCGTCGAGCTTGGGCACCTCGAAGGTCTGGCCGTAGAGAATCTCGTTCTCCAGGAACACGACCGGGTTCGGATCGCGGATCGCCGACTTCATCAGCCCTTTCGCGTCCGCCGCCGAATAGGGCATCACCACCTTCAGGCCCGGGATCTGGCCGTACCAAGCGGCGTAGTCCTGGCTGTGCTGCGCCGCCACGCGCGCCGCCGCGCCGTTCGGCCCGCGGAACACGATCGGGCAGCCCATCTGGCCGCCGGCCATGTAGAGCGTCTTGGCGGCCGAATTGATGATGTGGTCGATCGCCTGCATGGCGAAGTTGAAGGTCATGAACTCGACGATGGGCTTGAGGCCGGCGAAGGCCGCGCCCACGCCCAGGCCCGCGAAGCCGTGCTCGGTGATCGGCGTGTCGACCACGCGCCGCGCGCCGAACTCGTCCAGCAGACCCTGGCTGATCTTGTAGGCGCCCTGATATTCGGCGACCTCCTCGCCCATCAGGAAGACGGTTTCGTCGCGGCGCATCTCCTCGGCCATCGCGTCGCGAAGCGCCTCGCGGACGGTCTGGGAGACCATCTGCGTGCCTTCGGGGATTTCCGGGGTCTCGCCGTCGGCATCCTCGACCTCGGGATGGCTCAACCCCTGCGCCGGGACCGAGTCGGCCTTTTTCTCGGCCTCCTGCGAGACGCCGCTCTCGGTGCGCTTGGCGCTGGGATCGTTGCCCGTCTCGCCCACCGGCTGCGAGGTTTCCTTCGGCTTCGACGCGCCGATGTCGGACGCGCTCTCGCCCTCGGCGAGGAGGACGGCGATCGGGGTGTTGACCTTCACGCCTTCCGTGCCGGCCGCGATCAGGATCTTGCCGAGCTTGCCCTCGTCGACGGCCTCGACTTCCATCGTCGCCTTGTCGGTCTCGATCTCGGCGATCACGTCGCCGGGGGCGACGTCGTCGCCCTCCTGCTTGACCCATTTGGAGAGGGTGCCCTCCTCCATCGTGGGAGAGAGCGCGGGCATCAGAATTTCGATCGGCATGGCGCGCTCCCTACTCTGCCGCCTGCGGAATCTCGTCCGCGTAGATGTCGGTCCACAGCTCCGAGACGTCGGGCTCGGGGTCGTTCTGGGCGAATTCGGCCGAGTCGGCGACGATGTCGCGCACGTCCTTGTCGATCGCCTTCAGATCCTCCTCGGAGACGCCGTGCTCGGCGATGAGGCGCTGCTTCACCTGCTCGATCGGGTCGCTTTCCGAGCGCATCTTCTGCACCTCGTCGCGCGAGCGGTACTTGGCCGGATCGGACATGGAATGGCCGCGGTAGCGATAGGTCATCATCTCCAGGATGATCGGCCCCTCGCCCGAGCGGCAGTGGTCGACGGCCATGTCGCCTGCCGCCTTCACGGCGCGCACGTCCATGCCGTCCACCTGGATGCCCGGGATCCTGAAGGAGATGCCGCGGTGGGCGAAGTTCGTCTCGGCGCTGGCGCGCTTCACCGAGGTGCCCATAGCGTACTGGTTGTTCTCGATGACGTAGACCACCGGCAGCTTCCACAGCGAGGCCATGTTGAAGCTCTCGTAGACCTGGCCCTGGTTGGCCGCGCCGTCGCCGAAATAGGTGATCGAGACCGAGTCGTTCTGGCGATAGCGGTTGGCGAAGGCGAGGCCGGTCCCGAGCGAGACCTGCGCGCCGACGATGCCGTGCCCGCCGTAGAAGTTCTTCTCCTTGGAGAACATGTGCATCGAGCCGCCCTTGCCCTTCGAGTAGCCGGAGCGGCGACCCGTGAGCTCGGCCATGACGCCGCGCGCCTCCATGCCGGTGGCCAGCATGTGCCCGTGGTCGCGATAGGCGGTGATGACCTGATCGCCCTCCTTCATCGACATCTGCATGCCGACGACGACCGCCTCCTGGCCGATGTAGAGATGGCAGAAGCCGCCGATGAAGCCCATGCCGTAGAGCTGGCCGGCCTTCTCCTCGAAGCGGCGGATCAGCAGCATCTCGCGATAGGCGGTGGAGTCCTCCTCCTTGGAGAAGGGCGCGGGCGCGGGGGCCTCGAAGTCTTCCAGCGTGCGGACGATCTCGGAAGTGGAGGCCGGGACGGCGGACTTCGGCGAGCCGCCTTCCTGCTTTTTCGACGAAGCCATGCGCGACGGTCCTGTCTTGACGCGACCCGGATCGGGGTCATCTCATGTCGGACTATACCGTCGGCAAGGGTCTCGACAAGCCGCCGCACAACGCTTGCCTGTATTCCGGTTAAATATTGCAAGGCAGCAGGATTTAACCGAAATGCGGTTTTCTGCTGCGGTGCGTCAGCGCAGGATGACGATCTCGTCTTCGGTCCCGACATTCAGGTACCGGCGCGCGCGCTCGTCGATCATGTCGCGCTCCAGAGACCCGTCATGAAGCAAGGCGACGCGGCGTTCGATCCGCTCGCGCTCGCGGGTCACCCGCGCCAGTTCCTCCGTCCGGCGCTGGAGTTCGGCCGAGAACTCGCCCTTGGCCTCGAGGCCGTACTGTCCGGTGTGAACATGCAGCGCGAAGTAGGTGAGGATCGCCGAGGCGATCACCGGCACGACGAGCCCGCCGATCCGCCTCTTCTGCCGCTGCCGGGTCCTCATCGCCTGCTTCTCCACCGCTGCCTGAACCGCCAATAGATCATGCCGCGTTTAAGGGGCGGTTAAGCATGGGCGCCAGGGCGCCAGGGCGCCGGGACACGGACCGGCGCTCTTCGGGTCCGGGCGGCGGATCGGGCGTGCCGGGCGCCATGCGGAGCGGGCGACCGGACACCGACCGATGTTGTGGCCGGCGGCGGGGCCGCGTAAGTCCGGGGCGAACCTCAAGGCCCGGAGACCCCGTCATGAAGACCCTCGCGATCTCCTCCCGCACCATCTGCGGGATCGAGGAACTGCCCGTCCACCAGCAGGCGGGCGTCACGCACGTCCTGTCGATCATCGATCCCGGCCATCCGGACATCCATCACTTCGAGGCCTATTCGAAGCATCTGCGCACGACGCTGCGCTTCCACGACATCATCGATCCGGCCCCCGGCCAGATCATGCCTGGCAAGGAGCACGTCGCGGCGATCCTCGCCTTCGGGGAGTCGCTGGACAAGGGCGCGGTCGAGGGCTCCGCCGGCCATCTGCTCGTGCACTGCCATATGGGCGTGTCGCGATCGACGGCGGCCATGGTCACGCTGATGGCGCAGGGCGATCCGCAGGCGGGCGAGGAAGAGCTGTTCGAGCGTCTGCGTCAGATCCGCGGCAAGGCCTGGCCGAACTCGGTGATGATCGCTCTGGCGGACGAGAAGCTGGGGCGCGGCGGAAAGCTGACCGCGGCGCTTCGGCGTCACTACGCCCACCAGCTTCGTGAGAAGCCCGAGTTCGGAAGCTGGATCCGCGGCCTCGGGCGCGGACGAGAGGTCGAGATGGCCTCCGGCTGACGGCCGAGCCCCCACCTCCCAGACCCAGAGGAGGCGGCGCCGCGGCTCAGCGACCGCGCAGGATCGAACGGCCGGCGTAGACGGCCTGATCCGCCAGCTCCTCCTCGATGCGGAGGAGCTGGTTGTACTTGGCGAGCCGGTCGGAGCGGGCCAGCGAGCCGGTCTTGATCTGCCCGCAATTGGTCGCGACCGCGAGGTCGGCGATCGTATAGTCCTCGGTCTCGCCCGAGCGGTGCGACATGACGGCCGTGTAGCCCGAGCGGTGCGCCAGGTTCACCGCGTCCAGCGTCTCCGACAGCGTGCCGATCTGGTTGACCTTCACCAGGATCGAGTTGCCGACGCCCTTGGCGATGCCCTCGCGCAGGCGCTCGGAGTTCGTGACGAACAGGTCGTCGCCCACGAGCTGCACCTTGTCGCCGATCTTGTTCGTCAGCGTCTTCCAGCCGGCCCAGTCGTCCTCGGCCATGCCGTCCTCGATCGAGATGATCGGGTAGTCCTTCGTCAGCTCGGCGAGGTAGCCCGCCATCTCGTCGGCGATCAGCTTGCGGCCCTCTCCGGCCAGATCGTAGTGCGCATCCTTGAAGAACTCGGTCGAGGCGCAGTCGAGCGCCAGATAGACGTCCTCGCCCGGCTTGTAGCCGGCCTTCTCGATCGCCTTCAGGACGAAGTCCAGCGCTTCGCGCGTCGAGCCGATGTTGGGCGCGAAGCCGCCCTCGTCGCCGACATTGGTGTTGTGGCCGGCATCCTTCAGCGCCTTCTTCAGCGTGTGGAAGATTTCCGCGCCGCAGCGAAGGCCCTCGCGGAAGCTCTCCGCGCCGACCGGCATGATCATGAACTCCTGAACGTCGATCGGGTTGTCGGCGTGGGCGCCGCCGTTGATGATGTTCATCATCGGCACGGGCAGGACATGGGCCGAGGCGCCGCCGACATAGCGGTAGAGCGGCAGGCCGGCGGCCTCCGACGCAGCCTTGGCGACGGCCAGCGAGACGCCGAGAATGGCGTTGGCGCCCAGGCGGCTCTTGTTCTTGGTCCCGTCGAGGTCGCGCAGCACGGCGTCGATGCGGATCTGGTTCTCCGCCTCGAAGCCGACGATCGCCTCCAGGATCTCGGTGTTCACCGCCTGGACCGCCTGCTGAACGCCCTTGCCGGCATAGCGCTCGTCCTTGTCGCGCAGCTCGACCGCCTCGTGGGCGCCGGTCGATGCGCCGGACGGAACGGCCGCACGGCCCATGGAGCCGTCCTCGAGGACGACGTCCACCTCGACGGTGGGGTTGCCGCGGCTGTCGAGGATTTCGCGGCCGACGATGTCGATGATGGCGGTCATGCGGGAAGGGCCTCTCTGGTCCGTTCGTTCACGTCGAGAGGCTCATAGCGGAGGCGCGCCCGCCGCGCATCCTTCTTATCGATTGAAGTCCTTCGCGACCTCGTCGAGCGCCTTCAGGCGGCGCAGCAGCTCCGGCATCCGGTCGAGCGGAACCATGTTCGGCCCGTCGGACGGGGCGTTGTCCGGGTCCTCGTGCGTCTCGATGAAGAGCCCCGCGACGCCGACCGCGACGGCGGCGCGGCTGAGCGTCTCCACGAAGCGGCGCTCGCCCCCCGAGGAGCCGCCCTGCCCGCCCGGCTGCTGCACCGAATGCGTCGCGTCGAAGACGACCGGCGCGCCGAGGCCCGCCATGATCGGCAGGGCGCGGAAGTCGGAGACCAGCGTGTTGTAGCCGAAGGAGGCGCCGCGCTCGGTCAGGAGCACGTTGGGGTTGCCGCTCTCCGTCACCTTGGCGGCGACGTTCTTCATGTCCCAGGGGGCGAGGAACTGCCCCTTCTTGACGTTGACGACGCGGCCGGTCTTCGCGGCCGCGATCAGAAGGTCGGTCTGGCGGCAGAGAAAGGCGGGGATCTGCAGGACGTCGCAGACCGCGCCGGCCTCGGCGGCCTGCGCCTCGGTGTGAATGTCGGTCAGGACCGGCAGGCCGAAGGTGCGCTGGACCTCTTCGAAGACCGGCAGCGCCTCGGCGAGACCGATGCCGCGGCGGCCCGAAAGGCTGGTGCGGTTGGCCTTGTCGAAGCTCGCCTTGAAGACGTAGCCGATTTTCAGATCCTCGGTGAGCCGCTTCATCCGCTCGGCGACCATCATCGCATGGTCGCGGCTTTCCATCTGGCACGGGCCGGCGATCAGCGCGAAGGGCAGTCCTTGCGAGAAGGAGACGTTGCCGACGGAAACGGTGGCGTTCGGGCTCATGCGGCTTGCTCCTCGAATGCGACGAAGGCCCTCTCGCCGATCCGCACGACGAGGCGGCCGGACCGGTCCTCCGCGCGAAGCCCGGAGGTTTCGGCGAAGGCGCGGACGGCGGAGATGTCGCGGACGGACAGGACGATGCCCTCGAAGGAGAGGCCCCGGCCCGGCCCGCGGGTGGCGCCGTAGCGCAGCGCCAGGGCTTCGAGGCTGGCGACCTCGATCTGCGACGCGCCGGCCTTCAGCTTCATCCCGAAGGAATCGGCCTCCGCCTCGCGGTCGCCGGTCAGCTCCTGGAGGTAGTACTGGAAGTCGGTCGGGTTCGGCTCGCCGAAGACGAGGCGCGCCGTTCCCGTGGCGCCGTTCGGGTGCGCCACCAGCGCCGAACGGTCCGGCTTGTGCGTGTGGGTCGGCTGGCAGGTGAAGAAGGAGACGTCGGGCGCCCGAAGATCGCGCGCGAAGGCGAGGCGGAAGCCGACGAAGGAATCCTCGCCCGCCGGCGTCTTGAAGCGCCGCTCGAAGGCGAGCGTCTCCTCCCCGCCGTGGCCGGCCTCGGCGAAGTCGGCCGCGTCCGCGTCGGCGTCCGCCGAGGCGAAGGCGAGGCCGGACAAGGACGGCGCGCCGACGCGGAAGCGATGCGCCTGGTCGCGCGCGACGAAGACGTTGCCCGCCTTCGCCGCCGCCTCGCAGGTTTCGCGATGGCCGACGGCCAGCGGCTCGATGAAGGTGCCGTCGGCGAAGAAGACGCAGGCGTTCTCCGTGCCGAAGGGGTGGCGGGCGTTCGGCGCGACGACGAAGCCGAGGGCCTCGAAGACCGCCCTCGCCTCCTCCAGGCTCGGCATGGCGAGGACGGTGTGGTCGATCCGGCGCGTGCCGCGGTTCTCGTTCGGGAACATGGCCAGACTCAGACCAGCCGGGAGCGTTCGACCGCCGCGCCGATGAAGGAGGCGAAGAGCGGGTGCGGCTCGAAGGGGCGCGACTTCAGTTCGGGGTGGTACTGCACGCCGATGAACCAGGGGTGGTCGGCATACTCGACCGTCTCGGGTAAGAGCCCGTCCGGCGACATGCCGGCGAAGGAGAGACCCGCCGCCTCCAGCCGCTCGCGATAGGAGCGATTGACCTCGTAGCGGTGGCGGTGGCGCTCGGCGATCTCGTTCGAGCCGTAGATGTCGGCGATCTTCGATCCGGGCTCCAGCCGCGCCTCGTAGGTGCCGAGCCGCATCGTTCCGCCGAGGTCGCCCTCGGCCGCACGGCTCTCCAACTCGTTGCCGCGCAGCCATTCCGTCATCAGGCCGACGACGGGCTCCTGCGTCGGGCCGAACTCGGTGGAGGCGGCGTTCTCGATCCCGGCGAGAGACCGCGCCGCCTCGATCACGGCCATCTGCATGCCGAAGCAGATGCCGAAATACGGCACCTTGTGCTCGCGCGCGAACCGGGCGGCGAGGATCTTGCCCTCAGAGCCCCGCTCCCCGAAGCCGCCCGGCACCAGGATGCCCGAGACGCGGTCGAGATAGGGCGTCGGGTCCTGCTTCTCGAAGATCTCCGACTCGATCCAGTCGAGCTTGACGCGCACCTTGTTGGCGATGCCGCCGTGCTGCAGCGCCTCGATCAGCGACTTGTAGGCGTCCTTCAGGCCCGTGTACTTGCCCACGACCGCGATCGTGACCTCGCCCGCGGGGTTGCGGATGCCGTCCACCACCTCGGTCCAGCGCTGCAGCTGCGGCTTGGGGGCCGGGTCGATGCCGAAGGCGGCCAGCACCTCGGTGTCGAGGCCCTCGCGGTGATAGGCGATCGGCACGTCGTAGATGGTCGCGACGTCAAGCGCCTGGATGACCGCCGTCTCCCGCACGTTGCAGAAGAGGCTCATCTTGCGGCGCTCTTCCTGCGGAATCGGCCGGTCGGCGCGAACGAGGAGAATGTCGGGCTGGATGCCGATCGAGCGCAGCTCCTTCACCGAATGCTGCGTCGGCTTGGTCTTCAGTTCGCCCGCCGTCGGGATGTAGGGCATCAGCGTCAGGTGGACGTAGACGGCCCCGCCGCGCGGCAGGTCGTTGCCGAGCTGGCGGATCGCCTCCATGAACGGCATCGCCTCGATGTCGCCGACCGTGCCGCCGATCTCGCACAGGACGAAGTCGAACTCCTCGTTGCCGTCGAGGACGAACTCCTTAATCGCGTCCGTGACGTGCGGGATCACCTGGACGGTGGCGCCGAGATAGTCGCCGCGCCGCTCCTTGGCGATGATCTCCTTGTAGATCCGCCCGGTGGTGATGTTGTCCATGCGGTTCGCCGGCCGGCCGGTGAAGCGCTCGTAGTGGCCGAGGTCGAGATCGGTCTCGGCGCCGTCGTCGGTGACGAAGACCTCGCCGTGCTGCGTCGGGCTCATCGTGCCCGGGTCGACGTTCAGATAGGGGTCGAGCTTGCGCAGCCGCACCCGGTAGCCGCGCGCCTGGAGCAGTGCGCCCAGCGCCGCGGAGGCGATGCCCTTTCCGAGTGAGGAGACCACGCCGCCGGTGATGAAGATGTATCGCGCCATGGGCCTTCCCGATAACCGCTCGGATGGGGGAGCGCCAGTGCCAATCTGGCGCGATCAAACGAAACGGGGCGCCGAAGCGCCCCGTCGTGGAACTCGTCGAGGATGGCGTCCTATTGAGCCGGAGCCGGGCTCGCGGGGGCCTGGGTCCCGCCCTGCGGGCCGACCGGCACGCCGGCATCGGAGGCCGGAGCCTCAGGCGCGGGCGTCGTCGTCGGAGCCTGGGCCGCGGGCGCGCTCGTTCCCGGCGTCGCGCCGGCGGGAACGTCGACCGGTGCCGGCGCCTGCTCCTCCTCGGGAACGCCGCCGAGCTGGTCGAGCAGAGAGCCGCTTCCCGAGGCCGGCGCGCTGGTGCCGGCGGGCGCGCCGCCGATCTGGTCGAGGATGTCGGTCGGCGAGCCGCCGTAGCGGGCGAGAATGGCGAGCGCCATCGACGTGATGAAGAAGCCGGCGGCGAGAATCGCCGTGGCGCGCGTCAGCGCGTTGGCCGCGCCGCGCGCGCTCATCATGCCGCCGCCGCCGCCGCCGATGCCGAGCGCGCCGCCTTCGGAGCGCTGGAGCAGCACCACGACGACCAGCGCCAGCACGATCAGGAGATGGATGACGATCAGAACAGTCTGCATGGTTGCGCTTGGCCCGCGAGGCTCGTCTTCTGGAAGGATCGCGGGCCTTCTACAGGAGGCCCGCGTTTATTCCAAACGCTTATCTGACGGTCCGCATGGATCAGGCCCGCGGAACCGCCTCGCATATCGCGATGAAGTCCGCGGCCTTCAAGCTGGCCCCGCCGACCAGCGCGCCGCCGACCTCGGGCACCGCGAGAAGCTCGGCCGCGTTCGAGGGCTTCACCGAACCCCCGTAGAGGATCGCGACGCCCTGTCCGTCCGGCCCGAGCCGCTCGACCAGGCGCCTGCGCAGGAAGGCGTGGACCTCGGCGACGTCGTCCGCGGTCGGCGTCTTGCCGGTGCCGATCGCCCAGACCGGCTCGTAGGCCAGGACCGTGTTCTGCGCCGTCGCGCCCTCGGGGAGCGATCCGTCGACCTGGCCGCCCAGAACATCCAGCGTCGAGCCGTCCTCGCGCTCGCCTTCCGTCTCGCCGACGCAGACGATCGCGACGAGCCCGCCCCGCCACGCCGCCTTCACCTTTTCGGCAACGACCGCGTCGCTCTCGCCGTGGTCGGCCCGCCGCTCCGAATGGCCGAGAATGACGTGGCTGGCGCCGGCGTCGCGCAGCATCTCGGCCGACACGTCGCCGGTGTGGGCTCCGTTCTCTTTGGCGTGGCAGTCCTGCCCGCCGAGCATCAGGGCCGTGCGCTCGCTCGCGGCGGCATGAAGGAGCGTCGCCGGCGGACAGATCAGGATGTCGCAACGCCCGGCGAGCCCCGCGGCCGCGTCGGCCATCGTCTTCAGCTCGGCGAGCGAGGCGGAGACCCCGTTCATCTTCCAGTTTCCGGCGATCAGCGGCTTCACGGGCGGTCCTCCCAACGGTGCTTCAAATCGGCGCGAGGGTTATCGGCTCGCCCGCCCGAAATCAAACCGCGGCGCTTGGCCGATGGGCGGTTTGGCTTTAAGGCCGGAACCCATCAGTCCGCCGGAGGCCCTTTCGTGCGGACGGACGACACGTGCGACCGGAGTGCTTGACGCGATGATGACCTTTCTGCGCGGGATCGTGACCGGCTGGGCCGGAAAGATCTTCCTCGGTCTCCTGCTCGGCGTCTTCGCGGTCGCCTGGACCTTGGCCGACGGCTTTTCCGGGCGCCTCTCGCTTTCGACCGTGATGACGGTGGGCGGCACCTCCGTGTCGCTGCAGGACTACCAGATCGCCTATCAGCAGAGCCTGGCGCGCGTCTCCCAGCAGATCGGGCGCCGGCCGAACCCGGACGAGATCCAGGCCTTCGGCATCGACCAGTCGACCCTCTCGCAGCTGGCGACCGGCGCCGTCCTCGACGAACAGGGCCGCGTCCTCGGGCTCGGCCTGTCGCAGCAGGGCCTTCTGCGCCTGATCGCCGAGGATCCGAGCTTCCAGGACGCCAACGGCAATTTCTCGCGCAACACCTTCCGCGCCGTGCTCCAGAACGCCGGCATGACCGAGACCGCCTATATCGACCGCCTGGGCGAGACGGCGCTGCGCACCCAGATCATCGATTCCGTCGCCGAGGGCATCCCGGCGCCGCAGACCTTCACGGCCGCCATCGGCCTCTATGCCGGCGAGCGCCGCACTGTCAGTCTGGCGACCCTGACGGCGCAGCCCGCCGAGGAGATCGCCGATCCGTCCGAGGAGGAGCTGCAGACCTTCTTCACCGCGCAGGAGGGCGACTACGCCGCGCCCGAGTACCGCGCCTTCTCCTACGTCCATCTGACCGCCGAGGCGCTCGCCGATCCGGCGAGCGTGACCCCCGAGGCGGTGGCGGCGGACTACGAGGCGAACCGCGCGCGCTTCGGCACGCCGGAGCGCCGGCAGATCCGGCAGATCGTCTTCCCCGACCAGGCGGCCGCCGACGCGGCCGCGGCCGAGATCGCCGGAGGGGCGAGCTTCGCCGACGCGGCGGCGGCGGCCGGCCGCAGCCCGGCCGACACCGATCTCGGGCTCCTCGCGCGCTCCGACATTCCCGACGCCAACATCGCCGACGCGGCCTTTGCGCTCGAGATCGGCCAGACGAGCGGCGTCGTTCCGGGCCTCTTCGGCCCGACGATCCTGACCGTCGAGGCGATCGAGCCGGAAGGCGTCGAGCCGCTGGAGGCCGTCGAGGCGCAGCTGCGCGAGGAGCTGGCGCTCGACGCCGCGACGACCCGCGTCGACGAGGCCTACAACACCTTCGAGGACGCCCGCGCCGCCGGCGCGACCATCCGCGAGGCCGCCGATGAGGCGGGGCTGACGGTCGTCGAGGTCCCCTCGATCGACTCCACCGGGCTCGATGCCGAGGGGAACCCCGTCGAGAACCTGCCGGCGCAGGGCGAACTCCTGGCCGGCGTGTTCGAGACCCAGCCGAACTTCGACAACCCGCCGATCAACGACGCGTCCAACAGCTTCGTCTTCTACGACGTCTCCGAGGTGACCGAGGCGCGCCAGCGCCCGCTGGACGAGATCCGCGAGGACGTCGTCGCCGACTGGAAGGCGCAAGAGGCCGGCGAGGAGCTGGAAGCCCGGGTCGAGGCGCTGCGCGCCCGCATCGAGGGCGGCGAGGCGCTGGAGGCGGTGGCGCAGGCGGAGGGCCTGACCGTCGCCACCGAGCCGGGCCTGACCCGCGCGACCGCGACGCCGCGTCTCGGCGAAGCCGCGGCCAACGCCGCCTTCTCCGGCCCGGCCGGCCTCGTGACGACGGCGCCCGGCGCCGAGCCCGGGACATGGACGCTCCTGCGCGTCGACGAGGTGTCGCCGCCCGCCGACCCGCTGGCCGACGTCCAGCCGGCGCAGACGGCGCAGATCTCCGGTGCCCTCCAGAACGACGTGCTGCAGGCCTATGTGGCGATGCTGCAGACCGAATATCCGGTGCGCTTCAACGAGACCGCCGTGCAGACGGCGCAGAGCCTGCGGTGACGATGGACCTCAAGCCCTTTCTCGCCAAGGTCGCGGACGGCGTCGCGCTGACGCGCGCAGAGGCCGCCGCCGCCTTCGGCGTGATGATGTCGGGCGAGGCGACGCCCAGCCAGATCGGCGGCTTCCTGATGGCGCTGCGGGTTCGCGGCGAGAGCGTCGAGGAGATCGCCGGCGCGGTGGACGTGATGCGCGCCAACATGGCGCGGGTTCAGGCCCCGACGGACGCGATCGACATCGTCGGCACCGGCGGCGATCACGCCGGCACGCTGAACATCTCGACTCTGACGGCCCTCGTGGTCGCCGGCTGCGGCGTCGTGGTCGCCAAGCACGGCAACCGGGCGCTGTCGTCGAAGTCGGGCGCTGCGGACGTTCTGGCCGCGCTCGGCGTCGACGTCGATCTGAAGCCGGCCGAGATCGGTCCGGTGATCGCCGAGGCCGGCATCGGCTTCATGTTCGCGCCGACGCACCATTCGGCCATGCGTTTCGTGGGCCCCAGCCGCGTCGAACTCGGCACGCGCACGATCTTCAACATCCTCGGGCCCCTCGCCAACCCGGCCGGCGCCGACCGCCTGCTCCTCGGCGTCTTCGCCCCGCAATGGCTGATGCCGATCGCCGAGACGCTGCGCGCCCTCGGCACCCGCAGGGCCTTCGTCGTCCACGGCGACGGGCTCGACGAGATGACGGTCTGCGGCGAGACGCAGATCGTCTCGCTCGACGGCGAGCGGATCGAGCGCTTCACCATCGAGCCCGAGGCGTTCGGCCTGCCGCGCCGCGACCTGTCCGAGCTGAAGGGGGGCGACGGGTCCGCGAACGCGGCGGCGCTGCGCGCGGTGCTGGAGGGCGAGCGGAACGCCTATCGCGACGTCGCGCTTCTGAACGCGGCGGGCGCGCTGGTCGTCGCCGACCGCGCGCCCGACATCGCGGCCGGCCTGACCCTCGCCGCGAGATCGATCGACGACGGCGCGGCCCGCGCCGCGCTCGCCCGCCTCGTGGAGGCTTCGCAACGCCCCCGGAGCGCCCGCAGATGAGCGACATCCTCGCGCGGATCGAGACCTACAAGCGCGACGAGATCGCCGCGGCCCGATCCGCCGTGCCGCTCGCCGACCTCGCGGCGATCATCGCCGGCCGCGATGGCCCGCGCGGCTTCGCCGCCGCCGTCGGGCGGACGATCGCGCAGGGCCGCATCGCGCTGATCGCCGAGGTGAAGAAGGCGAGTCCGTCCAAGGGCCTGATCCGCGAGGATTTCGATCCGCCGACGCTCGCTCGCGCCTACGAGCGCGGCGGCGCGACCTGCCTCAGCGTGCTGACCGACGCGCCGTCCTTCCAGGGCCAGCCCGGCTTCCTGACCGCCGCGCGCGACGCCACCGCCCTGCCCGCGCTGCGCAAGGACTTCATGTTCGACCCCTACCAGGTGGCGGAAGCGCGCGCCTGGGGCGGCGACGCGATCCTCATCATCATGGCGGCCGTCGACGATCCGACCGCCGCGGCGCTCGAAGACGCAGCCGAGGAGCACGGGCTCGACGTCCTGATCGAGGTCCACGACGAGGCGGAGCTCGAACGGGCTTTGAAGCTGCGTTCGCGGCTCGTCGGCATCAACAGCCGCAACCTTCGCACCTTCGAGACCGATCTCGCCGTGGCCGAGCGTCTGGCGAAGCTCGTGCCGTACGACCGGATCGTCGTCGGCGAGAGCGGCATCCATTCGGCGGCCGACTGCGCGCGGCTCGCACGTGCCGGCATCCGCACCGTCCTCGTCGGTGAGAGCCTGATGCGACAGGCGGACGTCGAATCCGCGACGCGATCGCTCCTCGACGAGGGCCGGCGAGCGTGAGCGAGACCCGCCTCACCCATCTCGACGCGTCCGGCGCGGCCGCGATGGTCGACGTCGGCGACAAGGAGGTCACCGGCCGTTCGGCGAGCGCCGAGGGGCTCGTGGTCATGAAGCCGGAGACGCTGGAGCTGATCGCATCGGGTCAGGCCAAGAAGGGCGACGTCGTCGCCATCGCGCGGATCGCCGGAATCATGGCGGCCAAGAAGACCAGCGACCTCATCCCGCTCTGCCACCCGCTGATGCTCGACAAGGTGTCGGTCGAGATCGCGCTGGAGCCGGAACTGCCGGGCCTGCGCGTCACCGCCACCGCCAAGGTGGGCGGACGCACGGGCGTGGAGATGGAGGCGCTGACGGCGGTCTCGGTCGCCTGCCTGACCATCTACGACATGGCCAAGGCGGTGGACCGGGAGATGGAGATCACCGGCATCCGGCTCGTCGCGAAATCCGGCGGGCGCTCGGGCACTTACGCGCGCGCTCCGGACGCGCCGGCATGACTCTCCGGCCGGTCGAGGAGGCGCTGGCCGAGCTGCTGCGCGATGCCGTGCCGGTCGCCGACACGGAACGCGTTCCCCTTCGCAGCGCGGCCGGCCGCGTCCTGGCGGGCGACGTCGTCGCCCAGCGCACCCAGCCGGACTTCGACGCCTCGGCGATGGACGGCTACGCCCTTCGCGCCGCGGATGCCGCGGAGGGCCGCGCCCTGAACGTCGTCGGCGAGGCGCAGGCGGGCCGCGCCTTCGAGCGGGCGATCGTACCGGGCGAGGCCGTCCGCATCTTCACCGGGGCCCCGGTGCCGCCCGGCGCCGACACGGTGCTCATCCAGGAGAACGCCGAGCGCACCGGTTCGAGCCTGCGCGCCGTCGAGGCACCCGCGAAGGGCGCCAACATCCGGCCTCTCGGCAACGACTTCTCCGCCGGCGAGGTGCTCGTCCGCGCCGGCTCGCGCCTGACGGCGGGCATGGTCGCGCTGGCGGCGAGCGGCGGGCATCCCGTTCTCGACGTCCTGCGCCGCCCCCGCGTCGCGATCCTGGCGACCGGCGACGAACTGGTCGAGCCGGGACGGCCCCTCGGCCCCTCGCAGATCGTCGCCTCGAACTCCTACGGCGTCGCCGCCCTCGTCGAGGCGAACGGCGGCGAGGTGATGGACCTCGGCATCGCGCCCGACGATCTCGATGCCATCGGCGCGCGCCTCGACGAGGCGGCGGCCGCACGGGCCGACATCTTCGTCTCCATCGGCGGAGCTTCGGTCGGCGATCACGACCTCGCCGCACGGGCTTTCGAATCGCGCGGCGTCGCCCTCGACTTCTGGAAGGTCGCCATGCGCCCCGGCAAGCCGATCATGGCCGGGCGGCTCGGGGCAGTGCGGATCGTCGGCCTGCCCGGCAACCCCGCCTCCTCCATGGTCGCGGCGACGGTCTTCCTGCGCCCCCTCGTGCGGCGGCTCGCCGGCCTGACCGATGATGCGTTCCGGACCGGCGTCCTGGGACATGCGATGCCCGCGAACGACCAGCGCGCCGACTTCGTGCGCGCCAGCCTCGAGATCGTCGACGGCGACGCCGTCGTCACGCCGCTTCCGCGACAGGATTCCTCGCTCCTGTCGATCTACGCGCGGGCGCAGATCCTGCTTCTGCGCCCGGCCCATGCGCCGGACGCGCAAAAGGGTGATCCCTGCCGCTATCTCCTGCTGGACTGACTTGCGGAACACAAACGGAACAAGTAGCTTTGTTCAGGTTTTGTTTTGATTCTGTCCCAAGGGTTCGGCGATGCTCACGCGCAAGCAGCACGATCTCCTCCTCTTCATCCACGAGCGGCTGCAGTCGGCCGGCGTGCCGCCCTCCTTCGACGAGATGAAGGATGCGCTGGAGCTGAAGTCGAAGAGCGGCATCCATCGCCTGATCACCGCCCTGGAGGAGCGCGGCTTCATCCGCCGCCTGCCCAACCGGGCGCGGGCGCTGGAGATTCTGAAGCTGCCGGACGTGATGGCCAAGGGCGCGCCGCGGCCCGTGCCGCAGGGCTTCAAGCCGAGCCTCGTCTCCTCCGCGCCGAAGCCGCTCGCCGTTTCGGCCGCCAACGATTCAGTCAGCGTTCCCGTCATGGGCCGCATCGCCGCCGGCGTGCCGATCTCCGCGATCCAGAACAACACGCGCGACCTCGTCCTGCCGCCGGACATGATCGGCGCGGGCGAGCACTACGCGCTGGACGTCGCCGGTGATTCGATGATCGAGGCCGGGATCCTCGACGGGGACACGGTGGTGATCCGCCGCGCCGACACCGCCAATCCCGGGGACATCGTCGTCGCCCTGGTCGACGAGGAGGAGGCGACCCTCAAGCGCTTCCGCCGCAAGGGCGACCGGATCGCGCTGGAGGCCGCGAACCCGGCCTACGAGACGCGCATCTTCGGCGCCGATCAGGTGAAGGTGCAGGGCAAGCTCGTCGGTCTCATCCGCCGCTACTGAGGCGTCGCGAGTTCGGGTCGGGCTGCGCCGGCCGGCGTCGGCGTCGCACGCCGTTCCGATCGGGGCGGCGCAGCCTCGCTCGGGCTGGCTGCGAGGTCGGCCGGCGGAACGCCGAGGCCCGTGGCGGAGCTGGGACGCACCGATCCCGCGTCCCTATCCGGATCGCGCCAGAATTCCGGCCACGGCGCATGGCGATGCGCGTTCCACTCGCGCGGCGTCTCTTCGATCGACGGCGTGATCCGGACCCGCCCGGTCTCCGGGTCGCGCCGGACGGCGAGCGAGCCGGTGCGGCGCAGCGTGCGCAGCGTCACCAGCTGTGCGCCGGAGCGGCACTCGGCGAGCCGGATCGCGCGCGAGACGATGGCGATCTCGGCGCTGTCGCAGAGCGTGCCCGTCAGCTCGTAGTTTTCCGTCCAGGCGATCCGCAGGCCCGACCGCGTCGCCGCACGGCAGATGTCGTTCTGGCAGGTGAAGCCGGCGCCTCCTGGTGCGGCGACGGGCCCGCCGTCTGTTGCCGGCCCGTCCGCCCGGTCGCTGGTCCCGGCGGGGAAGGCCCGCTCCCATTGCCCCGCGACGAAGCTGTTCGGGCGCTCCTTCAGATGCGCGAGGGCACCGTCCCCGTCGATCAGGGCGAGCTCCTTGCCGTCCTCGAAGACCAGGAGTTCGGGCGGTTCGCGCTCCGGCGTCGCGATGGCGAGGCCCGCCGCGGCGAAGGGAACCGCCAGCCATCGGCCCCGTCCGGCGAAGAAGCAGAGCGCCAGGATCGCCGCGCTGAGGAGAACGAGCGAGAGCGTCGGCAGGAGGCCGGTCGCATGGTCGGGAAACCAGAAGGCCAGCCGCTCGGCCATCGCGAAGACGATGCCGATGCCGTAGCCCATGAACGCGAGGACGGCCCCGTCGAGGCCGAAGGGCATCGCAAGGACCGCGATGAGGGCTGCGGGCATGATCCAGAAGGAGAAGAGCGGCATCGCCGCGACGTTGGCGATGACGCCGCCGAGCGGCGCGGCGCGCTGGAAGTGGTAGGCGCCGTAGGGCGTCGTCGCGCCGCCGGCGATCAGCGAGGACAGCGCCAGCCCCGCGACCGCGACGAGGACCCCGGCCGCCAGCCCGCGCTCGCGACGCAGCCGGGCGTCCTCGCCGCCGCTCCAGCGGCGCATCAGCGCGCCGTAGCCGCCGACCAGAGCCGCCGTCGCCGCGAAGGACATCTGGAAGCTTGCGGTGACGACGGCGTGCGGGTTCAGCGTCAGGACGACAATGGCCGCCAGCGCGACGTTGCGCAGCGTCAGCGCCGGTTTGTCGAGGAGCACGGCCCCGAGCATGATCGCGAGCATGATCCAGGAGCGCTGGGTTGCGACATTGTCGCCCGCGATCAGGAGATAGGCGGTCGAGACGAGGAGCGCGGCGAACGCCGCGATCTTCTTGGTCGGCACGAGGAGCGGCAGGCCCGGAACGGCGGAGGCGGCGAGCCGGACGGACAGCATGGTGAAGCCCGCGATCAGCGCCATGTGGAAGCCGGAGATCGACAGGACGTGGGCGAGCCCGGTGATCCGCAGCCATTCGTCGATCTCGTCGGGAATGCCGGCGCGCTCGCCCGTGATCAGCGCGGAGGCGACCGCGCCCTCCGCCCCCGGCACGGCGGCGCGGATGCGTGTCGCCATGGAAACCCGCAGGGCGGCGACCCGCTCGGCGAAGGACAGGTCGCCCGGATCGACGGCGGCGGCCGGTTCGGGGGCACCGAGCGAGAAGCCGTAGGCGCCGAGCCCCTGGAAGAAGGGCACGAAGGCGAAGTCGTAGGCGCCTGGAAAGGCCGGACCGGAGGGCGGGCGCAGCCGCACGAGGCCGGAATAGGTGCCGCCGATCGGGATCGGCGCGTGGGCGCTGGAGACGAGGATGCGCGCGCGGTCCGGCGGGCGCGACAGGACGGGCCGGCTCGTCGCCTCGATGTCGATGAGGTAGCGGAAGCGGCCGCGGTCGTCGACGTCGCGCCAGGCGACGCGCCCCTCGATCCGGACGGTCGCCTCGCCCGAGAAGATCGTCGTCGGCGTGCGTGCCAGCTCCGCCTGCGCCAGCATCTGCCCGGCGAGCGCCGAGGCGGCGAGCGTCAGGATCGCGCGAAGGACGACGCGGCGCCGAAGGAGAAGCGCCAGTCCGGCGAGCGGAAGGAAGGCGCCGGCCGCCACCTCCGGCTCCAGCCGAAGGTCGAGGCCGTAGAAGGCGGCGATGCCGGCGATGAGACCGAGCGGCAGGAGGAAGAAGCCGCTGCGCGCCGCCCCCTCCCGCGCGATCTCGCGCGTAAGAAGGTCCGCGATCGTGCCGCGGTCGGCCCGCCGCGTGCGCGGAAGGAGGCGGGCGAAGAGGCGGGCGAGGCGCGCGCGAAGGCCCGGTCCGCCGGGGCCCGGTCGCCTCGCTTCCCCTTCAGCCAGAACGCTCATGCCGGGCGCCGTCTTGCCTGCGGTCCGCCCTATGCTACACAGCCGGCGCGAAAAGCCGAGCGGAAAGACGGCCGCTTCCTTGCGGCGCCGGCCGCCGCCGAGCCCGGTCCGCTCGGCCGATCCCCTCTCTGGAGTACCCCCCGCATGTCCGACCGCGTCGTCACCCGCTTTGCGCCCTCCCCGACCGGTTACCTCCATATCGGCGGCGCGCGCACGGCGCTCTTCAACTGGCTCTACGCCCGCCATACCGGCGGTACCATGCTCCTCCGGATCGAGGACACCGACCGCGAGCGCTACACGCCGGCCGCCGCGCAGGCGATCGTCGACGGCCTGTCCTGGCTCGGCCTCGACCCGGACGAGCCGCCGGTCTCGCAGTTCGAGCGCGCGGCGCGCCACCGCGAGGTCGCCGAGGAGATGGTGGCGCGCGGCGGCGCCTATTTCTGCTACGCCAGCCAGGCCGAGCTGGAGGAGATGCGCGAGCGCGCCCGCGAGGAGAAGCGCCCGCCCCGCTACGACGGCCGCTGGCGCGACCGCGATCCGTCCGAGGCGCCCGAGGGCGTCAAGCCGGTCATCCGGCTGAAGGCGCCGCTCGACGGCGAGACGCTGGTCGCCGACCGCGTCCAGGGGGACGTGCGGTTCCCGAACAAGGACCTCGACGACCTCGTGCTCCTGCGCTCCGACGGCACGCCGACCTACATGCTCGCCGTGGTCGTCGACGACCACGACATGGGCGTGACGCACATCATCCGCGGCGACGACCATCTGACCAACGGCGCCCGCCAGACGCTCATCTACCAGGCGATGGGCTGGGACGTGCCCGTCATGGCGCACATCCCGCTGATCCATGGGGCGGACGGCGCCAAGCTCTCCAAGCGCCACGGCGCGCTCGGCGTCGAGGCCTACCGCGAGATGGGCTACCTGCCGCAGGGTCTGCGCAACTATCTCTCGCGCCTCGGCTGGAGCCACGGCGACGACGAGATCATGTCGATCGAGGACATGATCGCCTGGTTCGACATCGACGACGTGAACAAGGGCGCGGCGCGCTTCGACTTCGCCAAGCTGGAGGCGGTGAACGGCCACTGGATGCGTTCGTCCGGCGATACGGAGCTGGTCGAGCGTCTCATGGTCGAGCGCGACCACCTGCCCAACGGCGCGATCCTGAAGGGCCGCGACGACGAGACCGTGCGCCGCCTTCTGACCGAGGCCATGCCGGGCCTGAAGGAGCGCGCCAAGACGCTGGTCGAGCTCGCCGACAGTGCCGCCTATCTGTTCGCCGACCGCCCGCTGGCGATCGAGGAGAAGGCGGAGGCGATCCTGTCCGGCGGCGGGCGCGAGATCGTGGCCGGCCTCCTGCCCGCCCTTTCGGCGGTCGCGGACTGGAGCGTGCCGGCGCTCGAATCGGTGGTTCGGGACTACGCGGAGGCCAACGGCCTGAAGCTCGGAAAGGCGGCGCAGCCGCTGCGTGCCGCGCTGACCGGCCGCACCACTTCGCCGGGCGTCTTCGACGTCCTCGCGGTCCTCGGGCGGGAGGAGGCGCTGGCACGTCTGCGCGACCAGAGCGCGTGACGGAACGGATGGATGCGCCGCAGCAGGATCGCGGCGAAAACTTGTTCGACGGTTGCCTTTCGTCTAGGCATTCCGGACCTATTTTCCACGTGTGCGCTGCAACGGAGTTGCTCCGGGCGGCCGTGATGAAGGGAACGCCATGAGTGATACGGCCAAGCTTTCGTTCGACGGCAAGGATGCCGACTTCCGCCTGCGGCACGGCACGATCGGGCCGGACGTCGTCGACATCGGCGCGCTTTACAAAGAAACCGGGATGTTCACCTACGACCCGGGCTTCACCTCCACCGCGGCCTGCGAATCGAAGATCACCTATATCGACGGCGACGAGGGCGTCCTCCTCCATCGCGGCTACCCGATCGAGCAGCTCGCCGAGGACGGCGACTTCCTCGAGACCTGCTATCTCCTCCTTTACGGCGAGCTGCCGACGGCGCGCGAGAAGGAGGACTTCGTCTACCGCGTGACCCGCCACACGATGGTGCACGAGCAGATGAGCCGGTTCTTCACCGGCTTCCGCCGTGACGCGCACCCGATGGCGGTGATGGTCGGCTCGGTCGGCGCGCTCTCGGCCTTCTACCACGACTCGACCGACATTTCCGATCCGCACCAGCGGATGGTCGCCTCGATCCGGATGATCGCCAAGATCCCGACCCTGGCGGCGATGGCCTACAAGTACCACATCGGCCAGCCCTTCGTTTACCCGCGCAACGACCTCTCCTACGCGGAGAACTTCCTGCACATGTGCTTCGCGGTGCCGTGCGAGCCCTACGAGGCGAACCCGGTGCTGGCCAAGGCGATGGAGCGGATCTTCATCCTCCACGCCGATCACGAGCAGAACGCCTCGACCTCGACGGTGCGCCTGGCCGGCTCCTCGGGCGCCAACCCCTTCGCCTGCATCGCGGCGGGCGTCGCCTGCCTCTGGGGGCCGGCGCATGGCGGCGCCAACGAGGCGGCGCTGAACATGCTGATGGAGATCGGCACGGCGGACCGCATCCCCGAATACATCCAGAAGGCCAAGGACAAGAACGATCCGTTCCGCCTGATGGGCTTCGGCCACAGGGTCTACAAGAATTACGATCCGCGCGCCAAGATCATGCAGCAGACCTGCCATGAGGTCCTGAACGAGCTCGGCATCAAGGACGATCCGACGCTGGAAGTGGCGATGGAGCTGGAGCGCATCGCGCTCCACGACGAGTATTTCGTCGAGAAGAAGCTCTACCCGAACGTCGACTTCTACTCGGGCATCACCTTGCGCGCTCTCGGCTTCCCGACCACGATGTTCACCGTGCTCTTCGCGGTCGCCCGCACCGTCGGCTGGATCGCGCAGTGGAAGGAGATGATCGAGGATCCCGAACAGCGCATCGGCCGCCCGCGTCAGCTCTACACCGGCTCGCCCAAGCGCGACTACGTGGCGCTCGACCAGCGCTGAGCCGGCTTCCGGACGAACGAAAGAAGGCGCCTGCGGGCGCCTTTTTCTTTGTACCGCCGTCCGCGAGGGCGACGAACTTATCCCCCTCCCGCCGTCCTGCGGCATGCTTCGGGCACCTCGGAGCTTCCGGGCGAAGGCGAGCGATCGGCGCCTTTCGCCCGGCGGCGCCCGCGGGGAGCCCGGAGGAGAGCCGCATGGCGTCCGCGCGCGACGGACGAGGCACGGAACTTCGCTCGGCTTCGATCCGGATCGAAGACAGCCCCCCGCCCGCAAGGGCGACATCGGGCCGAGAATCCGGGAATCTCGACCGGGCGACGTCCGGTCACGCAGACGAGCGGAGCGCCGAACCCGACCTCTCCCTTCGCCAAACCCTCGACCGGCGCTCCGCTTGTTCAGCCGAGCCTTCAGCCGACATGGCCGGCGACCGCCTCCTTCGGAAGGAGCGTGGTCGCGTGGGCCGTGGCGCGAGGGCGCCGCGGCCTACAGCATCAGCCCGAAGATCGGGATCGATTTTCGGAAAGCCCGATGCGTAGATTCAAGGAGATAGAGCGACCTTTGTGCGTCCGATAGGACGCACGGCGCTCTAGCGGCGGCGTTTGATCTCGCGCAGCACGATCTCGGCCGCGGCTTCGCCCGGCGGGCGGTCCACCCTCATCCGCCTGCGCAGTTCGTCGAACCCGTCGAGCTGCGCGGCGCGTTCGAGCGTGTCGGTCAAGAGCCGCTCCAGGCGACGCCCGAGAAGGTCGGCCCGCACGAACTCGTGGAAGTGCTCGGGCACCAGAGGATGGTCGACGATGAGGTTGGGCAGCACGGCCGTCCAGCCCGAGATGATATGGCGCAGCTGGTAGGCGACCGGATCGAGGCGGTAGGCGATGACGGTCGGCACGTTCGCCAGCGCCAGTTCCAGCGCCACCGTTCCCGAGGCCGCCAGAGCGGCGTCGGCGGTCGCGAAGGCCTGCCACTTGGCCTCGTCGCCGAAGACGAGCTCGGGCCGGTGCTCCCAGCTCGTCAGCTTCTCCTCGATCGCCGCGCGCACGCGGGGGACGACGGGAATGACGGCGGTCAGCTCCGGCAGGCGGCGCTTCAGGAACGCGAAGGTCCGCCCGAAATCGTCCATCAGACGGGACACCTCGCCCCGCCGCGATCCGGGCAGGATAAGGAGCCGGGGCGGCGACGTCGGCGCGCGCGACCGCTCACCGAGCCCCGCCATGATCGCGGAAAGGTTCGGCTCGCTCATCAGGGGATGGCCGACATAGGTCGCGGGCGGGCCGCCCTGCGCCTTCAGGAACTCCGGCTCGAACGGAAAGAGGCAGATCGCGTGGTCTACGGCCCGCGTCAGCGCCTGCGTCCGGCCCGGACGGTAGGCCCAGACGGCGGGCGGCACGATGTTCACGATCGGCAGCGCCGGCCTCGCCTTGCGGATGCGCGTGGCGACGCGGTTGGTGAAGGTGAAGCTGTCGATGGTGACGACGGCGTCGGGCTCGGCGGCGAGGATCGCATCGCTCGTCTGCGACAGCCGCCGCATCAGCTGCGGCAGGCGCGCCAGAATGCCGCCGATGCCGATGATCGAGAGCTCCTCGATGTCGAAGAGGCTTTCCAGCCCCTCCCGCTCCATCGCGGCTCCGCCGAGGCCGACGAGCTGCAGGTCGTCGCCCACCCGCGCCCGGAGCGCGCGGGCGAGATCGGCGCCGATCCGGTCGGCCGATTCCTCGCCGAGAACGAAGGCGATCTTCACGGGGTCGCTCCTGCGTCGCCGTCGGTCATGCCGTAGAGAAAGAGCCCGCCGTGGTCGGCGCGCTCCACCACGCCCTGGGCGTCGATGAGGAGCGAGGTGCCGGCCGAAAGGGCGATGCCCGAGAGCCCCGCCTCGATCGCCTGGCGCACGGTCTCCACGCCCACGCTCGGCAGGTCGAAGCGGTGGTCCTGCTGGGGCTTGGCGCGCTTGACGAGGACGCAGCGCTCCGAGCGCCCGATCCGCCCGCGCCGGCGAAGGTCGGCGACGCGCCCGAGCATCTCGCGCGTGCCCTCGATACCCTCCAGAGCGATCACGCGCTCGGGCGAGGCGACGGCGGCCTGGCCGATGTCCTCGGCGCCCAGCCAGTCGGCGGCCCGCGAGGCGCGTTCGATGGCACGGCGATCGGCCTCCGTCGGCGCGGCCCGCGTCGAGACGCCCGCCGGCGTCAGCAGTTCGGGCAGGAATTCGTGCACCGCATGCAGGACGAAGCCGCGCCGCTCGAAGGCGCGCCCGACGGCGCGCAGCAGGCTGTCGTCCCCGCCGCGCGTGATGCGCAGGATTTCCGGCAGCAGCGCCAGCGTGCGGAGGCTGGGCACGAGCGAGCGGTAGTCGGGCCGCACCGAGATGGTGCCGCAGAAGGCGACGTGGCGGACACCCTGACGCCGGAAATGCGGGAACACGTCGCCGGTCCGGCCCCAGGAGAACGGGCTCCCGCCCGCGACCCTCGCCCAATCCTCGCGCTGGCCGTCGGCGACGGTGACGACGACGGGGGTCCAGCCCGCGCGCGCGGCGGCCTGCGAGAGACGCTGCGGCCGCCGCCCGCCGCCCGGGACGATGCCGAAGCCCTCGCGCGGGCGGCCGGGCGCCGGCGGCGCCGAGGTCAGCCCTTCGGACTGCGCGGGAAGCACAGCGCGCGATCTCCGCCGGACCGGATGAAGCCGAGAAGATCCTGCACGAGCGGATCGTCCGGGAACTCGGCTTCCACCTCGTCCATGTTCTCCTTGAACGTCAGATCGTCGGAAAAGAGCACGCGATAGGCCTTGCGCACGTTGCGCACCGCTTCGCGGCCGAAGCCCGCGCGCTTCATGCCGATGACGTTCAGCCCCGAGAGATAGGCGCGGTTGCCGAGCACCATGCCGAAAGGGATGACGTCGCCCTCGACCGCGGCGAGCCCGCCGATATAGGCGTGGTGGCCGATCCGGGTGAACTGGTGGATGCCCGAGCCGCCCGCGATCGTCGCATAGTCGCCGACGACGCAGTGGCCGGCGAGCATGACGTTGTTGATCAGCGTCACGTTGTCGCCGATCAGGCAGTCGTGGGCGACGTGCGCGCTCGTGAAGAAGGAGCAGTTGTCGCCGACGGTCGTCTCGTTGCGCCCCTGCACCGTGCCGGGGTTCATGGTCACGCCCTCGCGGATCAGGCAGTTCCTGCCGATCACGAGGCGGGTGTCCTCGCCGCGGTACTTGAGGTGCTGCGGCGCATGCCCGATCGAGGCGAAGGGGAAGATGTTCGCGCCCTCTCCGATCGTGGTGTTGCCGAAGAGGACGACATGGGAGCGCAGCTTGGCGCCCGCCCCCAGGACGACCTGCGGCCCGATCCGGCAGAAGGGGCCGATCTCGCAGCCCTCGCCGATCACGGCCCCGTCCTCGACGATCGAGGTCGGGTGGATGATGGTCTCGCTCATGCGGTGGATGTTTCGTCCTTTGGAACGAGCATGGCGCTGACGCTGGCCTCGGCGACCTTCGACCCGTCGACCTTGGCGACGCAGTCGAACTTCCAGATGTTGCCGCGCTTCTTGGTCTGCTCGACGTGATACTCGATCCGGTCGCCCGGCACGACCGGCTTGCGGAACTTCGCCCCGTCGATCGTCATGAAGTAGACGAGCGCCGGGGTGCCGCTCTTCTGCGCCAGCGTGCAGATCGCGCCCGCGGTCTGCGCCATTCCCTCGATGATAAGAACGCCCGGCATGACCGGCGCCTTCGGGAAATGACCCTGGAAATGCGGCTCGTTCATGGTGACGTTCTTGATGCCGACCGCGCGCCGGTCCCCGTCGATCTCCACGATGCGGTCGACCAGGAGGAAGGGGTAGCGATGCGGCAGCAGCTCCATGATCTTCAGGATGTCGACGCTCTCCAGCGCCGTGCTCGCCTCACTCATCGCCTTTCCCCGTTCTCTTGCGCGCCGCCTTGGCGCTGTCCCTGACCCACGTCACTTCCCGGAACCAGTCCCGCACGTCGTGCGCCGGAACGCCGCCCCAGCGCGCCCCGGCCGGAACGTCGCCCGCGACGGACGAGACGGCGGCGATCTGCGCCCCGTCCCCGACGCTCACATGCCCGTTGAAGCCGGACTGTCCGCCCACCTGCACGCCGTTGCCGATCGTCACCGAGCCGGAGATGCCGACCTGGCTGACGATGATGCAGTTGCGTCCGATCGTCACGTTGTGGGCGATCTGGACCTGGTTGTCGATCTTGGTGTTCTCGCCGATCACCGTGTCGCGCAGCGCGCCGCGGTCGACCGTCGTGTTGGCTCCGATCTCGACCCCGTCCTGGATGATCACGCGGCCGACCTGGACCATCTTCAGGATCCCGGTGGGCCCCGCGGCATAGCCGAACCCGTCCTGCCCGATCTGGACGCCGGGATGCAGGATCACGCGGTCGCCGATCAGCGCGTGCTGGACGGTCACGTTCGCCCCGATCCGGCAGTCGCGGCCGATGCGGCAGCCGCGCCCGACGACGCTGCCGGGCGACAGGACCGTGCCGCGCCCGATCTCGGCGTCCGGCCCGACCGAGGCGAAGGCCTCGACGATCACGCCGTCCTCGAGTCGTGCGGTGGGGTGAACGTCCGCCTTGGCTGAGACGCCTTCCCCCGCGCCGAAGGGCTGCGGCCCCAGGGCGTCCGGATAGAGGGCGCGGCCGGCGAGCGCGAAGGCGCCCTGCACGTCCTTCACGACCAGCCCCACCACCGCGTCCGGCAGGAGGCGCACATGCTTCTGCGGAACGATCACCAGCCCGGCGCGCGTCGCCTCCAGGGCGTCGCGGTAGCGGGGATTGTCGAAGAAGGCGACGTCGTCCGCGCCCGCGTCGGCCAGAGTGGCGATGCCGGTGAGGACGTGGTCGGCCGAGACGGCGCTCGTGAGCTCGCCGAAACAGATCTCGGCGAGCGCGCCGGCGGTCAGGCCGGAACCGCGGGGGAAGAAGGAAGGACTGGACATCGGGCAAGCCGCCTGCGGTTTGCGGGGAGTGCGGCCGGGGGCCGCCGCGCGTCCGGAGCGGCCTTGCGCGTCAGACTGCCCGAAGATCGAACCGACCTCCGGGCAGCTGCATCAGAAGCGGGACGAGAAGCCGAAGGAGAATTCCTGCGTGCGGTCGAACTCTTCTTCCGCCAGCGGCACGGCGTAGTTCACGCGGAGCGGTCCGAAGGGCGAGGCCCAGATGAGGCCGACGCCGGCCGAGGCGCGCAGAGCGAAGTCGTCGCCGACGACGCCCGGCGCGTCGGCGTCCTGGACGCCCCACAGCGAGCCCGCATCGGCGAAGGCTGCGCCGCGGAAGCCGAAGTCGCGGCTGACGAGCGGTAGCGGGAAGGTGACCTCCGCGCTGGCGTTGACGAAGTTCTCGCCGCCGAGCGCCACGCCGTTCTGGCGCGGGCCGATGCCCTGGTGGCGGAAACCGCGCACGATGTCCTGGCCGCGGAAGAAGTTGTCGAAGACGCGCAGGTCGCCGCCGAGCGCCGAGACGTTGCCGCCGCCTGCCGAGAGCTGGCTGACGAGATCGTATTCTTCCGACAGGAGCGTGAAGATCGAGCCGCGGCCGGTCGTGCGGACGAACTGGGCGTCGCCGCCCACGCCCGCGAACTCCTGGCCGACCTGCGCGAAGATGCCCTCGCGCGGGTCGTTCTGGTTGTCCAGCGAGTTGTAGCTGAAGGCGTAGGCGATCGAGGAGGTCGAGTACGGGCTGTCGCAGATCGCCTGGTTGATGATCGGCGAGAGCGTGAAGGGCGGCGCGCCTGCGCTTCCCTCGCCCGGCAGACCGCCGAAGTTGCCTTGCGCCCCCGGATCGCCGCAGGTGCTGGAGATCGGATTGCCGGCGCCGTCGAAGCCGAAGGGCTGGCCGTTCAGCGGGTTGACGGTCAGGCCGAAGCTGTCGCCGAACGTCTCCTGCTTGTAGTTGTAGGCGAGCTGCGCGGTGAGGTGCTCGGTGAGCGGCGCGGCGATGCGCAACGAGCCGCCGTTGCGCTCGATGTCGTAGCCGCCGCCCGAGCTCTCGTTGCGGTAGATGTCGAAGCCCGCCGCCAGACGCCGGCCGAGGAAGTAGGGCTCGGTGAAGGAGAGCTGGTAGTTCCGGGTGTTCTCGCCGAAGCCGGCCGAGACGCGGACGAACTGGCCGCGGCCGAGGAAGTTGCGCTCGGTGACGCTCACCTCGGCGACCGGACCGGAATTCTCGCCGCCCGTGGTGTAGCCGCCGCCGATCGAGAACTCGCCCGTCGACTGCTCGGCGACCTGAACGACGACGATGACGCGGTCGGGCTGCGAGCCCGGCGCGGTGGAGACGTTGACGCGCTCGAAGAAGCGCAGCGCCTCGAGGCGCTGGCGGGCGCGCTGGATCAGCACCTGGTTGAAGGCGTCGCCCTCGGAGACGTCGAACTCGCGGCGGATGACGTAGTCGCGGGTCTTGGTGTTGCCGCGGATCTCGATGCGCTCGACATAGGCGCGGGGGCCCTCGTCGATGACGTAGTCGATGCCGATCGTGTTCGCGTTGAAGTCGCGGTCGCCGCGCGGGGTGACCTGCGCGAAGGCGTAGCCCTGCGAGGCGACGGCGTTGGTCAGGTTGACCAGCGTGTCCTCGACGGCCTCTGCGCTGTAGACCTGGCCCGAACGGGTCTCGAGCTCGCTCTGCAGCGCGGCGGCGTCGATGCCCGGGACCGTGGAGTCGATGTTGACGCGGCCGAAGGTGTAGCGCTCGCCCTCGTCCACCGTGATGGTGATGAAGTACTGGTTGGCCGTCGCGTCGAGCTCGGCGACCGACGAGACGATGCGGAAGTCCGCATAGCCGCGATTGTAGTAGAAGCGCCGCAGCGTCTCCTCGTCGGCGCGCAGGCGTTCCTCGTCGTAGATGTCGGAGCGCTGCAGGAAGCCCAGGATGCCGGTCTCGCGGAGCGCGATGACCTCCTTGAGGCGGCCGTCACGGAAGGCGGTGTTGCCGACGAAGTCGATCCGGGCGATGCGCGTGCGGTCGCCTTCGTTGATCGTGTAGACGACGTTGACGCGGTTGCCGTCGACCGGAACGGTCGAGACGTTCACCGTCGCGTCGCTGCGGCCGACGCGCGTGTAGGCGGCGCGGATGGCCTCGACGTCGGCCTGCGCGGTGGAAGCGTTGTAGGCGGCGCGCGGCGCGGTCTGGACCGTCGCCTGCAGCTGCTCGGTGCGGATGCGGCTGTTGCCCTGGAAGACGACGCCCGCGACGATCTGGTTCTCGTCGACGTCGACGATGAGCGTGCCGCCCGAGCGGCTGATGCGCACGTCGGAGAAGAGACCGGTCGCGAACAGGCGCGTGACAGCGGAGTCGATCTCGGCGGCGCCGACGTTCTGGCCCGGCTGGATCTGCGCGAGGCCGCGGATCGTGTCCGCCTCGACGCGCTGGTTGCCGCGCACCTGGACGCTCGACACGGTCTGCGCGGCGGCCGCGGTCAGGCCGACGGACTGCACTGCCACGATGGAGACCGCGAAGACGGTCGACGACAACGCCGCTGCGGAGAGGGCGTTGAGAAGCTTCGATCCAGCCTTCATAGGCATAGTCACCCCGTATTCCATAAGTCGCAGCGGACCATCCCCTGACCCATGCGACCCCTTGGACCGGTTGTACCGGCTTCGGGCCCGCATTCAACCAAACTGGACCCGATCCGTTTAGGATTCGGAAAACAGTTGCCGCCGCGCCACGTGCGTCGGGCGGCATGGTTAACCGGTCGTTTCAGTCCTCGAGCGAAGCCCCCTGTCCCGCTAGCCCCTGTAGAGATTCGCGAGATCGTTCCAGAAGGCGAATAGCATGAGACCGAGCACCAAGGCGAGACCGATCCGGAAGCCGATCTCCTGCGCCTTCTCCCCCAGCGGTTTTCCGCGGACCGCCTCGTAGGCGTAGAAGGCCAGATGCCCGCCGTCGAGCATGGGGATCGGCAGGAGGTTCAGAAGGCCGATCGAGATCGAGAGAAGCGCGGCGAGGTTCAGGAGCGAGGCGAAGCCGTAGGTCGCCGCCTGACCCGAGACCTGGGCGATGCGGATCGGCCCGCCGATCTGGTCGCTCGGCTGCGTGCCGGTGAAGATGCCGCCGATGAAGCTCACCGTGCGCTCGGTCACGAACCAGGTCTGGTTGGCGCCGTAGCCGAGGGCCTCGCCGAGCGACACCTGCTCGGTGCGGAAGGAGGAGCTCTGGTCGTTGGCGACGACGCCGATCACGGGCATCGGGAACTCGTTGCCGAAATTGTCCGTCTGCGTCCGGTTCTCCGGCACGACCGTCAGGTCCAACGGCGCGCCGGCGCGCTCGACCCGCAGCGCGATCGGAACGCCCGCGCGGCTCGCGATGTGCTGCTGGAGATCGGAGAAGTAGGAGATCTCCTGGCCGTCCGCCGTCAGGATGCGGTCGCCGGCCTGGAGCCCGGCGGCCTCCGCCGGCGAGCCGGCCGTCACCTCGGCGATGACGGGGTCGCCGACGAAGCGGCCGTTGAAATAGGCGACGGAGGCGAAGATCGCGATGGCGAGGATGAAGTTGGCGATGGGGCCGGCCGCGACGGTCGCCGCCCGCTTCCAGACGGGCTTGGCAGGGAACGCCCCTTCCCGCTCGGCCGCGCTCATGCGCCCGACGGCCTCGTGGTCCGGCACGCTCGCCGCGTTCTCGTCGCCGAGGAACTTGACGTAGCCCCCGAGCGGGATGGCGCAGAGCTTCCAGCGCGTGCCGTGCCGGTCGTTGAAGCCGACGATCTCCGGCCCGAAGCCGACCGCGAAGGCGAGAACGCGAATGCCGCACCAGCGGCCGACGAGATAGTGGCCGAGCTCGTGGAAGAAGACGATGACGGTCAGGACGAAGAGGAAGGGAATGATGGTCCCGACGAAACCGCCGCCGAGCCAGGAGAGGAAGTCCATGTCCGTCAGGTCCTTGTCCGCGAGCCCGACGCGAGGGCCGGCCGCGCGCGGTTACGATTTCATCGTGTTGGAATTCGGTCCGCCGGCCCTCAGAGCCGGAAGATCGCCCGTGCCGGCTCGTCGAAGCCGCGCTCCAGAAGCGCGATCAGCCAGAGGGCCGCGGTCGCAACGATCAGCGCGTCGATCCGGTCCATCAGTCCGCCGTGCCCTGGGATCAGGCGCCCCGAATCCTTCACGCCGAAGCGCCGCTTGATCCAGGATTCGTAGAGGTCGCCCGCCTGCCCGAGGGTCGAGAGGATGGCGGAGACGAAGAGCACCCAGCCCGTGACGTTGCCCGAGACGACGAAGCTGTAGAGGCCGCCGAAGAACATCCCGGCGGCAAGGCCGCCGAGCGCGCCCGAGATCGTCTTCTTGGGCGAGACGATGGGCATCAGCTTCGGGCCGCCGATGGAACGGCCGAAGAAATAGGCGAAGATGTCGGTGGCCCAGACGACGCAGATGACGAGGCCGAGAGAGGCGAGGCCCTCCGGGTCGTCGCCGCGCAGCATGCCGGGCGCGATGCCGGCGAGCGAGGCGTAGAGGAGCCCCCCGCCCACCCAGACCGCCTTCTTCTCGTTGCGGTCGACGAAGGCGATGAAGGCCGCCGAGCCGAAGAGGACCGCGAGCGCCAGGAACTCGAAGCCGAGGACGAAGACGAAGAAGCCGAGGAAGAGCGCGCGGCGCGCGAACACGTAGATGGGCCCGGCGCGCTTGGCGCGCGTCATCCGCGACCATTCGTTGAAGACGATGACGGCGGTGGCGAAGCACAGGATGCGGAACGGCAGTCCGCCCACGATGGCGACGGCGAGGACGGCGAGGCCGAGCACCACCGCCGAGACGAGCCGGGACTTGAGGTCGATCCAGGATTGCCCTGCGGTCAGCCGTCCGAGTCCGAGCCCCATCGGCCGCTCAGGAGGCGATGTCGCGCGACAGGCCGCCGAAGCGACGGTCGCGCGAGGCGTAGTCGGCGACCGCGTCCTCGAAGGCCCTGCGGTCGAAGTCGGGCCACAAGCACGGCAGGAAGGCGAACTCCGAGTAGGCCGCCTGCCACAGGAGGAAGTTCGACAGCCGCAATTCGCCCGAGGTGCGGATGATCAGGTCCGGATCGGGGATGCCGGCCGTGTCGAGATGCTGGTCGAGCGTCTCGACGGACAGCTCGTCGATCGAGACGGCGCCCGACTTCAGCTTCTCGGCGATCCGGCGCATGGCGCGGGCCACCTCGTCGCGAGCGCCGTAGTTGAAGGCGATCACGACGGTCATCGCGTCGTTGCCCTGCGTCAGCGACTCCGCCTCTTCCAGGAGCGAGCGGATGTCGGCAGGCAGGTTGTCGCGCGCGCCGATGACGCGGACGCGGACGTTCTCCTTGTGGAGCTCGGCGAGGTCGCGGCGGATGAAGTGCTTCAGCAGCCCCAGGAGGTCGCGAACCTCCTCGGCGGGACGGCTCCAGTTCTCCGAGGAGAAGGCGAAGAGCGTCAGGTAGGGAATGCGCAGGTCGGCCGCCGTGCGCACGGCCTCGCGAACGGCCTCGACGCCCTTGCGATGACCGGCCGTGCGCGGCAGGCCGCGGGCCTTCGCCCAGCGGCCGTTCCCGTCCATGATGATTGCGACGTGTCGAGGGTGCCTCACGGCCGGTCGCCTTTCCAACGCTCTGTTCGCCTGCCCGAAGGCCGCGTATGGGCCGTGAAGCCTATACCTGCATGATTTCCGCTTCCTTGACGCCGAGCAGGCGATCGATCTCCGCGATCGTCTCGTCGGTCATCTTCTGCACCTTCTCCGACGACTGGCGGCTCTCGTCCTGCCCGATGTCGCCGTCCTTTTCCGCCTTCTTCAAGGCGTCCATGCCGTCGCGGCGCACGTGGCGCACCGCCACGCGGGCGTTCTCGCCGTACTGGTGCGCGACCTTCACGAGCTCGCGGCGGCGCTGCTCGTTCAGCTCGGGCAGCGGGATGCGCAGCGTGGTGCCGTCCGTGATCGGGTTCAGGCCGAGGCTCGACTCGCGGATCGCGCGCTCGACGGCGCCCACCATCGACTTGTCCCAGACCGAGACCGCGACCATGCGGGGCTCGGGGACGGTGACGTTGGCGACCTGATTCAGCGGCATCGACGAGCCGTAGGCGTCGACCGTGATCGGGTCGAGCAGATTGGCCGAGGCGCGGCCGGTGCGAAGCCCCGCCAGATCGCCCTTGAAGGACGTGATCGCGCCGTCCATGCGGCGCTTCAGCTCGTTCAGATCGGTGGACGATGACATGGTCGGTTCCTCTCAAACTCTCAATCGGAGACGATCGTGGAGCGCCCCTCGCCCTTCAGGATGCGGGCGAAGCCCCCGGCATCGTGAATGGAGAAGACGACGATCGGAATCTTGTTTTCGCGCGCCAGCGCGACGGCCGCCACGTCCATCACCGCGAGACCGCGGCCGAGCACCTCGTCATGCGTCAGCCGGTCGTAGCGGGTGGCGGTCGGATCGAGCTTCGGGTCGGCCGAGTAGATGCCGTCGACCTGGGTGCCCTTCAGGAGCGCGTCGACGCCCATCTCGGCGGCGCGGAGCGCCGCGGCGGAATCGGTGGTGAAGAAGGGGTTGCCCGTGCCGCCCGCGAAGATGACGACCTTGCCCTTGTCGGCGTGCGACAGCGCGACGAGCTGCGAGAAGCTCTCGCAGATCTCGGGCATCGGGATCGCGGACAGGACGACCGCGTCGACGCCGAGCTTGGACAAGGAGGTGCGAAGCGCCAGCGCGTTGATGACGGTGGCGAGCATGCCCATCTGGTCGCCGGTCACCCGGTCGCCCCCCTTGGAGGCCACCGCGACGCCGCGGAAGATGTTGCCGCCGCCCACGACGATGGAGACCTCGGCGCCGAGCGCGCGGGCCTCCCGGATGTCGGCGGCGATGCGGTCGGCGACGGTGACGTCGATGCCGAAGCCCTGCGCGCCCATCAGCGCCTCGCCGGATACCTTCAGGAGCACGCGTTTGAAGCGCAAGTCGCTCGTCATCGATCTTCCCGTCAAAATGCCGGACCCGCGATACAGGAAGGGCGCCGGCTTCTCAAGCGAAGCGGCGCCCTTCGGTTCCTTCGGTCGGCCGCAGCCGAGCCTTTCACCAGCCGCATTCTCCCACGCCGAAGCGATTCCGCTTCGGCTGGAAATGCTCCGGCTTACTTCTTGCCGGCGGCCGCGGCGACCTCGGCGGCGAAGTCGCTCTCCTCGCGCTCGATGCCCTCGCCGAGAGCGAAGCGCACGAAGCCGACGATCTTGGCCGGAGCGCCGAAGTCCTTCTCGGCGGCCTTCAGCGCACCCTCGACCGTCAGGTCCGGGTTGATGACGAAGTTCTGCTTCAGGAGGACGACCTCCTCGTAGAACTTGCGCAGGCGGCCTTCGACCATCTTCTCGATGATGTTCTCCGGCTTGCCCGACTGACGGGCCTGCTCGGAGAAGACGGCCTTCTCGCGCTCGACGACGGTCGCGTCGATCTCGGCATCGGTCAGCGCCAGCGGGTTGGTCGCCGCGACGTGCATGGCGACCTGGCGGCCGAAGGCGTTCAGCGCGGCCTTGTCGCCGGCCGATTCGATGGCGACGAGGACGCCCATCTTGCCGAGGCCGTCGACGACCGCGTTGTGGATGTAGGTCGCGACGACACCCTCGGAGACCTGGAGCAGCGCCGAGCGGCGCAGGCTCATGTTCTCGCCGATGGTCGCGACCGCATCCTTGATCGTGTCGTTGACCGTCTTGCCGCTGCCGGCGTGGGTCGCCGCGCCCACCGCCTCGACGGAACCGTCGGTCGAGAGAGCGGCGTTGGCGACCTCGCGCACGAGCGCCTGGAAGGCCTCGTTGCGGGCCACGAAGTCGGTCTCGGAATTGACCTCGACGACGACGGCCTTGGTGTCGGCGCTCGCCACGCCGATCAGGCCCTCGGCCGCGGTGCGGCCCGACTTCTTGTCGGCCTTGGCGATGCCCTTGGCGCGCAGCCAGTCGATCGCGGCTTCCATGTCGCCGTTGGTCTCGGCGAGCGCGGTCTTGCAGTCCATCATGCCTGCGCCGGTCTTCTCGCGCAGTTCCTTGACCATGGAGGCGGAGATCGTCATGGGGTCAGCCCTTTTGAGAATGAAAGGGCGCGACCGTTCCCCCGAAGGGAAGGCGCGCCGGAAACGACGACGCCCATAGGGCGCCGCCGATGTGTCTTGGCGATGAAGCGCGGCCGATCAGGCGGCCGGGCGCTCTTCCGTCTCGGCTGCGGCCGGAGCGTCGGCCTCCGGAGCTTCCTCGAGCGTCTCCTCGACCGGAGCCTCCTCCATCGCGCCGATGTCGACGCCCGAGGCGCCGTGCTGGCGGCCGATGCCGTCGACCGCCGCGCGGGCGATCAGGTCGCAGTAGAGGGAGATCGCGCGGGCCGCGTCGTCGTTGCCCGGGATCGGGTAGTCGATCGGGGCGGGATCGCAGTTCGAATCGACCACGGCAACGACCGGGATGCCGAGGCGCTTGGCCTCCTCGATCGCGATCGACTCCTTGTTGGTGTCGATGATGAAGATCATGTCCGGCACGCCGCCCATGTCCTTGATGCCGCCCAGCGCGCGGTCGAGCTTGTCGCGCTCGCGCTGCAGGGTCAGGCGCTCCTTCTTGGTGAAGCCATGGGCCTCGCCGGCCAGGAGCTCGTCGAGCTTGCGCAGGCGCTGGATCGAGTTCGAGATCGTCTTCCAGTTGGTCAGCATGCCGCCGAGCCAGCGGGCGTTGACGTAGTACTGAGCCGAACGGTTCGCCGCGTCGGCGACGATCTCGGACGCCTGGCGCTTGGTGCCGACGAAGAGGACGCGGCCGCCGCGGGCGACCGAGTCGGACACGGCCTGCAGCGCGCGGTGCAGCATCGGCACGGTCTGCGCGAGGTCGAGGATGTGGATGTTGTTGCGAGCGCCGAAGATGTAGGGCGCCATCTTCGGGTTCCAGCGGTGCGTCTGGTGGCCGAAGTGGACGCCCGCCTCGAGCAGCTGGCGCATGGAATAGTCGGGAAGAGCCATTGGATTATCTGTCCTTGACCGGTTGAGCCTCCACGGAAAAGAGACGGACCGGATGGCCCGCCACCGGAGGGACCGGCGCGCGAAGACGCTCGTCGATCCCGAATTCCGTGTGTGGAATGAGGCGGCCCTTACACCGAAAGGGCCGCGCCGGCAACCCTCTCAGCCGCAGTCGGCGGGCCCCTCGCCGAGGGTCAGCTCGCTCAATCCGCCCTCCAACGCGTAGTCGCCGAAGTCAATGTAGAGATCGTCCGTCACGCCGTTCTCGAACAGCGTGTAGCGCGTGTGGAAGGTCGGAAGGCCGTCGGCGTCGCTCGACGAATTGTAGTAGGATTCGTCGACCCGCCAGCCGGCCAGCCCCTCGATGCCGTCAGGCAGCTCGGCGTCGCGGCGCAGCGGCGTGATGATGGCCGTCGTCGTCAGGACGTCGTCGCCCTCGACGTCGCCGTCGTAGAGCGGGCTCTGGACGATGCGCTCGCCGGCCCGCGCCCGCTCGATGATGTGCCGGGTGTGGCCGAGCGGGAAGAGGGCCGCGGGGATCTCGAAGGCGCGCTCCACCGGCTGGCGCATCTCGACGCGCGTCTCGTCCGCGGTGGTGCGGGCGCTGCCCTCGACGCGGCTCTGCTCGATGCCGTCGACGAGGCTCGTGGCGGTGAAATCGTAGCTCGTGCCGTCGCGGCCCTCGCTCGCGACGATGCGCTGGTCGGTCAGCGTCGTCTCACCCTCCTCGCCGAAGCGCGCGACGAAGCGGTAGTCGAGGTCGTAGGCCTCGCAGGTGGGCGCGGCCAGATCGATGGCGATGCGCCCCTCGACGCCCGTCAGGCCGAGGGTATGCTCGGCGAGCGAAAGGTCGTAAACGCCCCGGTGCGGGGTGAGTTCGACCGCGAGGACAGGGCCCGCCGGCAGGAAACCGGCGAGAAGGCACAGGCTGCGCGAGAGCATCGAATCGTCGTCCCCAAATTCTCACGGCGCGAGCCGTCCCCGATCGCATCCATGACGAAGAATGCAGGAGATTTCATGTCCGAAACGATCCAGACCCGTCTCCAGAAGGCTGGCGTCACCCTGCCGCAGGCCTCGGCTCCGGCGGCGAACTACGTGCCGACGGTGACCTTCGGCAACATCCTGCAGACCTCCGGCCAGCTGCCGATGGAGAACGGCGCAGTGGCCGTCACGGGCCGGCTCGGCGGCGGCGTGTCGCTCGAGGACGGGCAGCGGGCGGCGCGCCTGTGCGCCATCAACGTTCTGGCGCAGGCCCAGGCCGCGCTCGGCGATCTGGAGAAGATCGGCCGTCTTCTCAAGCTCACCGTGTTCGTCGCGAGCGACGACGCCTTCACCGACCAGCACAAGGTGGCGAACGGCGCTTCGGACTTCATGGTCGAGATCCTGGGCGAGAAGGGCAAGCACGCCCGCTCGGCCGTCGGTGTCACCCAGCTTCCGCTGGGCGCGGCGGTCGAGGTCGAAGCCTTCTTCGAGATCGCCTGAGCGCCATGACGATCCACCGCGACATCGGCTGGCTGACGGCCCGGCCGATCGCCCATCGCGGGCTGCACGATGCGGCCCGCGGCGTGAACGAGAACTCGATCTCCGCCTTCCGGGCGGCGATCGAGGCGGGCTACGCCATCGAATGCGACATCCGCCTGTCGGCGGACGGCGTGCCGGTCGTCTTCCACGACGCCGAGCTGAAGCGCATGACCGGTGCGGACGGTCTCGTCCACGAGACGAGCGCCGCCGATCTGTCGGCGCTGCGGCTGAAGGAGAGCGACGACACGGTGCCGACGGTGGCCCAGCTCCTCGACCTGACGGCCGGCCGCGTGCCGCTGGTCGTCGAGATGAAGGGCGTCGATGCGTCCTCCGATGCCGGCTTCGCCGACGCGTTGCGCCCGCTCATCGCGGCCTATCGCGGGCCCCTGGCGCTCATGTCCTTCGACCACTGGCTGATCGACGAGGCGATGGGGCTGGCGGACCGCGTGCCGGTCGGACTGACGGCGGAAGGCACGAAGCCGGAGACGCTGACGGTCCACCGCGAGGCGTTCGGCGACCGCTGCTCCTTCGCCTCCTACAATGTCCACCACCTCGACAACGCCTTCGTGGCCTGGGTGCGCGAGGAAAAGGGCCTGCCGGTGATCAGCTGGACGGTGCGCACGCCGGACGACGAGGCGAAGAGCGCCCGTTTCGCCGACCAGATCACCTTCGAAGGCTTTTCGCCGCAGGTCTGAGACTTGCGGAAGGCCGCACCTCGCCCGACATGACGCGCTCATGAGCGAGACACGCCCCGAGAAGACGATCGTCGTCCGCGTCGCGGAGAGGATCGGCGACATCGACGCCGCGGCCTGGGACAGGGCCGCCGCCACATCCGGGGCCGAGGCCTCTCCCAATCCGTTCCTGCGGCACGCCTTCCTGTCCTCGCTCGAGGATTCGGGAAGCGTCGGCCAGTCCGCCGGCTGGCTGCCGCAGCACCTCGTGATGGAGGACGAGGACGGGACGGCGCTTGGCTTCGTGCCGGCCTACCTCAAGGGTCACAGCCAGGGCGAATACGTCTTCGACCATGGCTGGGCGGATGCCTTCGAGAGGGCCGGCGGGCGCTACTATCCGAAGCTCCAGGTCTCGGTGCCCTTCACGCCTGCGACGGGCCCTCGCCTTCTGGTCGGTTCCGGACCCGCGGCGGCTCCGCTGCGCGACGCGCTGGCCTCGGCGGTGGCGGGCTATGTGGCGCAGACGAAGATCTCGTCCGCCCACGCGACCTTCCTCGAGCCCGAGGATCTTTCGGCCTTCGAGGACCAGGACTTCCTGCACCGGACCGACCAGCAGTTCCACTTCGTCAATCGCGGCTATCGGAGCTTCGAGGACTTCCTCGGCACCCTCGCCTCGCGCAAGCGAAAGGGGCTGCGCAAGGAGCGGCAGGCGGCGCTGGAGAACGGCATCACGGTGGAGCGCCTGAGCGGCCGCGACCTGACCGAAGGCGTCTGGGACGCGTTCTTCTCGTTCTACATGGACACCGGCAGCCGCAAATGGGGCCGGCCGTATCTGAAGCGCGCCTTCTTCAGTCTCGTCGGCGAGCGGATGGGCGATTCGATCGTGCTCCTTCTGGCGCGGCGCGACGGGCGCCCGATCGCCGGAGCTCTGAACTTCGTCGGGGCGGACCGGATCTACGGCCGCTACTGGGGCTGCATCGAGGACCACCCGTTCCTGCATTTCGAGCTCTGCTACCACCAGGCCGTCGACTACGCGATCGAGCACGGACTGTCGGTGGTAGAGGCGGGTGCCCAAGGGGAGCACAAGCTGGCACGCGGCTACGAGCCGGTGACGACGCATTCGGCGCACTACATCGCCCATCCGGGTCTTCGCCGGGCGGTCGCCGACCATCTGGAGCGCGAGCGGGCGGACGTGGAGCACGTGCGCGAGGTGCTCGCCGAGCACACGCCGTTCCGGAAGGACGGCGGCGCGCCGGAGTGATATGCAGCCTCCGATCGACACGGAGGACCAGATGACGACGCGCTACGACGACCAGAACATCTTCGCCAAGATTCTGCGCCGGGAGATCCCGAGCGAGATCCTCTTCGAGACCGAGGACGCCATCGCGATCATGGACGTGATGCCGAAGTCCAAGGGCCACAGCCTCGTCATCCCGAAGGCGCCGTCGCGCAATCTGCTGGACGCCGAGGACGAGACGCTGGCCAAGCTCATGCCGCAGGTGAAGCGCCTCGCCCGTGCCGTGACGAAGGCGTTCTCGGCGGACGGGGTCCAGATCGAGCAGTTCAACGAGGAGCCGGCCGGGCAGACGGTGTTCCACCTGCACATCCACGTCGTGCCGCACTATTCGGGCGTGCCGCTGGAGAGGCATGCGACCCGCATGGCCGAGCGGGCCGTGCTCGCCGAGCACGCCGCGGCGATCCGCGCCGCCCTATAAGAGTCCCGCCTGCCAGGCGCCCGCGATGAGCACGATCTGCGAGGCGACGATGCCGAGTACGATCGAGCGGCGGCCGACGTAGTAGACCGCGAAGCCGACGGCGAGCCCGCCGACCCGCGCCCACGAGGGCACTTCGGCGAGGGAGCCGGTCGGATAGAGCACGAGACGCGCGATCACGGCGGCGACCAGCGCCGTCGCGATGGCGCGCACGAGCTGCAGGGCGGTCGATTCCTCCGAGATGGAGTTGGCCGACAGCACGCCGAGATAGCGCCAGACGTCCGTCGGGAGCCACCCGGCGAGGAGGATGAAGAGATAGGGCCACCAGGGCGCATCGATCCCGAAGAAGGTCAGGTCAGACATTTCTCCGCTCCCTGCGCGCGTCCACCGTCCGGCCGATCAGGAAGGCGGCGACGCCGCCGACGATCCCCGCGATCAGGATGTCGAAGGCGGGAAACAGCCAATTGGCCGGCGGGATGAGGACGATCCCCGTCAGGAGCCCGACGCGGCTGGCCGTCGCTCGCGACGTGCCGAAGAGCGAGGTCAGGAAGTAGACCGGCGTCAGAAAGGCCAAGGCGCCCGTCGCGATCGCCGGCAGCTGGCCCATGGCGTTGAAGAGAAGTGCGACGAGGACCGTGTTCACCGCCGTCAGCGTCACCGCGAAGCCGGCGAGGAAGGTCGTGCGCATCTCGCGCGGCACGTCGCCGACACGCTCCATAGCGAAGACCCAGTTCGTCACCGCCACGAAGTGCGAAAGGAACAGAAGCGTGCGCGTGCGCGTGCCCGTCGCGCGCAGCTCCGGCATCAGCGCCACGACCATGGGCATCAGCCGGACGGAGGAGAGCGCGACGGCGAGCGCCGTCGCCGGCAGGCTCGCCCCCGCCGTCACCGCGCCGAGGATGATGAGCTGGGCCGGCATGGCCCAGACGGTGACCGTCATCATGGACGCCTGCAGCCAGTCGAGGCCCGCGTCGCGGGCGAGCGCCGCGAACCCCACCATGGAGAGCGTGAGGATCAGGGCCGGGGCGCTGACGAGGCCGCGCATGCCCCGCAGGAACCATTGGCCGCGCGTCAGGGGCGGCGCCGGGGATCGGGCGTCCATGCTCGGGCGGTCTCCTCCGTTCGCTGCGAGGCGACACGAAAGGGGCCGCCTTTCGGCGACCCCTTCTCAGAACGGCCGCCGGTTCGGCCCTTCCCTACAGACGATCAGGACGACTTACGAGGCACTTTCGGCACGGTGCCGGAGCGTCCGGCCTTCGGGGTCGTCTTCGCCTCCGGCTTTGCGAGGGCGAGCGTGCCCTCCCCGTCCGCCTCGTCGTCGAGGATCGGCTCCTCCGGCTCGGCCTCGGCCGCCGCCTTGCCCCGCTTGCGCGAGGCCGCGTCCGCCGAGCGCTTCGGGCGGGCCGGCGGCTCGTCGGCGATGGATTCGAGCTGCAGCTTGCGGCCCGCGCCCTCGCCCGCGACCGTCACCTTGACGATCCCGCCGCGCTTGAGCTTGCCGAACAGCACCTCGTCGGCCAGCGGCTTCTTGATGTGCTCCTGGATGACGCGGCCGAGGGGACGCGCGCCCATCTGCTCGTCGTAGCCCTTCTCGGCGAGCCAGGCGATCGCCTCGGGCGCGAGGTCGAAGACGACGCCGCGCTCGGACAGCTGGGCCTCCAGCTGCATGACGAACTTCTGCACCACCTCGTGGATGACGGGCGTCGGCAGCGGCGCGAAGGGAATGATCGCGTCGAGCCGGTTGCGGAACTCCGGCGTGAACAGCCGGTTGATCGCCTCCACGTCGTCGCCCGTGCGGCGCGAGGAGCCGAAGCCGATCGCCGCCTTCGAGGCCTCCGACGCACCGGCGTTCGTCGTCATGATGAGGATGACGTTCCGGAAGTCGATCTTCTTGCCGTTGTGGTCCGTGAGCTTCCCGTGGTCCATGACCTGCAGGAGGATGTTGAACAGGTCCGGATGGGCCTTCTCGATCTCGTCGAGCAAGAGCACGCAGTGCGGATGCTGGTCGACGCCGTCGGTCAGGAGGCCGCCCTGGTCGAAGCCGACATAGCCCGGAGGCGCGCCGATGAGGCGCGAGACCGTGTGCCGCTCCATGTACTCCGACATGTCGAAGCGCAGGAGTTCGACCCCGAGCGAGGAGGCGAGCTGCTTGGCGACCTCGGTCTTGCCGACGCCGGTCGGGCCCGAGAACAGATAGGAGCCGATCGGCTTCTCCGGCTCGCGCAGACCGGCGCGGGCGAGCTTGATCGCCGAGGACAGGGCCTCGATGGCGTCGTCCTGGCCGTAGACGACGCGCTTGAGCTGCGCGGAGAGGTTCGACAGGACCTCCTCGTCGTCCTTTGAGACGGATTTCGGCGGAATGCGCGCCATGGTCGCGACCGTCGCCTCGATCTCCTTGATGCCGATCTGCTTCTTCCGGCGGGCTTCCGGCAGGAGCATCTGCGAGGCGCCGGTCTCGTCGATCACGTCGATCGCCTTGTCCGGCAGCTTGCGGTCGTTGATGTAGCGCGCCGACAGCTCCACCGCCGAGCGGATGGCGTCGTTCGTGTACTTCACCGAATGGAAGTCCTCGAAATAGGGCTTCAGGCCCTTCATGATCGCGATGGCGTCGTCCACCGTAGGCTCGTTCACGTCGATCTTCTGGAAGCGCCGGACGAGCGCCCGGTCCTTCTCGAAGAACTGGCGGAACTCCTTGTAAGTGGTTGAGCCGATGCAGCG